>JALOTY010000084.1 GCA_025457665.1 Akkermansiaceae bacterium | reverse complement strand
TCGAAGCCTTCATCCACCCCGAAGGCCGAAATCCGATATCTCCCGGCATCGAGGTAATCGACCTCCCCGACCCAACGCCCCTCCTTTTTCTCCGCCCACAGCCATTGGCGGAAAAAGGGGTCCACCTGACCTTTTTCTAACAGCCGGTCGACCCGGAAAACCCTCTCGTCGTCCATGCCCTTTTGGGCGGGCTCCGGCAGTTTCCAGAAATCCACGCTGAACATCACCGTGCCGTCCGGGATCGTGAATTCGGTCTCCACCTTGGCTCCATCTTTCACGATCACGGTCTGAACGCCGATCCAGTGAGCCGACCAGTCTTCGTAGTCGGGGTCGGCGATGATCCGGTATTCGCCATCCGGCACCTTCGACCAACGGAAGATGCCCTTGATCTGCTCCTCGAAGCCGTTGTCGGGCGAGTAGGCAATCCGCTTGCCGGGAAGGTTGGCGAAGAGGGTGAAATTCATCGCCTCGAAGTCCTTCTTGCAGCGCGCCACCACCTCCGCCGCCGGGGCGGGCGGAGCAAGAGCGAGGGCGAAGACACCAAGCAGGGCAGATGGAGCAAGGAAGCGGGGCATGGCAGGGCTTTGCGCAGCATGGAGCGGGTGCAGGGGGGCTGTCCAATCCTGAAAATGCCAGTGATCCCCCATGCCGATCGCGCCTCCAGCAGGGCAGGGCATGCAACATGTTTCAGCTCACTTAAATACCGGCAACCACAACAAGTGGTAGTAAAATGGGAAAATGGCATCAACATCTGGTTGTTTTCCCAAGGAGTGCTTTTTTCCGCAGGGTGCCGGGGTAGGCTCTTGGTTGCGCGGATTCCCTCCCGTGCATGAACCTCCAACCCTCATCCTGTCTGATGTATCTCAAATCCCTCGATATCTACGGCTTCAAGTCGTTCGCGGAGAAAACGCATCTCGAGTTCCACCAGGGCGTGACCGGCATCGTCGGTCCGAATGGCTGCGGCAAGTCGAACGTTGTCGATGCCATCCGCTGGGTCCTCGGTGAAACCTCGGCCAAGGCCCTGCGGGGTGGGGAAATGGCGGACGTCATTTTCAACGGCACCGAGAAACGCAAGCCGCTCGGCATGGCGGAGGTGACGCTGACGATGGCCGATTGCGAAGGCATCCTCGGCGTCGATTTCAACGAAGTGGCGATCACCCGGCGGGTTTTCCGCGATGGGAAATCGGAGTATCGCATCAACAACACGCTCTGCCGGCTCAAGGACATCCACGATCTTTTCATGGATACCGGCATCGGTCGCACGGCCTACTCGATCATGGCTCAGGGGCAGATCGATCAGATCCTTTCCTCGAAGCCCGAAGAGCGCCGTGCGGTGTTCGAAGAAGCCGCGGGCATCACAAAATACAAGCGCGAGAAAAAGGACGCGTTGCGCAAACTGGAATACACCGAGGCCAACCTTCTCCGCGTGAGCGACGTGCTTGCCGAGCAGGAAAGGCGGATGAATTCGCTGAAACGCCAGGTCGCCAAGGCCCGCCGCTATCAGACACTGGCCACCGATGTCCGGGTGCTCGATACCCATCTGGGCCACAAGAAGTTCATCGAAATGAACGCCGAAGCCGCGGAATTGCGGACTTCGATCCGTTCGCTCGAAGCCACCGAAAGCGACCTCGAGCGCAAGATGCAGCCGAAGGAAGAGGCCGTGGCCGAATGCCGGGAGGCCGCCCGCAGTTTCGAAGGCCGTCTCGCCGAACTCCGCCAGGAACTCAATGAGCATCGCAATGCCCTGACCAGCGCCGAAGGCCGGATCGCCTTCAACATGGAACGCCGCGCGGAGCTGGAGACGCGCATCGAGCAGAACAAATCGGAAATCGATGCCGCCCGCGAAAAGCTCGCCCAGCAGGAATTCGATTTCATCGCTGCCAACGAAGCCCTCGAAGCCCTCGTCCGGCGCATCGCGGAGATGGAAATCACGCTGGCCACGCACGAGGAAACCACCTCGGCCGCCCGCGCCAGGAGGGAATCGATCGAGGCCGCCCAACGCGAGTCCCGTGCCGAGGCAAACCGCACGCAAACCATCATCGCCGCGATGCAGGCGAAGATCGAAAGCTCGCTGGCGCAGATGGAAACCAGCCGTGAGCGCGCCCGCCAACTCGCCGATGAGGAACTCCGCCTCCAGCATGAAATGGAGGAGCTGATCGCCCAGCGCGATGAGATCCTCGCCCTTCTCGAAGAGCATGGCCGCCGCACGGTGGATCTGGATGAAGCAAAGGAAAGCGCCGAGCGCCATTTCCAGCATGCCCGCGGCGATCTCGATGCCGCCCGCACGGCCGCGGCCGAGGCCCACAAGGCTCTTGCTCAAAAGTCCTCCCGCCTCGATGTGCTGCGCCAGTTGGTCGCCAGTGGCGAAGGCTTCGAACAAGGCACCCGCAAAGTCCTCGAAGGCTTGGGCGAACCGGAGAAGTTTACCCCCGGCATCCATGGGGTGCTTGCCTCGTTCATCGATGCCGATGGCGACTGCGCCCGTGCCGTGGAAACCGCCATGGGCGGGCATTTGCAGGCGGTCCTCGTCGAAGACTCCGCTCTGGCGGAGACCGTCATCGCCACCCTCACCGAGAAAAAGCTCGGTCAGGCCAAGGTGCTGCCGCAGGAGTTTGTGGAGGTTTCCGGCGGGACCCAGATGGAAGCCGTGCCTGTGGGTGCCGTGGCCTGGGCCTTGGACAAGGTGAAGGTCCATGAGCGGGTGCGCAGTGTGGTCGAGCGACTCCTCGACCGCGTGCTCATCGTGCCGGACCTCGCCACTGGTCTGCGCCTGCGGCGCGATCTCCCCGGAGTGGCCATGGCGACTCTGGCCGGCGAATGGATCGGCGTGGAAGGCATCGTCGCCGGTGGCATCGCGGGCGATGGATCGGTCTCCGTGCTCCAACGCCAGAACGAAGTCCGCGAGCTGGAAGCCGAGGTCGCCGCCCTGATCGAGGCCGAGGAGCAGGCGAAGCACCGGGTCGAACACCTCGAGGCCGAGCTGTCCCGCTTGCAGGAGGAAATGGAAGTCGCCCGTGACCGTGTGCAGCGCCACAAGGTCGAGCTTTCCACCCTGGAAGGCCAGCGTTCCCTCGCCGTGCGCGAGGTGGAAACTGCCGGCACCAAGCTGGAAAACGTCCGCTGGGAACGCGGTGATTTGGAGCAGCGGGAAATGGCCACGCAGGAAGGCCGCAGCGCGATGGAGGCGGAACTCACTGCCGCGCGCGATCGTTTCCACGCCTGCGAGTCCGATCAATCCCGCCTGCAAAGCGAACTCGAAGACGCCCGCCGCGAAGAGGCGGAACTGGCGGAATCGCTCAATGAAATGCGCACTTCACTGGCGGTCGAACGCCGGACGAAGGAAGCGCATGAAGCCCAGCAACAGCCGATGGAAGCCCGCCTTGCCGAGCTGCGGGAAATCGCCGTCCGCCGGGAAACCGAGATTGGCGCATTCATGCAGCGCATCGAGTCCGCCACCGGCGAAAACGCCGCACTGGCCGAGGATGTCGAACAGCACCGCGCGGAGATCGAGGACCTCCAGGTGGACATCAATGAACGCATGGGCCAGCGCAACGAGCTGCTTCAGGCGATCGAGGTGGCCGAACACGAACTCAGCGAAGTCCGCAAGGGATACGCCCGCGCTGCCGAACAACGGGGTCGCGAGGAAGTCGCCCTGACGAAGATCGAGCTGCGCCTCGAAAACCTCATCAATGCGATTCTCGAACGCCACAATGTCGAGCTGGCCACTTTCGAACCGGATGCCCATGCGCTGCTGAGCTGCATCGCCTCCCAAAAGAACAACGGCCGCGGCCGGATGACGGTGATGGAGTATTCCGAGGAAGGTGCCGAAGGCGAGGAGCCGGAGGAAGCCGCCGTGACGGTGGTCGATGGCACGGCCGATGACGTGGTCCTGCCGCCGATGATGGAAGGCGAGCCGGATTGGGAATTTGTCGAAGCCTGCGTGGGCGACCTCAAGCGCCGCCTGGATTCCATGGGTCCGGTCAACCTCGATGCCATCGAGGAATACGACGAACTCGAGGAACGCCACAACGATGTGAAGAGCAACTACGAGGACCTTGTGAACTCGAAGGAAGAATTGCTGCAAGTCATCGAGAAGATCAACGAAGAGACCCAGCGCCGCTTCAGCGAGACCTTTGCCCAGGTGAAAACGAACTTCCGCGAGATGTTCAAGGAACTCTTCGGCGAACAAGGCAAGGCCGATCTCCAGTTGGTCGATGAGAGCGATCCGCTCGAGTCCGGCATCGAGGTCATCGCCAAGCCCCCGGGCAAGAAACTTCAAAGCATCACGCTTCTTTCCGGTGGTGAGCGCTCGATGACTGCGGTCGCGCTGCTGTTCTCGATCTACATGATCAAGCCCAGCCCCTTCTGCGTGCTCGATGAGCTGGATGCCCCGCTCGATGAATCGAACATCGGCCGCTTCGTGAAAGTGCTCGATCGTTTCGTCAACAACTCGCAGTTCATCATTGTGACCCACTCCAAGCGGACCATGAGCCGCGCGGATGTGATGTATGGGGTGACGATGGAGGAATTCGGCGTCTCGAAACCCGTGGGCATGCGTCTCACTGCGGCCGACGACGTGGCCGGCAAGGGCTGAGGTTGGATGCCTAACAGATTTCCTTAGACAGGAGAGGGACGGGGGCGGTCGTGTGGACCCGGGTGGGTTCCGCGGCCGCCCCCTATTTTTTCAGGTCGGGTGCCGCTTGAAGCCGGAAACCGAAAAGGCATCCAGAGCATGAGGCGCTTCTGCAAACCCGGGCTCAGGGCGTCGTGATGTGGAAGGCGTGGAGGAAATTGACTCGGTCCGGACTATTCGGGTTGAGAATGGATGCCCCATAGCCATCGCTCCAGCCCGAATCGGCAGTGCGGAAATCGAGAATCATCGAGTGGTGGCTGCGATTGGCCGGACCCCCTGGAGTATTGAGAATGAACTGGATTTCCATCAGCGGGATGAGATGCGCTTGGTTGTTCGTCGTGGCGAAGTCCCCGGCCGCCGGGGCCACATCGGAAATCGACAAGCTTGATACCGTTCCACTCCCGCCCAGGCTGTAACTCCAGGTTCCTCCGCCCGAACCATTTGGCACCAAGGTCAGAATCTCCCCGCTGCGGGTCGTGAAGCGCAGGGACGCTCCGGCAGGAATGCTCGCCGGGGTAGGGTTGATCAAAAAGGAGTAATCGATAGCCTGGAGGCTGGTGAAAAAACGATCAAAGGTGACGCCCGTGAGATCGAAAATGTAATCGCTTTCCGGCTCAAGGCTCAGGATGTGCCGGAAAGGCGTCCATGCTGAGAGGTCGAAGGAATAGGCATAAAGGTAATCCCGCTGGGCCGCGCGATCGAAGGTAATCGCGAAGCTGCCTGCTCCGGTGTTTCGGCTCGGGAGGCAGCGCACGGACTCGAAGCGCGGCAGTTCCAGCGCGGGGTCATGGATATCGAAGCTGGCCAGCGAGGGGCCGCTGATCGTCACGGAATCGATGCGGATCTCGCTCAGCGGGCGGTCCGAGGAGTTTGTGGGAAAGAGCGTGGCGTTGGCGAAGGAATCGATGATCCCACGCCCGGCGATGACCTCGCCGAAGACCGAGTGTTTGTCATCGAGGTGGGAGGCTGCCTGCAGGGTGATAAAGAACTGCGAATTGCCGGTCCCGGGCACGTTGGTTTTCGCCATGGAGACCATGTAGCGGCCGGAGTGGCGGAGGTCGGGATGGAATTCGTCCTGAATCACATAGCCGGATCCCGCGGAGCCCACGCCGTCCGAGGATCCGCCTTGGATCATGAAATTGTGGATGAGCCGATGGAAAATGCGGCCGTTGTAAAACGGCGTGTTTTCGACAAGTCGGAACGAGCCCTCGCGGATCCAGGGTCGCTGGCCGGTGGCGAGGCCGATAAAATTCGCGCAAGTCCGCGGGGCTTTATCGTGAGCCAGCAAGATCCGGAAGGTGCCCAATGAATTCGTCCCCTGAGAAACGGCGACATCCGCGAAAATCTGCGAATGGCACGGCGCGGCAAGAGCAAGGAAAATGGCGGTGAACTGGGCTTTCACAGGCCGCCTTCAAGCCAAAATCCCCAGGCATTCCAAGCCCGAATTCATCACGGGGAAGAGGGGAGAAGGGAGGAACAACGAAATGATCAAAAGGGACGAAAAACTGAAATGCTGAAAAGCTGAAACACTGAAATGCTGAAACAGAGAGGGGCTTCGCGCCGAGCCATGGCTGCTCCTTGCTCCTTGCTACCCGCTTCTCGCTACTGAAGAGGGAACCACGGAACCCACCGAAAACACGGAAAAGCTGAAATCAGAGAGTGCCTGGCGCGAAGCATTGGCTGTTTCTCCGGTCTTGTGTCTTGCGTCTTGAAGTCTTGCGTCTTTTCCCGGCTGTTCCTTAGTCCTTTGGCTACGCGGGGCTGGGTTCGGGGGCTTCCGGTTCTTCCGGATCTTCGGGGGGCGGGGGCGAGTTTTCGCGGTCGCGGATTTTCTTTTCCCAGATGTAGCGGTAGAAAAGGACCTTGATGGAGGCGGTGAGGGGGACGGCGAGGAGGGCACCGACGAAGCCGCCCAGGATCAGGGACCAGAAGATCATCGAGAAGATGACCGTCATGGGGTGGAGGCCCACGGAGTCGCCGACGATTTTCGGGGCGGTGACCAGCGAGTTGATCTGCTGGGCAATGAAGAAGATCGCGCAAACCGCCGCGACATAGGCCCAGGGGCTGGAACCCAGCCAACCCTGGTGAGCGGGATCGGAATAATGAAACCAGGCCATGAGACAGGCCGGGATGAGGGTGATGATGTTGCCGACGAAGGGGATGATGCCGACGATGGCCATCATGATCCCAAAGAGGATGCCGAGCGGCAGACCGAGGATGGAAAGACCGATGCCGATGAGCAGGCCATCGATGAATGCCACAAGCACTTGGCCGCGAAAGAAGGAGATCATGTAGCGGTTGATCTCGGTGAGGGTTTCGACCAGTTCGGTTTTGAAGCGTGAGGCTTTGAGCGGAACGTATTCGTGCCAATGCTCGCGGATGGCGGCGCCGTCCTTCAGGAAGTAGTAAAGGTAGATCGGCACCATGGCGAAGCCGATGACGAGTCCGAGGAAACCGAGGAGTTTCGAAGTGCCGCCCTTGATCCAGCCCAAGGCATTGTCGCCCAAGCCACGGGCTTGAACCCAGAGGGTGGTGTCGGCGAGGCGGATGCCGTGATCGGCCGGAAGCGGTGGCGTCTCGCGGGCCCTTTCGGTGCGGGCTTCGCTCGATTTGCGGAGTTCTTCCGCGTAGGCATCGAGCCGATCCGAGATGTCCGCCCGGCCCTCACTGCGGGAGGCAGCCGTGGCATTTTCCGGGATGGGCGGGGAGAGGAGGCTATCGATCACTGGCCGTGTCCACGGGTAATCGGTGCGGGCCTTGACGAGGGAATCCACGATGCGGGCATCGAAGGGTTTCCCCGGCGCGGCGGACGAAGACTCGTTGGAGGTGGTGAGTTCGGTGGGGGCGTTGGATTTGAAGGCATTGATCTGGTTTCCCACCATGGGAATGGTGATGGCCAGCAGGATGAGGAAGGCGGCGAGGAAGGAGCCGAAGGTGGCGATCACCGCGCGCAAGCGGCTCAGGCCGCGTTTCTGGAACCAGCGGACGACGGGGTCCAGCAGGTAGGCGATGATGCCGGCGACGGCGAGCGGGACCACCACGGGCTGAAGGAAGCCAAGGACCTTGCCCGTCATCCAGATGAAGACGGCGAGGAAAACGACGATCACCGAGATGGCGATAGCCGTAGCGGCATTCCACAAAGTGCGGATCTGGAAGGAAGTGGGGTGGCGGAGCATTTGCGAACGGAGGGGTCCTAGCAGAGCCCGGGCCGCATGGGGATGGGAAAATCCAAGGAATCTTGGAGCGCCGGGGCGAGTTGGGAGATCTGGCCGGGAGCAAGGGCGATGGATGAAAGATCATTGAGCGCTAACAGCGCGTTGATAGGTCGGCAGCGTGGGATTTTTGCGGGCAATTGACGCTTGGAAGCGTCGGTGGGGCCGATAGGGTGGGGGCGTGTCCGGCAAGAACATCGTTTACTTCGACCTTGAGACCCAGCGGAGCTTCAATGACGTGGGAGGCTCTGCCCATAAGGACAAGATGGGCATGTCCGTGGGGGTGACTTACAGCACGGCGCGTGGGGGGTATCGGATTTACGGGGAAAAGGAAGTGAGCGAGTTGGTGGAGGAGTTGGTGAAGGCGGATCTGGTGGTGGGCTGGAACCATGTGGAGTTCGACTATCCGGTGCTTCAGGGCTACACGATCTACGATCTGCCGAACCAGACGGTGAATCTCGACATGATGCTGGCGGTGCAGGACATCCTGGGTTTCCGCTTGAAGCTGGATGCGGTGGCGGAGGGTTCGCTGGGCATGGGAAAGACGGCCGATGGTCTGGATGCCTTGAGATGGTGGCAGGAATACAAGAAATCCGGTGACCCCGAACCCTTGATGAAGATCGCCGAATACTGCGCCTTCGATGTCAAAGTGACCAAGTGCGTGCACGAGTATGCCGTGGAGCACGGTCGGCTGCGCTATCACGACCGTGGCGGGCAATTGCAGGAGATCGAAGTGGCCTGGAACGGAATCTGATCATGGCTGAACTGGGACAAATCGCGGAGCTGAAGGTGCTCAGGGAGCGGAAATTCGGGCTCTCGCTCGATTCCGAAGGACCGCTGGGGGAAGTCCTGTTGCCACGGGCGGAAATGCCTGCGGAGTGGGAAGTGGGTGGGCGGGTGAGGGTGTTTCTTTCCACGGATTCCGATGACCGACCGGTGGCGACGACCCGACTGCCCAAAGCCCTGCCGGGAAGTTTCGCGCCTCTGAAAGTGGTGGCGGTGACAGGTGTGGGGGCCTTTCTTGACTGGGGGCTGGCGAAGGACTTGCTGCTGCCCTTCGGCGAACAAAAGACGAACCCGAGGGTGGGCCATGTTGTCGTCGTGCGTGTGGAAGTGGATGAAGAGAGCGGACGCATCATCGCCAGCCAGAGATTGGGGCGCTATTTTTCCAAGGATCGTCTGGCAGCGGTGGCAGGGGATGAGGTGGATCTGTTAGTTTACGGTCGCACCGAGCTGGGCTGGAAAGTGGTGGTGAATGACAGCCACAGCGGTTTGATTTTCGGCAATGAAGTCTTCCGCACGCTGAGGCCGGGTGAGCGCTGCAAGGGCTGGATCAAGGAGCTGAGGCCGGACGGCAAAATCGATGTCTCCCTCTATCCCCGGCGCAAGCAGCGGACGGGGAACTTGAGCGAGGTGATCCTCGATGAATTGCAGGCCCGCGGAGGTGCATGGGATCTCCATGACAACAGCGATGCGGCGCGGATCCATCGCGAACTCGGGGTCAGCAAGAAGGCTTTCAAGCAGGCCATCGGCGCCCTCTTCCGCGAGCGGAAGATTGTGATCCATGACGAGGGCATCCGCCTCTGTTTGCCCGGCGATTGGAGCCCGGGCGATGGGGCCTGATCCTCGGTGGATGCGGCTTGGCGAGATGCCGTCCTTCAAGGTTTCCAGCCGGGAAGCTTCGAGGCTTGGGCAAGCCATGAAAGGAACTGGGCGTGATCGATCTCATCCGTTTCATGGATATCGATCCAACGTCCCTCGCCACTGCGTGGGGTGCCGCCGGGCGGGAGGGGATCGAGATGGATGCCCTGGAGGAAGGTGACTCTCACATAGCGCGTGAGCACATGATAGGTGAACATCCAGCCCTTGCCGGGCATGCCATAGAAAGGGGAGTTCCAGCGCACGGCTTTTTCGATGTCGGGGTAGGCGGTGGAGATCAGGGCATCGAGTTCGATGCCGACCCGTTTCTTCCATTCCGGCATGGCGGCGATGTAAGCTTGCACGGGAGCGTCGCCATCGCCTTTGGCGATTTGTGGATTGCCTCCGGAGAGGAGGACGACTCCATCGGCATTGACCGGGAGTTTTTTGGCGGGCTTTCTCATGAGGGGAATACTTGGTGGGTGGGATCGAAGAAGGCGCGGGCGTTTTGCAGGCAATCGCGGAGAAGCTCGTGAAAATCGATGCCCATCGCGCCAGCGAAACCGCGGGCGATGGAAGGAAGATTGGCGGGGTGATTGGCGGCGTCCTCCATGGGGTGGGTGATGAATTCCGGTGGGGGCGTCATCGCGGGGGCATCGGTTTCGAGCATGATGCGGTCTCTGGGCAGCCCCTGAAAAACGGGGATGAGCGAGGCTTTTCTGGCATGGAGGAAGTAGCCTGAAAAGGAGAACCTTGCGCCCAGGCGGGCGGCGCGGGCGGCGGTTTCGGCGCTGCCGCCGAAGGAGTGGAGGAGGAATCCGGTGGCGGGAGGGGGCTCTTCCTCGAAGGCGGAAAACAAGGCGTCCCAGGCCTTGAGCACGTGGAGGGTGAGGGGGAGCGAGCGTTCGCGTGCGAGCCGGAGTTGAGGCAGGAAAACGGCTCTTTGGGTTTCCAGAGCCGGTTCGGCAACCCAGCGGTCCAGCCCGCATTCGCCGATGACGGCGTGAGGAAAGAGGTCGAGGTGACGGCGCAGCGAATCGAACCAGCCGGAAGTACGATGATGGGCGTACCAAGGATGGAGACCGAAGGAGGGCAGGACGAAGTCCGGGTGGCTGCGGGCGAGTGCGGCGACTTGTGGCCAGTCGTTTTCCGAAGTGCCATTGACCACGCAGCCCAGGATGCCGCTGCGGCGCATCAAGGCGATGGCGGCGGCGGGATCCGGGACTTGGTGGAGGTGGTTGTGGGCGTCGAGAATCATCGGTCGTGACGCCGCGGGGCGGAAGGGATCAATCGCTGACTTCGACGATCATGTTGATTTCCACGGCGACATTGAGGGGCAGGGCGGCGGCACCGAGGGCGGTGCGGGAGTGCTTGCCGCGATCGCCGAAGACTTCGAGCAGGAACTCGGAAGCGCCATTGATCACCTGGGGGTGGTCGGTGAAGTCGGGCTCGGAATTGACGAAGCCATTGATGGCGACGATGCGGCTGACCTTGTCGAGCGAGCCGATCTGATTGCGGATCACGGCGAGGCGGTTGAGCATGATCATGCGCGCGCCGATGGCGGCTTCCTCCGGGCTGATAGCGCTGGGGACCTTGCCGATGACTTTCCGATCGCCGTCGATGGGCAGTCCGCCGGAGAGGAAAAGGAGATTGCCGGTGCGCACGCAGTTGACGTAGGCGGCGACGGGTGTGGGGACTTCGGGGAGTTGGTGGCCGAGGGATTCGAGGCGGGCGAGGGTGTGGTCCATGGGCGGAGTCCACATGGGGCGTGGGCTGGTGCCAAGCGGGAAGTCGGCCGAGCAGTGATCCTCAGGCCTTGAGGCTGCTCAAGGCTCGGGGAAATCGCCGGTGACCAGCGCGACGAAGCTGCGACCGGCATTCGAAAGGGTGGCGGAATTTCCCTCGCCCGAAAGCAAGCCGCGGGTGGGATAGCGGTGGGAGACGGTGGAGCTTTTCACCGCGGAAACGATGGGTGCTTCCACTTTCCGCTGACTCACGGCGATGCCGGTTGGCAAGCCGGTGGCTGTGAAGGCGATTTCCCAGGAGGGGCTAGGGACGGAAAGATCGCCGTAGGCGAGCCAGGGGTGGCGGGTGGCGAAATCGAGCGCGCCCTCACGCGGGACGGTGACCTTGAAATAGGCCGGTTGCGAGCGCACGAACTCGGGCACGGTGAGGGCCGGGTTCTTCTGCTGGGCGAGATAGAAGGATGCCACGTCCATGCCGATGAGATTCATGCCATTGTAGAGGCCATGGTAATTTGCCCCACCGGCGTGACGGCGGAACCAGCCATCGAAGCGGGAACTCATCATCAGTGCCAGCTCCAGGTGGACGTGGGCACGGACACGGGTGATGCCGACTCCGGTGTAGCCCATCTGGCCGATCACGCCGCCTTTGCGGACCTTGTCGCCCGGTTGCACGGTGCATTTCGCAAGGTGGGCGTAGAGGCTGAAAACCATCGATTCGGCGGCATCGACCGGGTGGGCGACGACGATGTAGCGGCCGTAATTCGAGCGTCCGGGGACATCGGAAACGTGGACCACGGTGCCCTCGGCAATCGACATCACGAGGTCGAGCGGGTTGCCGGCCTTGTCCCGTTTCACCGGGGAGATATCGATGCCTTCGTGGAAGCGCAGGTATTGGATCGATTCCCCGACGCGGACGGGAGTGCGGACGAGCCCCCAGGCGCCGCCTTCCCAGGGTTGGGTGGTTTTGCCTTCGAAGGTCCGGTCGACATACATGTAGAACTTTTCGGGCTCACCGGTGAGGAGGTGGTGGTTTTCCGTGGGCAACTGATAGGCGGGTGTGGCGGCACCGAGCCGGGCCAGCGAGGCGAGAGCGAGGATGAGGGTGGGAAGTCTCAAAATCGAAATGAGGTGGGTGTTGGGCGATGGGGGTGACGCTCAGCCGCGCGGTTTCTTTTCGCCGATGCGGGGCAGAATTTTGTCGAGCGCCTTGATTTCGGATGGGGCGACGCCTTTCCAGATCACCAACTGGCCATCGGTGATCTGTTTGTCGATAACCACGCCATCGACGATCCTGCCATTGACGCGGGCGATGAGCCAGCGGCCGTTGTTGGCGGCGGTGACGCCGGCGATGCGGTTGACGGCACCGGCCTTGAGTTGGAGCAGCAGGCCAAAGCCTTCGCCGTCTTCGGAGGGGAAGGGTTTGAAGGCGGCGATGTCCTTGGCCGAGACCTCGGGGGTGCGTCGGAAGACCCTTTGCTGACCGGCGACGAATTGGTTGAAAACCATCTTCGGGTTTTCGCCGGGTTCGGTTTCCAGGTGGAAGGCGATGCCTGCCATTTGGTCCCGTTTGCCGCCGGCGTGAGCGGTGGTGAGGCCGGCGAGGCAGATCAGCAGGAAGAGAAGGAAAACTCGCATGACGGGAGTCTGAGGGAAATCCGGAGGTCTTGAAACGCAAAAAGCCGCCGCGGGTGAGGCGGCGGCCGGGCAGAGCGGGCCGATCCGGCCTCAGAGAAGGGATTTCACCAAGGCCTCGAGCTTGACGATGTCCGCCGAGAAAGCGCGGATGCCTTGGGCGGTTTTTTCCGTGGCCATGGCGTCTTCGTTCAGGGCGAAGCGGAAGGACTTCTCATCGAAGCTGACCTTCTCGAAATCGGCGGCGGCGGCGCTTTCCGGAGAAAGGTAGCGGGTGACCGGTTCGGTGGAGTCCTGAAGCTGCTGGAGCAATCCGGGGCTGATGGTGAGCAGGTCGCAGCCGGCAAGGCAGAGGATCTCGCTGGTATTGCGGAAGGAGGCGCCCATGACTTCGGTCTTGTAACCGAACTTCTTGTAGTAGGCGTAGATCGCGCGGACCGATTGCACGCCGGGATCTTCCTCGCCTTGGTAATCTTTGCCGGTGGAAGCCTTGTACCAATCGAGGATGCGGCCGACGAAGGGCGAGATCAACTGGACTCCCGCTTCGGCGCAGGCGACGGCCTGGGCGAAGGAGAAAAGGAGGGTGAGATTGCAGCGGATGCCTTCTTTCTCAAGCTGCTCGGCGGCCTTGATGCCCTCCCAGGTGGAGGCGATCTTGATGAGGATGCGCTCGCGGGAGATGCCTTCGGCGGCGTAGGCATCGATCAACTGATGGGCCTTGGCGATGGTGCCTTCGGTATCGAAGGAAAGTCGGGCGTCCACCTCGGTCGAGACCCGGCCGGGGACGATTTTGAGGATTTCGAGACCGAAAAGGATGAGGATGCGGTCGATGATGGCTTCAACGAGCGCGTCGCCTTGAAGGCCTTTGGCTTTGGTTTCATCGACAGCCTGCTGGACGAGCGGGCGGTATTCCTCTTTCGCGGCGGCCTGGAGGATGAGCGAGGGATTGGTGGTGGCGTCCTGAGGCTTGTAGGCCTTCATGGATTCGAAGTCCCCGGTATCGGCAACAACGGTGGTGAACTGCTTGAGTTGGTCGAGTTGGCTGGCGCTCATGTCGGGGGCGGAGTAGGCGGGATGGAGCGGGAAGGCGAGGGAAAATCGTGTCGTCGCCCGGGAAAGCAAAACGGCGGCCCCTTGGGGAGCCGCCGTGAAAGATCAGGAGATGAGGACGAAGCGGATCACTTGATCCCGGCACCCGTGGCAGGAAGGAAACGGTAGTAGGTTTCCAGCATCAGGATGGCGAGGCAGGTGCGGTAGGTGGTGTTCGACTCGAAAGCCGCACCGACGGCATTGAGCTTCTGCCCACCGCCTGGAGGTTTCCAGGAGCCATCGGCGTTTTGGCCGCCGAGGAGTTCGTCGCGGAACATGTCGTTGTACTGCTTCCAGCCGGCACCGCCGCGGGCGATCATCGCCTGGGCCTCGTAATAGTGGCCGTAGAGGTCGGCATCGGCCGTGTCGTATTTGAATTTCGACTTCTTGAGGATGTAGCGCTCGCCTTGGCGGACCGGAGCGGCGGAGGGTTTCTCCCACATCTGGAAGGAGAGCATGCCGGCACCGGTGAGGGTGTGGTAGCCGTTCGGGGCGTGGGTGCCACTGGTTGGGGTGTAACCGAAGCCACCGTCGCGACCTTGGCAGTTTTCGACGTATTCGAGAGCCTTGCGGATGGCCTTCTGCATGTTGCGGAAGTCCAGACCGGTGTGCTTGCAAGCCTTGAGCGCTTGGATCTGCCAGGCGGTCACGGAGAGGTCACCACCGCGGGCGCTTTCCGAAGCGTAACCGTAGTCCCAGCCGCCGGATTCGACGTGCTGTTTGTCGATGATGTATTGGCCAGCCTTCTGGGTCACGTCTATCAAGTTGGGGACATTGATGCCGAGCTGCTTGCAGAAAGTGGCGGCTTCGCCGAGGGCGTAGGTGGCGATGGCGTGCTCGTAGGGCTGGGGATTCGGCTCACCGGTGGTGGTAAGGCGACCTTCCTGTTTCATGCCGATGCCGACGAGATAGGTGATGGCCTTGAGGACGGTTTCACCGTATTTCTCGGAGAGGGGAGTTTCGCAGTGACCGAGGTAGCAGAGGAGCGCGAGACCGGTCATGGCACCGCGTTGTCCGGGACCCCAGGAACCATCGGGGGCCTGGGTTTTCTGGAGCCAGTCGAGACCTTTGACCACGGCTTCCTCGCACTTCTCGGTGCCACCGCTTTCGAGCAGGCGTTGCATGCGATCTTCCGGCGAGCAGCGCTTTTGCATGGTCGCGGGGATGTTGCCGAAGCCACCACCACCGCCGCCATCCCCGCCGTTGCCCCAGCCATCGCCGAAGTCATCGCCGTCACCGAAATCCGTGGAAGGCTCGGGGACATCGACTTCAGGAACCGGAACGGCCGTGGGGGAGGTGGTATTGGCCGCGATGACCTTGGCCATGGACGAAGAAGGTGCGGAAGGCTTGCGCTCGACGCTGTTGGTCATCTTCTTGGCCTCGATCTTGTCCTCATTGGTCACATTGGACGCGTAGCTGACGATCACCGGAGTTTCCTTGAGGATGGGCTCAAGGAAGACGAAGGCCAGAATGAGGCCAACGAGGACGAGTGACAGAAGCGAAATCACGATCGAAGAGATCGTCGAATTCCGTCTTTGGGCCTGGAGGCGGGCTTGGGCTTCGGGGCTGAGTTGCGCGTGAAGGCTCATGGGAGTTGTTTTTGATCGCTCGGACTTTCAACGAATCTAGGCCGGAGGTCTCAGTTGACCAGCCGAAAAATCCCGGATTCGGGGGCTGAAACGAGGGGAGGGGAGGATTTCTTGGAAAAATTTCGAAGATTTCCGAAATTCCTCGTCTGCGGTAAACGCAGGGGGGGCGGCAGCCATCCGCCTATCATGGAGTCGATAGGGGGAATTCCCCCGCTGGATTTTTGACCTGACCCAAGCTAACCTTATCCTGTCCGACTCCTCGAACCCAACCGAGAACCCATGAAAATCACCCGCAGTCGCCCGTCCGGCTTCACCCTGATCGAGCTGATGGTGTCCATCGTCATCATCGCCGTGCTCGCTGTCATTGCCTTTGTAGTGGGCTCCAAGGCGGTGATGAAAGCCCAGAGGACCACTGCCTTGGCGCAGATGCGGGATATCTCGGTGGGGATCGAGGCGTTCACGGTGGATTACCGCCGTCCTCCGGTTCCGAAGTCGAAACGGGACACTGGCTGGGACACGATTTACGGGGATCCCGGTGGTTTGTATTCGAATGCCTCCCTGATGGGGGCACTGATGGGTTCCGACGAGGAGTTCAAAACGGCGACGGGTGAAATTTTCGCGGGGATCGACATGAATCCCAAAGGCAATGTGTATGCCGAGCCGCGGATCGTGGACGACAAGAAGAACGGCGTCGGCCGCGAGGACGGCAAGCTTTACGATCCCTGGGGCCGGGAAATCATGTTTGCGGTCAACACGCCACCTTTCCGCACCAAGGATGCTGGCGGGAAAAACGACAAGCGCCTGATGACCTGGGGCTTGGCCGAATACACCGACAAGAAACCCCGCGAGCAGGCTTACGTGGTTTGGTCCTACGGCAAGGACGGGGTCAAATCGAAGGGGTATGGCGGAGCGGACGATGTCGCCAACTGGTGATTTTCCCGTCAGCCCTGGAGTTCTCCGCGCCCGGATTTGAGCTGATCGAAAAGCCCTTGGCAGGCGTCTTCCACGAGGTCGGCCACGCGCTCGAATCCAGCCTGACCGCCGTAGTAGGGGTCCGGGACATGGCTTGCCTGATGGTGGACGCAGTGATCGGTGAGAAGGCGGATTTTGTCCCTGTAGGCCCCACTGGCATCCAGCTCGATGAGGTCCTGGAGATTTTCCTCATCGGCCACGAGGATGTGATCAAACTCCGCCAGGTCCTGCGGCTGGACTTTTCGGGACTTGCCAAAAATCCGGTAGCCTCGGGCGGCAAGTGTGGCCGCCATCCGGGGGTCCGGCGGGCTTCCGGCGTGGTAACCGATGGTCCCGGCGGAGTCGCATTGGCACCATCCGGCAGCGTCGTGGCTCTCGATGATTTTTGCGAAAACAATCTCAGCCGCAGGCGAGCGGCAGATGTTGCCCATGCAGACGAAGAGGACGCGGACCGGGCGGAGAGGGGCAGTCATGGCGGGTGTCAGGGCCGCCATCCTGCACCCGCTTGCGGGAGATGCAATCCTCCACCGGAAAGGAAAAGCGGCTCAATTGCCAGGGAAGGGATCGGCCGAAAGACGGAGCTGGATTTCCTGGATCGGCACCGGAACCTCCGGGCTCCGGGTGCCGATGATCGACAAGGCCACGGCGGCAGCGATGAGGCTGCCGAGCAAGAGGGCGGTGGCCAGGGGCGGGCAGACGTGGGCGGGCTGGAAGAGATGTTTCACGCGGCCGCGCAGCAGGCTTTCCTGAGCCATGGCCACCGCCGTGGCGGGCGGGGTGCCACCGGCGGCGAGGTCGCAGAGGAGGGAGGCGTAGCGTTTCGCAGGGATGCCGGATTCCACCACGGAGGCATCGCAGGCAAACTCGGCATCGATCCGCTGGCGCCGGGCCAGCCACCAGACGAGGGGATTGAACCAATGAAGCGCGCAGGCCAATTGCCCCAGAACCAGCCACAGCGGATCGCGGCGACGGAGGTGGGCGAGTTCATGAGTCAGGACAATCCTGCGGGTTTCCTCCGACCAGGATGGCCAGCAGCTTGGGACGAAAATCACAGGTCGGAAAATCCCCGCCGCCATAGGACCGGAAACCCATGGCGAAAGGATGATTTCCGCGTTGCGCTCTTTCGAAACCGCGATGCTCCCGGCGACCTGTCCCTGCCTTCTCCAGCGATGGAGTGTGAGGGCTGCCAGGGGCAGTCGGAGAGTGAGAAGGGCGGAGACTCCGAGCCATAGCCGGCCCCAGGGGAAGGTCGATGTCATGTCCTTTCCCTGAAGTGGCAGAACCTCCCATTTCGGCAGGAACTGCAGCATGGGAATGAGCAGGAGCGCGAGCATGGCTCCTGCGGCGAGGCGGGGTTCGCGTCGACCTGCGAGAGCGACGAGGCCACTGGCAAAAAGGGAAAAGAGAAGGGCGGTGGCAATCATGGCTCTTTCTGCTGATCGATGAGTTCCCGGATTTTGGCAATTTCCTCGCGGCTGAGCTTCTGGTCTCCGGGGTCCAACAGGGAGGCGACCAGCTTCTCCGGCCGACCTTCGAAAAACGTCGCCAGCAAGTTCTTCAGCGCCGACCGCTTGGCACTTTTTTCAGAAACTGCAGGTCGGTAGAGATAGCGACGCGATTCCTTGCGATGGCGAATCAGGTTTTTCTCTACCATGGTCGTCAACAAGGCCCGAACGGCCGAGTAGGTCGGTGGGTCCGCCATTTCATCGAGAATTTCCTGCGCCCCGGCTTCCCCCAGCCGATAAAGAATGTCCATGACCTCGCGCTCACGGCGGGCAAGGGCGGTCGATTTCGCGTCGCTCATGAGGGGATTCTATCGAGTGCTGGAAAAACCGCAAATAAAATGCTGGAAAAACCGCACTTTACCGTTGACGCCCCGCTTTTGAAATGCTGTTTTTCCAGCATCATGAACATCAAACCATGGCTGTCGGGCCTCTGCCGGAAGTGGGCGGGGGCGGGGTGGATTTCGCTGGGCGGGCTTTTTTCCCTGTGGCTGACGGGTTGCGCCGGGCCGGGAGGGGCTTTGTCGCCGAGCATGGCGCCGAAGACAACTTACGGAGAGGCGCGGAGTGCGGAGAACCGAAGGGAAGAAGCGCGTCCTGCCGAGGAGAGGCCGGGCTTGGCGACGGGTTTTGGCAAACGGATCCGGGACGAGTGGCAGCAGCAAAGCTTTGTCAGGGCATCGAACTCGCCAGCGGGGACTTCCATGGTCTTTTACAACGACAAGGAAGGCATCAAGGCAATGACGGGATACCGTTACCGCGGCGAAGAGGTGGAACAGGCGGCGGGCGGGCTCGTCGAATGGGGTATCAAGGGCGGGATGGGTTTCCTTCCGGTGCATGAGTCGGGCGGGAAACGATTCGTCGAGGGTCGGGCTGGCGCAGCCTATTCGCTGTGGATCAAGAACCGCTGCCGCAGCCGGGTCGAGGTGGTCTTGAGTGTCGATGGGCTCGATGTGATCGATGGCAAGTCCGCGTCCTTTGCCAAGCGTGGTTATGTGATCGCTCCCGGAGAAACCCTCGAAGTGAAAGGTTGGAGAACCGGATGGGACAGCGTAGCCCGTTTCGAGTTTTCCAGCGTGGGCGCCTCCTACGCCAACCAGCGCCATGGCGATGCCCGCAATGTGGGCGTCGTTGGCATGGCGGTCTTTGGCGAGAAGGGCGTCGATCCCTGGAAATGGATGCCACGGGAGGTCAACACCCGCCAGACGGCCAATCCCTTCGCCACCGAACGGTAACCGGGAGGCTGGAAACGGGGCGTCAAGGCTCTTCTTGACGGCAGCGACGGGGAGAGGACAGTATCGGCCAGCGGCCCAAGGGTCGATACCTTACTAACCCACCAAACTTACTATTATGGCAATTTCCGAATCTCTCGTCGCGACGATCGGCAACACCCCCTTGGTGCGCCTGAACCACATCACCAAGGACTTGGGGGCCGAAATCCTCCTGAAAGCGGAGTTCCGCAATCCGCTCTTCAGCGTGAAGGACCGGATCGGCAAAGCGATGATCGAAGCGGCCGAAAAGGACGGCACCCTCAAGCCCGGCGGCCTGATCATCGAGCCGACATCCGGCAACACCGGCATCGCTCTGGCCTTCGTGGCCCGGGCGAAGGGCTACCGTTGCATCCTGACCATGCCGGAGAGCATGTCGATCGAGCGTCGCGTGCTGCTCCGCCTGTTGGGTGCGGAAATCGTCCTCACCCCGCGTGCCCGTGGGATGGGTGGAGCGATCGCCAAGGCCAAGCAGCTCATCGAGGAAAACCCGGGGTCCTTCGGTCCGGGACAGTTCGACAATCCGGCGAACCCCCAGGTCCACCGCGAGACCACGGCCGAGGAAATCTGGCGGGATACCGATGGCCGGATCGATGCCTTCGTCGCCGGTGTCGGCACCGGTGGCACGATCACCGGAGTTTCCGAGGTTCTGAAAACGCGCACCGATCTGAAAGTCTTCGCCGTGGAGCCCACGGCCAGCCCGGTGATTTCTGGCGGTCAGCCGGGTCCGCACATGATTCAGGGAATCGGTGCCGGATTCATCCCGGGGAACCTCAATGTTTCGATCATCGATGAGATCATCCAGGTGACCAACGAGGACGCCTTCGCCACGGCGCAATCGCTGGCCCAGAACGAAGGCATTCCGGCGGGCATTTCCACCGGGGCGAATGTCTGGGCGGCGATGCAGGTGGCCAAGCGGCCGGAGTTTGCCGGCAAGCGCATTGTCACGATCGGCTGCTCCTCGACCGAGCGTTACCTTTCCACCTTGCTGGCGGAAAAGGTCCGGGATGAGGTCACCCAGCTCCCGGTCGCCGAAATCTGAGGTCCGCGGTATCTCTGAAATCCGACTCCTGAGGCCCGTTGGGGGAAATCCCATCGGGCCTTCATCTTTCCGGGATTGCGACTGCAAGCGAGGGGAGGGGAGTCGCCGCCATTTCAGACCCTTTGAGCCACTCTCCCTGTCCCGCGTCACCGCCTTTCATGGGCTTTGCAAGCCTCACCGTTTCCACTTGGACTATCCGTCAATTTCCAGTTTGATGCGATCCCGATATCTTCCGATCTCAAATCTTTTCTTGGCCTCAATAAGCGATGCTTTGTTATCAGCCAAGACATCGATTGAAGTGACACCAAAAGAAGAGTTGTGTTCCTCAGTCTTAATTTTCAGATCACGACACACGGCCATAATTTCCTTCATCAAGTCAGGCATCGTGACGCCTCCAAACTCGACCTCCTCTCCCAAATTCCCTGTGATAACAATGATCATGCCGTGCTGAACCTGACTGACGTTTTCGGGAGCAGTTCTCGGATTGTGGTCGCAACATGTTATGGCAAAACATGCAAAAACAAGAAGATGCAGGTATCTCATTACTAAATATTATTTTTTGTCATTGTGTCACCCTTGACATTTGAGTTTTCCTTGCCGGGCAGCGTTGGATGGTGAATTCTCAGGGGTTTTTCACGCCGATCTTTTCGATTCCCGGGAGCGACACCTTTTATCGCAGACTTCAAGGATTGACTAGGCTCGGAACACATTCGCTGACTCCGCTCTCTAGAAGTTCTATACGACAACCCAGCTTTTTTCCGTCAAGCACAAGATTCTCGACTTCACTATGACGAAGTCCCACAAAAGAAATCTCAATAATGCCTCCTCCTGAGTTTAGGTCATAATCAATTCCTGAGCGCTCCAACTCTTTGCTGAGCAAATCAGACGCGTGGAGAGCCACCGATGCGTCTTCGTGTGAAATCAGAACTAACATGCTGGAATCACCGATTTCAGCTTCAGGTATTTCTTCATTGCAGCCAATTAGAGAACAAGCCCCTGTCAAAGAAATTCCTATTGCAATCGCTTTTCTCATTTTCTGATTGGGCTCGTAAACTCCATCTCATTCTTCCCCGGATTCAGCTTTTGAAGCCCGGTCACCGTCTTGCTCGGAATGGGGCAGCCACAATTGGGTGTGCTCGTTATCGTGATCTCGAATTCTAAAGTCCTCGAAAAGCCATTTTGCTTCACGGTTGCCGGATCAAGCATCGTTCCACCCGGGCCCATCGCTTCATTGTTGTCGTGAAATGGCTTAAAGAGGCTGTTCCCTGGCAATAGCTGGGTCGCATCATACCACTTATTGGCGCGTGCCCCTTTTTCAAAGAGAAATGTGGGCGGCCTCGATGTCTTCTCGCGCCACATCAACGAACAGACACCTTCCTTGTCTTTTGTCGTCTTATTCCACGACGTTTTAAAATCGACTTTGATGATGTGCCCAAAGGCGTTGTGAGGATTGTCCTCGTCACCTGGACGGACAGGATCGCCCTTCATAGTCAAGTCGTCGACACAGCAGCAAAAGCAATCTTTACCAGAGTTGACTGAGTTATCGCTTGGCGAATTGCTGGGACCAGTTGGAATTGGCGCATTAGGATCATATTCGAAATCAGGAATGGGACGGAGCGGTTCAGCCAGACCAAGGAAATCCCGACTCTTCACCCCATTGTTCCCCACAAAACCATAAAGATTCATCCCACCCTCTTCCCCAATCGGATCCCTGGATGGCCACCTCCCCGTCACTGGATCGAAATACCTGTAACCGTAGTAGTAGAGACCACTTTCCGCATCTTGTGGCTTGGTG
>JALOTY010000018.1 GCA_025457665.1 Akkermansiaceae bacterium | reverse complement strand
CCGGGAGCTTGGAATGGCTGGGTCGATTCGATGGCGCTGGGCAGCTTTGTGGATGTGATTCTGCGCATCGTTCCTTGGAGTTCGGGTGCGTTCGAAAAAGCGGGGGCGGATGGGCGTATGGTGGGGAATGAATGGACGATTCGCCTTCTTCCCCAGTGGTCTTGCTGCGATTCTGATTTCCGCGGGGGCTCTTCTCGCGGGTGAACCGGCTTCTCTATTGCCGGGCGGGGCGGAGAGGTGGAAATTGGTGTGGGATGAGAATTTCGATTATCCGGATGCCCAGTTGGATGCGTCATGGAATTCGCAGAATGGGCCCAGCGGGCATATCCTTTGCAGCCGCTGGCGGGAGAATGCGGTGGTGGCGAATGGGATGCTGCGATTGATCAATCGCAAGGAGAAACGCGGCGGGCAGGAATGGACTTCCGGCAGTCTCACAAGCAAACGCAAGTTCCAGTATGGTTACTTCGAATGCCGGTATCGATATGCGGCTGCGGAAGGGACGAACAATTCGTTCTGGTTGATGACGGTGGATGCTCCGAAGAAGGGAAAGCGGTTTGAGATTGATATCAACGAAGGGCACTACCCGAATGAGATCAACACCAACATCCACAATTGGAGCGACATCAAGGTGGTGAATGGCAAGCAGACGCATCCCTCGTCCTCACGGAGTTTTCAGTTGGGTTTGCAGGCGGATCACCGGCTGCAGTTGGAGATTCCGGTGACGACGCGACGGCTGCGTTTCAGCTCACGTCACAGCCGGCATTTCCACATCGGCGAATTCCAAATCTATGCGCCCAATGCCCAGGGATATCCATCGCCGTATTCGCCGAATGCGGACCGTGACAAACCGGGTTTGGTGAACCTGGCGCGTGACCCGCGAACGCAGATCCGTGCCAGTGGGTTTCATCAGAATGGCAAGCCGGAGACGCTTCGCCGCATTGCGGACGGGAATCCGGGGACTTCCTGGATTTCGCAAGCGGAGGGGGAGAAATGGATCGAATTCACTTTTGCCGAAGAGCGCACGATCGGATGCGTGCAGTTTCTCAACGGTTGGAAGAGTGGTCACAAATGGAACGACCTGATTCATGATTGGGTGGTGTCATGGCACGATGGGCAGCGCTGGGTGGAGATGGGGAATTTCGATCTTGAGCAGATGGATATCGATCTCGCCCGCGACTTCCATGTTTATGGTTTGGAATGGACTCCGCAGGAATTGGTTTTCTATCACAACGGCCGTGAGATGCGGCGGGAGAAGAATGAGTTCTGCCACAGTCCATCACCGGTATGGCTGAGCCTGGCGATCATTCCGTGGGCGGGGAAGGTGACGGACAAGATCCATGGGACTTTCATGGAGGTGGATTATGTCCGGGTCTTCGAGAGCCGGTGACATGAGGTCCTTTTGCTGCTTTGCTTTCAGCGAGCGGTGATTTCGGCGCCGAGGAGGCAGACGTCGTCATCGAAGCGATGGTCCTGGGCATGTTCGAGGACGGTGGCGACGATGCGGTTGAGGAGGGAATCGAGGGGGAGGTCGGCGTTTTCGCGAACGGTTTCGAGGAGCCGTGACTCCATGAACTGCTGGCCGCCCTGGGTGCTGCATTCGAAAATCCCATCGGTAAACAGCAGCAGGCGGTGGCCGGCGCTGATGGGGCGGGTGATGAGGGGGTAGCGGGCATCGGGCACGAGGCCGAGGGCGGGTCCGCGTTCCTGCTTGGATTTGGCGAGGGCATGGATGCTGCCTTGGCCGGCGAGGATGGCACCGGGGTGGCCGGCGCAGGAGCAGGTGAGTTCGCCGGTGGTGAGATCGATGACCGCGTAGAAGGCGGTGGCGAACATGGTGATGCGGGCCTTTTCGAAGATGGAGACGAGGCCGTTGTTGAGGCCGCGGAGGTAGGCGGCGGGATCGGCGATGCTGCGTTTCTGTTTTTCGAGGAGTCCGCGGAGCATGGCGACGACGAGGGCCGAGCGGACGCCGTGGCCCATGACATCGCAGATGAGGAGGCCGACCTTGTCTTGGCCGATGGGGACGATTTCAAAGAAGTCGCCGGCGAGGCCGGAAATGGGGAGGTAGCGGGAGTCGAGATGGAGGGTGAGGGAATCGGTGGTGATCGGCGGGATTTCCGGTGAGGCGAAGGCCTGTTGGATTTCGCGGGCGAGCTGGACTTCCTCTTCGTAGGCCTGGTTGCGCTCGGCGAGGGCGGAGGCGAGGGCGGCGCTGCGGTGTTCGGCTTTGACGAGGCGAGTGACATCGCTGGAGACGCCGAAGGTGCCGCGGAGGGCGCCGTGGCGGTCGTACCAGGGGAACTTGGAGGTGAGGACCCAGGTTTCGGAGCCATCGGCGCGGACTTCGTGTTCGAGCTTGCCGGTGACGGGGGTGCCGGTGGCCATGATGGCTTTTTCATCGGCCTCGGCTTCCTGCCAGTGGGAGGCGGCGAAGAGGTCGCGGTCGTGCTTGCCGATGACGTCGCGTGGGTGGCCCATGCCATTCCATTCGGCCATCTGGTCATTGACGAGGACGAAGCGGGAGGCGGTGTCCTTGAAATAGATTTGAAGCGGGACGTGATCGATGAGTTGGCGGAGTTGGTGGCGCTCCTCGGCGGCCTGGGCTTCGGCGGTTTTGCGCAGGGAGATATCGATCATCGATCCCGCGATGCGCTGGGTGGCGCCGCTGCGATCGCGGACGACGGTGCCGCGGATGCGGAGCCAGCGCCAGACGCCGGAGCCGGAGAGGACGCGGCAATCGGTCCCGAGGATTTCCGGTCCCCCTGGGCTGAGGGCGGCGCGGACGCGGGCGGCGAAGGCATCGCGGTCCTCGGGGTGGATGGAGGCGAAGGGTTCGAGAAAGATGTTGGGCGGGGTGTTCTCGCGGCACTCGAGGAACTCGAGGATACGGCGGGAATAGTAGATGTCCTGGCGTGCGGGCCACCAGTCCCAGATGCCTTCGTTGGAGGCGCGCAGGGCGAGTTCCAGCCGGCTGAGTTCGGCTTCCGGTTGGGACTCGGTGTCGCTCATGGGGATCGTTTCACCAAACATCCGGCGCTGCGGGCCTGCAACGGGATTTCAGCGGAAAAGCGGCGATCAGCGGGGTTTGCGGAGCCACTTGCGGGTAAGCGGGCCGTTGTAGGCTTTTTCCGAGATATCGGTGAGCAGCATGCCGCCGGGACCGAAGAATTTCCACTCGTGGCAGCCGTAGCAGAGCTGGAGGACGCGGCGGGTGCCGCCATCGGTCCAGACGATGGCATAGTCCGGGTGGAAACCGGCGCATTTCACCTTGGGACCCCAGGCTTGGTGGGAGTCGGACTGGCCGTAGAGTTCGAGAACCTTGTCGATGTTTTCGCGTGGGACTTCGATGGGTTTCTCGAAGAACTTGAAGTCCTCGATTTCGACCCAGCCGCCTTTGGCGACCTGTTTTTCGTAGGTTTCTTTTTTCGCCTCCGGGTGGGCGAGGCCGAGGTAGACTTTGGCATTCGAGGTATCGCCAAAATCGCGGACGGCTTGGGCCCGGGCGCGTTCCTCGATATCGCGGAGAGGAATCCCGCCGGACCAGCAGGTCTGGGTCACGCAGGAGGGCAGGAAGCAGGCGGCGAGGGCCGCCAGGAGGAGGGGCAGGATCCTTTTCACAAGGCGAGTGTTTCCGGAATGGGGGCGCTTGGCAATGCGGGATCTCTGCGGGGGGCTCAGGGTGCGGGTGGTGCGGCGTGGAAGAGGACGACGGATTCCGCGGGTACGGGGAGTTCGGAGGTGAAGGGGCCTGAGGGGGAATTTCCGACGAGTTTTTCGGCCCGGATTTCGGCCCCGCCGGGGAAGAGGGTGGAGAGATCGATGGCTCCGGTGCGACCGTCGCGCGGGGAGGCATTCATGGCGACGATGACGCTGCCGCCGCCATTCGGCAGGGTGCGGGCGAAGGCGAAAATGCCATCGTCCCAGCTTTCCCCACCATCGCACCAAAGGGGCTTGAAGCTACCATCGCGCAGGGCGGTGTGGGTGCGGCGGGCCTCGGCGAGGCGGCGGATGGCGGCGAAGGAGGGGATCTCGCGGACGCGGTCCATGGCGGGGGCGGTGTCGCGTTTCCAGAGGGTGGCGCGGCCGGTCTCGCCGTCCTCACCGAGGCGGCCATGGACATCGTGCATGGCGGTTTCCGCGCCGTAGTAGAGGCAGGGGATGCCGGGGAGGGTCATGACAAGGGCCTGGGCGAGATCGTGGCGGCGGGCGGTGACGGGTTCGGCGCGGAAACGGTTCAAGCCATCGTGGTTTTCGATGAAGGTGATCGATTTCTGGATCGAGTTCAGGCCGTCGGGTCCGGGGTGGGGATTGAAGAAGGGTCTGCCGTCTTCGAAGCGACCTTCCGAGAATGCGAGCATGGCTCCTTCGATCTGATGGGCGGTGCCGAATTCCTCACCGGGGCGGCGGAGGTAGTCGCGCATGGCGAAGCAGAGCTGGAAGGCGAGGACGGAATCGATGCAGGGAGCGGGATTTCCCGGGGCATCGGTGCGCCAGGTGTATTGGCCGAGGCGGGCGGGGTTGCCGTCATAGACCTCGCCAAAGAGGATTTTTTCCGCAGCGGCGGGCCCGAGGCGTTTGCGGAGGCGTTCGGTGAAGGCGTCCCAGAAGCCGTGGTGGACGTGTTTGACGGTATCGATGCGCAGGCCATCGACGCCGACGGTGGTGAGGTAGAAGTCGTAGATTTCGACGAACTCATCGACGAGGGCATCGAAGTGTTTGCTGCCGGGCTCGGTCCAGAAATCGCGCAGCGAGAAGAAATCGCAGGTCATTTCCTCGCCATCCGATTTGCCGAGGCTGTCCCAGGAGAAGCCTTTGCGGCCGTAGGTATCGAGGTCGGCGAGGAGCCCGCGGGTGGGGATCTTTTTTCCTAACAGCTCGCGGGGGCCATCGGGCTGGGTGCGGCGGAAATTCCATGAGGCGACCTCACCCCAACGGGCGGTGGCATGGAAACCATCGCGCTTGAAGGGCTGGACCCATTCGGCTTCGAGTTCCTTGTCGAAGACGCCATCGGCATCGGCATCGTAGAAGAACACGGGGCCGGCGTGGTTGAGCACGACATCCTGGATGATCTTGAGGCCTTGGGAGTGGGCGAGTTTCACGAAATCCCGGTAGTGGCGCATGCGGCCTTCGGGGCTGTCCGGGTAGCTTTCGCCACTCAGCGAGGTGGTGCTGGTGAGGTGGGGATCGATATCGAGGAAATCCTGGGTCCAGTAGCCGTGATAGCCGGTTTTCCAGCCGCCGAGATCGTATCCCGAGCGCCAGACGTTTTTCACGGGTGGGGTGATCCAGAGGGCGGTGATGCCGAGTTCGCGGAAGTAGCCGGAGCGGATGGCGAGTTCGAGCCCGCGGAGGTCGCCGCCGTGGTAGCGGTTGATGTCTTTCTGGGTGGGATCGTAGAGGTCGGGATCACAACCGGCGGGGACGTTGTTGGCGGGATCGCCATCGTGGAAACGGTCGGTGAGGACGAAATAGATGACTTCGTCCGACCAATCGCGGCCGAGAACCGGGGAGGCGGCGAGCAGGGCGAGGGCGAAAAGGGTTTTCACGGCGTGCACATGGACGCGCGGGCTCCGGGGTTTGTCGAGGAATTCCGGGTGAATCGGACAAGCCGGCGAACAAGACTCGCCGTGAGGCGCGCTGTGTGCTTGGTTACTGAAGTCCACTATGAAATCGCTCCCGTTTTTCGCCTCCGCCGCCCTTACTTGTCTCGCCCAGGCCGCGCCCACGGTGGCGGTTTATGATCTTGGTCCGGGGATTTCGGAGAGTGGCATGGCGGACTCCATGTCGCTTTTTTCACCGCAGATCGATGCTTCGCGGCCGCTGACTTTCCATGACATTTCCACGAGTCTGGCGAAGGCGGCCAAAGATCCCGAACTCCGGGCCGTGGTGGTGGATGCGGATGATGCCGGTCTGGGATTGCCGCAAATCCTCGAAGTCCGCCGCCACCTCCTCGCCCTGCGCAAGGCGGGCAAGGATGTCTGGGTTTACAGCGATCATTTCAACCCCAAGTCGGCCCTGCTGGGATCCGCCGCGAACCATTTCATGCTGATGCCGGAGGCCGACAGCGACTTCGCCGGGCTCAGCTCGGAGTCGATGTATTTCAAGGGTCTGCTCGACAAGGTGGGCGTGCAGGCGGACGTCATTCACATCGGCGACTTCAAGAGCTTCGGTGAGGAATTCTACCGCACGGGTCCGAGTGAATTCGCGGAGAAGCAGCAGACGGAGTTGATCGACAGGATTTTCCAGGTGCTGCATCGCAGCGTGGCCGAGGGTCGGGGCGTGGATGAGGCCGAGGTGCTGCGCTTGATCAATCAGGGCACCTTCACTGCAGCCGAAGCGGAGGAAGCGGGCCTGGTGGACGGGCTGGCCTATCGCACGGATTTCAACCGTCGTGTGCGCGAAACCTATGCGGAGGCGGAATTCGATGACAACTACCAGCTTCCCGACCGCGACGGGCCGGAAATCAAAGGTCTGCTGGATCTGGTGAAATTGTTCATGAATGCCGGGACCGACCCGCAGGCGGACAGCGAGTATGTGGCCGTGGTGGTGCTGGAAGGAGGGATTTCCGATGAGACGGTGGCACCGGTGCGCGAGGCCATCCTCAAGCTGCTGAAGGATGAAAAAGCCAAGGCGCTGGTCCTGCGTGTCGACTCCCCCGGCGGATCCGCGCTGGCTTCCGAGGTGCTGTGGGAAGTCACGGATGAATGGAAGGCCAGCGGGCGGCCCTTCGCCGTTTCCATGGGCGGAGTGGCGGCGAGCGGTGGCTATTATGTTTCCGCTGCGGCCGACCGGATTTTCGCCGAAGAAGGCACGGTGACCGGGTCGATTGGCGTGGTCGGCATGAAGCTGGTGACGGCCGGAGCCATGGAGAAACTTGGCATCACGACCCACCGGATCGAGCGTGGCGAGCACGCCGATGCGATGTCCATGACCAAGCCCTTCACGCCGGAAGAGAGCGAGTTGGTGCGGAAATCGATGTTGGCGGTCTACGGCACCTTCAAGAAGCGGATCATCGATGGCCGCGGCGACCGTCTGAAGGGCGAGTTGGAAGGCATGGCGGGCGGTCGGGTTTACACCGGCGTGAAGGCCTTGGAGCTGGGGCTGGTGGACGAGCTGGGCGGGCTGGCCGAGGCCATCGCCTGGGCGGGCGAGCGGGCAGGTCTGGCCGAGCCGATTTCCCGACTCCGTCCCGAGCCGAAAAGCATGCTCGAAGGGCTTTTTGCGACTCCGGAAAAAAGCGATGACGACGAGCTGGTGAAAATCCAAGTGGCTCCCCACTCGGCCACCGAGGCCATCCGTGGTGCATTCCGCGAGGCGGGGATTTCGGCCCTGCCGGAAAGCGCTCGGGAGTCGGTATCTCGGGCCTTGCAGCGCCTCGATGGCATCTCCGAATCGCGCATCCAACTCATCGGCCCAGATTTCAAGCTGGAGTGGTGAGGGGTCGTCTTCGGGCCTGATGGGAAATCCCAATTCGGTTTCCATGCGCTTTGCTGCGGTCATTTTTTCGATCACGGTCCTGGCTGGCAGTGCGCCCTGTCGGGCTCAGGGGATCGATCAGGCAGTGCACGAATTTGGCTACCGGGTGGCTGGTGGTTCTATCGATGACGAGGCGGCCCGGAAGTTTTTCGGCGAGTTGATCGAGATTGCCCGCAAGGACTCCGAAAAATTTCGTGCTCCGGAACGCGCCAAGCTCGAGGAATGGCTCGGCCAAGAGTCTCTCAAAATAAGGCTGGAGGCCCTGTGCAGCCGAGGTGGAAACATCAAGGAGTCCGTGCCACTCGAAATCGAGATTCAGGGCAAGGACGTCATCATCCGGGTGGGAACAGGCGAGAAACAGGTCGAAGTCAAGGTGGCCGCTGAAGACCCTGAGGAGAAAAACCGTGAGCGGCTTGAGGCGATCGAGGCTTTGAAGAAACTCGTTTTATCGACCTCCGAGGATCGTTATCCGAGCGAATGGCTCCTGAAGACCGATCCCCATGCACTCCTCAAGAAGTTCAAAGGTCAGGGCGTGCCGATTGAGGGATACGCCTTTCACCTCGCAGTGATCCGTCTGGAAGGAAAGGGGATCGACTGGGAATGGACCGTATACGATGATCGTGTGGACCGAGTGATGGAGCTCGCTGAGAGGATGGACAAGAGTTCACGAAAAGACTGATCCACCAGATCCGCGGGCTAATTCTTGCGCTTGGGCGAAACATTGGGTCCCATGGCGTCGTTTTCCCGCCCCAAACATGAACAATACGATCCGCGTCCTCTGCGTGGGAGCTGGCCACATGGGTCGCTCTCATGCCCTCGCCTACCACCGAATTCCTGATTTCGAGATTTGCGGAATCGTGACCCGCTCTGCCGCCAGCCGGGCGGCGCTGAATGCCGAATTGGGCGGTGGCTATGCGGAGTTCGGCGACTTTTACGAGGCCCTCGCCGCCACGAAACCGGATGCGGTGAGCATTTCCACCTACCCGGACACCCACGCGGAGTATGCCGAGGCGGCGTTTGATGCCGGTTGTGATGTTTTCATCGAAAAACCCCTGGCCGAAACGGTTGAAGCCGCCGAGCGGATCGTCAGCAAAGCCCGCGCCACCGGCCGCAAGCTGGTGATCGGCTACATCCTTCGTCACCACCCGAGCTGGATCAAATTCATCGAAATGGCCCGCGAGCTGGGCAAGCCGCTGGTGATGCGGATGAACCTCAACCAGCAGTCCTCCGGTGCGAACTGGAAAACCCACAAGGCGCTGATGTCATCGATCTCCCCGATCGTCGATTGCGGCGTGCACTACGTGGATGTGATGTGCCAGATGACCCGCTCGAAACCGATCCGCGTTTCCGGCTTGGGCGCGAGGTTGACCGAGGAGTTGCCGCCGGGGAAAATCAACTACGGCCACCTGCAGGTCACCTTTGAGGACGGTTCGGTGGGGTGGTATGAGGCCGGCTGGGGGCCGATGATGTCGGAAACGGCATTCTTCGTCAAAGACGTGGTGGGCCCCAAGGGCTGCGTCACCATCGAGGCCCGGGAGGCGGCGGGGGAGGGGGCTTCGGCGGATGTCGATGCCCACACGAAAACGAACACCCTGCGCCGGCATTTTTCCGAACTCGATGCGGAGGGCCATTTCGTCCGCAGCGATGAGTGGACGGAAACCGGCGACGAACCCGATCATGATGGCTTGTGCCACCGCGAGCAGGAGTATTTCCTCAAGGCCATCCGCGAGGATCTCGACCTCGGCGACCACATGGATGATGCGCTGAACTCCATGCGTATCGTCGCCGCGGCCGACGAAAGCTTCCGCACCGGGAAAACCATCGAACTCTGAATCGACACATGAAAATCATCACCGCGCTATTCGCACTCAGCCTCGCCGCCCAGGCCCAGATCCAGGGGGTCGCGCAGCCGCTCTTCAATGGCAAGGACCTGACCGGCTGGAAGGGTGAGGGCTATGAAGTCAAGGACGGCACGATCGTCGCCACGGCCCAGGGCCGAAATCTGGTGACCGAGAAAACCTTCGCCAACTACATCCTCGATTTCGAGTTCCAGCTCCAGCCCGGGGCCAACAATGGCATCGGCATCCACTATCCCGGTGAGGGCGATGCCGCCTACGTCGGCATGGAAGTGCAAGTGCTCGATGACACCTCGCCCGACTACGCCAAGCTCGAGCCCGGGCAGTATCATGGCTCGATCTACAAGCTCGTCCCCGCCAAGCGCGGCCACCTCAAGCCTGTGGGCGAGTGGAATCTCCAGCGCATCACCGTCAGCGGTCCTCTCGTCCGGGTGGAACTCAATGGCACCGTGATCGCCGAGGGCAACCTCGATGCACTTTCCAAGGCCCATCCCGATCACGCCGGGGCCAAGCGCCGCTCCGGTCACATCGCCTTCTGCGGCCATGGCGCCGGGGTTGCTTTCCGCAACATCAGCATCTGCGAAATGCCTCCCGCCGCGAACATCGAGGGCGTGAAAGCCGCCGGATTCACCCAGATTTTCGACGGCACCACGCTCACCGGCTGGAAGGTGGACAAGGGCAGCGAGGGTCACTGGGTCGCCGCGAATGGGGTCATCAAATACGATGGCCGCAGCGAAGCCGCCGTGAAGGACCTCTGGTCGGAAAAGAGCTACAAGGATTTCACCCTCGTCTTCGACTGGCGCTGGGGCGCGCCCGGACCGATGATGAAACGTCCGGTCATCGGACCCGATGGCAAGGAAACCGGGGAAATGGTCGAGGTGCAGGAACTCGACAGTGGCATCTACCTCCGCGGTTCCAGCAAGAGCCAGGTGAACCTCTGGAACTGGCCCTGCGGGTCGGGTGAGGTCTACGGCTACCGGACCGATGGCAACCAGCCCGCCGAGGTCCGCGCCGCCGTCACCCCCATCGCCAATGCCGACAAACCCGTGGGCGAGTGGAACCGCATGATGATCACCCTCAAGGGCGAGGTCCTCAGCGTCACACTCAACGGCAAAACCGTCATCGAAAACGCCAGCCTTCCCGGAACCCCCGCCGAAGGCCCCATCGGCCTCCAACACCACGGCGCTGCCATCGATTTTGCGAATATTTGGATTAAAGAGCTTTGATTTTTTAAAGATCTTAACTAATTCTCCGGGCCTTCCGCGATGACGTGATCGTCCGGAAGGCTTATTTTTTGTATTTCTTAACCAGTTCGAGGCGCCCCCACGTGTCGAGCTTCCGTGCAACTCCCCAACAACTGACCCCCCTTTGAGATGAAAAACACCCCCAAGCGGTGCCGTCATCGGCATCCCTCCGGCGTCACCCTGCTGGAGCTATCCATCGTGATTACCGTCCTGCTGGCCATGATCAGCGTGCTCTTCATTGGTGCCCGTGCCTGGTCCCGCGGGGCCGATCGTGCGGCCTGCATCATGATCCAGCGGAACGTGCAGATCAGCGTGCGCTCCTACCAAAACCTCTACGGCTACAACCCCGGCTCCATTCCCATGGCGGACGGTGGCACGCAGTCCATCGCCCAGCATCTGCTCGACAAGGGCTACATCAGCCCGGAATGCTTCGCGACCATCACCGGAACAGAACTCTGTCCGGGTGGGGGCACCTACAGCATCGATCAGATCGATGTCTTTCCGCCGATGGGAACGGTTTACGCCCGTTGTTCGTTTGAAACGACACGCCGCCATTCCCTGGATGCCGGGGTGGATTGGTGAAACGGCGGCTGCGGCTCACTGTTCGGCGAGCCAGGCCTTGAATGCCGTTTCATCCGCTGTCAGCGGGGTGGCGACTTTCGGTCGATCCGCGAGAATCGCCAGCCGCTCGGGGATTTCCACCGCGCCGGGGCCGAGTTCGTGCTCCATGACATCGATGAACTTCGCCGGATGCGCCGTGGCGAGGGTGATGGTGGCGCTCCCCGGGTGCTTGGCCCGGAAGCGGCCTGCGGCGAGCCAGCCGACTGCGGCGTGCGGATCGATCTCGTAGTCGTGCAGCGATTTCACCGTGCGGATCGCCGCGCGGGTGGTGTCGTCATCGAAGGCGTCGCCGTGGATCACCGCCTTCATCGATTCCCATGAACCGCCGAAGAGCGCCTGCATGCGATCGAAATTCGAGGGTGCGCCGACGTCCATCGCATTGGAAATGGTCGCGGTGCTTGGCCTGGGTTGGTAGCTGCCGCTGCGCAGGTAGGCGGGGACCACATCGTTGCAATTCGTGGCGGCCACAAAGCCGCGGACCGGGAGGCCGAACTGGCGGGCGAGCAGGCCGGCGGTGAGATTGCCGAAATTTCCCGATGGCACCACGAAGACCGGCTCGATCCCTTCAGGAAGCTGTCGAGCACTATGGATGTAGTAGAAACTCTGCGGCACCAGGCGCGCGAGATTGATCGAGTTCGCCGAGGTCAGGTTCAGCCGCTCGGCCAGGGCGCGGTCGAGGAAGGCGGATTTCACGAGGCGCTGGCAGTCATCGAAGGTGCCATCCACCTCCAGCGCATGGATGTTTCCGCCGAGGGTGGTGAGTTGTTTTTCCTGAAGTCCGGAGACCTTGCCCTTGGGGTAAAGGATGAAGACCCGCGTGCCCGGAACCTGGTGGAAAGCGGAGGCCACCGCGCCGCCGGTATCGCCGGAAGTGGCCACCAGCACGGTCAGCAGTCGGTCATCGCCGCGCGTCAACCAGGCCATCAGCCGGGCCATGAAACGCGCGCCGAAGTCCTTGAAGGCCAGAGTCGGGCCGTGGAAAAGTTCGAGCACATGGTCGCCGGGAGCCAAGGTGACCAACGGGGCATCGAAACTCAGCGTGCCATCGACGATTTCCTGCAAGTCCGCGGCCGGCACATCCTCTCCGAAATAGGCGCTGGCCACCGCATGGCCGATTTCCTGAAAGCTCAGGTCACGCCAGCAGCTCCAGAAGGCCGGGTCGGGAGTCGGCAGGGAAACGGGCATGTAGAGCCCGTTGTCCGGCGGCAGGGAGCGCAGGATGGCTTCCTTCAGATCGACCTTGTGGGCGGGATTGCGGGTGGATTGGTAGAGCATGGCGGCCGGTGGACGCGCTTGTTTTCGCCCCCTTTCCCCATGGGGGCAATCCGCAAGCGTGTCGCCGGGTGAATCACGGCATGACTGCGGTGCGAAGACCGGCTCGGGCCGTGGAGGATTCGAAGGCGGCATCGATCCCCTCGAGTCGGAAGCTATCGCCGCAGAGGTCGTGAAACGGAAAACGGTGGCGGGCTTGGATGAGGAAATCGACGGCGGTCACGAGGTCATCCGGGCCGTAGTTGTGCAGTCCCCGGAGGGTCAGCATGCGGCGGACGAGGTCGTTCGGGTCGAGATCGATGGGTCCGCAGGGCGTCGTGGTGCCGGCAATCACGGCCGTGCCCCCGGTCCTCAGGACTTCGATGCCCCCGGCCACCGCGGCATTTGAACCGGAGAATTCCAGGATCACATCGCAGCCTCTGCCGTGGGTCAGCTCGCGGGAAAGGGACTTGAGATGGTCCGGCCGGGCGAACTGACCGGCACCGAAACTTTCCGCGGAGCTGCGCCTGTCGGCATCGAGATCGCAGGCGATGACTTCGGCCGCGCCGGCCTGCCGTGCCATGGCGCATGCGGTCAATCCCAGCACGCCGCAGCCCAGGACCGCCACGGTGCTGCCCTCCAGATTTCCCGCGAGCCGGATGGCGGCGGCCACGGTGGAAACCGCGCAGTTCGCCGGGGCGGCCATGGCATCGCTCAGATCATCGGGAAGCCGGATGATCCCGGTCCCGGCGGTGAGCACACAGCACTCGGCGAAACCGCCGCTGAACTCCCTGCCGGGAGAGATGGCGCTGTGGCCGTACTTGAAGAGGTGCTCGCATTTCTGCGGCAGGCCCCGGGTGCAGAAAAAACACTCGCCGCAGGATGCGGCTAGCGTCCAAGTGATCCGGTCGCCCTCGCGCAGGGGATCGCCCCGCAGATCCATTCGCGGAGCCCCGGGTCCAAAGGCGACGATGCGGCCAACGATCTCATGGCCCAGAACGCAGGGAGTGGGTTCCTGCCGTCGGCCGTGCCAAGTGTGGAGGTCGCTGCCACAGATGGTGCTGCAAGTGATTTCCACCAGGATTTCCCGGGGGCCGGGGGCCGGGATGGGAAACTCCTCGAGCCGGAAGGGCAGGCCATGGCCCGAAAAGACGGCGGCAAGTGCCCGGGCGCTGGATCGTTCGGTATTCATGGATTCAAACGGCTTTGCCGGGAGAGGAGCGGCACGAAGCCCATCATCAGCGCACCAAGCACGCAAGCGCAGGATACGACGGGAAAAACGATGCCTGTTCTTCCGCTTTGTTCGATGAGGTGACCGACCAAGGGCTCTCCGAGTCCGGCGAAAAGATAGGCGAAGAAATTCATGATGCCCGTGCCGGTTCCGGTGAGGCGGCTGCCCAGTAGGTCCGGAGCCAGCGCCCAGAAGGCGGATTGGGGGCCATAGACGAAGAAGCCGGTGAGGAAGAGCAGGGGGATGGCGAGGCCCGAACCCCGGGGCAGCGCTCCCATGCCTGCGGCGCAGGCCGCAGCCAGGAGGAGGAAAAGGATCACTGGAGCAGAGCGGCCGCCGCGAAACACCCGGTCGGAGAGCCAACCGGCCGAGACCGCCCCCAAAGCCATGCCCACCGGCAGGGCCACGGAGACCCATTTGTCCGGAGACTCCTTGAAATTCTTGCCCAGGAAATGCACCGGCACCCAAATCAGCAGGCCATAGCGGGCCAAATTTTGGAAGCCGATCGCCGCACATCCGCAAAGGAAGGGCAGGGAGGTCAGGCCGGCACGGTAACGCTGCCACCACGTCAAGGGCGGCCCGGCCGGGGCTTCGATTTCCCCGGGGCTCGGGGTTTCCTCGTTGATGTCGGCATACCCGGCATCCGAAGGCTTGTCCCGCGCCACCAGCCAGAAAACCACACAGCCCAAGAGCATCAGCAGGCAGGGCAGCCGGAAGATCCACCGCCAGTCGTAAGCGACCACCCACGCGGAAAGGATGAAGGTGATCACCGAGGACATGCCGGCCGCGAAAACATACCAACCATAGATCCGTCCCCGGTGCTTTTTCCCCCACCAGTTCGAAAGGATGCGGCTGCCCGGTGCCCAGCCCATCGATTGCGCGAAACCGTTCGCCCCCCAGGGCACCAGCACCCCGGCCAGCCCGCCGGCGAAACTCACCACCCAGTTGAAACCGAAGGAAATGATCCCGCCCATGCTCATCATCCGCCTTCCTCCCCAGCGGTCGGCAAGTTGGCCATTGATCATTTGTCCGATCGCATAGGCCCACAACATCGCCGCCCCGCACCAGCCCAACTGAGCCTTCGTCAAGCCAAGCTCCGCCCCCATCCCCGGAATCGCGAAACCGAAATTCTGCCGCCCGGTGTAGTAAAACACATAGCAGAACATCACCGCCAGAAGGGTCCCCACCCTGGCTCTCTCAAAGCGCTTCTGGTCAACTTCAACTGGCATGATCGTTCGGCCCAAGCCTTGCACCGGAACCGACCCCGACGCTCGCAAATCCAGAGTTTCCTTCAATTTCTTTTCTTGCTTTTCGGGAAACTTTTTCATGGCGGGAAAGAACCGGACATCCCCTCAGATCCTCCAACAGCCTCAAGGACCCAAATGTGTCAAAAATGTTTCTTATGGGAAACTTTTGACTTGTCATGAGGCACCAGCCCCGCAGTTTAGGAGGCGATGAGAGGCATGCTTCCCTCCGGGCTGATTCCCGGCTTCCTTGCTTTGACAGGCATTTTTTCCCCATTGGGCGCGCAGACGGGGCCCATGGTGGGCACGGTGACCCCCACCGAGGCCCATTTCCTCTACCGGCCCGGAGACGTGGAAACCGCCTTGAGGCTAACCGTGCTCGACGGCGCTGCCGAAGTTGCCAGCGCCGATGCCACCAGCGCCGCAGCCAGCGATTATGTGGCGAAATTCCATGTCACCGGATTGCAGGCGGATCGCGATTACGACTATCGGATCGATGCCATCAACGGCGGGACTCCGACTCCTGTTCTGGGTCCTGCGGATGGCTTGAGCTTTCGCACTCCGCTTCCGGTGGGCAAGCGGGGTGTGGTGACGGCGGGATTTGTTTCCTGTGCGAATGCCACCTCCGAGCCGGTCTGGCAGCGCATGGAGACCCTGGGCGTGGACTACCTGCTGCTCGGCGGGGATACGCCCTACATCGATACGGGGAATCTCACCCAGATCCGCGACAAACATCAGGCCTTCCTCAGCACGCCCTTCATGGCATCGCTGATCCGCAAGACCCCCACCGTCGGGACCTGGGACGATCACGACTTCGGCCTGAACAATGGCAACGGGGCCAGCGTCAGCTACAAGAACCTGACCCGCCAGGGGTTCATGGAATACCGCGCCCATGGTCGATTCGGCGAGGGGGATGGCGGCGTCCACCACCAGCTGGCCACCGGGCCCATGGAAATCTTCCTGCTCGATCCCCGCTGGTATTCCCAAACGTTGGAGTCCCCGGTGGATCCGACCCAAAAGACCTGTTTCGGCCCCGCCCAGTGGCAATGGATTCGTGATGCCCTCCGCGCCTCCAAGGCCCCCTTCAAGGTCCTGCTCATGGGTCAGATCTGGCAGGACAAAAAGAATTCCGAGACCGATGACATGTTCACCTACTGGTACGAGCGCGATGCGCTTCTGGACTACGTCCGCGAGCAGGGCATCCCCGGCGTCGTCCTCGTCGGCGGGGACATCCACGTCTCGCGGCACCTCATCCATCCGCGCCGCGTGGGTTATGATCTCCATGATTTCATCACCTCACCCGCCCACACCTCGGTCATCCCAAGCCTCGATGTCGCCCATCCGGATCTCGAATGGTCCTCGCAGCAGCCCCGGCAGTTTCTGACCCTCACTGCCGACACCCGGGTGACTCCCGCGATTCTCTCCGCCCGGTTTTATCTGGCCGATGGGTCGATCCAGCGCGAGGTGGTCGTGCCCTACGATCAGCTCATCCCCCGCAGCGGCGAAGGGCTCGGAAAAGGGCTCCGTGCCTGGTGGGATTTCAGCGGGGATTTTGAAAACCGCTCGGTGCTCGCAGGGCGCGCCCATGCCGTGGCGGAAAATGGAGCAAGCCTCGTGGCCGATGGCGGGCTGCGGGGTGGGGCGGCATCGTTCGTTCGCGCCTCCAGCCAGTATCTCCGCGTGCCGCGGTCGGTCCTCGATGACAACTCGGCCGCTCACACCCTTTCGCTCTGGTGCAAGGCCACCGGCCTGCCCGCCCATGGCAGCACCGACCGACAGTTCCTCGTCGAAAGCACCCTGAACGGCGCTGTGGGAAATGACCCGGCCTACCACTTCTCCCTCGGACTCCGCGCCTCCGCCACCGACCCCGAAAAGGTCAATCTCCAGCTCCACACTTTCACTCTCCAGCCAGCGGCGTCCACTTCCTCGGCGCCGACCGCGATCGCCCAAGGCCCTTTCGACTTCGAGGTGGATCGCAGCGTCCTTGCCGACCTCTGGACCCACCTCGTGGTGGGATTCGATCGCACGCATCTGAAGCTCCACATCAATGGTACGGAGGCCGTCAGCCATGCGCTTCCCGTTCCCGGACCGGCATCGGAAATGGGCGGCCTGGTCATTGGCGGCCATCGCGAGGGAACAGGAAGGAATTTCCAAGGCCTCATCGATGAAGTCGCGATCTGGCAGCGCACGCTCACTCCTGCGGAAATCACCGAACTCCATGGATCCGGCACGCCACCGGCCCTGCCGCTTGCTCTGTTAGAAGAAGACCGCGATGGAGACACTCTCGCTGATTGGTATGAGAACCTGCACGGTTTGGATCCGGATGCCCCGGCAGATGCCTTGTCGGACGTCGATGGCGATGGGGTCCCGGCCTACCTTGAGTTTCAAGCCGGCAGCCATCCGGGTCTCGATGATACGCCGCTTTACGACACCCTTCGAAACCTCGCGAATCCCGGAGCCTCCCAGCCCATCGTCGCCTTTCGTGATCCCGCCACCGGGAACCTCACCGTCAACCTCACGCTTGAAGCCTCCGAGTATCTCGGGGCCTGGATTCCTGCGGATGCCACGCCCATCGATGACCTCCCAGGGAGCGATCTGCGGTTCGAGCTTCCCGGGCACGAGAGCCCCCGGATGTTTTTCCGCGGCCGTCTCATGGGTCCCTGATTTCACCATCGACCTCTCTCACCAGGCCTTCACAAGCCTGAGGACGACTAAGGTTACAAAGTTGCCCCAAAGAAACTTTCAGTTTGACCCATTGAAGTTTTTTCTCATTCTCGAGCCTTAGATTGGTGCTCGTCCCCTGTTTTTCCCGCCGAACCTCCTGATTTTATGAAAACGCTACCCATCTGGCCGATCCTTGTGCTCGCCTCCACGCTTTCCCCGGCGAGTGCCACACTCACGCAGAATCTTCTGGCCTATTGGGACTTCGAGGGAGATGCCGCCAACGACGGTCTCGCCAGCGGCGGCATTGCTTACAATGGAACCCTCAGCGGCAATGCGGCAGCCTCCACGGCCCAGGCAAAGGCGGGCACCCAGGCCTTGGTGCTGGATGGAAACGGCGACTACATGACGGTCGGCAGCCTGCTCGATGTCAATGCCAGTTGGTCCGTCTCCGCGTGGTTCAGGCCGACCGTGGTTCCCGCGGGAACAGGCGATGCGAACCGCTATTTCGTCTACGAGTCCTATCAATCCGCCGCGGCCGGATTCAGCCTGTCCTTCGGCCTCCGGGACGGGTCGACTGGAAACACCAATTTCCAAGTCTTCACCGACCTGACTCCGGGTGCTGACCTGTCCCGCGACACCCAGATTCCTGACGCCGCCGTGCCGAACATCTGGCACCACGTGTTGGAAAGTTACGATGCCACCACCAAGACTCTGCGCATCTACATCAATGGTGTCGCCCAGACTCCCATCTCGCTCGGAACGAACACCTTTGTCACCGCCAATGCCCTCCGCATCGGATGTGCCCGCGCCACCACACGATTCTTCAACGGGGCCATCGACGAGGTCGCCCTCTGGGACCGCTCCCTGACCCCCCAAGAGGCCCAGTTTGCCTACCAACTGGGTGTCGATGGCGAGGCCCTGACGACGGTGAAATACACCGTGACTCTAAATGCCAGCCCCTCCGGTGTCGGTTCATTGAGTGGCTCGGGACTTTATGATCTCAATGAGCAGGTTCCCATCAGCGCCACGCCGAACCCCGGATACATCTTCACCGGCTGGACGGGTGATTTCACCGGCCAAGCGGCTTCCTTCACTTACACCGCCACCGCCAATGCCACGGCCACCGCCGGTTTCGCGGAAGACACCGCCGACAACGATAGCGACGGTCTCACCAATTTCGCCGAAATCGTCACCCATCTGACCAACCCGAACCTCGCCGATACCGATGGGGATGAAATCCCCGATGGCGCCGAAATCACCATCGGGCTTTCACCCACGTCGAGCGATGCGGCCTTGGTCGATTTCGTCCGCGACAACATTGCCGGCGGTCAGGCCGGAGCCATCGCCTTGGGAACCCCGCAGCTCTCGCGGAACCCCACCACAGGGGTCATCACGCTCTCCCTGAGCCTCTTCGGCTCCGCTGACCAGAACTCCTGGCAGGTGATCGATCCGTCCCAGCCCTCCGTCTCCATCGTCCCCGGCGTCGATGGCTGGACCGTCACCCTTCCCGCACCGTCCAACACGGTGGACAGCTACATCCTGTTAGGGACCAAGCCATGATTCTCCCGAACCCTTTCATTCCCCCTTCCACGATGAAAACGTTTCTGAAGATCCTTGCCATCGTCGGTCTGGCCCCCTTGCCAGCCGCCGCCGCCCTGACCACCCAGCTCGTCGCCTATTGGGATTTCGAGGGAAATGCCTTGAACAGCTCCCTCGCCAGCGGCGGCTCCGCCTACAATGGAACCCTCATCGGAAATGCCTCGCTCACCGGAGGCGCGACCCGCGTCGGAAGCGGCTCGCTGGTGCTCGATGGAGCGGGCGACTACCTTGACGTGACTTCCATCGTCAACGTCAACCAGCCTTGGACGGTGAGCGCTTGGTACCGGGCGGATCTGGCTCCCGGCGGCTCCACGCGTTTCATGATTTTCGAAAGCTCGGGAAACAATTCCTTCGCCATTTCCTTCGGCCTCCGGGAGGGCAGTCCCACCACGAATACCAACCACCAGACATTCACGGATAACACACCGGGCACCGATCAGAATGCGAGTTTCAATATCACCGATACTGCCACCGCGAACACATGGTATCACGTCGCCCTCGCTTTCACGCCATCGACACCTTCCAGCACCGGATCGCTCGTGACCTATATCAATGGCAACAGCACCAGCACGCTGACCATTCCCATCACCGATAGCCTCGTCGTCCCCACCGGTTTCCACATCGGAACCTATCGGAATGCGGATGGTCGGTGGTTTGATGGTGCCATCGATGAAGTTGCCATCTGGAACCGCACGCTTGCCGCCACGGAAATCAACAACGCCAACACCGGCGTGAATGCCGACAGCCTCTATCAGCGCGGACTCAGCGGACTCGCTGTGCCGGAGCCATCCGTCGCCCTGCTTGGCGGTCTCGGCCTGCTCGCGCTCCTGGGTCGCCGCCAACGCTGACCCAAGGATCGAACCCCCATCGTCACGGAATTCCTTCCCATCCCATCGCCATGACCCCGAAGCGCCTCCACCTCATTCTCCTCGCTTTCGCCACCACCTCATGGGTGCGGGCGGATCTTGCCACCAACCTCGTCGCCTACTGGGACTTTGAGGGAACTGCGGACAACCACTCCTCAGCCTCGGGAGGTGCCGCCTACCATGGCACGCTGGTGGGAAATGCCGCCGTCACGGGTGGCACCGCATTGGCAGGAACCGGCTCGCTGGTGCTCGACGGTGATGGGGACTACCTTGATGTGGCGACCATCGTCGATGTCAACCAAGCCTGGACTGCAAGTGCCTGGTATCGCCCCGATCTCGCCCCGGCTGGCACCGCCCGGATGATGGTGTTCGAGACCTCGGGAAACAATTCCTTCGCCATTTCCTTCGGCCTCCGGGAAAGCGGCAATCCTGCCAGCACCAACCACCAGACGGTGGTCGACACCACTCCCACCAATGACCTTTTCGGCAACCGCGACATCGCGGATACCCTCACCGCCGAAACCTGGAACCACGTGGCTTTGGCCTTCACCCCCGCCACCGCCACGGTGGCTGGATCGGTGGTCACCTACATCAACGGTCTCGTCTCCCAAACCCTCGTCATTCCCGCCGGCTCCACCCTCATCATCCCGGATTCCGGCTTCCACGTCGGCACCTATCGGAATGCCGACGGGCGCTGGTTTGATGGCTCCATCGACGAAGTCGCCATCTGGAACCGCACCCTGAGTCGCAACGATGTGACCGAGCTTTACGAGCGCGGCGCGGCATCCCTGGGTCTGACGGCCGATCTTGCCGCCGCCGGCAAGGCCTTCGTGTCGGTGGAATCCTCGGATCCTGCTCTGGGCGAGACTTTTGGAACGGGTCTCTACGATCTGAACGAAAGCGTCCTCATCGAAGCCGTGCCCAAGGACGGGAGTTTGTTCACCGGGTGGTCCGCACCTTTCGGCGCGGAGCCGGATTTCTTCAACCTTACCGTCACAGCTTCCGTCACCCTCACGGCCGGTTTTGCCCAGGACACGGCTGACCCGGATGCGGATGGATTGACGAACTATCAGGAGATCGTGCTCTATTTCACGGATCCTGATCTCGCTGATACCGATTCCGATCAGATCAGCGATGGCGATGAAGTTCTCGAATCCCTCACCAACCCTCTCGTCAGCCAGTTGAATGCGGTGAATTGGATCGCCGCGAATCTCGGCGGCGGCACCGAGCCCGGCGACATCGTTCTGACCCGGGATAGCGGCACCAATACCCTGAGCTTCAAACTCAAGATCGATTCCAGCGAGACCCTGCAAAGCTGGGGACCCTTGCTCCCCGCGGCAACTTCGTCCAGTGGCGTGGCTGCGGGTCTCATTGCCGTCAGTTTCCCCCCGCCGTGGGTGGACAAGGGATTTTTCCGAGTGGTGGGTGAAGCCCCCTGACTCTTGACAGCCCTCGATCACGGGATCGAAGCTGCCCGCCGTGAATCTCGTCGAACTCGCCACGCGAATCAAAACCGTCCGCCTCTCCAAGGGCTACACCTTGGACCGCGTCGCCGAGCTTTCGGGTTTGCAAAAAGGCCTGCTTTCCAAAGTGGAAAACTTCCGGGTGACTCCCTCGCTTCCCACTCTCGCCAAACTCAGCGAAGCCCTTGGGATGAAGCTGTCCGAGCTGTTCGAAGGCCTCGATGAAAAGCCACGCATTTCCATCGTGCGTTCCGCCGAACGAAAGGACGTGGAACGCAATCGCGACCAGTCGGACATCGAATACGCATCGCTCGCTCACAAGCGCCCGGATCGTAACATGGATCCATTTCTCCTTCGCGTCCCTGCCGGAGGCGGTCGCCGCGAAGCCATGCCGCACGAAGGCGAGGAATTCCTGACGGTGGTCAAGGGCCACGTGTCTTTTGAATACGATGGTGAAGTGGTCGAACTCCACGAAGGAGACTCCGCCTATTTCGATGCCGAGGTGGACCACCGCGTGTTCAACCCCGGCACCGAAGATGCGAGCGTCCTCTGCGTCTTCCTCGGCCGCCCGCTTTGACGCCCAGGCTGCGGGATGCGGGTTGACAACGTGATGGACCTTGAGTGGCAGAAGTCCGATGTCTAACAGTCTCAGCCCATGAACCCGAGTTTGCCATATCTTCCGCGGAGGACGGCTTCGGGGTCGGTGCGGAGCCAGCCTTCTAACAGGGTGGCATAGACTTGGCGGAAATCGACGCTGTGCTTGAGGTCGCCCTGGCTGAGATCGGTGAGGCTGGGCTGGGTGCCGTAGAGGCCGCCCTTGACGCCGGCCCCGGCGACGAAGAGGCAGGAGGCCTTGCCGTGGTCGGTTCCCGAACTGGCATTTTCCGCCACGCGGCGGCCGAATTCGGAGAAGGTCATCACGGTCACGCGGTCGGCATTGCCTTGTTCACGGAGGTCCTGGAAAAAGGATTTCAAGGCCCCATCGAGCTGGCCGAGCAGGCGGTCGTGCGAGTTGATCTGGCCGTTGTGGGTATCGAAGCCACCGTGGCTGACGTAATAGACGCGAGTGGGCATTTTCCCGGCGATCATGCGGGCCACCATGTTCAGGCTGCGCGATACCGGTGTGCCATCGTAGCGGACCTTGGTGCGATGCTTGGCGGCGACTTCGAGGATTTTTTTCGAAGACACCCGCGCGTCCATGGCGACGCGTTCGAGGAATTCGAGGTTGCTTTCCCCCACGATGCTGCCGACGCGACCGACGGCGGGTTCGGCGATCGAGGCACCGTCGACGGCATCGTCCGGAGCATTGAGGGACTCGAAGAAACGTTCGGCTTCGGCTTGTTCGCCGCCGCCGTGGATCCAGCGGTAGAGTTCCGGGGTGCTGAGGCAGACGCCTGGGTTCTTCATCGCCCCGAAGGCTTCGGGCTGGGTCTTGTTGAGGGAGATGCCGATGGTAGGGTCGGAACCCGAGCAGGCATTGTCGAAATACCGGCCCAGCCAGCCAGTGTTGGATTTCACATTCGGATCGCCGGTTTCCCAGACGGAGGTGGAAACGAAGTGCGAGCGGTTCGGATTCGGATAGCCGACACCGCGGACCACGGCGAGACCGCCATCGCCATAGAGATCACCCAGGAAAGGCATGGACGAGTTCAGGCCGACGCCATCGTCGAGGCGGATGAGGTCCTTTTCCTTCTTCGCCAGACGCGGGCGGGCCTTGTGGTAGGCATCGTCGAGATAGGGCACCACCGTGTTGAGGCCATCGTTGCCGCCGGCGAGCTGAAGTACGACGAGGATCGTATCATCCTTGCCGGTGACCGCCTGCACGGCGAGGTCCTTGGCTCCGGCGTGGAGGTCGGCGAAGGTGCGTTCGATGAAAAGCGGGACCGTCCACGTGGCCGAGGCGCCGAGCACGGTGGATTTGAGGAATTCGCGTCTGGTTTTCATGTCCTTGGAAGATTGTTGTTAGAAGATCAGGCGAGTTGATAGTGGGGCGTGCTCATCATGAGGTGGCAGAGTTCGGCGACCTCGTGGTTGGTGAAGACCACGCCCTTTTTCGAGCGGGCGTAGTCGATGAATGTGCTGCGTTGTTTCGTTCCGGGATCGGCCTGGAAGAAACGGACGATGAGGGCATCGACGAGTTTCTCAGGATCTTCGCGCAGTTCGCGCGGGGCGAGTTTCTCGTAGTCCGGGCCTTCCCAATTCTGCATGCGGCGCTGGACCATGCGGGCCAGCATCCGGCCGTTTCCTGCGCCTTCGCCAGCGTCCATCATCATCTCATCGCTGTCGCCATCGACTCCCGGGGCATTGACCGCGCCGGTGGTGATGACGCCGGCAATGTTGTAGCGGCTCAGCAGGGTGTTGGTATTGATCCATGCCCGTCCCCAGTCCCAACCGGCGACATTGGGCGGCATGAAGAGGACCTGGCCGAGTTGTTGCTGGGATTGCAGGGCGTATCCGGCAGGGAGATCCGGGATTTCCAGTTCGCGGCACATCTGCACAAGATACTGGATGGGGCTCTTGATCTGATTGCGCATCACCGTGCCATCGTAGAAGGCGGCGGAAAGGAAGATCTCGCGCAGCAGCGGCTCGATGCGGAAGCCACCTGCGGCGAAGCTCTTGGCCAGCTCTTTCACGATCACGGGCGGGGCCTCGTCTTCGACGAAATAGGACCAGAGTTTCGATGGCACATAGGAGGCCGCGGCGGGTTGTTGGAAGATGAGATCGACGACATCATTGCCGTTGAACTTGCCGGTCTTGCCGAAGATTTTCTTGTTTCCATTGTCCCAGCGGCGCTCGACCTGGGTCACGCTGCCGGTGAGGCGGTTGAGGGTGTATCCGGTGAAGGCGCGGGCGGCTTCGTGGACGTCGTCTTCGGTGTAATTTCCCTCGCCGAGGGTGAAGAGTTCCATGACCTCGCGGGCGAAGTTTTCGTTCGGCTTCGTCTTGCTGGAATTCTGGCCGTCGAGGTAGAGCAGCATCGCAGGATCCCGGACGATGCCCTTGGTGAGTTCGCGAAAATCGCCCATGGCATGTTCGCGGAACAGCTCGTTCTGCTTCAGCAGCAGCGCCGGTTGTTTGACCTTCTGGGCAGAGGTGGCGAAATGGTCGTGCCAGAAGATCACCATCTTTTCCCGCAAGGGCGCGCGGGTCGTGAGGATGCGGCGGAACCACCACTGACCGCCCTCGATCTCCTGCATGCGGGCCTTGCGCTGGAGTTCCTGGAGTTTTTGACGGCGCACTTTTTCGGCCTCCTCGGCGCTCATCCCATTCGTCGCGCGGCGGGCTTCGCGGACGATTTCCATCCGGTCGCGGGCCTCCTTCATCGCGTTTTCCATCCTCGCCCACTCGGGGAGGGGATAGGCCCCATCGGCCTCGTCCGGGTTGAGCAGGCTTTCCACGGCGGCCTCGCGGCCGAGGGCGTGGATGCGATCGATCTCCACCGGCGAGCCGCCGAATCCGGCGCGACGCACGAGGTGGGCGGCTTCTTCACGGGTCCAGGGGCGGGTGGCTTTGGGCAACATGGCGGGGAAATCGGGTCTGCGAGTATAAACTCCCGAAGTCGGCCCCGTGTTGCGCGCTTTCCTTTCTTTTTGCGCCGGAGGCCGGATCAGGATTGAATCGGCGCGCCTTGAATCCCGACCTCCAGCCCGAACTTCTCAGCCCTGCGGGAAACTGGGATTGCGCCCGCGCCGCCGTCGCCGCCGGGGCGGATGCGATCTTTTTCGGCCTGCCCGCCTTCAATGCGCGGCTGCGGGCCGACAATTTCTCCAATGAAGACCTGCCCTCGCTGATGGATTTCCTCCATCGCCATGGTGTGAAGGGCTTCGTGACGATGAATACCCTCATCTTCACCGCCGAACTGGAAGCAGCGGAAGCCCAACTCCGGCACATTGCTGCGGCGGGTGTCGATGCCATCATCGTCCAGGACCTCGGCCTCGCCTGGCTGGCCCGGGAGGTCGCACCGCAAGTCGCCCTCCATGCCTCCACCCAAATGACCATCACTTCCCCGGAAGGCCTGGCATTCGTGGAAAAAATCCTGCCGCTCGAGCGCGCCGTGCTCGCCCGCGAGCTTTCCGTCCGGGAAATCGAACGCTTCGGCCACCCGGCATCGACGCCGCTGGAGGTCTTCGTCCATGGCGCGCTGTGCGTGGCCTATTCCGGCCAGTGCCTGACCAGCGAATCCCTCGGCCAGCGCTCGGCCAACCGCGGCGAATGCGCCCAAGCCTGCCGCATGCCTTACGAATTGGTCGTCGATGGCATCCCGCGCGATCTCGGCGAAGTCCGCTACCTGCTCAGCCCGCAGGACCTCGCGGCGGTCGATTTCATCCCCGACCTGATTCGCGCCGGGGTGAAATCGTTCAAAATCGAAGGCCGCCTGAAGTCCCCCGAATACGTCGCCGCCGTGACCCGCGTTTACCGCAAGGCGATCGACCAGGCCCTCGGGAAATCGACCGCGTCCATCACTGCGGCCGACCGCTACTCGCTGGAAATGACCTTTTCCCGCGGCCTCACTCCGGGCTGGCTGGCGGGCACGAACCATCCGGCGCTCACGCACGGCCGATTCGGGAAAAAACGCGGGCCGCTGCTTGGCCGCATCGTCGCCACCGCCCCGGGCTGGGTGCGTCTCGATGTCCCGCCCGCCGCCCAGAACCCTCCGCTCAAGGCGGGCGATGGCGTGGTCTTCGATGCCGGCGAGGACCGCAACGAAGAACAAGGCGCGACGATCTGGAAAATCGAGGGCGACCGCTTGCTCTTCCACCGGACCTACAGCGGGCTCGATTTCCAGCGCATCCTTCCCGGGCAGACCCTCTACAAAACCTCCGACCCCGCCCTGCAATCCGAGATCCGCCGTTTCTGGCAGAACGCCCGTCTCACCCCGCGGAAATCCCCGCTTCATCTCATCGTTTCCGGCCGACCCGGCGAGCCGCTCGTCCTCCGCTCGGCATCGCCCGCCGCCAGCGTTTCCTCGGCCACGCCGCTCCAGCCCGCCGCCCGCCACCCGCTGAGCACCGCCACTCTGCAAGAACAACTCGGCCGCCTCGGCGATACCGGCTTCGAGCTGGCTTCGCTCGAAAACCAACTTGAGGGCGATTGCCACCTCGCCCTTTCCGAGCTGAACCGCCTGCGCCGCGAACTCATCGCCGCCCTCGATCCGGGAAATCCCGCGCCCGCGCCGACTCCCGCCGCGACGATTTCCCACCGCGACCTCCTTCCGGCCCGCGAAATCCCGGATGCCGATGTCGCCCCGCGCCTCGCCGTCCTTTGCCGCAGCCTGCCGCAGGTCGAAGCCGCCCTCGAACTCGCCGTGCCGGTGATTTACTGCGATTTCGAGGACCCCCGACGTTACAAAGACGCCGTCGCCCTCGGCGGAAACGGCCCGTCCACGATCCACCTCGCCACCCCCCGCATCCTCAAGCCCGGCGAAACCGGATACCTGAAACTCATCGAACGCGCCGAACCTGCCGGCCTCCTGCTGCGGAATCTCGCCGCCCTCGACTTCCTTAAGGACCGCAGCGACCTCGTCCGCACCGCTGATTTCTCACTCAACGTCGCCAATCCCCTCACCGCCCGCCTCCTCCTGGAAAGCGCCAGGCCGGACCTGCTCACCATTTCCTACGACCTGAACATCCGCCAGGTCCTCGACCTCCTCGACGCCGCGCCGCCGCACTGGTTTGAGCTGACCCTCCACCAGCACATGCCGCTTTTCCACATGGAGCACTGCGTCTTCTGCACCTTCATGAGCCCCGGCACCACCTACAAGGACTGCGGCCGGCCTTGCGAAAAACACACCGTCCACCTCCGCGACCGCGTCGGCCAGCTCCACCGCCTCCAGGCCGATGTCGGCTGCCGCAACACCCTTTTCAACGGCCGCGCCCAGACCGGTGCCCGCTTCCTGCCCGACCTCCTTGCCGCCGGACTCCGCCATTTCCGCATCGAACTCCTCGATGAATCCCCGGCCGCCGCCCATCAGACGATCCGCGCCTACCGCCAGCTCCTCGAGGGAGCCATCGCCCCCGCCGAGCTTCTGGAAAACGTCTCCGCGGTGGAAAAACTCGGCGTCACCGAGGGCACCCTCGTCGAAAAATCCTGAGCCCGAGATCCGGAAGCCGGAAAAAAATTTCCCATGTCGGCCAAATTTTTCGACTTTTTCGGGAACAAGTTTAGGGGTTGGTGGTTCTGACACTCGGAATTCGCTTCCAACAAGATCCCAAACCACAACCAACTACGACCATGACCACCCTGATCCGTTCCCTCCTAGTCGCAGCTTGCTGCACGCCCATCGCCTTCGCCGACTGCAAGAAGTGCGATGACGACAAAGAAGAGGAAACCCTCGCCGCCGCCTGCAAGTGCGAGTCCTGCGAGTGCTCGCCCTGCGGCTGCACCGAGAAGAAAGAAGTGACCGCCGGCAAGTGCGATGACGATGGCTGCGATGAGGACGAAGGCACCCTCGCCGGCAAGTGCAAGGAGAAGTGCGATGAGGAAGACGAAGGCACCCTTGCTGATTGCAAGAAGTGCGACAAGGACGAGGAGAAGGAAGAAGGCACCCTCGCCGGCAAGTGCGACGAAGAGTGCGATAAGGACGAAGAAGGCACCCTCGCCGGCAAGTGCGACGAAGAGTGCGACAAGGACGAAGAAGGCACCCTCGCCGATTGCAAGAAGTGCGATAAGGATGAGGAGAAAGAAGAAGGCACCCTCGCTGGCAAGTGCAAGGAGAAGTGCGATGAGGAAGACGAAGGCACCCTTGCCGGCAAGTGCAAGGACAAGGAGTGCGATGAAGAAGACGAAGGCACCCTCGCCGGCAAGTGCAAGGACAAGGAGTGCGACGAAGAGGACGAAGGCACCCTCGCCTGAGATCTCTGACCGTCTCTGATTTTTCGAAGCCGGGTCCCTCTGGGCACCCGGCTTTTTCGTGCCCCACCATCAAGCACAGACCTCGCCGTGCCGGGCAGTCCGTGAGCTGGGTCGGTTCATTCCGGCACCGGCAAGTCGATGAAAAGCTGAGGGAACCATGAGTCCAGAACCTTGTGGGGAAAGGCAAGGCACAAGGGGCCTTTTTCACTCGGTGAGATCACGAATCCTTCATCGAGAGCACGGCGAATCACGGCACGTGCCGCGGTGCCCTTGAGGCCAAGGATTTCAGACACCGCACCGCGGGTGATTTCCCCCTCCAAACAAAGTGCCTTGAGGAGACGCTGCAGGTGCTCACGCGTCCTTCCTTCCAGATCGACACGGATGAAGCCGAAATAGTTTTCCATGCGATCGATCAAATGGAATGGCGCAATGAGGTCTGTCATGAAGCGGATCTGGTCCAGACAGCATTCGAGGAAATAGCGGCAGAAGCGGAAAAGCGCGGCATCACTCAGGTTGCCACGACCATCAAAATCATTGGCACGTTGCTGGTCGGCTCCCTGCAAGTGCTGGTAGTAGGCGGCGCGCGAGCGGGCAAAACCGCGGGAGAGTGTCCAAAGCCCTTCGGAGTCCAGACCGCTGCGGATCATGGCGGCTTGGGATTGCAAGCGGGCCACGCGGCCGTTGCCATCTCCAAAGGGATGGATCCAAGCCAAACGGTGATGGGCGGCTGCGGCTGCGGTGAGTCGCTCCGTGGCGAGAATGTTGGGGCCGGAGTAGAAATCCGCAAAGCGGCGCAAGAAATCACCCAGCACCTCATGATCCGGCGGAGTGTGGCGGCCAACTTCCACGTTGTAATCACGGAACTCCCCGGGTACCACAGGATAGCGCTTCCCGGAGACTGAAGTGGTGAACCATTCCGTCTCAGGCAATGCCCGGTAGAACTCGCGGTGAAGCCAGAGGATAAAGTCCGGCTCATAAACACCAAGATCCGGCTCGTCCGCCAAGCGCTGGCGCATGGCCGTCTCCGTGCGGATGTGGGCCACGCTGAGGAGCTGGTTGTTGCGATCCTCTTCGCGCTCCGAGAAATCGTCGCGCAGAGCCCGCTCGATGTCACGGGGCAGGGTTTTGTGACCCTCGATCAGATTCGAGTAGTAGCTGTTCATCTCCCGCACCAAGGCGGCGACCCCGCTGCGGACGGCCTTGGATGGGAGCGCAGCCGACAATTCGCCGGATTTCCGGAAAATTTCCACGCTAAGTTCCGCAAGCTCAGGGCCGCCACTGCCCGGAAGGAGTGGTTCCATGGACGTAACGCGCCGGAGTATGGATGTCTCTTGTGGCAAAACCGATGATCCTTACGTCGATTAAGATCCACAAAAAACTACTGTAAATCAATTATTTATTTGGAATGTTTCAACAAAGATCGAACAGAACCGTCGATCCGATAGTTGATCTCTGGGTCGATTTTGCGGACGGTGACCTCAACCGCCATTTGGTGAAACAAGAGGCTCAAATGCCCCTCGGCTCCCCTTCCTGCAACAGAGCGAGGAAGTCATCCCGTTTCACCGAACGGGCATCGGCGGCCGGGTTCTCGGTGAAGTCGAAGCGGACACCCTTGCGCCCGCCGCGGCCTGTTTTTCTCACGGTGAAATCCGACGGATGCGCCAGAACTGGCGGGGACTGCTGGTGGGCGGGCTGGTCCAGGTGGTGGTGGCGGTGGCGGGAGAGGCGGGGAGAATGGCCACCGGGACGAAATCATCGAGGCGGCTCCCTGCTTCGACCTGATAGACATGCCCCGGATTGCTCTGCCAGGTCAGGGAATGGACGCTGCCGGTCCGGACTTGGGAGAGGATCGCGAAGGGGCCGTCATTCTGATGCAGCACCGCCACGGCATCGAGATCGAAGCCGCCGCTGCCAATCGTCGGCGTGGGATCGTAGATCGGGCGGTTCGCGCTGTCGCGCGCGGTGCCATCGCCGATGATGTCGATGATCCGCAGGAAACACACGCGGGTGCGATCCAGCGTGGGCGCGGCGGGCAGGCTGGCGAGATCGAAGGGCGTGCCAAAGCCTTGTCGGTGTTTCCCCGCAAGGCCGGAAAGGTTCGTGGGATCCACCATGCCGAAAGCACCTACGATGGATGCCGTAAGTGAGGCGCTGGGGAAGCGATGGAAGTTCACGCCATCGCTGGAGACTTCGACAAAGGCGAGTTCGAGGAAGGTGTTGCTGATGGCATTTTCAAACACCGCGAAGTCCGCACCCGGGCCATCGCGCAGAGGATGAGGGAAATACAGGGTGATGCGGCCGCCGTTGCCGAGACACACAATGTCGTAAACATCCAGACTGGCCGGGCCCACCGCTTTCTGCGGGGTTTGCCAGGTGGTATCGACATCCGCGCCGTAGGTGATGGCACTGTGCCCCGCAGCCCAGGCGACGATGCGGCTGTCGTCCTTGGAAATCGCATCAGTCCCCGTCGTGCCCGCAGCACCCGGGTAAGGCCCGGCATGAAGGGGTGAAACGAGAAAAAGAAGAAGAAGTGTGGGGGATTTCATGAAGGAGAGCGGACTACGGAAGACACGGAACGAGGAGATTTTTGAGATGCATGGATCAGACATGCCGTCTTCATTTTTTCCGTGTGTTCGGTGTATTCCGTGGTTCATCATGATTGCTGTTAGATCTAGAATTCCTGCCGTAAGCCGACCAAGAACTGTCTGCCTGCGGCGGGGTACCAGAGGCCGTTGTATTTGAGCGTGGCGTATGTCTCATCGAGGAGGTTGTTGACGCGGGCGTAAACGGAGAGACCGGGCTGGGGTTCATAGCGGACGAGGAGATTCACGACATCATAAGCCGGGAGCTTCGGCCGGACGTTGAGGAAGTCGTTGCCTTCATACGAACTGGCGATCCATTGGTATTCGGCCTGAAGCGAAAGCTTTTCGGTAGGCCGCCAGCCGAGGGTGGCGGTGACTTCATGGTTGGGCACGAGGAAGACCTCCTTGCCCTGGTAAGGACCGCTGTCGAAACGCGCCTGAAGGGCGGTGTGGCGGAGATCGATGTTCCAATTTCCGGCATCGTAACCCAGAGTGGTTTCAAGCCCCATGCGTTTGGTATCGGCAAGGTTGACGTTGAGATTGGCGAGGTAGTCGTAAATGATTTCGCCTTCCATCCATTGCGCGAAACCATTGAGGCCGAGAGTCCAGTTTCCCAGCGTCCACTCACCGCCGAGTTCGAGGTTGTGGCCGGTTTCCGCGCGAAGTTGGTCGTTGAATGGCACCGTGAGGGGAAAGCCTTGATAGGAGGCGATCTCATCGGTGGAAGGCAGGCGATACAGCCGGTCATAGCGGAACCACAGCGCCAGATCGGGCTGTGGTTCCCATCTCAGCCCGGCCTGGAAGGCCCGATGGCTTTCCTCCGTGCCGCGGGCGAAATTCAGGGTCGGATCGGCCGGGAAAAGATCACTTTGCGAAGAGGCATCAAGGTCTGATTGCTCCCATCGCGCCGCTACGGAGAAGTGCCAGTTTTCTAACAGCTCCCACTCGGCACCGGCATGGATGCCTAGGATCTGTCGATCCAGCGCGGCAGCGGACGTGCGATTGAGCCGCTGGATTTCCGCATACTGCTGGAGGTCGAGCCGGTCGCGGCGGAAATGGATGCCGACATCGGCCGACCAGGTATCGCGACGGATGCCGAGGGTCGGTTGGAGCGTGAGGGTGTCGAGCAGGTTGTCGCTATGGAAGCCGGGACCGAAATTCCATTCGAGGTCGCGGCGCAGGAAGGAGAGAGGGAATTCAAGGAAGAGATCGCTGCGATTTCCCCAAGTGATGCCGCCTTCCGCCAACCAGCGGGTTTGCTCGCTGAAATACTGATCGGCCTGGCCGAAGAGTGCGTAGATGGATTGCCGGGGGTCCGCCAGATAGCGGCCAAGCGTGAGCGGACCGGGAAAGCCGCCGCTTTGATCCGCCCAGGAAAGGGACAAGTCGGCCTGAAGGGTGCGATGGATGTCCCGGTCCCAGCGGATGCTGCCGCTCTGCAGTTCGCTGAAGGCATTGTCCCGCCAGCCATCGGTGAGGTTGCTCTCGAAATCGAAGCCGAGCCGGTTTCCTGCCACCGCCTGATGGTGCGAGGCACGGGCGATGAAGCTCGCATCACTGCCGGCGGCGGCTTCAACTACGGTGGATGTCGTATTTCCACCGCGGGTGACGAGGTTGATCACGCCGCCCACGGCATTGTCGCCAAAACGGGCGCTGTGGCTGCCGCGGAGGATTTCCACGCGATCGAGACGGGCCAGGGGAACTTCCAGCCAGGAAACGGATGCCATGTCGGCACGGTTCACCGGGCGGCCATCGATGAGGATCAGCGCGCGTGACGCGGAGTTTTCGCCGAAGCCGCGCAGGTGCACCGAGGCATCGGCCGGATTTCCCGTGCTGCTGGTCAGGCGGATGCCGCCACGACTGGCGAGCAGTTCGGCGACCGAGCGGGCACCGGAGGAGGCGATGGTTTCGGCATCGATGACCGTGGCATTACCCGCGACGTGGGCGGGGATGATGCGGTTTTTGTCGTCGTCGGCATCAATGACCAAGGGCTCCAGCCTCTCGTCTCCGTCCTCGCGAGCGCGCTCCTGAGCCCCGGCCCGCAGGAGCAGGCCGGGAAGCAGCAGGAGCGCGAGGAGGGATTTCACCGGAGGGGTGGGCGGCGGCGGATGAAGCAGCCCAGCGAAGCCATGGCCAGAAGCAGGCTGGTGGCGGGCTCAGGCACGGCGGCATGCACCGGACCGGAAGGCGAGTTCGAGCCGAATTCACCAAAAGACCAGGCATCCCAGGCCCCATCGCTGAGGAAACGACCGCTGGAACCGAAGCTTTCCTCCGATGCCCCGACCGGCGATTCCGTCCAAGTGCCCGGCAGATTCGCGCCGCCACCGCTGACGGCTGTGGGTGTGCCGATGCTGCCATCGGCAAATCCGCCATCGATCCAATACGACCAATACTGCCACGGCGCGGAACTCGATGCCGTGGCGCTGCGCAGTGTGGTGCCATGGAGGTAGCTGATCTGCGTGAGGAAAAAGCCAGAGGAGGCATCGCCGAAGGCCGTGAGGCTGAGGTTCGGATCCGCTGCGGCGATGGCGAGGATCATGGCGGCTCCGCTGATCTGGCCATCGAAACGGTAACCCCAGGCGAAGCTGTCGTTGGGGCTGCCGTCATTGAAATCGATGACGAGGGTGGCGGAGTTCGCCCCACTTCCAAAGGTCTGGATGAGATCGGCGGTGGTGGTGACGGTGGCGGCGGATGCGGCCGGACAAAGCGCGAGCGCGCCGGCGGCCACGAGGGGTCGGATGTGCATTTCGTTTACTAGGGTTCTCGTATTTGAGCCGAGCGAGAACGCACCGGGGGCGAGTGCCCCGGCGGTGATCCCGTCACCCCCTGGATCGCGAGAGGGCGTTGCGGCCGCCACGGCCCGGAATCCGCGGCGGCGAACGGAGACCTGAGGGATGAAGTATTCGGACTCCTGGTGCCAAGCCTCCTTCCCGCCTTCACCCCCGCTCGGGCGGAGATTGGCATGTGGGAATTCGTGACCAGTTACCGCAGCGCGTCTGTTCCGGATTTTCACCGGATTCCATGCATCCCCGCGTCAACGTTGCGGGGAGAGAAGGGACCGCAGACCCGCCTGTCAAGCCCCCGACCCGAGTGCCCCAGCCTCCGCGCTTTCCCGAAATCGGAAACGCAGATCCAGCCGTTGTTGCGTGTAGGCGCGGTCCTCGCGCAAACGCCGGATGACTTCTTCGCAATAGGCATGCAAATCCGCGGACCGACCCAGCTGCACGGGCAGGGTTTCGAGCCTTTTCCCGTCCGCCCTCACTTCGATTTCCACATGCTTCTCCAGCCAATGCCTCAAGGGCACCAAAGCTCCGGGCTGGCCGAGGTCGCCCAGCAGACCGAAAAAACATTTCACGCATTTCCCGGCGTGGCCACGCGACATCAGCAAGTCGCGCAAATCCAACAAAAGGTCCGCACCACTCGGAGTGGTCGGGCGGATGGAACGGAGGAGCATCTGAAGATCCGTCGGGCTCACGAGGGCGATTCCAGCATTGATGCGATTGAATCTCAATAAAAACTTTGTCAAAAGCTTGGGAGGGTGGGAGGATTTGGGGGTCGATGGAATTGAAGCGCTGGTTGGACTTGGGAGGGGTGGCCTGCTGGCGCTTGGGGGGGAAATCGGTGCAGGCGGGCAGCACGTGGCAGACGAAGGTGGCGGGAGAGGTATGGATTTGGCTCAACCATCAGGGCGAGGGAGTGATCTGGGGAAAGGAGGACCGGATGTTCCTGCGGCCGGGAATGTATGCGATTTTCGGGGAGGATGGGGAGGATCGATGGCGGTGGACGCGTCTGCCCGGTCAGCATGCGGCCGAGGTGGTGGTCATTTCGCGGGCCTGGTTGGCGCGGCGGATCGGCGGGCAGATGAACCACGTGCATCCCCAGTTCGCCCAATGGCTGGCGGGCGGCGGGCGATTGGCCTTTGCCGGGCTGATGAGCGGACCGGAAAAGGAATTGGCGGAAGCCCTCGCGGGGACCGATGCCGCAGCGCCCGGGCACGCCATGAGGACCGAGGCGCGGATCCTGGAGTGGGCGGCGGTTCGGCTCTTTCGCACCGGTCGTGCGGACTCGGGTGCGGGGTTCTGCCATGAGATGAAACAGCGGCTCGATCCCGTGCGTCGGGCCCTTTCCCTGCTGGAAATGCGGATCGCCGAGGGGATCGACCTGCAACGCCTGGGGCGCGAATGCGGGGTCTCGCCCACCCACCTCAGCCGCATGGTGAAGGCGCGGACGGGGCAAACCCTGCGGGACCACCAGCGCCGCATCCGGATTTCACGGGCCTGCGAGTTGCTGAAGGAAGCCGGGGCCTCGGTGACCGATGTGGCGCTGGACGTCGGCTACCAAAGCCTCAGCCATTTCGCCAAGGCCTTCCGCGAGGAAACCGGCAAATCGCCCCGCGAATGGCGGGAATGAACCCCTCGGGGGATTCGGGGATTGGCAAAGGCCCGGGTGCTTGGGAAAAGGCGCGGATGCAAGAGCTGAAGGGAGTCAGGGTGACGGTGGACGACGTGATTTACATGCCGTCCCTGGAAACCCCGCCGGACAAGCCGCATCCCTTTGTTTACTTCATCTCCATCCGCAACGCCGGGGATGAAGGCGTGACCATCGAAGGCCGCAAATGGATCGTGCGTGAGGGCGAGGAAATGACGGTGGTGGAAGGCGAGGGCGTCGTCGGCCAGACTCCCGGGATCGCTCCCGGAGAAGTCTTTTCCTACAACAGCTACCACGTCATCGCCGCCGATGCCGAGGCCGAAGGCGCCTTCTTCGGCCGCAGCGACTCCGGCACCTGGGGCTTTGTCCGCATCCCGAAGTTCGAGATGAAGGTCCCGGGCCGTCCGTTGCGGTGACGGTTAAGCAGGCAACCGATGGGACAGCATAATTGCCAAGTTCCCGGCAACACTAGGGATCACGGGGCTGCAGGATCGCTGATCTCAGTGCGGAAAAACTCTGGACCGCTACCCGGCTCGATCGGGTAGGACACACTTTCATACGCGTGAGGACCGCTCTGGATCGCTGGGACGGGTGACCATGGAAACCAGTCCCGGAGGTCATTGCTCCGAGAAATCTGGTAACCCAAGCCAAGGGCCGAGGCATCGGTGCGGCGCTGGAAACGGTAGGCCAGGCCCGATGGCAGATGAACCATCCGGGGTCTTCCCGGATGCCCCGGATCAGGGGAAGCAGGGTGCGAACCGAAAGCGAACTCCTCCCAGTTGCTGGCTCCATCCTCATCCCAGTCTGAAAATGGTCCGGCCGAATGCCCGCTGAGATTTGATGCCGCCATCCAAGATTCGAAAGTTGCGGGGGCGGCGACCCTCGTTTTTTGAAACCATTCAATCCGCCCGTCCCCAGGTGAGATTGAAACCAGATCAGTCACTCCGTCCTGGTCGATATCCAGAGGGCTGAGATTCGAACGATACCGATCACTTGGCCCATCGGTGCGCCGTGGCTCCGAAAAAAAGCCATCACCTCGATTTTCAAACCAAAGGATTTCGGTGAAAGCGGCTAGTCCCATAAAAGGTACCAGGGAAAGCATGTCGGCATCTCCATCATCATCCATATCCAGAAAGTGAGTCGATTCAGGCCGAAAAATTTGAGCTCCGAAGGGCTCGAAGGTCAGGCCGGGGCGGGACAAAAGAATTTGGCCAGGTCCACCATGATGGCTGGAAACGCCAAAGTCCGGGAAGCCGTCCTGATCGAAATCAACTCCGGCTGACCAGATCAGTCGCTGAAGTCTTCTTGCGGCGATGAGATTTCCAGCTCCATCGTTTTCCATCCAGTAGCACGAATGCTGCCCGAAGAGGTTTCCTTGAAACAAAAGATCAAGATCGCCATCACGATCCATGTCGATCACAGGAGAACTATAATACTCAAGAGTAGAAAGAATCGCAACATCCATGGAAGGAAGAAAACCAGTGATCGTTCCTTTGTGCCACTTGATCCGGTTATCAAGGTATCCTGTTTCAACAAAAAGAATGTCGTTGATGCCGTCCCCATCCCAGTCTTGAAGGTCCGCATGATGCACCCAGCTTGAGTTGGATTCCGTTAAGGGGAAGAAATGGAACACCCTATTGGCATCTTGGATGAGCCATCCAAAGCGACTCGTTCCTTCATCGGTGCTCAGGACAAGGAAGTCTGCCTTTCCGGCTTGTGCGGAAATGGTGTATTCGGCAGGCATGATCAGATAACTACCGACCAGATCAATCCGGCCGAAAATCTGCAAAGGTGCATCAAGGACAGTCCTCGTCTCCGTCCAAGTCTCTCCTGTGTTATCTGTAGAAAAGAAATGCAGGATATGCGAACTTTCTAACTCGCCACCTTTAGCCGATCCTACGAGAATATCAGGTTTTCCGTCGCCATTCAGGTCACCGCTATCCTCAAGAACCGGAGCAACGACACTGGTATGAACTTCGCGGAAGCCGCCAATCACAGCCCCCGCTGAATTCATGGCAATCCAATGCACCTGATCCGCAACGCTTTTGCCTACACCTTGAAGCGCAGGCAGGCCGAGCAGGAGGTCGACATACACATCCCCATTCAAGTTCTCTAACTGGATCAGATCGGTAGTGGTGGCTCCGGGCACAGTCATCACGGGAACCAGCGGAGAGCCATCAAATCGGATGAGATCCAGGTAAGTACGATTGAGATCACCGGAGTAGCTCGCTACAATCGCCCGGTCGGGCGCAAGGAGTTTTACACCCGTGTTATACACACTCTTTCCTTCACGAGTGACGGGAAGAGTGAACTGCCCGTTTGGAACGAGAGTGGCGGTCGAGTCAATGGTATAGCGGACAACCGTGGACTGGCCAGACATGGACTGAGTCTCCACCGTGATCGCCGCCGCCCCACCGGAGTCAGGAACCATCTGAAAATGTTGCCTTTGGAGACCCTCAGCAGTAGGGCCGAGCAGTGTCCGTGGGGTGGCAAAAGCCCCCCCGCCGAGATTCTCCCAGAAGAGCAGCCTACCATCCTGCAAATCCGGAACGATAAATAGATCTACGTCGCCATCTCCATCATGATCGTTCCCCCGAGGAGTGCGTCTATCGAGCCACAGCGGTTGTGAGTTCAGTTTCGGCAATCCTTGACCCGTTGCGGCCCATCCGCCTCCAGGATTGGATAGCAGGATGGATGATTCGGTAAGTACATCAGCTCTGCCGTCCCCGTTGATGTCCATCAGGATAGGATCACCGGAAAAAGAGGGCCCCTGAGGCATCGTGCCGATGACGCTCTTTTGCCCAAAATTTCCCCCGCCAAGACCAGGTGCCACCAGAATTTCAATAACCGAGTCGCCTGATGGACTTGAAGGATTCTCAGAATCTTCACCGCTAAACCAGAGATCCAATTGCCCATCCTGATTCCAATCGGCTAAACCGAGGTAGTCCAGAGGTTCATCATCACTGCTCCACTCCAGCGGATTTGAAAAATTGCCATTTTCGTCGTTGAGCCAGGTCAGCGTTCTATGCCCATAGAGTTCGACAGCGATGAGATCCGGGTGGGAGTCCGCATTGATGTCATGGACCCGCAGATCATCCATGAACCTGAGGGTGGGAACAATCGATTTCGGGGGCGCGAAAGTGACCTGGCTCTGGCCGGTCTGGCAGAGCACGATGAAGGACAGGACGAGGCGACGCATGGGATGGTATTCCGGGCAGCCGCTTCGACTCACCCCCGACTGCGTTCCAGCAGAATAAGCATCATGAAGGAGAGGAAGAGATTGAGTTCCTCGCGCGGGGTGAGGTCGGAGAGTTTCTCGATCTGGAATTTCCCTTCGAAGAAGGCGGATTGCTTGGTGATGCGCATGGCCGGGGTACCATCGGCACGGGTGGCCACATAGCGCGGGTGGCAGAAGAAGCCGGTGAACATGCCAATGATGGGAATCTGACCGAGGAAGGAATCGAGCACCTTGGCCCAGGGGTTCTCCTCGCGGATGGAGAAATCCGGGCTGTCATCGCCGGGATTGAAGACTTCGTAGTGGGCCTTGAAGATCGAGCGCCAGCCGCGGCGGCCCACCGAACCGATCGCGACGCCGTCGGCATCGGTGGCATGGTAGCGGGCGGACCAATCGATCACCTTGTTCGCCTTGATTTCCGCAAGGCGGGTGCTGCGGGTGTTGTCGGTGAAGATCTCGACGTGCTCGCGGAACTTGAGGAGCTTTTGCTTGGTGTAGAGGACGGTGCGGCCGGAGGCATCGGTGACCGTGGTCTGATTGGCCAGGGCGAGAAGCTTGAAGCTGAGGTTCAGAGGATACTGGATACCGGCGAGTTGACGCGAGATGCTGTCGGTGGGCACTGGCGGAGGTCCGGAAACAGGAGGGGCGTAGGGATTGTCAGTCATGATCGTGGCGGAGTTGCGTGATTCCAATCGGATTTCCGCCCCGAGGCCAAGGAGGAAGCGCGAAAAGATGCCGGGCGGACCGGTGCCGATTCATTCGGGATTGGCGGAAACCCGCAGGATCCCATCGCTCAGGATTCTCGCCCTCAGGCCGCCGCGGCAGGCATCCTTGAGGAATTCCTCGGTTCCCGGTGCCACGGCCTTGTCCATCCAGTAGCAGGGCTTGCATTCCTCCGTGCCTTCGAAGGTGATGCCTTGGAAGAGGAAACGCCGCCCCACCCAATCGCCGAGCCGCACGCCGCTGACGATGAGATTTCGCCGGAACTCGCCGCCAGTGATCTCTTGGCGTCCAGTGTGGTTTCCCACGGCATCGATGACGTCCGCATCCATGAAGGTCACCTGCCCCTTGAAATCCGGCTTGTAGCCGAAATAGCGATCACCGCGAAGGCCCATGCCGGCGATGCATTCGACTTCACCCACCGAAGCAATCCCATTCTCGCCCCTCGGGCCTCCATGATGACCGCGAAAATCATTTCCCGGCGAAATCCAGATTTGCCTCAGCGTCGCTTTCCATTCGGGAAGATCGCCGCGTGCCTCCCCGGTGGCGGCGTGGAGATTGTCGGGCCCCACCCATTCACTACTACCGTTGCCGTAGGTTTCCTTCTTCCAAATCGGCAGTTCGTATTTCAGTCGCTCCATCACCGCCTCTGCGGCGCGAAAGGCCGCCTTCCGATGTTCCGCCGCGACTCCCACCCAGACCGCCGACTCGCCGATGGCGATGGGACCGCAGCGATGGACGGCGACGATGGCGCGCACTTCATGACGGGCGGCTTCTTCCGAGAGGATTTTTTCTCCCGTGGACAGGGCAAGCGCGGGATAAGCTTGGTAAGCGAGTGCGACCACATGGTGGCCGTCATTGTGATTGCGGATCCTGCCATCAAAGCTCACCACGGCGCCGACTGCGGGATCCTCCAAAGCTGCAAGCAATGATGGGATATCAATGGCCGTTTCCTGAAGCTCGAAGCGGACGAATGCGCTCATAAAGTTCTGTTAGAAAAACTCAACCTCCCGACATGGGCGGCATGAAGGCGATGTGGTCGCCATCGGCAAGGGGGTGATCCCAGGGGACGAAGGCATCGTTCACGGCGGCACGGATGCCCTTGGGCGGGGACGATTCGTGGGAAGGAAAGAGATGGCGGAACATTTCCTCCGCCGTGCAGGCCGGATGGCTGAGGGATTCATCCTGCTTTCCCCGCCGGTCGGCGAGCAGGCCGAAGTAGTGGATGTGATAGGTGGGCATCACGAGATCGCCTGTTTCCAGTCCTCCAGGGTGTTGGCATTTTCCAGCGCGCGGGGCGTGGGAAGATCGAGCAGGCGGCAGTCGTGCCGCATCAGGATCTTCCGCGGGCAGCGGAAGTCTGCGGCAAGCGCCTGCCGGATCCATTCCCGCGATTCGGCGGAGTAGATCGCGCACAGCGGTTCGGGAAGGCCGTCGAATTCGCTGCGATAGGCGAGAAGGGGCTCCTCTGGTTTTCGGGAATCGATCAGATGACGCAGCGTGCCGACATCAAGGCGCGGGAGGTCGCAGGCGATCACGAGCCAGTCCGCCTCGGGGGCGCTTGACATCCCGGCGCCGATCCCGGTCATGGGGCCGAAGCCTCCGTCAGCGGGATCACGGACGATGGTCAGATCTACGATGTCCGCCGTACTTGGCGGCAGCTCCTGATCATGGCGGAGCGAAATCGCGAGGGCGTCACAGCCGGCTTCGGCGAGGAGGTCGAGGCAGCGTCGGGCGAGGGGCCGGCCGTCGGGATGAAGCATGGCCGCCTTGTCGCTTCCCATGCGACGGCTCTTGCCTCCGGCGAGCACGAGGCCATGGAGTGGGCGGGAGGGATTCATGAGGCGTGGTAATCGCCGGATTTGCCGCCGGTCTTGGAAATGAGGTGGAGATTCTCGATGCGGATGGCCTTGTTCATCGCCTTGCACATGTCATAAATGGTGAGGGCAGCGACCGAGGCGGCCGTCATGGCTTCCATTTCCACACCGGTCTTCCCGGTGGTGGCCACTTCGCAGCGGATTCGGACTCCGGTGGCGTCCGGTGTGATATCGAAGATGCAGCTTTCGACCGGCAAAGGATGGCAGAAGGGAATGAGGTCACCGGTTTTTTTCGCGGCCATGGTGCCGGCGATGATGGCCGTTTGCAGCACCGGTCCTTTCGGCCCGCGAAGCTCATCATGCTCGAATCTCTGCATGATCGCGGAACCCAACTCCACACGGACGCCGGCCACCGCGGTTCTTTTGTTAGATATTTTGTTAGAGACATCAACCATGGCTGGCTGGCCTTTGCGAAGGTGGGTGAATTCCGGATCGTTCATCGCCATGGGGTGTAGGGAAGCGGCCCCTCATGAGTGCCGTCGGGCGGCAGGGTGAGGAAACCGTGACTGCGGAGCAAGCCGATGAAATCGCCGCTGTTGTTTGAAGGTGCGGCGTGGGCGCGGTGGGCATCGTCGAGTGTGACGGGGAGGTGCCATGTCATCCCCGCGAGGCCCTTGAGCGGAGTGGCAGGGGTCACGAGAACGGGGCGATGGGCCATTTCGAGTGATGCATGGGCGATGGCGGGAAGAACGAAGGCGTGGATGCCGGTGAGTGCCGAAACCGGATTTCCCGGCAGGGCCATGATCGCCTGGGCCTGCGGTCCAAGCCAGAAACCGGCAGGTTTTCCCGGCCGCTGGGCGACTCCGTGAAAGATCCGATGACAGCCGATTTCATCGAAAAGGCGCGGGAGGAAATCGCGTGAGCCCATCGATACCGCGCCGGTGAAAAGGCACCAATCGAAGGACGCGAGGATCTTCACGACATCGTCCGCCGTGCTGTCATCGGCAAGCGGAGAGAAAAGCGTGGCGGGGTATCCTGCATTGGCCAAAGCGGCGCGGATGGCGTGTCCGTTGGACTGGCGGATCTGGTGCGCGGCGGGTGTTTCGCCGATGGCGACAAGTTCATCGCCTGTAGGAATGATGGCGATGCGTGGAAGTCGTGACACGCGCAAGGAAGCGAGGCCACAGGAGGCGGCCACCCCGATTTCCCTGGCTCCCAAGCGCGTGCCTGTGGCGACAAGCATGCTGCCCGCAGCAGCATCGCTCCCTTCACGGTGAATGAAGGTTCCGGCCTCGGGGGACTTCCCGGGTTTGATGGCGATCTCCCCGCTGTCACGGATTTCCGTCCATTCGACCGGGACGATGCAATCCGCCCCGCGTGGCAGGGGTGCGCCCGTCATGATTTCCAAACAGCTTCCCGGCAGCGGACTGAGAACCGCCTGCGGACTTCCGGCCGGAGCGATGCCGGTGAGGCGATAGCGTTGTCCCGGCTTCAAGTCCTCGGCCCGCATGGCGTAGCCATCCATCATGACGCGATCGTAAGGCGGAAAAGAACGGTCGGCACGGATCTCCTGCCTCAGAATCCTGCCGGCACCGTCATCGATTCCACAAATCTCCTCTCCCATGAGAGGGGCATTCTGGAGGACCGCGGCAAGGGCTTCAGGAAACGTGATCATAACTCATCCGCCAATCGCAGTCATGGGCCGACGGACTTCGAAGTCTTCGGCGAAACTGTGGTTTTCCGGTTTGTTGGCGATGGCATCCTCGAAAGCTGCCGAAATCCCCCCTTTGCCATCACGCAAGGCAGGCAGCAGATCGATTTCCCCATGCCTGCCCAGGCAGGGGCGGAGTTTGCCATCGGCGGTGAGGCGGAGCTTGTTGCAGGTGGTGCAGAAGTCGTCGCAGGTGACGGAGCCGATGAACCCCACATGCGAACCCCGGTATTTGTAGTATTTCGCGGGACCATGTCCGTGGGGTTTGTCGGTCGCGGTTTCCAGCGGGCCATGGGTGGCGAGCGTGGCCCTGGCGGCGGACACCGGAAGGAAGTGCTGCTGGTCCACGGGGCCGCCCGGGGCGAGGGGCATGAGTTCGATGAATCGGACTGGCATGCCGAGTGTGGCACCGAAGTCGGCGAGTGGGATGATCTGGTGATCGTTGATACCGCGCAGCAGCACGCAATTGAGCTTCACCACTTCGAAGCCCGCCGCCGCGGCCGCGCCAATGCCTTCGAGGGCGGCTTCGAGGCGACCGCCGGTGAGCTGGTGGTAGATTTCCGGGTCCAGCGCATCGATGCTGATGTTGATCGAGCGCACTCCGGCCTGCTTCAGGGGGCGGGCCAGGTCCTTGAGCAGCACGCCGTTGGTGGAGAGGCCAAGGGTCTGCACACCGGGGAGATCCCAAATGCGGCGGGCGATTTCCACGATGTCTTTTCTTACCAAAGGCTCGCCCCCGGTAAGGCGGAATTTGCGGAACCCGAGCGTGGTTGACTGTTCGACGATGCGCACGATTTCATCCGCCGAGAGGTGGTCGGCGCGCTCCGCCCAGCCCTTGTATCCCTTCGGCATGCAATAGAGGCAGCGCTCGTTGCAGCGGTCGGTGACCGAAATGCGGAGGTAGTCGATCGTGCGTCCGAAGGGGTCCATGGGGGAGTGAGGCGCTAGCAGACTGCATTCCAGATCATCGGCTGTCCAGAGAACCAATGCGATTTCCTCTCCGGAGGAATTGAAGCATGGGATGTCCGGTGGGCCCTTGGTGCTTGGAGCAGAAAAATCCCGCAGCCGTCGTAGCGGGTGCGGGGTGTGAGAATGGCCAGTGAGTGCCTGGATTCGCTTCAGCGAATGCGGCGGCGAAGGAGGAGGGGTGCCGCCGCGAGGGCAAGGAGGGCGGCGGAAGATTCGGGAACGAGGAAGGCACGGACTTCGCCGGCGGGGAAGGCCGAGCTGTGGAGATTGAAGTAAGTGGCTCCATCCGCCAAGGCGCTGGGCAAGGCCGTGCGTGCGCTGTCAACCGTGCCGCCGTTGCTTGTCACGTAAGATCTAACAGGAACCTGCTCACGGCTCCTCGGCTGCGGGCTGAGGAAGATGATCCCGGCACCAGGAGAGGGCCATGAGGGCGTAGCCGGTGCCGTAGGGTTGGTGGTAGTCGTAGAGCGGGTAGTCCCACCAGGAGCCGTCTTTTTCCTGCCGGTAAAGAATGATTTCCGCCAGGCGCGGGGCGTGGTGTTGCTGGCGGGCGGGCGGGAGAAGGCTCACGGAATCGGTGAAATAATAGATGCCGTAATAATAGAAATAGCCGGAGATGGCGAAGTGGGTTTCGTGCGGCACGGGGCGCTTGCGGCCGATGCTGAGGAAGCCTTCGCGGGCGATGAAGCGGTCGGCCCAGGTTTCGATGACGGCATCGGTCACGGCGGCATCGCCAAAGACGCGCATGGCGGCATTGCAGGCCTGGCTGCGGGCGAGGGAACCGGCGGGGCGGTTGATGTCGGCGCGCGGGGCGACGCGGTGGGGGTAGGCGTAAACGTAGGAGAAATCGGGCGTGCGCTGGAGGAGGATGCCGCGTTTGGCGGCATCGACGATTTTTTCATCGAGCGTGACGCCGAGGACTTCGCGGGCCTCGTGCATGGCAAGAAGTACGGTGGCCGTCGTAAATGACGTGGGCATGCCGCTGGGCTTGCGGGTGGTGAGGTCGTCGAAGAGGTCGAGGTATCCCCAGCCGCCGTTGACTTCGGCATAGCGGTTGAGGAGGTCGACCTGCTGTTGGGCGAGTTTTTGGTATTCCTCGCGTTCGGCAGCGTTTGGGGTGAGCTGGTGGAGGCGGACGAGGGCGCGAAGGCCGTAGGCGTGGCCCCAGGTGTTGTAGGTGGTGGTCTGGTCGGCGCGGCGGAGTTTGGGGAGGTTTTCCTTCATCCATGCAGCACCGCGGGCGATGGCGGCGGCGGCTTCGGGGCGGGTGTCGCCGCTATCGATGAGACCGCTGAGGGCGAGGCCGGAGGTGCCGGCGCGGAAGGCGTGGTGGGCACCGGGGATGGGTGCGTAGATGTTGAGGCCCTTGGTGCGGGTAGGGCCGCCCCAGGAGCCGTTCGGGTTCTGATCGGCGATGAGGAAATCGACTCCGCGACGGATCGACGCGGCGACGGTTTCCGGGGTGACCTCGGCATGCGGGCGTTCTTCCGCGTGGAGGGTGGCGAGGCCGAGGAGGCCGATGAGGAGGGCGCGCATGAGTGGGCTCACTCGGGGGTGACGACGACCTGGCCGGGCTCGAGGCCGCCGAGGATTTCGGTGGATTTCCCATCGCTGAGGCCGCGGGTAACTTCGCGGCGCTCGGTTTTGCCGTCGGCGAGTTTCACCTCGACGAACCATTTCCCGGCATCGGCGCGGAGGGCGGCATTGGGGACGGCGAGGGCGGCATCGGCACTGTGAGTGGTGGCGGTGCAGGAAATCCAGGTGGCGGGGGCGGGGGCAAAGTCTTCGGGCCAGGTGAGGTCGAGAAGGACGCGGAATTTCCCATCGGTCCCGGGTTGGGTGGCGACTTCCTTGATGGTGGCGGTGAGTTGGAGGTTTTCGAGGCCGGCAAGGGTGGCGGCGAGGGGGCTGCCGGGCTTGAGCTGGAAGGCGACCGGGCCATCGACCTGGGCGGAAACGAGGGTTTCACCGGCGGTGGCGAGGGAGAGGATGGGGCGCTTGAGGGGGACGGCACCGCCGGGGACGAGGGATTTGGCGAGTTCGCCGAGCGACCAGGTGCCGTCTTCGAGCGAGCCGTGGAAGACGACGCCATCGGCCGGGGCTTTCCACTCGAAGAGGGCGGCGTCCTTGGTGAGGCGCTGGAGTTCGAGGGTTTCGCGTTCGATCGCCGTTTCGAGGCTGGCGAGTTCGAGTTCGGCGGTGCGGAGGGCGGCAGGGAGGTTCTTTTCGGCCTTGGCGAGGGCGAGGGTGGCTTCCTCGGCCTTGAGTTCGAAGGATTTCAACTGCCGGGGCAACTGGGTTTCGAGGACCCAGGCGGTATTGCGTTCGGTGTTGGCGACCTCGAGCTTGGCGTCTTCGACAGCGAATTTCTGGCGGTCGAGGATGATTTCCTCGGTTTCCTCGGTGAGGTCATCGGCATCATACATCGCCTGGAGCTGCTTGAGTTCCTCTTCTTCTGCGGCGAGGCGGAAGCGGGCGACTTCGATTTTGTGGGCTTCATCGCGGCGCAGGGCGGGCTCGGTGCTTTCCTTGTAGTAGGCGAGATCGGCATCGGCCTCTTGTTTCGCGCGGCGGGCGGCTTCCAGGCCCATGCGGGTTTCTTCCTTGAGGGTGGTGACTTCGGTGGTCTTGCGGGCCAGCTCGAGTTGGCGCATTTCGAGGGCGCGGGTCAGGTCCTGGACGCGGCGGTCGTATTCCTCGCGTTCGAAACGGACGATGACTTCGCCTTTTTTGACGGAGGTGCCGTGATCGGTGATCGATTCGATGGTGAAGCTCGTCCAGGATTCGGGGTCGAGGGTGAAGAGGCCGGGTTCGGCGGGGACGGCGAGGGCGTTGAAGGATTTTTCGACCCGGAAAGGGGCGGTCTGGACGGTGGATTCACCGGCGAAGGCGGGCAGGGCGAGAAGAGGGAGGAGGAAACGGGTCATGGCGACGGTGGATCAGCGGTTTTGAGAGGTGTATTTGCCTTTTCTGGCAAGATAAAGTGGCAACATGCGCGGGCGCCGCGCCTGGGGTGAGCTGGGAATCTCGTGAATGGCGGTATCGAAACCGTTTCTCCGGAGGAGGGACTCGGCTCCGCGGAGGGGCTTGAGGGAGGAAAAAGCAATCAGTCCGCCGTCCTTCAAGGCCTGGTGGGCGGCGGCGAGCCAGCGGGGGTCCATGATGGCCGGGGTGCCGCCGGGGTGGGGCGGGGCGGTATCGGCATGGAGGAGAATGGCGTGCAGGCCATCGGCATGGCGGTGCATGGCAGCGGTCCCGGCATCGGTTTCGAAGCTGACGCGATCGTCGTCGAGGCAGGCCAGTGGCTGGTGGCTGCGAATCCAGCCGCGGAGTTCGGCGTGGGGTTCGGCGACGATGAAATGGCCTTTTTTCTGCGGGAGTGCGGCGATGGCGGCATCGAGCATGGTGCCCAGGCCGAGGCCTGCGAGCCAGATTACGGGTTGGCGGACGGGGCGGAAGGGGGCGAGGCCGATTTCGGCGAGGGCTTGCTCGCCGGAGCGGGTCTGGGGGCCGGCGAGAGGGGTGCCATCGAGGGCGAGTTGGAGCCGGCCATCGTGCTCATGGAGGGTGAAAAGCCCACCGGCGGGGTGGGGGGATTGTTCGAGCAGGACGCGTGGCTTCATGAAGTGTTGCGGAGCGGCGGCGGGTTTAGTAGGAAATGGGCACCATGTCCAACCCCACTGATCAATCGCATACGCCGCCGCCTCAGCCCACACCGGGAAACAAGAGCGAGAAGAAGATGATCGCCGGCATTCTCGGCATCCTCGGCATCATCTGGGGGGGCTGGGGTTTGCACAAATTCTACCTCGGCTACACCAAGGAAGGCGTGATCCAACTCCTGTTGTGCCTGCTCTGTGGCGTCGGGACCATCATCGGGATCATCGAGGGCATCATCTACCTGACAAAGTCCGACGAGGAATTTGATGCGACTTACGTGCACGGCCGGAAGCCCTGGTTCTGAGCCGCGTTGTCTTTCTTGAGATTTTCCCAAAGAAAAACCCCGATCGCGAGCGACCGGGGTTTTTCGTAGTGTTTGGCAGGCCGCTTTCTTTTGGGGATCGCGGCCCGGCAAGGATCAGAGGCTGCCCTTCAGGGTGGTGGAGGCCTTGAAGCCGACCGACTTGGAGGCGGCGATCTTCATGGACTCACCGGTCTTGGGGTTGCGACCCATGCGGGCGGCGCGCTTCTTCACCTCGAAGGTGCCGAAACCGATGATTTGGACCTTTTTGTCCTTCTTGATGCCCTTGGCGATGGAGTCGAGCACGGCGGACACGGCATCTTCTGCCGCGCGCTTGGTGGCGTCTTTACCGAGGGCTTTCTGGACGGATTCAACAAGTTCAGCTTTGTTCATGGCGAGGACTCTCTTGGGTGGGTCGTCATCATTTGGCAAGCTAAAATAAATCGGGAATTTCGCCTGAAATCCCGATGCCCCTAGGGCTGGAGCTTGGGCTGGACGCGCGGGCGCGGGGGAATTACTACGGATTTAGGAGATGGAATGGATCGTGTGGCCGGGCCCCGGAATGCGGGGAGAGGGGGCGGACCCGGGGTGGGCCGCCGGGGTCGTGCTGGCCGTGGCGGAGGCCATGCGTGAGGGGGGAGATGCTCCGGAAATCCTTGAGAAATCAGGGGAAATCCGTGCCCGTGGCTATCTCACGCCTTCGGAAGACGAGGTGCTTTGGGCCTGCTACGCGGTGTTTCTCGCGCGGCGTGCGGCGCTGCTGCAGGTCCTGGCATCGATGGAATCCCGGGCGGGTCACCGAGGGGGATCCTGGGCCCGCGAACCGGGGGCTTTCGTGGTCGCTCTGACGGCGGCAAGCTTGTTGATCCGGGGGATGCGGGAGTGGATTCGTCTGGCCGATGCCTGCCGACCGGTCCGCAAGGCCCTGGATCAGGGCGACGCCCGGGCCGGGGTGCCGCGCAAGGCTTTCGCGGAGAGCTATCGGGCAACCACGAGCTGGTGGCGGCTCAGACGCTATGAGCAGGCCTGCCGGCATTTTCGAGAGCACCGGGAGGCTTTCGGACCGCATCCCGGGCAGCCGAAGGAATGGGCGGCTTTGTTAGACCGGCTCGACCGTGAGCTGGATTCGGGTGCCTGTCGGGCCAGCCTGCGGGAAAGATGGCGGTACCGCTGGTTTTCCTTCCGCCGGCGGCATCATTCGGCATGGAAGAGGAGTGAATTTGGCGTCTTTCGATGGTCCGGTTCCCTCATTGCCGAGCTTCGCCAACCGGGTATGAAGCCCCCTGGTGCGTCGAAACGGGTGGATGCCGGGCTGAGAGGCAAGGCCCTGGCGGCAACGATGCCGGGCGATGTTTTCATCACGCGGCACGACGATGCGCTTTCGAACCTTTTTCTGCCGGGGTTCTGGCCTCACGCCGCGCTTTTCGTGAGGGGTGTGGATGGGGATTTCCTGGAGGCGAGGAAGGATGGCGTGAAATGGCGCGCGGCCGAGGACACCCTGGCGGTGGACGCTTTCGTCATTCTCCGGCCGCCCTTGGGGAAGGGGGAAATCGATGCAGCGCTGGCCCGCGCGGCGAGTCATGCCGGGAAACCTTACGATTTCAGTTTCGATTTCCGGCGCAGCGATCGTCTGGCCTGCACGGAGGTGGTGTATCGGGCATTCCATGGGATCGGGGGGCTGGATTTCGCTCTGGTGGAAACCGGAGGGCGGCTTTGTTTGCCGGCGGAAGAACTCATCCGGCAGGCTCTGGAGCAGGGTTTCGAGGTCGTGGGCAGCGCCGGAATCGGCAAGGGCGGCTGGCTCACCGGTCGCGTCGCCGAACTCGCCCTCCACGCGACCCGCTGCGGCTTGTGAACGGATTCACAATTGGCTGAAAACCGGGGATTTAGCGAGCTTGTGAAAAATTTCACAAATCAGTCTTGCAGCGTTACAAAAAGCTCTGATACAGCCCCCGCGCGCCGCCGCATGGTGGTTAACCGCGATGACCCGTCGTTACCTTCTCCCCATCCTCTCCGTGTGGCTCCTGAGCCTCGCGCCGGTTTTTGCTGGCGCCGAGGGGCATGATCATCTTCCACCTCACGCGGAGGAGATCTTCAATCTTTTCGGTCTGCCCATCACCAACTCCATGCTGATGGTCTGGTTGGTGGCAGGCGGCATCATTCTTTTCGCCCAAGCCGCTACCAAGAAGCTCAGCCTCATTCCTGTGGGTTTGCAGAACTTCGCCGAGTGGCTGGTCGAGTCCCTTTACAACTTCCTTGAGGGCATCCTGGGCAAGCATCTCGTCAAGCGGACCTTCTGGTTCTTCGCCACGATTTTCGTCCTGATCCTCTTCATCAACTGGTCCGGTCTCATGCCGGGCGTGGGCACGGTGGGTTGGGAGTTGAGCGGCCCGGGCGTCGATCCCCACGACAAATTCCGCCCCTTCTTCCGCGGTGGCAATGCCGACCTCAACATGACGGCGGCCATGGCCTTCACCTTTGCCATCCTTTGGTTCTACTGGGCGATCAGCGAAAACGGCCTCAAGGGATTCCTTGCCCACATCTTCGCTCCCAAGGGCAAGTTCAAGGGCATCATGGCGGCCTTCATGCTGCTGGTCTTCCTCTTCGTCGGCGTGCTGGAAATCGTTTCGATCCTTTTCCGCCCCGTCGCCCTCTCCTTCCGTCTCTACGGCAACATCTTCGCCGGTGAGAACATCCTCGAAAACATGATGTTCGTCGTGGGTGACAAGACCTGGCTGGCCTGGCTGCCACCCATGCCCTTCTATTTCCTCGAACTCCTTGTGGGCCTCATCCAAGCCCTGGTGTTCATGCTCCTCACCTCGGTGTTCCTCAAGCTGATCTGCGATCACGGCGATCATCACGACGAAGAGCACGACCACTGAAAAATTTCCCCGTCCGGACCATGGCAAAGACTGTGGGGGATGGGGACCAAACCAAAGACAAACACTACGACCATGTTCAACCTCCTTGCTGAAGTCAGCGGCAATCTCCACGTTGCCCTCGCCGCCGTTGGTGCCGCCATCGGTATCGGCCTCCTCGGTTCCAAAGCCGCCGAAGCCACCGGTCGCAATCCCGGTGCCGCCGGTAACATCCTGACCCTGTCGATCATTCTGGCCGCCCTTATCGAAGGTATCGTGTTCTTCGCGATCTTCCTTGCCAAGTGACCTGATTTTCGGCGCGGGGATCTGACTTGATCCCCGCGCCACCCTCTTTCTCCGCCATTTTTCTTCGATTTCCCACCTACCAGCTTTTCGTCCGATGACACCGATTCTCGATCTCCTGGCAACGACCCCCGCTCCCGAAGCTGAAGGTGGCGTGGTGGGTGAAATCTTCCGCACCTTCAAGATCCACTGGCCCTATTTCATCAGCCAGTGTGTCTCCTTCCTGCTCGTGGCGATCCTGCTGAAGAAATTCGCCTTCGGCCCCATCCAGCAAATGCTGGAGCAGCGCAAGAACCGCATCGCTGAGGGCGAGGAGAAGCTCAAGCGCATCGAAAAACAACTGGCCGATTCCGAAGCCACGACCGCTGCCGCCATCGCCAAGGCGAACGAAGATGCCGCTCGCCTGATCCAGGAAGCCCGCGACAGCGCCGCCGCCCTTTCCGAAGCCAAGGCCCAGGAAGCCATTTCCCAAGCCCAGGCCATCCTCGCCAAAGCCGAAGCCGCCGCCAAGGCCGAGCGCGATCAGATCGCCGCCGAGCTGAAGAAGGAGTTCGGACGCCTCGTCACCGCCACCACCGCCCAGATCACCGGCAAGGTGCTCACCAGCGACGACCAGAAGCGCATCAATGACGAAGCGCTCGCCAAGGTCGAAGCCTGATTCCCCCTTTCCCCATCCGCCGCGCCGCCATGAAGGTCTCCAAGATCGCTACCGCCACCGCCCGCCGCATTTTCCGCCTGTGCCAGACGGCATCCGGGCTCGATGAGGCCAAGCTCTCGGTCGCGGTGAAAAAGATCGCTACGGAAAAACCCCGTGGCTACCGCGGCATCCTGCTGGCCCTCAAGCGCCTCGTCCGCCTCGAACTCGAGCGCCGCCACGTCGTCGTGCAAAGCGCCGTGACCCTCGATGACTCCGAGCGCCAGCGCATCGCCGCCGGCCTTAAGGAGAAATACGGCGACTCCCTCACTTTCGAATACCAGGTCGATCCCGCCCTCCTCGGCGGTCTTCGCGTCCGCCTCGGCAGCGATGTCTGGGACGGCACCGTGAAAGGTCGCCTCGACCGCCTCGCCCAAGCCTTCTGATTTCATTTCACCCCTCTCAAGAACCAATCCCCAACCGATAACCGGAAACCATGAGCAGCATCCTTCAGGAACTCGAAAAGGAGATCGCCAACGTGACCAGCTCCGTTGACAAGACCAACGTCGGCGTCGTCCGCGAGGTTGGCGACGGCGTTGCCAAGGTCGAAGGCCTCTCCGATGTCTCCCTCAACGAAATGATCGCGTTCCCGGGCGGAGTCACCGGCATCGCGATGAACCTGGAGGAAAGCGAAGTCGGCGTCGTGCTCCTCGGTGAATACGCCGCCGTGACCGAAGGCATCGAATGCCAGGCCACCGGCAAGCTGCTCTCCGTGCCCGTCGGCCGCAACGTCCTCGGCCGCGTGGTCAACGCGATCGGCCAGCCCATCGATGGCAAAGGCGCGATCGACGCCGCCGCCCAGTACCCGATGGAAAAAATCGCCCCGGGCATCATCAAGCGGAAGTCCGTTTCCGTCCCGGTGCAAACCGGCATCATGGCGGTCGATGCCATGATCCCCGTCGGCCGCGGCCAGCGCGAGCTGATCATTGGTGACCGCTCCACGGGCAAGACGACCATCGCCGTCGATACCATCATTTCCCAAGCCAAGCAGAACAAGCTGGCCGAGCAGGGCAAACTGCAGAACCACAAGCCGCTGTATTGTATCTACGTCGCCGTCGGCCAAAAGCTCTCGAACGTCGCGCGGATCCACAAGACCCTCGAAGACGCCGGTGCGATGGAATACACCACCATCGTTTCCGCCTCCGCCTCGGACGCTGCGGCCATGCAGTTCCTCGCTCCCTACGCCGGTTGCGCCATCGCCGAATACCTGATGGATCAAGGCCAGGATGTGCTGATCGTGTTTGATGACCTTTCCAAGCACGCCGTCGCCTACCGTCAGGTTTCCCTGATTCTCAAGCGCCCCTCCGGCCGCGAAGCTTATCCGGGTGACGTGTTCTACCTCCACAGCCGCCTGCTCGAACGCTCGGCGCGTCTGTCCGATGCCGCCGGTGGTGGTTCGCTCACCGCCCTGCCCATCATCGAAACCCAGGCCGGTGACGTGTCCGCCTACATCCCGACGAACGTCATCTCGATCACCGACGGTCAGATCTACCTCGAAACCGACCTTTTCTATCAGGGCATCCGCCCGGCGATTTCGGTGGGTCTCTCGGTTTCCCGCGTCGGTTCCGCCGCGCAGACCAAGACGATCAAGTCCGTGGCTGGCACGACCAAGCTCGACCTCGCCCAGTTCCGCGAACTCCAGGCTTTCGCCCAGTTCGGTTCGGACCTCGATGCCTCGACCAAGAAGAAGCTCGATCGCGGTGCCCGCATCGTCGAACTCTTCAAGCAGAACCAGTATTCGCCG
>JALOTY010000083.1 GCA_025457665.1 Akkermansiaceae bacterium | reverse complement strand
GATTTCATCACCACCTACGGCGGGGGAAACCATGCATTTGTCGGCTTCGGAGGTGCCAACATCGATACCAACGGTTTCAACATCGGGATCCTTGTCGATTTGGTCAATGCGGGCGGCGGACTCACCAAAGATGGGGTCGGGACTCTCACGCTTGCGGGGATCAATACCTACGTGGGCAATACCACCATCAATGAAGGAACCCTGGTGTTGGCCGACGATGCCCAGTTGACCTTCGTGGTTGATGAGATTCCTGCTTCGAACATGGTGACGGGTGCGGGAACGGCCATCTTCCATGGGGATTTCAGCATCAATACCAGCGCCGTTACCGGCAACAACGGTTACATCTGGACTCTTGTCGATCGTGCTTCCCTGACCGGTGAGTCTTTCGATCCCGTGACCTTCAGTGTGATCGGCTTTTCGGATGCCGATGATGACGGCGTCTGGACCATGTCGGATGCCAAGGGCGACTGGTCGTTTGATGAGTCCACCGGCGAGCTGACCTTGGACGTCGGGAACGATTACGATGACTGGGGTGCTCCCTATGGCCTTGCTCAAGGCAGTGAAACAGGTGATCTCGATGGCGATGGACTGTCGAATCAGGACGAATATGCTTTCGGCCTGATTCCCAACAGTGGGGCTTCGGTCAATCCGATCGTGGTTCCTCTGGATCCATCCACCGGGACCTTCCGCTACACCCGCCGGGCTACTCCTGCTAATACCGGTCTGACCTACACGGTTTGGACTTCCGACGACCTCACAAACTGGACCGAAGACACCACTGCGTCCGGGTCCCAGAATGTCATCGGTACGGCTTCGGATGTCGAGACGGTCGAGGTAACCCTGAGCGGAACGCTTCCACTCACGCAGCCAAGGCTTTTCATTCAGGTTCGTGCGAATTGATCCGCCGGGCCGCTGGTTTTCCCCAAAACTCCGATTCCACACCCCTCCCGACGCCTGAACCGATGATCTTCACGTCGCCTTTGCATCCCCTCAACAACCAAGAAATCCCATGAAAAAACACATCGCAACGATCCCCCGGGTCTTCGCCGCAATGGCGACCTTCGCCCTCGCGGCGAACGCATCGACCGTGATCTACTTTGATGATTTCAACGATCAGCAAAATGTCAATCGGGGCGGGCCTTATACTCAGTCGCTTCACACCACTGCGCCCACCATTCGCAGTGGGCTCCTCGGCGGGAGCGCCAGTGCCACTTGGTTGGCTGGAGTCGAAACAGGCGGTTGGGGCCAACGCGACATCGCCGACAGCAATGTGGCGACTCCCACCAGCAGCAACTTCCTCACCTTCACGCCGGTGTCAGGTTACGACTACACCGTGCAAATGACGGTTGATACCACGGTTCTGGGTGGAGCTGACCCGGGTGGAACCAACTCTTGGTTCACGGTCGGGTTCACGAGCACCCAGCACAATTGGAACGGAGCCGATGGAGGAACCATCGATACGGCCCATTTGGTCCGCTACAACTCCAATTCGGTTGTCACCATTACCTACACCCGCAGCGGTGACGATCTGTTAGCCGCCGGCATCAATTACGTCGGTTGGATCACCGACAACGCCGGCGCGCCGAACCTGAACGGTTCCCAACAAGTCAAAATCGACAACTTCAGCCTCACTGCCGTTCCTGAACCGGCCGTGACCCTTCTCGGTGGACTCGGCCTGCTGGGGATCCTCAGACGCCGTCGATGAGGCATGGCAGCGGTGAGGTCGGAATCCCCGTGACCTGCTGCCGCTTGCTTTGCCCTATTCTCCATCTTGCCTCTGGAGGGGCATCTCCCGAACGGGGTGCGGTATGGGTTTCCGTGCCCCGTTCGATTTTCTGCCGCACGCTGTTTCAAGAATGAAGTTCAAGAAATCTTACTATCAGCAATTTTTCCGGCTCTTCTTTCTGGCATTCAACCGCCCGGGCTGCGTGCCCAGCGGCTTGGTGGTCACGGAGGATGGAAAGTTCATCGGCATGCTGACTCCCGGACAAATCGTTCAGGGCGGCGATTTCAACCGCTTCGAGTTTCCCTCGATTGATCGAACAGCCTTCGACCCAAGGCCTGCTTTCCAAGGCCAGCAGAACGGACCTTCCGCGCACGTGCCCGACTCTCTGGCTGGTATTGCCGGAAGTGTGGTCGATCGAACAAACAGCAGTCTTGCCATCGTGGGCAGCCAGCACGCACTCACCTTCGGCGGCAGCATCCCCGGAAACGGTTCCCTGACCAACTCCGGAACCCTCCGCCACGTCGGTGATGCCAATCTCAGCTTCACCGGGCCCTTCATCAACAACGGGTTCCTTGACATCATGACTTGGAAGGGCTCCCTGCCTGAAGGCTTCGTCAAAAATTGCATCCTTCCGCTCATCCCATGATCCCATCCAAGCTTCGACTTCAATCGCTGTTCCTTCTTGTCGCAAGTCTGCTGTTGCTTCCTCCGACTTATGCCGACCCTGTCGCCGACTACCGGTCGATGAAATACGGCTTTTTCGTCCACTATGTTTGGGGCGGTGAGGCCTATTCGGCCACCATCAACCGTGATGGATCCTTGCCCGCGGGTCTTGATGACCTTGCAAACCGCTTCGACGCCGAAGGCTTTGCCAGGGACATGGCGGCGATGAATGTGGAATACGTGCTCTTCACCGCGTGGCATGCTGACATGAACGTGCTCTATCCCAGCAAGGTGATGGAGAAATGGCGTCCCGGACATTCTTCCAAGAGGGATCTCATCGGAGACATGATCAAGGCCTGCAAGGCCCGAGGCATCAAGGTGCTGCTGTATACCCATCCGCGCGATGGTCATGATTTCACCGATGATGACATGGCAAGAACGGGTTGGCACCGTGGCGAGGGTTCCAATCCGGATTTCAATCAATGGGATAAGGCGAAGTGGAACGATTTCATCAATGAAGCCTACGCCGAACTCGTTGACCGCTATGGCAGGGACATCCTCGGTCTCTATCTCGACGAAGGCAGCGGAGCCGCCGACAGCTACCGCGTGGTGGACTATCCGCGCCTGCGCAAGACCATCACCGCCAAGCATCCGCATCTGCTCATGATGCAGAATGATTACGGCAGTCTTTACAGCTGCGACATCGGCAACAAGGAGATCTTTTATCACCATGGTTTTGATACTCCCGACGGTGATCAATGGACCTCTTACAAGATTCCGATCACGATCGTGGCTGGCAGCATTTTTTGGTCAGCCTTCCCGGAAGGTGGGAGCGAACCCGCGCACAAAAGCCCGAAAATCGGGTTCAACCCATGGATTCAATACACTCCTGAAGCGATGTACCGCTACACCGTTCTCCAGGTTGCCTCGAACACCGATGGTGGCGGCACGCTCTGGGCGGCAGGGCCTTACGCAGGCGGCGGATGGGAAACCGGTGTCCTGGATCGCATGAAAAAGACCGGTGATCTCATCAAACGTGTCGAACGGTCGATCAAGAATACTTATCCCAGCGCATCCTATCGCACCGCACCCGGCACAAGGATCTCCGATCTTGCCTGGGGTGTGGCCACGCGCTCGATCGATGATCGGATCGAGTATCTCCACGTTCTCAAGCCCCCTGCAGACGGCACACGCACCCTCACGCTGCCGCCCCCCTCGGATGGCCGGAAATTCAGTCAGGCCGTGCTGTTGGAAAGTTCCAAATCCGTGTCCCTGAAACAGGACGAGACCGGGCTCACTTTGACTTTGCCTTCAGGCAGCTCGTGGGACCGGCTCAATACGGTGATTGCCCTTCAGGTTTCTCCTGATTCTCCTGACACCAACATGGCTTTGTGGAAAGGAGCGCGTGCGTCGTCGCACAGGGACAATCCGACGCATCCCGCTATGGCCACCGATGGCAACCCGGTCACGTCTTGGGTCAGCGATCCTCAGGATGGTGCCCCGTGGTTGGCCCTCGATCTTGGGACAAGCCGTGCCATCGGAAGGGTCGAATTGCAGGGAGCTTTTCAAACCGGCGACCGGGTCGTGGCTTCGCAGGATTGGAGTTTCTCGCAACCTGAAATCCTTGCCAGCTTTGTTGCTTCTCCTGGGCCAACCCTTGAAATCCTTTCGGCCACTTATGGTGCCGGGGAACTCCGTGTCGATCTGACAGAGAAGTTGCGCCCCATGGTGACTGCAGGTTCCCTCCGTGCCATGGTCGGCAATGGTTTCGCAGGGGGTGATCCCGCGCCCAATCAACCCAAGGAGCTTCGGGTGGAATACAAACTGGGCGGGGATCCAAGCACCGTGGTGGTCAAGGAGGATCAACTGCTCGCCATCGGCGACAGCCCATCATGGAAAATCAATCTCGATGCCAAACCGTCATTCCGCCATTTGCGAGTTGAACGCGCCACTGCCGGGAAACCCATGCAGGTTTCCGAGTGGCAGGTGTGGTCTTCTTTCTGATCGCGGTTGGGTTGGGGTGGGGCTTGGCACAGGCACGCGATGGCGACGCCGGGCCCTCCCTGATCATTCGTGAAGGTCGCGTAACCCTCTCAATAGAATAGGGAGGAGCGCTTCCCGACCTGCACATTTTAACGGGGGGGAAATCGTCATCAGCTTGCTAGTTTTGACATTTGGGAGGCGTAGAGCCGCGTCCAAAGATCCCCTTCACCAAATCACCCATGAAGCCTCTTCTTTCTCAATATCTCATTCTATCCATGGCTTTTTCCACAGCGCTTCCTGCCGCTGTGGACCCTGAGGAGGTTTTTCGCAATCCGCCTGAGGAGGCTAGGCCGGGGGTTTGGTGGCACTGGATGGGTAGCAACGTCACCCCCGAGGGGATCACCAAGGATCTGGAGGGTTTCAAGAGTGCCGGAATCGCCGCCGCCACGATCTTTGGCATGGCCGATGTTTGCACTCCTTGGGCCGGACATATCGAAAATTCACCAACGGATGGACTTCTCGCCTTTACGGATCCTTGGTGGAAATTGGTCCGCCATGCGGCAGCCGAAGGGAAGCGCCTCGGCATCGATGTCGGTATCCATAACTGTCCCGGCTATACCAGCACCGGCGGACCCTGGATCACGCCGGAACTGGCGATGCAGCAGATTTTCCAATCCCGCACCGAAGTCGAGGGCGGAAAACCCTTCTCTGGCGTCCTGCCGAAACCGGAGATCGATCCGCGGGGTGACATGCTGTTTCCGATGATCAACAAAGATACGGGTGTGCTGGAGAAACCCGTGATCGAGGGGCGCAAGACCTACTGGCGCGATATCGCAGTGTTGGCGGTTCCTGCCGATGGCGTCATTGCCACCGAAAGCATCATCGATCTCACCAAGGAGATGGACGCTTCCGGCAAGCTCCGCTGGACCCCGCCGGACGACGGCAAGTGGGCGATCCATCGTTTCGGCCATACCACCATGGGCGCGCTCACCCAGCCGAACCAATGGGAAATCATGGGGCTCGAATGCGACAAAATGAGCGAGAAGGCGGTGACCTTCCATCTCAACCATGTCCTTGGGGAATTGAAGAAACACCTCGGTCCGCTTTTGGGTACTGGCTTGCAGCACATGCTGCTCGACAGCTACGAAGCCGGCACGCCGTCATGGACGCCGCTGATGCCGCAGGAGTTTGAGCAACGCCGCGGTTATAGCATCAGGGAATTCCTCCCGGTCTTCGCCGGCCGCGTGGTGGGTAGCGATGCCGACACCGCGAAGTTCCGCGCCGATTTCGACCGCACCATCGCCGATCTTTATCGCGACGTGTTGTTCAAGGTCATGGAACGCATGCTGAAAGCCGAAAACCTCCGCTTTGTCTGCGAACCTTACGGCGGACCCTTCCACACCGGCGAAGTGGCACCCCATGTCCACCGCGTGATGACCGAGTTTTGGGCTGCCAACCGATTCAACGCCACCGTCCAAGGCGGCATCCAGAATGCGGGCGACGGAAAGACCCACAACATTCTCGAGGCCGAGGCCTTCACCGGCGCGCCCGACCAATGTTCGTGGACCGAGACACCGGGCTGGCTCAAGACCGTTGGCGACGAAGCCTACCTCGCCGGCATCAACCGTTTCATCCTCCACACCAACCCCCATCAACCTTGGGACGATCGCTTCAAGCCCGGCATGACCATGGGCCAGTGGGGCTCGCATTTCGGTCGCACGCAAACGTGGTGGGAACCCGGCAAGGCCTGGCTCGCCTATCTCGCGCGTTGCCAGGCACTGCTGCAATGGGGCGAACGTGTTCCTGAGAGCGCCGCATGGTTTTCGCCCATCGATGGCAATGCCTCGCCCCGCAGCATCCATCGCCGTGAAGGGAACCGCCATCTGTTCTTCATCGCTGTGCCCGCAGGCGAAAGCGGAAAAGGGCTCGCGTCGTTCCGAGTCGGCAAGATGGCCCCGGAACTCTGGGACCCGGTCACCGGCGAGATGCGCGATCTCACCGACTACCGCGTGGACGGTGATGTCGTCCGTCTCGAACTCGAGTTCGCATCCGGACAAAGCCACTTTGTCGTGTTCCGCGAGCCCGCCACCAAAGCGCAGCCCACCGTTCGCAATTTCCCCGCCACTCGCGAGGCCGCAAAGCTGAGCAACACCTGGCAGGTGAGCTTCGATCCCAAGTGGGGCGGCCCGAAACAAGCCGTGAACTTCAATGATCTAACAGACTGGACCGCGCATTCCGATCCCGGCGTCCGTTACTACAGCGGCACGGCGGTTTATCGCACGAAATTCAACCTCTCCGACCTTCCCGCTGGCGCTTCGTTCCTCGATCTTGGTATCGTCAATCACCTCGCCCGCGTTCGCATCAATGGCAGCGACCTCGGCGTCGTCTGGTGCGCCCCATGGCGCGTGGAAATCCCAGCCGGATTGCTGAAGTCCTCCGCCAACCTGCTCGAAATCGCCATCACCAACGTCTGGGCCAACCGCCTGATCGGCGATGAACAACAACCCGACGACTGCGAATGGCTGCCCGGGCATTTCAACACCGGTAAATACCTCAAGCGATTCCCCGATTGGTTCGTGAAAGGCCAGTCGCGTCCTTCGTCCGGACGCTATGGCTTCACCACGTGGAACTACTTCAACAAGGACTCGAAGTTGGTTCCTTCCGGTCTGTTAGGCCCGGTGCGCGTGATGGCCATCGATTGGAATCAAGCCGCATCGTCGATTTGGGATGGGGCCAGCGCCGATCCCTCGCTCTCCAACGCCAACGAAGCCGCCTTCGAAGCCGAATTGCCCAAAGCAGACGCTCTTGTGCCGGTTGCAGGCGTGGTCGAGACTGTGAGCGCGCAAAACCACGGCGGCGCAAGCGATGTCTCGCCCTTGTTCAACGACACCACTCGCAATGGCAGCGGCGGAGCCGAAACCCTCGACGATGGAAAAACCTTCCGGTCCTATGCCAAGGGCGACAGCCTCGTGCTCAGGATCGACGGCAGCGGCGGTCGTGCGATCCGTGAAATCCAAACCTTCGCCGGCCATCGCGACGGCCGCGCCAGCCAGGCATACAGCGTGTGGATCGCCAAGGCCGGGGCACCGGAGACCTTCACCAAGATCGCCGTCGCCCGGGTGAACAGCCAAGGTGGAGCCTCTCTCCTCCGCGTGCCGGTCGATGCCAAGGATGTCGTCGCCGTGCGCTTCGACTTCGCGGACGGCCCGCTCGGCGGCAATGTTTACCGGGAGATCATCTTGGTGGGAGCAAGCCCATCTGAAGGCAAGTGATTGATCTTCATTCCACATTTTGATTCTCCATGAAATCCCCACTCGCCGCCCTGTTCCTCAATCTTCCAATTGCCGCCGCTTTCGCAGCGGAACCAGCCGTTGAAAAATCCTGGCTCGATGCCTACAACATCGCATGGACCGAACCGGGCTCCAAAGCCCTGCACTCGATGCCTTGCGGCGGCGGAAACCTCGCGCTGAACGTCTGGACCACCAAGGACGACCTGCTGTTTTACATCGCATCCACCGACAGTTGGGACGGACAGGCACAGGTGAAAATGGGCCGTGTTAGGGTCTCGCTTTCGCCGAATCCCTTCGCCGGAAACCTGCGCCAGGAGCTCAAGCTCGCCGATAACAGCATCCACATCGCCGGGCAGGCGGCCGATGGCACGGAGGTGAAACTGCAAGTCTGGGTCGATGCCTTCCAATCCATCGTGCATGTGAACGGCGAGGCCTCGAAGCCAGTCAGCGTCAAGGCCGCCGTCGAGATGCTCAGCGGCGCGCAGGGCAGCATGGATGGCGATTCGGCGTTGTGGCATTTCCGCATCGACGGCCCCTCGCCGCAACGCCGCGATTTGATCGGGAAGAACCACATCGAGAAGATCGCCGATGCCGTCCCTGATCCGATGGCGAACCACACCTGGGGTGGACGCCTGACCGGCGAGGGTTTCGTGGCGGCTGGCAGCGGCGAGGCGGAAAACGAAGGGCAACGGACCACGGCGTTTGCCATCGCCACCAAGGAGGCTGTTGGGAAATTCGACATCCAAGCCACCCTCCGCATCGCGCAGGATCCAAGCCTTCAGGTGTGGAAACGCGAACTCACCGCGCTCGAAGCCCGCGGCAGGCAGAACGCAGTGGCGGATCGCGAAAAGACCCGGGCCTGGTGGCGCGAGTTCTGGGATCGCAGCCACATCGTCATCAACCCTGGCAAATCCGCCACCGACCCGGCATGGGAGGTCGGGCGCAACTATCAGCTCTTCCGCTCCATGCTCGGAGTGAACCGGAGCGGCCAAATGCCCACGCTCTTCAACGGCGGTCCTTTCCTGATGGAGGCCAACCCGAACGAACGCCAATGGGGCCACGCGGGATTCACCGCGCAGAACCAACGCCTCGTCCATTGGCCGATGCTGAAATCCGGCGACGCCGATTTGCTCAAGGTGGGTCTTGATTTCTACAAGTCGCGACACGGGCTGGCCATCGCGTGGGCGAAGCACTTCTGGGACATCCGCGGCGCGGTCTTCCCGGAGGACATCGATTTGTTCGGCCTGCCGGTTTACACCACCAAGGATGGCAGCGGCCACACCGCACCCGAGTGCCTGCGTTACCATTACGTCAGCGGCATGGAGTTCGCGCTGATGATGCTGCAAAGCTGCAGCTACTTCGGCACGGACCCGCGTCCATATGTTCCGGTGGCCGATGGCATGCTGCGCTTCTTCGACCAGTTCTATCGGAAGCAGCACAAGACGAAATCGGGCCGCGAACTCGATGCCAAGGGCCGCCTGGTGATCTTCCCCGGCAACGCGACCGAATCCCACGCCGGCACCAGCAACGACGCGCCTACCGTCGCCGGCCTGCATGCCTTGACCGCCGCGTTGCTCGATCTTCCGAACGATGTCGGCTCCGCGGGACAGCGGGCGTTTTGGAAATCCTTCCGCGCCAGCCTGCCTGCCGTGCCAGTGCAGGAATGGAAAGGGGTGCGCCAGCTTGCGCCCGCCGATTCGTGGCAATCGCAGCGCCCGGATTTCAACATGGAGATGCCGCACCTTTATCCGGCCTATCCGTTTCATTTGTATGGCGTCGGCCTGCCCGATCTGGAACTCGCCCGCAACGCCTTCCAACATGGCGACACCTGCACGGTCAAACAGAAGAACCACTTCTGCTGGTACCAAAGCGGACTCTTCGCCGCGCGACTTGGTCTAACCGAAACCGCGCGCGACTATGCCTTGGCGAAGTTCCTCCATCCCCGTCACCCCGATCCGGTCGAGCGCAACGGCTGGGCCACGCAGAAGGCGCTCAGCCCTTGGGAGCTGCGCTGGGCGCGCGAAGATTGGGAAAAGCCGCGTTTCCCCGCTTTCTGGGATGGCCTGACTTTTTGCGGGCGTCCCGACATGGACCATGGTGGAGCCTCGATGGCGCAATTGCAGGAAATGCTGCTGCAAACTCCGGGTGACAAGCTCCACCTCTTCCCGGCGTGGCCTGCCGATTGGGATGTCGATTTCAAACTCCACGCCCCCCGGCAAACCGTGGTCGAAGGCTCGCTGCGCGGCGGCGTGCTGAAGTCCCTCAAAGTCACCCCCGAGTCCCGCGCCGCTGATCTCGTGAACTGGCTCGGCAAGGTGCCCACCTACAAACCGGACACCGTGGTCAGCTACCGTAAGCCGGTTACCGCGTCCGCCACCTGGCCGGGCACCGGATACGAAGGTTCGAAGGCCACCGACAACGACGTCATGACCCGCTGGGCATCCACTGGCGAAGCGCGCGATGGCATCCTCACCATCGACCTCGGCACCGAAACCGAGATTACCCGTGTCTGGCTCGCGGAGATCGACTTCGCCAACACCCGCGAGTTCGCCATCGAGGTCGAGCAAGGCGGCGCATGGAAGGAAGTCGCCCGCGGCACCAACATCGGCGCCGATAAGGCGATCCCGCTTGAAGCCACCAAGGCCCGCCACATCCGGCTCCACATCCTCAAGGCCGACGGACCCATCAACATCAACGAATTCCAGGTCTTTTCTTCGGAGGGCAACGCGCTCTAGCCGAATCCCCGATCAAACGCATCCTAGTGTTCCAACTTTCCCATGAAACGATCCAAGCTCTTCTCGGTCCTCGCCTGCGCGGCGGCTCTCTTCCAGCCGTTTGCATTGGCCAACCCCACGCTCGATGAAGCCTTCGCCCACCCGCCGCAGCAGGCCAAGCCGCGCGTGATGTGGATGTGGATGGGTCGCAATGTGACGGAGAAGGGGATCACCGCTGATCTCGAAGCCTTGAAGGACGCGGGCTTTGGCGGGGCGATGATGTTCGCACTCGCAGATGTCTGCACGCCGTGGCAGGCGGAAATCGGCAACAGCCCGGAGCCGGATGTCGTGGCCTTCACCGATCCATGGTGGAAGCTCGTGCGCCACGCCGCGGCAGAGTCGAAGCGCCTCGGGTTGGACTTCGGCATGGGCAATTGCCCGGGCTACGAAACCAGCGGCGGCAAGTGGATCCCGGCCGAGCTTTCGATGCAGGAAATCATTTCCTCCAAGATCCGCGTCGAGGGCGGCAAAAGGGCCACGGTCGCCTTGCCGCGCCCGACCGTTGATCCACGCGCGAACCAAATGTTTCCGGTGATCAACCCGGATACCGGCGAAGTCGCTCCTCCGATCATTGAAGACCGCAAGACCTTCTACCGCGACATCGCGGTGTTGGCGGTCCCGGCCGAAGGCACGATTGCCAAGGACGCAGCGATTGATCTAACAGGCAAGATGGATGTCGATGGAAATCTCGATTGGGACGCACCGGCGGGCCATTGGGAAATCATCCGTTTCGGCCACACGACGAAAGGCAAACAAATCCAGCCCGCGCAGTGGGCGGCGATGGGCCACGAGTGTGACAAGATGAATCCGGAAGCCGTCGAGTTCCACATGAAGCATGTGATCGGCAAGGTCCGCGAACACCTCGGTGATCTGATCGGCTACCCCGGCCTAACCAATCTGCACTTCGACAGCTACGAAGCGGGTGAACCCAGTTGGACACCAAAGATGCGCGAGGAGTTCAAGGCGCGCCGCGGTTATGATCTTCTCACCTGGCTGCCGACAATGGCCGGTCGCGAAGTGGGATCCGCCGCCGATACCGCAAAGTTCCAAGCTGACTTCAAGCAAACCATCGCCGACCTTTATCGCGATGTCTATTACCCGACCCTGAAGCGCATGTGCAACGAGGCCGGCATCGATCTTTCCTCCGAGCCTTATGGCGGACCATGGCGGATCTCGGAGATCGTCCCGCAGCTCGATCGGGTGATCACGGAATTCTGGGCGACGGATAAGGAGGTCAACCTCTACCTCGGCGACGAGCTGGTCGGTACGGCCTGGAAGATCCATACCCCGGTCATCGAGGCTGAGGCCTTCACCGGGTCGCCGGAAATCAGTCAGTGGACCGAGACGCCCTTTTCCATCAAGCACATGGGCGATGCCGCGTTCTGCCTCGGCGTGAACCGCATGATGCTGCACAAGTTCCCGCACCAACCATGGCCCGGCGTGAAACCCGGCGTGGTGATGGGCCAATGGGGCACGCACTTCTCGCAGAACCAAACCTGGTGGGAACCCGGCAAGGCATGGGTGGCCTACCTCGCCCGCACCCAGGCCGCCCTGCAGTGGGGAAAGATCAAACCCTTGCAAGACGGCGATTTCAGCGGGCCGACTGGCATCAAGGCGATCCGACGCGCCGCCGAGGGCACCGATGTGTTCTTCGTCTCCAACACCACCACGCGCGGGGTGGATGGCAATCTCACCTTCGCCGTGGAGGGACGCCAACCCGAACTCTGGGATCCCGTGCGCGCCACCAAACGCGATCTAACAGATTTCACGGGCGACTCTGGCAAGATCACAATCCCGCTGGAGTTCGCGCCTTCACAAAGTTTCCTCGTGGTGTTTCGGAAACCGCTTGCCACGACACCCGCCGCCAAGACCCCGAATGTCCCCTCCTTCCAGGCAAGCTTGGAGATAGCGGGCGTTTGGAATGTCCAGTTCGATCCCAGGCTCGGTGGTCCCGAGAAGCTGCAGGTATTTCCGGAGTTGCAGGACTGGACGAACCACCCGGATCCCGGTGTTCGATACTACAGCGGCACCGCCACCTATTTCAATCGCTTCGATGTCCCGGCTGTGGCGATGAGCGCGAAGGAACTCGACCTCGGCACGGTCAACCACATCGCCCGGGTGAAATTGAATGGCACGGATCTCGGTGTCGTTTGGACCGCCCCTTGGCGCGCCGCCCTTCCCGGGGGATTGCTGAAGGAGAAAGACAACGAACTGGTCATCGAGGTCACCAACGTCTGGGCCAACCGTCTGATCGGGGACGAGCAGCATCCCGACGATTGCGAATGGACGCCCGGCCCCCGCGGCAATGGCAAGTTCCTCAAGGCCTTCCCGGATTGGTTTGTGAAAAAGGAAAAGCGTCCCTCGTCCGGACGGATCGGTTTCACCACATGGAACTATTTTAACAAGGACTCGAAGCCGGTTTCCTCCGGGTTATTAGGTCCGGTGCGTTTGATGATGTCCGGGGAGAAACCCTTCATCAAGGCCGAGCAGGCGCTGCGCCCTGGAAGCGGGGATGCCTTCGAAGCCGAATTGCCCGCAGCCGACCGACGCGTCACTCCTGCTGCTGCCCTTGTGTCCGGCGGGTCGGGGGACGATAGCGGTTCAACCGACGCAACCGCGTTGTTCAACGGCACCACGCGCAATGGGAATGGCGCCGGAGACACGCTCAATGACGGCAAGACCTATCGAGCTTTGGGCACAGGCCACAGCCTGCTGATGAAGCTGCCGGGTGAAAGCGGCGCGATGATCGGCGAGATCCAGACTTTCGCCGGACATGGCGACGCTCGCTCCAGCCAGGCCTACAGCGTATGGGTCGCCAAGGCGGACGCCCCCGACTTGTTCATCAAGATCGCCGATTCCAAAACCGACAGCCAGGGCGGCTCCAGCCGCCTGTGCGTGCCGCTCGATGCCAAGAACGTCGTTGCCCTGCGTCTCGATTTTGCCGATGGCCCCGCAGGCGTGAATGTCTATCGGGAGATCTGTTTGCTCACGGAAAAGGCCGCCAAGGACTCCGACGCGGCCACTTCCTCGATCAGCAATCTCGATGGCTGCAACGTCGTCTGGAACGGCCCCGCCATCCAGGGTTCCTTCGATTCGATGCCTCTCGGCAACGGTGACGTCGGCCTGAACGTTTGGGTCGAAACCAATGGCGACCTGATGTTCTACGTTTCCAAGGTCGATGCCTACGACGCGAATCACCTGCTGCCGAAGCTGGGCCGCGTTCGTCTGCGCACCGAGCCCGCCCTGGACATCAAAAACGTCAAGACCACCTTGCTGTTAGAACAAGCCGCGGTGGAAGTCATGGCGGGTGATGCCAGATTCCGCGTTTGGGTGGATGCCAACGCACCCGTGATCCGCGTTCAGGGGCACAGCCCTACGCCCCGCAAGGTGAGCATCATGGCCGAGTCGCTGCGCCAGTGGCAGAACGCCGCCGATCCCTTGCCGGGCGGCGGCACGGCCGCACTCTTGTTCCACGACAACTCCGACAAGGTCGCCTGGTGCTATCGCAACCAGTCGTCCACGTGGGCGGCGAGCTTCGCCAGCCAGAACTCGCCGGAAGTGGTGGCCAAGACCAAGGATCCCATCCTCCATCGCACGTCCGGCTGCGTGCTTGAGGCGAAAGGTTTCAAACGTCTCAACCCGACCACCATTGCCTCGCCGGAAGCCATCTCCGGGATCGATGCCAGGGTTCAGGTTCTAACAAATCAAGCGGACAGTCCCGACGCTTGGAAAGCCGAGGCGATCCGACCGGTGAAGTCGGACTGGAACGCCCACCTCGCCTATTGGAAAGCCTTCTGGAACCGAAGTCATATCTTCGTCCCGAAAGCAGGCGAAGGCACTTACAACCTCGATCAGTTTCGCTACACCCAGTTTCCGCAATCGCGCGACGTCTATGAAGGCCACAAGGAAATCCCCGCCGCTCAGAACGCCCACCAGATCACGCAGCGTTACGCGCTCGAACGTTTCTGCCAGGCCATCGCCAGTCGCGGCGCGGTGCCGCCGCCTTACAACGGCTCGATCTTCACCATGGACATGCCGGCCGGGGTGATGGGCTTTGACAAACCGAAGGACACCCCGATTTCACCGGATGGCCGCGACTGGGCGCAGCTTTCCTTCATGTGGCAGAACACCCGCCATCCCTATTGGTCGATGCCCAACCGCGGCGATTACGACACCATCGTTCCCGGCATGCAGTTCGTCCGCAATGGACTCGATATCGCCAAGGATCGTTGCAAGAAACTCTACGGCGTGGATGGCGCGGTGATCTTCGAAGCGAGCTGGTATCACAACGTCGGCGTCTTCCCCTTCGAGGGCATGCCGGGTCACCTCAAATACCACCAACTCGCCACCATCGAGCTTCCCGCGATCATGGCGGAAACCTATGCGCACACCCGCGACGACAAGTTCCTGAAGGAAACCTTGATGCCCTGTGCCGAAGAGGGACTGAAGTTCTACTTCAATCGTTTCACCAAGACCGACGCAAACGGCAAGATGCTCATGGAAGGCGTCGGGTGCGCGGAAACCTATCAAGGCGTCACCAACCCCGCGACCGAGATGGGCTGCATGAAGTATTTGTTAGATAAACTTCTTTCTTTCCCCATCGATTCGCAACGCCGCGCGACTTTCACGCAATGGCGTGCGATGCTGCCTGAGGTGCCCACCCGCCGCATCCGGGGCATGGACCTGCTCGCCGTCGGCGAGGTCTATGATCCGGGCCGCACCGATTGCGAGACGCCCGAGCTTTATTCGATCTATCCGTTCCGCCAGGCATGGCTCGGCACGCCGGAGAAACTCGCCATGGCCCGGCAATCGTTCCATGTGAGAAACCCCAGCCTTGATGGGACCGTCGATTGGCAACCGGTGGAAACCGGCGGCTGGCAATCCGCTCCCGTGCAGGCCGCCCACCTCGGGCTTGCCCGCGAGGCAGCGCGACTTGCCAGCATCAATTTTCACGACCGCTACGCGCACTGGGCGGGCAACATCGCCAAGGGGCCGAACGGGGAGTTGATGCGCGGAGCTGCGGACACGCCTGGCTTCGTCGTCGGCGATCCGAAGTCCGGGCTGCCTTTCCCTTATCGCCCGCGAGCCAAGTTCCCGGCCTTCTGGGAAACGAAAATGGATGGCACTCCGGACAACGACCACGGCGCGAATTCGGTCAACACGCTTCAGGCGATGCTGCTGCAATCCGACGGCGACAAGATCCACCTGCTCCCCGCCTGGCCCGAGGATTGGGATGTTTCCTTCAAACTCACCGCCGCGAAGAAGACCACCGTCGAAGGCGTCTATCAGAATGGCAAGATCACCAGCCTGAAGGTCACTCCGGAGTCCCGCCGCAAGGACATCATCGATCACAGCACGCCCGAAGCCCGGATCCAGACGATGATCGACATCGCCTGCATCGATCGCAACTGGCTCTTCAATCTCCCGCCGATGCTCGACGGCCTGCCGACGCCCGGTCCGGTCACGGGTCCGTGGATCGAGAAATTCGGCGAAAGCCTCGCCGACACCCGCGGCACCTTCTGGCCCGGTTGCACTTTCCGCGACAATGTGCTCTACGTGCACGGCAAGAACCCCGTGCCGCAGGTTCCTGCCAAGGTGGTGAAGCAGACGACTTTGTCCGACACGCTGGTGAAAGTCGAATACGATCAGCCGCTTGAAGCCATCGTGCGCTCCGCCGTTTCCGCCGGCTCTCTAACAGTCGGCAAATCCGGAACCACCATCGACCTCGGCGAGGCGAAGACCTTCGACCGACTCGAATTCACCATCGAGAATCCGAACTACCTGCGTGGCCAGGCGAAATCGTTCCGCCTCGAGGTCCTCCAGTCTGATGGTCAATGGCAGCTTGCCCACCAGGGGAACATTTACGGCATCATCTACGCCAAACGGTTTCCGGCGGTCACTGGGTCGCAGGTCCGCTTGGTGATCGATGCGCCGGTGAGGCAGTTCGATGTCTTTCCCCCGGGGCTTTGAGAGGCATCGGTGGATGGATGGGACCCGGGGTCAGCGAAAGCCTCTCGACGAAAGGGGGCGGCTGGTGCGAGGGTTGAGATCGAAATGGACATCAAGGATTCGAGACTTCTGAAGTTCAAGGGACTGCTGTTTTTGCTGTTAGGCATTTTGAGTGGAGGGATGATTCTGGCTCAGGTGCCCGACTGGAAAGTGTTGGGCCTGTTGATGGTCTGCATCTGGGCTTTTTGCCGATTCTACTACTTCGCGTTTTACGTGCTGGAGCACTATGCGGATCCGGATTTCCGGTATGCGGGGCTGGGGGATTTGATGAAGTATCTGTTGCGGAAGAAGCGCTGAGTCCGAGAGGGAAACGCTGGACCCGGAGAGGGGATTGGCTAAGCGTGGGGCGTGGTCCGTTTGGAACATCCGCGGCTTTCGGGAGCATTGGGCGCACTGGGTGTGGGTCTGTTGCTGCTTGCCTGTGTGCCGGTGGTGCCACCCATGGAGCGGCTGGACCGGTGGCTTTTCAGCAAGCTGGCGGGCGGCGGGCGAACGGTGGAGGGACGAGGGACTTTTTCCGAGCCTCGGAAGCTGGAGGAGCTGATGCTGCCTCGGGAGCCTGAGTCTCCGGTGTTGCTCGCCTTGCAGGAGGATCCCGAGCAATGGTTTGAGGAAATGCCGCCGCCGCCGGCCGATCTGGCGGTGGTCTTTTCCCGTCTTCACACGGCGGGGGTGAAACATCTGGGCGTGGGATATCCTTTGCAATGGGAAGCGGGTGATACCCTGGCGGTGGAAACGATGCGGGCGATGATGGATCGATTCGACGCGCTGGCTCTGGGTCTTCCGCTCAAGGATGGCACGGCCGGTGAGCCGGTGGCGGCGCCGTTTCTGCGGGCATCGGTGGCGTATGAGGATGTCATCGGTGGTGGTGAGGATCTGCCGGTGGTGAATGCGATCCGTGGCACAGCGCCGGAGTTGGGCGGGGAAAAGACGCTGGCGGGATTCACGCGACTGGACAGCGAGAAGAAGGAAGAGAGGAGAGTTTATCTGCTCGCGAGGTGGGGGGATCGGGTGGTGTTTTCGTTGCCGGTGGTGATGGAGATGGCTCGAAGAGGTTTGGGCTTCGACGAGATCCGGATCGAACCGGGAAGGGAACTTCGGCTGGGTGCGGAAGGGCCGCGGATCGCGATCGATTTCCGGGGGCGTGCCCTGCTGCCGGATGATGCCGGTGAGCTGGAGCAAATTCCCTTGAATGCGGTGATTGCGCGAACGTTGCCGGATGGCTTTGGAGAAAACAGCCGCAGCGGTGTGTATCTGGGAGATGGCCGTGAGTTGGGGCCGAAGGAAGATCTGGCGTGGTCGAGTGGATTGGCGGCGGAGGCGCGGGTCATTTCCAGTGCGCCGGTGAGAAAGGCGCTGGTGCCTTTGCCGCGGCCGAATGGGCTGTTAGAAATTCTGTTGGTGGGTGCGGTGGCCGCGGTTTCCGCCTGGGGCTTGCGGATGCGGATGATCGAGCTGCGTCTGTGCGGCGCGCTGGCGCTGACGGCAGGAGCCTGGGTGCTGCTGTTAGGCTGGATCCGTGGTCTTGGATTTGCGCCGCCGCCTTTGGCGATTCTGGGATTGCCATGGGTGGCATGGGCGGGGGTGGAGTTTGCCAAATGGTCGCA
>JALOTY010000082.1 GCA_025457665.1 Akkermansiaceae bacterium | reverse complement strand
AACCCTGACCGGATCGAACACCGGCGACCTGATCCTCCACCAGTTCAACACGGGCGGGAATCTCACCATTGCCTCGATCATCGCCAACAACACCGGAGCAACCGGAGTGACAAAGACCGGCGCGGGCACGGTCATCCTGAGTGGAGCGAGCACCTACACGGGCACCACCCGCGTCTTCGAAGGCACCCTCCGCGTCACCGGCAACAATGGAGCGAAGCTCTATGAAGTCGGCTCGCAGGGGCGCCTGGAAATCGGTTACGGCATCGGCCAGGTTTACGGATACGGCGTGACCGTCAACGGCAACGGCCTCTCCTCGACCAACGGTCTCGCCCTCGAGGGCGGCAGGACCTACACCTTCCAGTCCGCCATCAGGCTCGCCGGCGCACCGACCACCGTCCGCAGCTACGGCACCGGCAACGCTACCCTCGGTGGATACGACTCCAACGGCACCCACCTTGTCGTCGAAAGCTCGGCTTCGGGCTCTGCCATCGCTTCAACCGTCAACTACGCCGGGCTGAGCTTCGGCTACGTCATGAACATCGATCCGGGCCTCAACACCCAGACCGGCGACATCACGATGCAGGGCATCCTCACCGGCAGCACGGTGTTTCGGAAGAACGGCGCGGGCTCAGTACGTCTCGATGGCACGGGTTCGTCCACCAACACAGGCTCATTCGATGTCCGCAACGGTTCCCTCATCCTTGCGGGCGCCAACAACCGGCTCGGCACCGGCTCGAACGTGATCCTCGGCAATAGCACCAACAATGGACTCCTGAGGCTTGAAGGCGTCAACCAAACCCTCACCGCCCTCACCACTGCCGGCACCGGGGTTGAAAACCGCGTCGTCGGTGGCAGCGCGACGCTCTCCACACTCACGATCAACAACGCCTCGGCTTCCACCCTCGCCGCCACCATTGGTGGCACGGGCACCAACCACAATAACATCGCCCTCACCAAATCAGGAGCAGGTGTACTCACCCTCAGCGGCACCAATACCTTCACCGGGGGAACCACTCTCTCTGGCGGGCTCTTGGAAATCGGAAGCCTCGGAGCACTGGGCACCACCGGCACGATCACGATGTCGGGAGGAGGGCTTCGCTTCACCGCCACGAATACCACCGATTACAGCAGCCGCATCGCCTTGACCGACGGGACCACCTCGACCTTCGATACCAATGGTCAAAACCTGACCTTCGCCAGTGGCTTCACTCTGGGCACCCTGCAGACCGGTGGTTTCATCAAGACAGGTGCGGGACAACTCACGGTGAACTCGGGAGCGTGGAAAGGCGCAACCACCGTCTCCGGCGGCACCTTGGAAGTGGTCGCGAAGACCAACGATGTCGCCTACACCATCAATCAAGGTGCCACGCTTCGACTCGGTTACACGACCGGCGGTGGCTACGCGAACACGAACCTGAAGATCAACGGTGATGGAGCCAGCGCCACGACGGGTCTCTACCTTGCGGGTGGGACCACTTACAATGGCAGCGGAACCATCGAACTGCTGACCGCGCCGACGACCATCCGCCAGTATGGCACCGGTCTGGCGGGAATCGGGACCTTTGATATCAACGGCAATGGCATGACTGTCGTTGCTGCGGCGTCCGGTTCGCAGATCGATGCCAATATTGAAATGATCAGCCGTGGATTTGGCATGTCAGTGAATGTTGAAAGCGGCACGGCAAACGCCACCGGTGACCTGACGATCAATGGTCGACTCAACGTCGGCAACCTGGGCTTCTACAAGCGCGGTGCCGGCTCCGTGCTCCTCAATCAAGCGGCGACGACCTCCAACGCCGCCGTGCGCATCATCGGTGGTTCGATCATTGCCGGAGCTGCCAACGTTCTCGGTGCCAATGCCGAACTGCCCATCTCCGCTGGAGCCTCGTTGCGCATGAATGGTTTCGATCAAAGCGCCAGGAACCTCTCGGGCGCGGGATCGGTGGTCAACGGCAGCAGCACCACCACCACCCTGACGATTTCCTCCACGGCCAATACGACTTTCTCCGGGACCCTGGGAGGAACGGGAACCAATCATAACTCTCTGGGCCTGACGAAGACCGGAGGCTCCACATTGACGCTTTCCGGCTCCAGCACCTTTACCGGACCCACGCTGGTTTCTGCAGGCACCTTGCTTGTCACGGGCGCGCTGACGGATTCCGATGTGACCGTTGCGGCAGGTGCCACGATTGGCGGCACCGGCACGATCGGCGGGGATCTCGGCCTCAATGGCGATTCCTTCTTCCAGATTGCCAGCCTCACCTCGGCCCTCACGGTCAATGGCAACATCACTTTCGGCAGCGGATTCGGAATCGACAACCTCGTCGGAGTCGATTGGGACACGGTCGATCTCGAAACCGCCTACACCTTGATCTCCACCACCCAGACCTTCTCGGAATCGAGCATCGGAAACTTCGGTCTCGCCAACGCCGCACCGGTCGGCACCGGACGTTTCGCCTACTTCGAAAATGGCAGCTTGCGTGTGGTCGTCACCGCGGTCCCAGAAACCCACAGCCTCCTCCTCGGTCTGGCCGGCATGGTGCTCGTCCTGCGCCGTCGCCGCTGATGTTGATGACTCCACGCAAAGACCGCGCAGGCTCTTCATCGACTCCCGAACCCCGGAAGCGGGGCTTCGCTCTGCTCGCATGCCTTGCGCTTTTGATTGCAGTTCTCTGGGTGATGCGAGCGGGCCCTGCGAAGCCCGACCAGGGAAATGGAGTGGGTGCGGCGAATCCAAAGGAATCGCCACCCGCCGTGATTTCATCCCGTGGGGTGGAATGGCATGACTCGCCGACTCATCGACCTTCTAACAGGAACAATGATGTCCTGCCCGCGGGGGCTCAATTGGACTACGATCATGAATCGTTCACGCATGTGCCGCAGTGGCTGCCTCGTCCCACCGATGTCGCCGCCGCCCGGGCGATCGATGCCTCGCTGAGATCGGATGGATGGGTTGAAGGCACTCTTGAGTTCACTCTCGGGGAAAATGCCGGGGAATGCATGAGTGGCATCATTTCCCACCTTGAGGTTTCCGGTCTCCATCGGGCGGAATCGGAAAATGTTTATCTCTCCGCAAATGGCCAGCACCGCTGTGAAATGGTCTTCACCCAAGCACCCGCCCCGGGCAGCGTGATCCAGCTTCGCTATCAGGGCACGGATCACGAGCGCGGTTGCCATTGTCCGACCTGTGCGAACCATTTTCAAACCCCGGAACCATGAACCCACTCCGTCTCCTTCCGGTGATCCTGATGTTTGTCTTTTCGAAGGCAGGAGCACAGGCACCACCCGCCTCTTTCACGGCGGAGATCAGCCGCACGACCACAGACAAGGTTACGGTCGATTTCGTGCACCACCCGATCCGCCATGCCAATTTCTCCGTCGTCCTCGTACAGGCAGATGGTTCGACTGTGGCACACACCCCGCTGTCGCCGCGGACTTATCTTGGCACGGTTCAGGGGCGCTCCGGAGCGATTGCCTGCGGATGGTTGCGTCCGGACGGGACCCTTTACGCCCGCGTTGCCTTTGAGGACGGGGTGGAATGGGTGAGTACGGGAGGAAATGCCAGTGTCCGCGGAAGCACGACGTGGCAGCCCGAATGGCCGACGACGGAAGTCCCGTCTGGCGGCGCGGGCGGCATCGTCCATGTGGCGGAAACCGGAGTGGATATCAGCAACCGGCATTTTGTCGCATGCGGAGGCACGCCGGATGCCGCTGTCGGCATGGCCGAGTATGCCGTGATGTCGGCCAACTACATCTTTCTCAGGGACGCGGCGATTCTTCATCAAATCGGCAAAGTCTTCATTCGGATGTCATCCGCCAACGACCCCTATGAAACGCCGACGTCTGTCACCACCAACACCCTGCTCAATGAGGTCAAGAACCAGTGGAACAACGTCCTGACCACCGGAGGAACGCATCGGGTCGCTCTTGTCGCGCATCCCTCCGTGAATGGTGGACTCGCTTGGGTTGGTGAAATCGGCAATTCATCCAATCGATACTCGGCCAACGATTCCGATGCACAGGGCGATTTCTCCCTCGTGTGGCGACATGAGGTGGGTCACAACTGGGGTTCGAATCATTACGAAGGCGGAGGCAGGCCCGAAGGTCCCACGATCATGTCGGACAATTCGCTGCCACGATTCTCCAGTCCCGAGTTGGCGAAAATCATCGCACTCCGAAACAGCCGTGCCTCGTTCCTTGAACCCATTTCGGCCTATCCGTTTCCCCTGCCGCCGCGAGCCAGCGCTGATCGTATCCAGTTTGCCGGAGCATCCACGAACATCGATGTTCTGGCGAATGATTCCGATTCGAATGGCGACGCGATCAGCATCCTTTCCTTTGATGAAACATGCAGCCGTGGAGGTTCGGTGATCCGGCTTGCGGGCGCAGGCCCCGGTGGGCGCGATCTCTTGCAATACTCCCCCCATCCGGATTTCCAAAATGGCACCGGCTTCTTCCGCTATCGCATTGCCGATGCCACCGGCAACACCGCCACCGGCTATGTGATGCTTCGACCGGCCGAGGATTCCTTCGATCCACTTCATCACTGGACACTTGATGAATCCTCAGGGACCACCGCCTTGAATTCCGCCAACGGACCGAATGGAACCCATGTCAACAATCCTTCGATCAATCAGCCGGGTGCGACCGCTGTGACCGGACGCGGAGTGAGTTATGACGGCAGCAGCCAGAGCACCTCGATTCCCGCACTCGGTCTTGGAGGAAATTCCTATACCTTCACCGCGTGGATTCGCCGCAACGGCAGCCAGGCAAGCGATGCCCCGATCCTTTACTCACGAAACAGCACGGCATCCAACAGCTCCCACACCAGCCTGCACCTGAGCTCCAACAATCTCCGGGCCCGTTGGAACGGCACTTTGTTCACTCCCACGTCGAATCTGGCCGTGCCTGACAGCACCTGGTGCCTGGTTGCCTTCTCGGTTTCGCCCACCCAGGCGGTGCTCCACCTCCGGACGCCGAGCGGACTGACCAGCTCGACCCACAGCACCACGATCACCGCCGCTTCGTTCACGAATCCATTCCTCCTTGCCCGGAATCAACCCACTTCGGGAAACGCCAATCTGTTCTTCAATGGCAGCATCGATGACGTCCGGATCTTCCCGGGAGTCCTCAGCAGTGCCCAAATCTCCGCGCTTTATTCCCAGGCCGCGTCGCCGCCCGATTTCACCATCACCCAGCCCGAGTCCGGCCGGGAGGTCAATCCTATCGGCACGCGCTTCACCGCTGGCTCGGCCACATCGGCATCACTCCTCCGATCGGTGGAGTTTTACGATGTTTCTAGTAATTTGAGCTTCGGGATCGACAACACCCCGCCCTATTCCGTGCTGGCCCAATCACTCGAACCCGGGCTGCGGACGCTTGGGGCCCGCGCCGAATATGGGGATTGGGGATACCGGATCGAAGCTCCGCCGGTTTCCTATCAGGTCCTCGCCTCCTCGCGTCCCGCGGTGACTCTCGCGGCACTCGGTCAGCCTTCCTACGGCGGGGGATCCACCCGCTTCGTCTTCACCCGGAACGAAACGAACGGTTCCCTGGAAGTGCCATTTTTGCTGGGTGGCACCGCCGTGCGGAATTCCGACTACACGCTGGCGGGAAACTCGGTCACTTTTGCGAACGGTGAGGACACGGCATTCATCAACCTCATTCCCGCCGCTTCGTCTCCTTCGCCCGGGGAAAGAAATGTGACGCTTTCGATTCCTGCTTCGTCCTCTTTTGTGACCGCAGGCCCATCGACGGTTTCGGTTGCTTTCGCGCCTTCGGTCCGGTCCGTCGCCAGCGGAAGATGGAATCTCGCCACGGTCTGGAGTGATGGCCAGCCGGCCCCGGTTTCCGGAACCCAGGGAGTCGGTTCCGATTACCTCATCATCCTCGGCCATGTCATCGGCTCGCATGACCAGGCATCGAATTCCCAGGGCATGGTCGCACGGTCCTTGAGGATCTCGACAACTTCCCGGCTTGATCTGGCCCTGCCCCACTCCGGGACCCTGCGGACGGCGACCTACGATGTTCCTCGTATTTCGATGGAAGTGGCCAGCACCCTCCGCTTCGGCGCCTCGGTGGGCAGCAGCGGACATGTCCTGAATGCGCCCCTCGAGATGCTCGGCGATGCCATGATCCAGATCTCCGGCGGGTCATACGAGCAGTTTGTCCGACTTGGCGGAGCCATTACCGGCACGGGTGACATCGCCCTGCAGTCGATCTCGAATGCCGGAGCGGTCACCGCCAACCTCCGTTCTTTCACCGTCCTTTCCGCGGGAAATTCCTATTCGGGGGATTGGAGCATCGAGCACACTCCATCGGGCGACGATTTCGGCGCGCTCCGGGCAGGTGCGGTCAACGCCCTCGGAAGCGGTGGCGTCTTGGTGCTTCGCCGTTCCCAATTGATCAATGATTACCCCGGCGGGCTTGATTCGATCGATTTCATCACTCTCTCAGGCCAGTCATCGTCGCTGCTTCTCCAGCAACCCACCGAGGCGCCCGGTGCCGAGTTGAGCCTTGCCCATTCGACATCCGAAGTGGTTGTGGGAAATGCAAGCTCCACCCTGGGCAGCTTGAGTGGCAGCGGGGGCACGATCCGTGGATCGGCCGCTGGTGCCACTCTGGCGATTCATCAAGGCGCTGACGGAAGCTTCGCCGGATCGATCGGTCAGAGCCTCCGCCTGAAGAAACAGGGTCCCGCGAGATTGGCCATGACCGGAACGGTGAATCCACAGCTCAAACTCGAAGTCGAAGAGGGTCGGCTTTCACCCGGTGCCTCTCCTCAAACCATCTCCGAACTCACGCAGACGGGAGGAACCCTTGAGTTGCCCGGAAATGCTGCCGCGCCCAACACACCTTGTCTTGTCGTTACTGACGCGGCGACGTTCACCGATGGCACGATTGAAGTCGCCTTCCCCAGCACGCCGCAGACTGGCGTGCCCTATGCGATTCTCAGTTACGCCTCGCTCACCGGCACGCCGGATATCGTCATCACCCATCCCGGTTCCCAAACGCTTGTGGCCGAAGTCGATCCCGGGGATGCGGGAAATCCCACGGTCACCGCCACCTTCCGCGAGCCGGTCGAACTCACGGTGCTTCCCTCCGACCCCCAGCGCGGCAGCGTCACGGGAAGCGGCACTTTTCTCACCAACACGACCGCCAACATCAGCGCCACGGCTTTACCGGGCTGGCGATTTATCCAGTGGAACGGCACGGGTGTGACCGATCCCGCGAATCCCTTCACCACCGTGCTCGTCGATGCAGCAAAAACTGTTACCGCGGTCTTCGATCGCCCGCGCTCGACCTGGATCCAAACGGTGACTGGCGGGTCTTGGTCCGGTGTCGGGAACTGGAACCTTGCGCCGCTTTTCATCAGCGATGAGTGGCTCGATTTCTCCACGCTCGATCTCAGCGCTGCGAATACCAGCAACCTGGATGGCAGCCGAACGATCGGCGGTTTGCGTTTCGGTGATGTGCCGACGGCGACTCACGATTGGACTTTGGCTCCGGGTAGTGGCGGGAATCTCACTCTGAGCACAACCACTGGACTGCCACCGGAGATCGAAGTCATCAATCGCTCCGCCACGATCACGGCGGCCCTCGCGGGAAATCAGGGATTCACCAAGTCGGGTGCGGGTGTGCTGGTGCTCAATCATCCCGGCAACACCCTCACGGGTCCGCTCAACGTCACGGGTGGCACGCTCCAGATTCGTGACGGCTCCACCAATGCCCCCGCGATTTTCGATTCCATCACGGATCGCCCGATCACCCTTCAGAGCGGTGCCATCCTCGATCTTCCGCGATTGCATTCCTTCACCCTGCAAACGGTGAACTGGCAGCTTCCCGGGATCACGATGAACGACGGTGCCACCTTGCAATTCCGGGCCCAGGTGGGATCGAATGCCCACCAGCTTCCCGCCCCCATCGATGTTTCCGGAACCGTCACCATGAACAACCATGGCGGTGCCTTCGCTCAGGATGTGAGTCTAACAGGTCCGCTGTCGGGCTCAGGCATGATCCAGTACCTCGCGACCAGCGGGTCTTCCTCCTCCACCACGACCCGGACCCTCACGGTTTCAAATCCGGAAAACACCTACAGCGGGGATTGGTTTGTCGATTACACCGGCAGCACCAGCGATGACTTCGTCGCTCTCCGTCCGACCGCATCCGGGGCGCTTGGAACAGGTTCGGTCACGCTGGATGATCGCGCGCGCCTCTTGGGTGGCACCGCATCTTCTCTCAACAGCCTCAGCGGAATCATCGTTGCCAAACCGACCGCCACTCTCGACTTCCAAGGCCAACCATGGACGCAGCCCGCCGCCGTGCTCGACGTCAGGGACGGCACGGTGGAAAGCGGTGGAGCAAGCATCAGCATCGGCTCGCTGCTGCAATCCGGCGGATCGATCCGCCTCGTCGCCGGAGCCGCGGCTCCGCTTGTTTTGGGCGGTGATGCGGTCTTCACCGGAGGAAACATCCTGCTCACCGTCACCGGCAATCCGGCGGGTCAAAGCTTTGAGATTCTTCGTTACAGTGGCAATCTCACCGGTACGCCGCAAATCACGATCGTTGGTGCGGACCGGCTCACGCCTTCGATTGATTTCGGCGATGGCACGGATGATGTCATCACCGTGACCTTTCCCGCAGGGGCCGATCTCGTCTGGCGGGGAAATCAGGTGTCCAACCCTGGCGTTTGGGACATCGATCAGACGGATAACTGGGTTCGTGGCTCCACTCCGGATCGTTTCCTCCAGGCGGATCACGTCCGTTTCGATGATTCGGCGCTGAGTTCAAACATCAATCTAACAGGATCGGCTTTGCCCTCGTCGGTCATCTTCGATCATTCCGTCCTCGATCTGACTCTGGCGGGTCCAGGGGCGCTGAGCGGGCCGGTAGGCATCGTGAAATCCGGCTCGGCCCGTTTGACCATCGCGTCAGCCCAAGGCCACAGTGGCGGCATGCTTGTCACTCTCGGTGAAGTGACCGCCGGTCATCCGGGGGCTTTCGGATCGGGGACGGTGACACTCAGGCATGCGGCGGCATCATCGATTCCCACCCGAGTCAATCTCTCCAGTGCCACGATGGCCAATGACTTTGTTCTGGATACCAATGCCGTCACTGGCGACAGCGGAGCCATCCACGCCGCTCCTGGAAACACGCTGAGTGAGCTGAGTGGCACGCTCACGGTGCAATCGACCGTCGGCGATGGCGGGCATCTGTCATCTGCGGCAGGCGGGATTCTTCGATTGAGCGGAACCCTCAACAGCAGTGGTCCCGTTCCGGTGCTTCATTCGGGCATTTTTGAAATGGCCACCAGCGGAGGGAATCTCGCCGAACTGACCTTGAGCAAGGGAACCATCCGCCTGGCGCAAGCCGATGGCATCCAGCCCACGCTTCGCCTCAATCTTGCTTCCGCGGGGCCGGCGACGCTGGATCTTCATGGATTTTCGCAAACGCTCGCGGAGTTGCGTCAGTCTTCCACCCACTCCGCGCAGGTCACGAACTCGGCCGGCAGCGCGGCGACGCTGGTCATCGATGGCACGGTCGATCACAGCTTCGGCGGCTCGATTGCGGATGGCAGTGGCGCCATTGGACTTGTGAAACGGGGGACCTCCCGGTTGACGCTGGCGGGCACCTGCGACCACAGTGGGGGCACCTTCATCGAAGCGGGAACGCTCTCCTTGAGCACCGCGACCCTGGCGGATGTCTCCACGGTGGCGATCAGCACCGGGGCCGTGCTCGATCTGCCCCATGGGCAGGAGGATACCGTTGCCGGACTTGTCATCGATGATGTCGCTCAGCCTCCGGGGAAATACGATGCATCTCGTAGTTCATTCATCACCGGGTCCGGCAGCCTGATCGTGACTTCGGGTCCGATCACTGATCCGTTTGAGATATGGGCGGCGGCCGCCGGGCTCGATGGGTCGCCTGGGAAGGCTGCGGGATTCGATGAGGATCCGGATGGCGATGGATTTGCCAACGGGCTTGAATGGATCCTGGGTGGCGATCCGCTTGATGGAAGAAGCGGCGGACTTGTCACGCCTGCCGAGGATGGCGGTCTTGTCCTGAGTTTCACCCGCAACCCTCAAGCGCTTGGCGAAGTGTCGCTCACGGTCGAGTATGGTGGATCACTGCTCGATCCTTGGAACTCCGTCGTCATCGGCCCCGCATCCTCGGGTCCGGATGCCTCCGGGGTGACGGTGGAGATCGATTCAAGCGCCACACCCCACGAGATCACCGTGAGCATCCCCGCGAGCCATTCGACAAACGGCAGGCTTTTCGCCCGGCTCAAGGCAGTCCGGCCATGATGGTTCGACAGCGATGAAGGTGCGGACTCAGCGGCGCGTGACAATGATCCGGTAGAAATCCCGACCTTCCGGGTTCCCGGGAAACACCAGGAAAAGATTCTCGAGCGACGGGTCGCTTGGATGAGGCGAGGATGAACGGCTTTGCACGGCGGCATCGAAGCTGTTCCATGAAGTCAGGTTCGTGGAGCGCTCGATGCGGTATTGGAAATGGTTCGATTGAAACTGCGTGGCCGTTCCCGAAACCGCAAGACGACGTGTGAGGGTCAGGGTGCCGGGGATGATTTTCAGGGGTAGGACATCAGATGTCCCGGGATCGGTCCCGGTGGCGTGTTCGACGATGGCGGCGCGTCCGTCACGATCATGATCGGAATCGTCCGGATGGCTCAAGGCCACGGCCTGATTGAGAATGCCGCCGAGGGTGGGCGATGTCACCCCTGCCTGGCGCGTGGCGATGAGGATGGCCCCGCTGGCAGTGGCGAGATCGGGATCACTGGTCTGGCAGGAAAGCGATCCGAAGCTCGGCACCGTCCATGCCGGGTCCGAGAAAATCAGATGGCGGGTGGCGGTGGCGAAGTTCGGGGCATCGAGCACCCAGATGGCGAGGCGTTTCCCGCCATGGGTATTGGACTCGACCGTGGTGGTTCCGGTGAAGGCTCCGGGGATGTTCTGAGGCGTGCCATTGAAGGTCCCGATGCGGGTGGTGGCGAAGCTTTCGAAGTGGTCGAGCAGGGTGAAGTGATCACCACTGCGGCTGAGCAGGGTGGCGGTGGGCAGGGTGAAATGTCCGAACATCACCAGACAGCCCGCCGGAAGTTCCGCGCCATTGGCCCCGAGACCTGCGCCGGAGTTTTGCGCTCCGAAGTTCAGGGTCACGGGGGCGGCGTGCAGCGTGGCGGCGAGCAGGCTGAGGATGAGGGCGTGGCGGATCATTCCGAATAACTGAAGGGTTGCGGACGTTCCCAAATCGTTTCCGCGCCGAAACGGAAGGGTGCCCATGCGGCGGCGGGACCGAAGGTGGTGGAGTCCACAGGCGTGGCGGAATCGAAGACCTTGCGCCATCCCGTGCCGCCCGGGAGGCTGTCGTCCTTGCGGAAATGCCCGTTGAGCAGTCCCCATGGGGTGTCGAGGTAGAGGTTGGAATCGTTGTTGCCATCGGGACTGACCAGGAAGAACGAATCCAGCCCAAGCGTGGCGAGGGTGGCGCGTTCGACCGGTGTCTGACTGCCGAGGATGGTGAATCCCTGCCTCACGACGCGGAGCCGCTGCCCAAGAACGACCTCGCCATGGAACCACAGGTCGAGCGGGTCTTCCGAAGGGTGGTTGATGATGATTCCATCTCCGGGAGGAAGAAGGGCATCGGCCGCGGAGGCAAAGGGATCGGAGACGGAACGCCAGCCGATGCCGCCAATGCCCTCGGTGCGGTAGTAGTAATCAGAGAAGGAACCATCCGGATTCACGCGCGAAAGGGTATCGCCCGCGCCAGGTCCGCCGGGAAGCAGGCCGGATTCATTGAATCGGCCGAAAAGGCTGGCAAGACTTGGAGTACGACGGATGACGTAGTTGCCACCGCCGGACGCGGCAAGGCGTGCGGCAAGAGCAGGATGAAGCCCCGCGAAGCGCAGGGTTCCTGCGGTGTTCGAGGAAATTTCCAACAGGGCGCCAGTGGCCGGGCCCGTGGTGATCTGAGCGTAGTGGCCGACCCATTGATCCGCTGTCCACGCGGCACCGGAGTGGGTCAGGGAAAGCCCGTCCGCCGCCGGGATGAAGGCCCCGCCGGCCAAGGCCTCGTGGGCAAAGGGCGGGGATACCAGATTGTCGAGACGGTGAATGCTGTGGCGCAGCCAGCCAAACGGCGCGGAACGGACCATGGAGCCGCCGACATTCACGGCCAGGCGGAGATAAGCCGAAGTGAATCCGTGAAGACCAGCGCGGACTTCCTCGGTGCCATCGCCGAGGTCGGTGACGATGATATCTAACAACTGCGGGATGTCGCTTCCACCGCTGCCGTTGAGGTTGCCGATGATGCCCCAGCCCTGTTCAAGATCGAGAGTGCCTTCGAGCCAATAGATGTCGTTGCCGAGTGAAGCCTTCGGACGGGTGAAGACGAGATCGAAACGGCGGGCGCCATCGATGCGGATGGTTTCCTCCATGCGGATCGCCCGCGAGATGGCGGGATCCGCACCGGGGACGGTGGAAACCAGCGAGTCGCCGCGGGTGGGATCGAGACCAAGGGCGAATTCGATGCCCGCAGGGAGTGAGTCGCCATCGCTGTCCGCTGCGGGACTTGCAGGCAGGTTGTAGCGGGTCAGCCAATCTCCCCAAGTGCCGGTGAAGACGGCCTGCTCCACCTGCACGGTGAGGGTGGCCGTGGTGGTTCCGGCGGAGTTCGTCGCCGCAAGGGTGTAGCTGGTGGTGGAGTTCGGACTGACGACGATGGAGCTGCTGTTAGAAACATCGGTGCCATTCAAGGTCAGTGAAGACAGGGGAGATCCACCGCTTTGCAGGGACCAGCTCAAGGTGCTGCTAGCGCCTGAGGTGAGAGTTGCGGGTGAGGCGGTGAAGCTGAGAATCGCCGGGGCTCCGGGTGCCGGGGCGGCGCTTTCACTTTCCTCGATCTGGAGAAGGTAGGCGACGAGATCGGCGCTGTCCTCGGAGCTGAGTGTGATGCCATCGTGGGCGGCGATGGCCTCGGCAAGCGATGCGGCGGAGCCATCGTGCAGGTAGGGAGCCCCGTCGTGCAGGCCGCGCAGCGTGGGGGTATCGATGCCATCAAGCGCTGCACCCAGGCGTGAGCCGGACGATGGCTTGAGGGTGCCGATGTCATGCCGCGGTGCGCTTCCGGAATCCGTGAAGCCGGTGCCCGAGTGGCAGGAGGCGCAGTTGGCGGCAATGAACACATTCCGTCCGCGGGAAGCGGCGGCGGTCATGGAACCGTCGCTGTTGCGGTGGGGGCTGTTAGAAAAGTCCCCGAGGGACGTGACATAGGCGGCGAGGGCATCGAGGTCTGCGCTGCGGCCGGCATTGGCCGTGGCAAGCGGAGCGTGCGGGCTGCCTGCGACGATGAGGCCATCACCCCCCGCAAGGCTACGGAGTTGGTTCTCGAAGTCCTGGACTTCATCGAAATTTCCTGACCAGTGGAGCGGACCATGGGCGGTGCCGGCGCGACCGCGGAGATCGGTGGTGTTTCGCAAGCCTTCGCCGAAGCCAGTGAAATCCCAGACGCGGCCATCGTGCCCACCATCGTTGTGGCAGGAGGCGCAGGAAATGTAATCCTGCAGGGCGATGCGGTCGTCGGCCGCATCGTAGAAGAGTTGCTTGCCACGGAAGACCTCGGCCGGCAGGGCTTCGCGGGAAACGGAGTTCAGGGTCGCGAGGGTGGTGGCTGAGGGCGTGCCGTAATCGGTGATGTCCGCCACGGCGATGAGGCTCACGCTGCGATCCATGAAGTTGTGCACGAAGAGCACGCCGCCATCGGGCGAAAGGGTCAGACCTTGAGGTGCCCGACCCACGGGGATACGCATGAATTCATTGCGACCGTAGGCATCGACCACGGCCACCTGCCGCGAACCTTCGAGCGCGACGAAGAGGAAGAGGCCGGAGTTGTCGAAGATGGCGGTGGAGGGCACGGAGCCGTCGTCGTGATCGATGCGGACGTCGCTCACTTCCGAGAAATCGCCGAGATCGATGACCGAAGTGATGGCGCGCACGGTGGAGTCGTGGGTGAGGTCGCGGCTATCGCGCAGGGTGCCGCGCTGGATGTTGTCTTGTTTCGATGGCACCCAGGCGAAGTCACCGGCGGGAGAAATCACGGCGGGGCCGAGGTAGTTGGGCAGACCGCGTCCGCCGCCGCCGGAGTCCGGCTCGGTGGAGGGCGCCAGCAGCGTGGTGCCAAGCAGGGTGAGGTCGGAGCTGCGGAAGCGCAGGATTTCCCCGCCGCCCAGAGTGTCGCTCGGGTTCACCGTGGCTTCACCCGGTGCCGGAGGGGTGATGAAACGGCTGACAAGAATCGTGGCACCATCATGAGTCGATGACAGGTGCCGCGGATGCGGGCCGGTGGGTGAGGTGGTGACGAGGGCGCCGGTGGTGGCATCGATCTTCGCGAGCAGACCAGCGGCTTCGAGGGCGACGAAGGCATGGGTCTGGTTGTTAGGGAAGATGATGCCGAAAGGGGCCGAGCCGCGCGGGAGCGGAAGGGTGCGGGTGACGGTGCGGGTGGCGGGATCGATGACGGCGATGTTCGAGTCGTCCTTGTTCGTGACCCACAGGCTGCCATCGGGAGCGAAGGCGAGGCAGGAGGGTTTTTTCCCGGTGGGGATTTCCGCGAGAATGGCCCCGGTGCCGGTATCGAGCGCGGAAACCGTGCCGTGATCGGGATTCACCGTCCACACCACGCCGGGCGAGGTGACGATGCCTTGCGAAGCGGCAGGGCGGCCGCCGATGATCGGTGGGCGGACGTTGCGGGGGAAGGTGATGGTGGTTTCGATCCCCGAGGCATCGATGGCGGTGAGGGTGATGATGAATCGTCCCGGGCGGGTGAATTGGTGGGTGGTTTGCGGAGTGGTGGTGAGGACGGCAGGTGAGCCATCGCCGAAGTTCCAGCGGTAGCTGACGCCGGTGCCGCCGGAAGCCGGGGCGATGAAGGTGGTGAGGTCATTGACCGAGGCGATGCCCAGGCGTGGGGCGCTGATTTCCAGGGGTGGGTTGACGGCCCAGAGGAAACTGCTGCTGGCAGTGGCTCCGGACGGGTCCGTGGCCGTAAGTACGACGGTTGCCGTAGAAGGAATGACAGGGATGCCGTAGATCTCGCCGGTGGAGGGATTGATCAGCAGTCCCGCGGGAAGGCCGGTGGCGGTGAAGCTCAGTGGATCGCCATCCGGGTCCGCCGCCGTGGGACGCAGGGTGACACCGGTGCCGGCGGTCGTGGCGCGATCGGCAATCGCCTGAAGCGTGGGTGCGCGATTCGAAATGAAGGGGGAGAGATAGGAGGAATCGATCACCGATCTTTCGGTATCCCCGGGTCTTTGCCAGGCGAGGTTGATGTGATCGCCGCCGCCGCCTTCTTTTTGAAGGATTTCGAAATAATATCTTTCACCGCCTGACAGATTGATGGTGGCAGACTGCTGGGTGGGGAATTTCGTCCACTCGGCGACGTTGGTCCAGCCCTCGATCGAGGCGATTTCGCGGGCATTGGCCGGGTTTTCATTGGTACTCAGGCGGAGGCTGCCGAAGTCGTCGGTGGCAAGCCAGAAGAGATAGGTTCCCGTCACCGGGGCATGGATGTAGCCACGCAGGCGGGTGCCGTAGTTGTCGGCACTGTTCACGCCTACGGGAAAGGCGGTGATGCTGTCACGCAGGTCGGGCGAATTGGGGAAACGGGAGTTGCTTGTGAGGTCGGCCAGGGTGGATCCGGGGATGTTGGTCCACAGCTCACGAAGGATCGATCCGCCGCCCTGACCGGGGAGCCGGACGGTCCAGGTGAAAGAGGTCGATGCCAGAGTCACTCCGTTTTCCTGGAGACGCAGGACGACGGGGAAAACACCCTGACCGTTGAGTGTGCCGGTGATGCGGCCGGTGGCAGGCTGGATGCCAAGGCCCGGCGGGAGATTGGTGGCGGCAAAGGTGAGGCCAGTGAGATTGCTGTTGGTGAGGCTTGGTGTGAGATCAACGATTTGACCGGTGGTGGAAACACGATCGGCGATGGTGATGAAATCCGGGGTGCCGAAAGTGAAGCGGAGGAAGATTTCATCATGGGCATTCCGATCGGCCGACCAGATCCAGCGGGCGGCGCTGCCGGTGGGAAGACCTTCGGGTCCGGTGGTCCAGGGTGCGGAGCCGATCGGGCCGTAGTCGGTGGCACGTGTCCATGCGCTGTCATCGAATCCCGGATTTTGCCAACCGGCAGGGGCACTGGTGGCGACTTTCCAATTGGAGTTGGTGACGAGGGTCTGGCCATTGATGCGGAACTGGCCGATCACACCGGCCACGCCTGCGGCATCGGTCGCCCGGATGGCGATGGTGGCACGCGAACCGGAGGTGGTGAAGGCGGTGCGCAGGGCCTTCGACCAATCGGTGCCGATGGCGGCAAGCTTGCCATTGATGTAGAGTTCGTGACGGTTGTCGGCGGCGATGACGGCTTCATTTTCCGGCGGCGAACTGCGCAGGACGCGGGAGGGGACGAGGTTCTTGGGCGTGCGTGGCGACGACCAAAGCAGGCGGATGGTGGCGTCCCCGCCGTCTTCGTAATGTTCCAGGCGGATGGAAACGGGAACTCCGGCGGTGAGGGCGATGGAACCGGTGTCTTCCGTGACGCCATGAGGTGTCCAGTTGTTGATGATGAGTTGGCCATTCACCCAGAGGCGCACACCGTCATCGGAGAAGGTGTGGAAGTTATGGGTTTCTGTGAAATCCGGAATGAGCCAGCCGTTCCATGAGGTGGACCAGGTGTCATTTCCCACAGCGGACACGGATGGCGAGGAGGAGCCATAGGCGAAGTCGATCACCGAATCCGTGCGGGTGAGCTTCGGATTGTTGAGAGTGATGCCATCGTGATAAGTGCCTAACAGACCGCTGTTGGGAGCATCGATGGTTTCCTTGATGTGGATGATGGATGCCTTGCTGTAAGTGCCCTGGGCATTGAGGCCGAAGATCATCCAATATCCCGGAAGCATGACATTGGCATTCGGGTGGGCGACGAGGTGGTAGCGGCCCGGAGTGCTTTCGGTAAAAGGGACATTGAGGAAACGCTGGTCGGTGGTGTAGCCGTGGGTGATGGCCATCATCCGGATCATGGTGAAGCGGCTGAGACCGGCCGTGGCCTGGACTTCGAAGACCGATCCCAGCGATGCGGCCGCGGGTGCGGAGGTGATGACCGGACGGGTGGCGGCGCTGCCATTCGATTGGAAGAGCGACGGAGGCGTGTAGAGTTGGGCGTCCGGATGGGTGAAGGTGGCATCGGGATTCCCCGCATCGTATCCGCCGCCGCCGGAATACACGCGACCATCGGGCAGGAGGATGGCGGTGGAGTGGTAGTTTCGCGGGATGCTTTGGTTGGCGGCGTTTCTCCAGGTGCCGGTCCGGGGGTTCCAGATTTCCGGAGTGAGGACGGAGCCGACATCGCTGAATTTCAGGCCGGAGGTATTTCCCCCCATGACCATCACTTCTCCAGTGGGGAGGACCACGGCATTCTGGAAACGGCGGGCGAAGCGCAGGGATCCGGTGGTGGCGACGGTGGGCGGTGTGGTGTTGAGGTCCACGGTGAAGCAGCGGTTGCTCACGGTTTCGGCATCGCCATTCGTGCCTCCGGCAAAGAGGAACTTGCCGGATTCATACATCACGACTCCGCCATCCTTGGGGTAATGCCCGGTGGGAACCTGGATGCCGGCGGAAACCATCGATCCGGTGCCATCGGCCGAGACCCAGTTCATTTGCCGCGTGGGCCCGAAGTGGAAGATGCGGCCATCCGGCGCGACGAAGATGAATGGAGTCCAATTCGCCTCGAAACCGGTGGCGGTGGCCACGGGTTGCCAGTTGATGCCGCCCAAGCGCCGCCAGGCATTGGTTTCCGGGACATAGCGTTCGGCGGTATTCGGTCCGCCGCTGCCGGAAACGGTGAAGATGTCCCCATCCGGCAGGGCCAGGCTGGAGGTGTACCAGCGGGGATCAAACATGTTGGCGACGCGGCCCCATTGGTTGTCGCGCCAGTCGAAGGTGGACGAATCCCGCACGGTGTAGCGGCCACCCATGATTTGCAGGACGCCATCGGTCCGCAGCGACATGGCACCGCAGAACATCTCGTGGTTGAGATAGAGGTTCGATTCGAAAGTGGCGTTCTCCGGATTCCAGATCGTCCAATAAGTCTGCGTCTTGGTGCCGGGCCAGTGTTTCGGTTCTTGACCGGAAAAAGTCAGCAAACGGCCGTCGGGCAGGTGGGAGATCGATACCGGCGTGTGCGGCCAATTGACTTTCGCCGACCAGGTTCCGGCCTGGTTGTTCGGCGCGGCAGGCGCGGCGGGCGGTCCATCGAATCCGGGGAGCAAAGCAGCGGCATCCGCCCAGAAGGCATCATCCTCGGCATGACCGTTCGGGTCGGCGGAAAGGGGCGCGACAAAGGCGCAACCCAGGAGGGCGGTCAGCAGGCGGGGGGACATGGGGGTGAACAGGGGGGAGTTGTTAGATT
>JALOTY010000144.1 GCA_025457665.1 Akkermansiaceae bacterium | reverse complement strand
ATCCACCGCTAAACATCCAAATTTCGTCCTTTTCGATTTTTTTGTTGTTAGAAAACTTCATCATCCTTTCCGTGTTTTCCGTGTATTCCGTGGTCCCCTCTCAGTAGCGATCGCTCTGCACGAAGCCATTTCAGTTTTTCAGCATTTTAGCATTTCATGAAAAAGATCTTTATCGCCGGTCATCGTGGCATGGTTGGAGCGACACTTGTTCGGCAGGCAATGGCGCTTGGAGCCTATGAGGTCCTCACGGCAGGCCGGGATCGTGTCGATCTCTGTGACCAGACCAGCACCTTCCGCTTTCTTGCCGACGAAAAACCGGACATCGCCATCATCGCTGCCGCCAAGGTCGGCGGCATTCACGCCAATGCCACTTACCCGGCCGATTTCATCTACGAAAACCTGGCCATCGCCGCCAACAGCATCGAGGGCTGCCGCCGTGCCGGGGTCGGACGCGTGCTCTTTCTCGGCTCATCGTGCATCTATCCGAAGCATGCCCCACAGCCGATGACCGAGGAATGCCTGCTGACCAGCCCGCTGGAACCCACCAACGAAGCCTACGCGATTGCCAAGATCGCCGGCCTGAAGCTCTGCCAGCATTACCGCGCCCAACATGGCCTGATGTATCACTCGGCCATGCCCACCAATCTCTATGGTCCGGGCGACAACTATCACGCGGAAAACTCCCACGTCATCCCCGCCCTGATCCGCCGCTTCCACGAAGCCAAGGTGGCTGGCATGGACGAAGTTGCCATTTGGGGAACCGGCACTCCACGCCGCGAGTTCCTCCATGTGGATGACCTTGCTCAAGCCTGTTTCCACCTCCTCGGCTTGGCAGATCCGCCCGACTGGGTCAACGTCGGCACAGGAGAAGACCTCGCCATCCTCGAACTTGCGACCTTGGTGGCCAGCACCGTCGGCTACCCCGGAAGGATCGTCACGGACCCCACGAAGCCCGATGGCACCCCGCGCAAACTCATGGACATTTCACGAATCCGCTCCACAGGCTGGACTCCCGCGATCACGTTGGAGACAGGTTTGGCCGGAGCCTATCAGGATTTCCTTCGTTCCATCGAATCCGGCGCCGCCCGGCTGTGATCGGGCCAAAACGAGCGACATTCATGAAAAAAGCACTCATCACCGGCATCACCGGACAGGACGGTTCCTACCTCGCCGAGTTCCTTCTCGCCAAGGGTTACGAAGTTCATGGCATCAAACGCCGTGCCTCCCTCTTCAACACCCAGAGGGTCGATCACATCTACGAAGATCCCCACGTCGAACACGCCCGTTTCAAACTCCACTACGGCGATCTAACAGACAGCTCGAATCTCACCCGCATCCTCCGCGAGGTCCAGCCGGACGAGGTTTACAATCTCGGTGCCCAGTCTCACGTCGCGGTTTCCTTCGAGGCCCCGGAATACACAGCGGATGTCGATGCCATCGGCACTCTCCGCCTCCTCGAAGCCATCCGTTTCCTCGGCCTTGAAAAGAAGACCCGTTTCTATCAGGCCTCCACCTCCGAGCTTTACGGTCTCGTCCAGGAAATCCCCCAAAAGGAAACCACCCCGTTCTATCCGCGCTCACCCTACGCAGTGGCCAAGCTCTACGCATACTGGATCACGGTGAACTACCGCGAATCCTACGGCATCTACGCCTGCAACGGCATCCTCTTCAATCATGAGTCTCCCCGGCGTGGTGAGACCTTCGTCACCCGCAAGATCACCCGCGGCATCGCCAACATCGCCCAAGGCCTCGAAGCCTGTCTCTACCTCGGCAACATGGACGCCCTGCGCGACTGGGGCCACGCCAAGGACTACGTCCGCATGCAGTGGATGATGCTTCAACAAGAGACCGCAGAGGATTTCGTCATCGCCACCGGCAAACAAATTTCCGTCCGCGAGTTCGTACGCATGTCGGCGCGCGAGGCGGGCATCGAACTTGAATTCTCCGGCTCAGGTGTGGAGGAAATCGCCACCGTCATATCGGCCGATGCCACCAAGTCCCCAGCCGTAAAGACCGGCGATGTCATCGTCCGCGTGGACCCGCGCTACTTCCGCCCTGCCGAAGTGGAAACACTCCTCGGCGACCCCACCAAGGCCAAAGAAAAGCTCGGCTGGGTCCCTGAAATCACCGTCGAGGAAATGTGCGCGGAAATGGTTGCCGCCGATCTCGACACCGCCCGCAGCCACGCCCTGCTCAAGGCCCACGGACACCATGTTTCGGTTTCGAAGGAGTGATTGCTTCGGGACAGGAATTCTGTCCAGGTTATCATCCCTGCATGACCACGATTACCTACACCGAAGCGCGCGATCGTCTTGCCAGTGTCTGGGATGAGGCGATTTCGGCCCGAGAACCCGTGCGGATCGAACGGCGTGGCCGTGAGGCCGTGATGCTCGTTCCTGCCGGGGAGTGGGAGGGACTGATGGAGACGGCCCATCTGCTCCGGTCTCCAGCAAACGCACGGCGCTTGCTGGCAGCTTTGAATCGCCTTGAGAATGGAGAAGGGCAGGAGCTTTCCATCAAGCAGCTTTCTGCGACGCTCGAATGAAGTCCGAAGAAAGGTTGCTGATTCACCGCATCCTTTTCGCCCAAGCGCGTTATCATTATTGACCCATGCAAAAAGTCTTTGTCTCCGGCTGCTACGACATCCTCCACGGCGGCCATATCCAGTTCTTCGAGGAGGCCCGCGCCTTGGGCGATCACCTCACGGTATCCTTCGCGTCGGAGGAAGTGCTATGGATCCACAAACGCCGCAAACCTTCCATCCCCGACGAACACAAGAAAGCCCTGCTTGAAGGGCTGAGAGTCGTCGATCAGGTGGTCATTGGCGAAAGCCACGAAGAAGGCCTCGATTTCAAAGATCATTTCCTGCGCCTCCGACCGGACATCCTTGCCGTCACCGATGACGATAAATACGGCGAGATGAAACGCGAACTCTGCGCCCAGGTCGGAGCGAAGTATGTTCTTTTGCCAAAAACCCCGCCGCGCTTCGAACCGGTTTCCACATCCTCCATCGTTCGCTGGGTCCAAGCCCCCTCCGAAGCTCCTCGCGCAAAGGCGCCTACGTCGTCAATTGCGCCATCTCCCCTCTCGTCTCCCTTCGCGAGTGGCCCTATGAAAAACGCGCCGGGCTCGGCGGCAGCGGGGCATGGGCCTTGCTGAACGGGCGTTGCGGAGTCGAATCGGAAATCGATCTCGGCGTCGGCTGGCAGGACCCCGCCGTCATTCGCGAAAGCGGGCTCTGCGTCTGGCGCTCCGGACACACCCCGGTTCTCGATTTCAAACAAAGCGGCGACTTCCTCGTCGGCCGCATGGCCATTCTATGGACCGGCATCCAACATGACACTCCCGGTGTCGTCGATTTCCCGCGGGATTACGATGGCATCGAACGCAGTGGCCATGTCGCCCGCGAAGCCGTTCTTGCCTCCGACATCCATCGCCTGGCCGAAGCCGTCTCCATCTATCACGGAACCCAACTGGCCGAGGGCATGGAAGCCCTCCCGGACATCGCAGGCGCCATCAGCCGAAAATACTGCGGCGGCGGATACGGCGGATACGGTCTCTATCTCTTCGAATCCGAATCCGCCCGCTCCCAGGCCCTCGTCCAACACGACAAGCTCCGTCCCATCGAACCCCACTGCCGCTAGCCGCTGCGCAGAAGTGCCAAGTGCCAAAGAACAGCCGGGCTTCGCGCGCAGCACTTTCAGCATTTCAGCATTTCAGCATTTCAGCATTTCAGCATTTCAGCATTTCAGCATTTCAGCATTTCAGCTTTTCAGCTTTTCAGCATTTCTTGAAAACCATCTCCATCATCGGCCTCCCTGTGGCCTGCACGGATTACGCAGGCGCGGTTTCTTGGATCCTCGATCGCGCCAAGTCCGCCGACAGGGCCTATGCGGTCGAAGCGGCAAACACCCACGTGGCCGCGCTCGCCAGGCACGATGAGGATTTCGGGAAGACCATGTCCCGCTTCGACCTCGTCGTGCCCGATGGCATGCCACTCGTCTGGTCGGTCAATCTTCATCTCACAGATTCCGAGAAACTCTCGGACCGCGTCTATGGGCCCACCCTGATGCTGGAAACCTTCAAGACCGCGAAATCCGCCGATGGTTACCGGCACTTTTTGTTAGGCGGCAAAACATCCACCCTGGAGAAACTCCGGAATCGCTTTGCTGGGGAGTTTCCCGACTCCGTCGTCGCCGATGCCTACTCGCCCCCTTTCGGCGAATGGCCCGACGATGAATTCGAGCGCATCTGCGAGCGGATCCGCGCTTCAGGTGCGAACCTGATTTGGGTGGGTCTCGGCTGTCCCAAGCAGGAGCAATGGATCGCCCGTCACAAGGACCGCCTGCCTCCCGGAGTGTATTTCGGCATCGGTGCCGCCTTCGCTTTCCATGCCGGCGAAGTCAGCCAGGCACCTGCCTTCCTCCAGAAACGCGGTCTCGAATGGGCCTACCGCCTCGCCGCCGAACCCCGCCGACTCATCAAACGCTACCTCACCCACAACTCACTCTTCATCTTCTACTCCCTCCTCGACCACGCGAAAGCGAAACACTGAAAAGGGAGCACAGGCGTCCCGCCTGTGGTTGTTCAGATCCATCAACAATCCCTCACCCGTGATAGACTCAAGCACAACGTGCGGTTCCTAAGAATCAAGAGCAACGAAATCAGCAAAATAGACGAAACTAGGCAGCCGATAAAGGATGGTAGATCGTAGGCGATCGCCTTGCAGCCCCGTGAGGGGCGCGGGCACGCAGCCACGGGTGAGACCCGTTGACTCCGCGCCGCAAATGGACCCCGCGCTTGATCCGCGCCCCGCACTCTCCAAGCTCGGCTGTTCTCCGGTCTTGCGTCTTGCGTCTTGAAGTCTTCTGTCTTCTTCCCGGCTGTTCTTTGAACTTTGACCTTCGCCCTTTGACCTTCCAGATTTTTCGTGAACTCTCAAAGTATGGTCCAACTTCTTGCAAACCGACTGGGAAGTACCGCCCATCTATCGCCCCTTTTGCATAAGGCAAAGCGGCTCGGTCTGCGATGCCCTGAGGATCTTGAACACCTGGCAATAGCCCGAGGGCTCAGATACTTCGGGCTCCCATCATCGGCAGGCGGCAGGGTGTCGGAGCCCATGCCAGCCCTGCCGGAACCCGATCAGTTCACAAACGAGGAACTGGCCATTGCCCTGATGTCCCCTGCCTTGCCCTACTCACTCACCCGTCTTCGCATGGCCGCAGGCATGCTCGCAGCTAGAGCAAACTCGACTGACATGCTGCTTAGGCTCGCCAAGCAGGAACGCTGCGAGCCCATCGTGCGCTACATCTCGGAATGTGCCGCCAAGGTTGAACCCGATGATTCCTTTTGGCATGATCTCATCGGAAATCTTCCTCCACTCCCCCGGTTCGCTCCGGATACATTGCCCCATCCTTCCCGTTTTGTTGCCATGTCAGGGATTGGCCGATCAGGGAGACAAACTGCCGTGACATGGATCCGCCCCGTCCATTGATTCCCAACCATCCGAAGGAGATTCTACTGCTTCTTGATCAGCATCTCGATCACGAGGTGCCCCTGATTCTTTTCGGAAGGGCTGCGCTCAGCCTTGGTTTTGAGAACGCTCCGGACGCGTTTCAAATGACTCAGGACGTTGATGCCATCATCACTTTGTCCCATCTCCCCGATCTAACAAACGACTTTATTTTCTGGGATGCCATAGAGCACACCAACAACCAGCTTGCTCACAAAGGCCTCTACATCACCCATCTCTTCTGCGAAGATCAGGTGTTTCTTCGCCCGGACTGGGAGCAGCATTTGGTCCCGATCAACCATCCTCCAACACGTTTCCTGAGGCTGTCGCGCCCTCACGTGATCGACTTGATTCTGACGAAAATGATGCGTGGCAATGACGAACTGGATATGGCCGACATCCGCTTCCTCGTCAGCCAAGCGCCCGTGACTCTCCCGGAAATGGAAGCGGCGTTCGCAAGCGTCCGCATTCCCGAAGTTCCTGAGCTTCACGAGGCCTTCAAGCGCTCGTTGCCAATTGTCAGGGAAATTCTGGAATCAAACCGGCTTTGAAAAAGCTGAAAAGCTGAAATGCTGAAAAGCTGAAATGCTGAAATGCTGAAAGAGCTTCGCGCGGAGGCTTGGCTGCTCACCGCTCACCGCTCACCGCTCACCGCTCACCGCTCACCGCTCACCGCTCACCGCTCACCAACGGCTGTTCTTTGGCACTTGGCACTTGGCCCTTCCACGCAGTGGCTCGGTTGTTTCTCCGGTCTTGCGTCTTCTCCCGGCCGTTCTTTGACCTTCGCCCTTTGAACTTTGACCTTCGACGTCATGCACATCCATCCCCACGCCACTCTCCCCCGCCATCACAAAGAGGTCCTTCTCGACCAGAAGGGCATCGTTCTCTGGCTCTGCGGACTCTCCGGATCGGGAAAATCCACCATTGCTGCGGCCCTCGAACACGTTCTTCATGACCAAGGACGCTTTGTCATCCGTCTCGATGGCGACAACCTCCGCACCGGCCTCAACAGCAATCTCGGATTTTCCGACGACGATCGCCTCGAAAACATCCGTCGCACTGCCGAGGTCGCCAAGGTCATGGCAAGCAATGGCATCATCGTCCTCTGCTCCCTCATCACGCCCCGAGGCGCCTTCCGCGACCTTGCCCGGGGCATTCTTGGCGAGGATTTCCGGGAAATCTATGTGAAGGCCGATTACGCCACCTGCGAATCCCGCGATCCCAAGGGCCTTTACGCCAAAGCCGCCGCAGGGGAGGTCGCCCGCTTCACCGGAAAAGACAGCGTCTTCGAGGAACCCCAGAACCCCGACCTCGTCCTCGATACCGAAACCCTCAGCATCGAAGACTCGGTTTTCGAAATCCTCGAATACCTCCGCGCCCAAGGCATCGCCGGATGATCGGCCAAGGCCTTCTTTGGGAAAACGGATGTCCGCCCCTGCCCAACTCGCCGCCTCCCTGTCCGCTCACCTCTTCTGGGATGTCCTACGGGAAGAAGTGGATCCGGAAGCGCACGCTCCGTGGCTGACGCGGTGGGTCCTGGAATATGGCGATTGGCCGGACTGGCAAAGCTTGGTTGGCTACTACGGCAAGGATCGTCTGATCGGAATCGTCATTTCTCTGCGAAGCCTCGACCCCAAGGCTCTCGAATTCTGCAAGGTCTGGTTTGATCTTCCTTCTTCGGCTTTCCGATGCTGCACGAATCCTTCGCTTCCAGCGATCTTTTGAAATCCTCCTTGGATCCGACCCCAATACCTTAGCAAGTTACCCAACAAGGTAATTATTACTTGCCAAGCCTCCACGATCGTCCTTCTCTCCCGCCCCGCCACCGCCCCTGAACCGGGAAAAAGTCCACCACTCACCGCTCACCCACCCAAGGCTGTTCCACCGATCACCGATCACCGATCACCGATCACCGCTCAGCTCTTCAGTTTTTCAGCATTTCAGCTTTTCCAAAAATGCCCAGCTACCACCTCTCCCATCTCGACCAGCTTGAAGCTGAGGCGATTTTCATTCTCCGCGAAACCGCAGCCCAATTCGAAAATCCCGGGCTTCTCTTCTCCGCAGGAAAAGATTCCATCGTCATGGCTTGGATTGCCCGCAAGGCCTTCCACCCTTCCCGCCTGCCTTTCCCACTGGTCCATATCGATACCGGCCACAATTTCCCCGAGACCATCCAATATCGCGATGACTTCGCCGCCAAACTCGGCGCGCGTCTTGTCATCGGCTCGGTCCAGGAATCCATCGACAAGGGCCGCGTGGTCGAAGAAAAAGGTCCCGACGCTTCCCGCAATCGGCTTCAGACCACCACCCTGCTCGACACCATCGCGGAACAGAAATTCGATGCCGTTCTCGGCGGGGGTCGTCGCGATGAAGAGAAAGCCCGCGCGAAAGAGCGATTCTTCTCCCATCGCGATGATTTCGGCCAATGGGATCCCAAAAACCAGCGTCCTGAACTCTGGAATCTTTTCAATGGCCGCATGCACCCCGGCGAACACTTCCGGGTCTTTCCATTGTCCAACTTTACCGAGATGGACATCTGGATGTACATGAAACGTGAAGGCATCGTCCTCCCCAGCCTCTACTACGCCCACGAGCGCGACACCGTCGTCCGCAACAACACCATCCTCGCCGTCAGCGAGTTTGTCCAACCCCGCGAAGGCGAAACCGTCGTCCGCCGCCGCATCCGCTTCCGCACCATGGGTGACGCCACGATCACCGGAGCCGTCGAATCGGATGCCGACACCATGGAAAAGATCATCGAAGAAACCGCCGCCGCCCGCCAAACCGAACGCGGCAACCGCGCCGATGACAAACGCTCCGAAACCTCGATGGAAGACCGCAAGAAAGAGGGATATTT
>JALOTY010000143.1 GCA_025457665.1 Akkermansiaceae bacterium | reverse complement strand
TTCCTGATCGGTCTGATTCGTGAACTCGGCTTCATTCCCGCCTGCACCCTACACGGCCTCCATCAAAACCCCGGCTCGCGGAGCAGGATCTTGGCCCATGGCCAAATGCCCACCGAACATCAGGACGCACCCCACCAACAGCTTGGCGATATCATGGTTTCTCATTACGTGAGGTGACTTCTATCAACCCCATCGGCAGAATGGAAGCTCGATTGCGAAGCACCCATTCCATCCGTCGCGACAGTCAGGGGAGAGACGCAAGATTCCAAGACGCAAGACCCAAGACCAGAAGAACCGCCGGACTTCGCGTGGAACATCCACCATCTACTATCTCACATCTCACATCGGCTGTTCCTTCCGTGTTTTCCGCGTATTCCGTGGTTCCCTTTTCAGGAGCGAGTAGCGGGAAGCAAGGAGCAAGAAAAGCCGAGGCTCCGCGCGGAGCATCCTCTCATCCCATCGATCCCATCCATCCTGGTCCAAACTTCACTTTCGATCCTTTCGAGTTCGTCGTGGTTGGTCTCCCATCTCCGGGCAGCCGCTTGGATCAGGGCACAAAAAAGGCGGAGCATGGGCTCCGCCTTTTTGGAAATGATGTCGGGCTAGCCGCTTACTTGCCGGCCTTGAATTTGCAGGTGCCGTAGATGGCATCATCACCCAATTCCTCTTCGATGCGGAGGAGCTGGTTGTATTTTGCAATCCGGTCCGAGCGGCTCATGGAGCCAGTCTTGATCTGGCCGCAGTTGGTGGCGACGGCGAGGTCGGCAATGGTGGCGTCTTCCGTTTCGCCCGAGCGGTGGCTCATGACGGCGGTGTAGCGGTTTTCCTTGGCGAGTTCGACGGCATCGAAGGTCTCGGTCAGGGAGCCGATCTGGTTGACCTTGACGAGGATCGCATTGGCGACGCCGAGATCGATGCCCTTTTGGAGGAACTCGACGTTGGTGACAAAAAGGTCGTCACCGACGAGTTGGACCTTGTCGCCGATCTTGTCGGTAAGCGTCTTCCAGCCGGCCCAGTCGTCTTCGGCGCAGCCGTCTTCGATGGAGTCGATGGGATACTTCGAAGCAAGCTCGGCGAGATAGGCGGCTTGTTCATCGGAGTTGCGCTTGGCACCGCCGTCGCCTTCGAATTTGGCGTAGTTGTAGATGCCATCGGCATAGAATTCCGAGGCGGCGCAATCGAGGGCGAACTTGATGTCATCGCCGACCTTGTAACCGGCCTTTTCGACGGCCTGGCAGATGGTGTCGAGGGCGTCTTCGGTGCCCTTGAAAGTGGGGGCGAAGCCACCTTCATCGCCCACGGCGGTGCTGAGGCCGCGATCGTGGAGGACTTTCTTGAGGCTGTGGAAGACTTCGGCACCCATGCGGATGGCTTCGGAGAATGAAGGCGCACCGACAGGGCGGATCATGAATTCCTGGAAGGCGATGGGGGCATCCGAGTGGGAGCCGCCATTGATGATGTTCATCATGGGCACGGGCAGGACCTTGGCGTTCGGGCCGCCGAGGTATTTGTAGAGGGGCAGGCCGAGCTGGATGGCGGCGGCTTTGGCGACCGCCATGGAAACGCCGAGGATGGCATTGGCACCGATTTCCCCTTTGGTGGAGGTGCCATCGATGGCGATCATGGCGGCATCGATGGAGGCTTGGTCGGTGGCATACATGCCGCAGAGGGCGGGGGCGAGCTTGCCATTGACGTTTTCGACGGCCTTGAGGACGCCCTTGCCGAGGAAACGGGATTTGTCTCCGTCGCGAAGTTCGTGGGCCTCATGGGCGCCGGTGGAGGCACCACTGGGGACAGCAGCGCGGCCGATGGCTCCACCTTCGAGGTGGACATCGACTTCAACGGTGGGATTGCCCCGCGAATCGATGATCTGGCGGGCGCGGATTTCTACGATGGTGGTATCGAGCATGGTGGATTCGGTTTGGAGGATGGATTCAGGGGATGAAGGGGGCGATGGAGCGGATGGTCCAGGTCTTCATGAGATCGGTCTCATGATCGCGGATTTCGACGGCATCGCCGATTTTCTTGTGGAGGATGGAGGCACCGGTTTCGGACAGGTAGGAAACGATTTGTTTCTCGGGGTCCGAGTCCCAGGCACCGAGGACGGAGTATTCCACGACTTCGCCGGCGGGGCCATCGAGGACGACGATGGTGCCGATGTTGACGACGCTGGTATCCGCGCCCTTGAAATCGGTGCCGCGGGCGCGGTCGAGCTCGCGTTGCAGTTCGGTTTTGCGCCGCATGAGGACCTTCTGCATGTCCTTGGCGGACTTGTATTCGAAGTTTTCGCGGAGGTCGCCGTAGGAGCGGGCGATGGCGATGTCCTTGGTATTTTGGGGGATGCGGTTGCGGAGGAGGTCATCCATTTCCGCCTGTTTGCGTTCGAGGCTGGCCCAGGAGACGACGAGGGGTTGTTCCTTGCGTTCGGCATTGCCGCTGACGAGTTCGGCGGTTTCCGGTTTCGCCTTGATGATGCGGGCCATGAGGGACTTGCGATCGAGATCGGCAAAGACCGGGCACTCCATGAGGCGGCGGGCGAAGTTGCGTGCTTCGGTGACGCCCATTTCCTCGACGATGTCGCTGAGCAGGTCCTTGTCCTCGCTGAGGAGGCTCTGGAGGCGGGTGGTTTTGCGGGGGCCGTCGGCGAGGTGGTCGGTTTCCAGCAGGCTGAGGATGGCGGCGCCCACATCCGGGCCGAAGACTCCGGAGGTGAGGCCCTTGCGCTCGCGGGAAATCCAGATGAGGGCATCGGCCCCGAGAGCGCGGCGCTGGATGGCGGAGCGGAGGTGTTCCTGAAGCTGGGCGGTGGCGCCTCTTTCCTCGATCAGGCGGGCGATTTCGGCGGTGCCGCGGGTGCCGACGTCATCGAAAACACGGAGCACGGCTTCCACCCAGCGGTTGCCGAAGGCTTCGGGGAAGACTTCATAAATCGCGCGCTGGCGACCGGTGGCGAGGGCACCGATTTCAGGGCCGAGGCGGTTTTCCTCGCTGGCGAGGGCCTGGGCGAGGCGGGGACCATCGGGGGAGGCTTCGAGGCCATCGACAGCGGCGATGAGTTCATCGCGCAGGGACATGAGTTCGAGGGCGAGACCGAGCTGCATGCGGGTGCCTTTGCGGGCGGCATCATCGATCGCGGCCATCATTTCCCTCAAGGGAGCCGGATCGGCCTTGAAGAGCGAGAGGTCGCCGAGGATGGACTCGATGGCCTTCGACATGGTTTTCAGGTCGCGGGCATCGCGGAAATCGCCGACGAGGGCATCGGCCGGGCTGAGGTCGGCATCGCGAAGGACGAGCTGTTCGGTGCGGCGTGCGGGGACGATGACGCGCTTGTTGTCGCGCAGGCCCCGTTTGGCGGCATCCCACCATTTTTTGAAAGCGGCTTCCTCGACGACGCCGCCGATGAGTTCTTTTTCGAGGGCATCGACGGTCATCGAGCCGCCATGGCTTTCGAGCAGGTAGATGACGAGGGCGACGGGGTCACTGGCGGCGAGGGCGCGGAGGTGTTCCATTTCCTCGACTTTCTTGGCGCGGAAGTCGTCGGCGGCGATGGGGGTGGTCTTCTGAATGGCGAACTGCAGATCCATCTGCTGGCCGCGTTGTTGTTCGAAATCGATGACCAGTTTCTTGGCCGGAAGGTCCCATTCGATGACCTTGCCAGCTCCCCAGGCGGCGTGGAGGAGGAATTTGCCGGGAGAGACCTGGTCCAGTCGCTCGGCGATGGCGGGTTTGAGTTTTCCGGCTTCGACGAGTTTTTCCAGATCGGGATGCATCGGGGGAAACCTGCGAAGCCGCTGCGGAAAACGCAAGGCCCATCCCATTTCTAAGTTCAGTCTTCTTTGTCAGAGTCCTGGCTGGAGGGGGGGACCACCACTCTGGGGCGGGGCCTGGGCTGCCAATCCGGATGTTCCGAGCGATGCAGGGCGCGGATGAGCGTGCCGACGGAGCAGCGCCAATCGTCGGGGACGCGGAGGCCGTCGCCCTTGACGAGCGGGCCCTCGAAAATCACCTCGCCCTCGGCATCGCGGATGATGAGGGAGTAGCCGTCGTCCTCGCGCTTCAGTCGGGCGGTGCTGCCATCTTCGCGGGAAAGCTCGGCCTCGCGGGACTGGGGGTAGACGACGGTTTTCGGCATGCCGGCGACTCCGGGAGGGACCAGCGGGAGTTCCACCGGGGAAATCGAGCTGGTGACCATGCCGCTCGGCATCGCTTCGAGGGCGAGTTCGACCTGCTGTTCCTTGCCCTTGCGGACGAGGGTGAAATCGACCTTTTCGCCGACTTTCCGCAATCTCAAGAGAGCCCCGAACTGGGCTTCGTTGACGAGCCACTGATCGCCCATTTTCCAGATCACATCGAAGGCGCGGATGCCGGCTTTTTCGGCGGGGCTGTCGGCCGTGACCTTGACCACGACGAATCCGAGGCCTTGAGGCACGGTGGGGAGGTGGGCGCGCATCGCCTCCGGGATGGGGCCGACCTGGAGTCCGGCCCAGACGGGGGCAGGTGCCGTTTGGGCGGGCACCGGTTTTTCCTCCGGAGCGGGGACAACCTCTGCGGCTGCCGCCCAGAGCGGCAAGAGGGCCAAAAGATGGAACCAGCGGGTCATGATGGTGGGGGGAAATTCAGAAACTGCTCACGGGCACGAGAACGAGTTCCTCGCGCGGTTGCCAGACGCGGATTTCCTCACCGGTCTGTTCGTCGCGGAAACGTTCTTCGCTGACCACCTGGATCTGCCATGGCTCAAGAAGGGATCCATCGGCCTCACTCAGCCGTTCACCGGCCAATTCGGCGGAGACCACTCCTTCGGTTTCCGAAACGAGAGAGAGTTCTTCGGTATCGGCCGCTGCCAGATCGGTGAGGGGCAAACCGGTGGCGGGTTGCCATTGCCAGGCGAGACCCGCCGCGAGAGCGACCGCAGCCGCCAGCCCGCCTGCCCATACCCAGGGGCGCAGGTCTCTTCCCGTCACGCCGGACTCGGCGGCGAGTTCATCGATCAAGGATTCACATTCGGCCATGCCGCGCTCGGAAAATCCGCGCGGGATGAGCATGCGCTCCAGTTTCGACTCGATGGATTCAGGCGTTTCCATGGCGCAGGTCTCCGGTTCGGCGCATCGATTGTGCCAATTGCTCCAAGGCGTAGCGGTATCTTGACGCCGCCGTATTCGGTGAAATGGCGAGGGCTTCGGAAATCTCGGCGAAAGTCAGCCCGCCCCAGACTTTCATGGTCACGACTTCCCGCAGCTTCGGGCTGAGGGAATCGACCGCCTGCCTGAGGATGAGTGCGTCTTCGTCATCCTCGACGGCGGGGTCCAGCCAGACGTCTTCGAAGTCATTCAGGTAGAGAACCGACTCCTC
>JALOTY010000081.1 GCA_025457665.1 Akkermansiaceae bacterium | reverse complement strand
CTGGACATCGGCGGGATTCCTCACGCGGTGGTTTTCGATGCCAAGGGCGACATGATCTGGCATGGCAACCCCCACGATGGGGAGTTTGCCAAGACGGTGAAAAGCGCTCTGAAGGATGCCGAAAAAGGGGCCGTTGGAGAAGAACCGGAGGAAGAAGAGCCCGAGGCTGTGGCAGGCAACCTGATCGAGTCCCAAACCTGGACGAACTCCGACGGCAAGGAAATCGAAGCGGCGGTCAAATCCGCCACGGAAACCGAAGTCGTCTTCATCATCCGCGGCCGCGAGGTTCGTTATCCTCTCGATAAACTCTCGGACGACTCCCGCACCACCATCGAAGAAGCCCGCGACAAGGCCGCGGAATAAGGCGTGCGCTCCCTGTTGCGCCGGATGCCTCGACTTGTGAGGCGACCGGCGTGTTCATCGCTGGCTCCCGTGCATTTCAGCTCTTCGGGATTTTTTCAGCAGGTGGCGTCAGCGGAAGATCACCGCCATTTCCACTCGAAAAGCGCTTCATCAGCTCGGCGTGGGAGTGCACTTGGAAGTGCTGATAGATTTCCTTCACATACCCGTGCACGGTATTCTCGCGAAGCCCCAGGTGCTGGGCGATTTGCTTGCGGCTCCAGCTTTCGATCAAGAGATTCAATACCGTCCGTAACCTCGGATAGAGCGTCTTGGCACTTTCCCCCCGCTCACTGGGCCAGCCTTCCAAGTGCAGCCAAGGGACCTCGGAAAGCACGATGTGAGCGATGCGGCACTCGCGCTCGGCAAAGAGAGGTTTGTCGGCATTCCGATAGATCCCGATGCTGCTGAATCCCCCATCGCTCAGAGGTTTGCAGGAGAGAATCACGCCATCGATGTTCGCCCGCAGCCAGGCACGCTCAGCGTCCGACCCGGAGAATGTCCCGTCGCGGTTGATCTGCTGACGCAGCCGGGTGAGATGGCTGCCACTGACATTCAGTTCCTCGGAAAATGGCCGCGCGAAGTTCTCCATTTCCGGATGGTTCACCGCTTCCATGAGCCGACCGAATCTCTCATCATCAAATCCCCCCTTGGCGAAGGCGACATAAAAGGGGGCATTTTCCGGATTGTGCTGACCCACGCCCCAGACCCAGGCATCGGCATCGATGATCCCGCAAAGCCCGTTCATCAGCTGGACCTTTTTCTCCATGAAGTCCCCCGGAGTGGAAATCACCTCGCCTAACAGGCGCACCATTTTCCGCACGTCCTGTTCCGCAAGAGACTGGTCGGTCGCCGGCACCGGATTCATGAAACAAAGCCGTTAGCAGATTTCCTGCTCCGGAAACGAAGGGAAATCGACATGCCTCTTCTCCGCGATCGAGCCAGGGGCCAGGCATGCTTCACTTGATCCCGGCGGCATCATCGCTTTCTTTTCCCCATGCGCTTGGTGATTTGGATGATTGCGCTGGCGGCGGCGGTGCTCGCCGTCTGGGGCGTTTGGGGGGAAGGGATGGAGCGCGGCTTCAGCCTGGAGGGAACCGTCGCGTGGTTGGAGAAACGGGAATCGATGGCATGGCTCATGGGCTGGGGGCTGCTGGTTTCCGATGTCATCCTGCCGGTGCCGGGGACGGTGGTGATGTCGGCGCTCGGCTGGGTCTATGGGTGGCTGTGGGGAGGCTTGCTGGCGGCGGCCGGATCGTTTTGTGCGGGCTCCACTGCCTACGGGATCTGCCGGCTGTTAGGCGAAAGAGGGGCGCGCTTTCTTCTCGGGGAAAAGGATCTGGAGCGCGGGAGGCGATGGTTTGACAAGGGCGGCGGCTTGCTGGTGGCCATCAGCCGCTCGCTGCCCATCCTTCCGGAGATCGTCGCCTGCACCGCCGGACTGGTGGGCATGCCGTGGAAACGCTTCGCACCCGCCCTGACCTGCGGCTGCCTGCCCATGGGATTCATTTTTGCCGCCATCGGCGCGGCCGGAAAAGATGCCCCCACCAGCGCCCTGGCGGCCAGTTTGATCATCCCGGCGGTCCTTTGGTTCGTGGCGCGATGGATCACGCGGGTCCTCGATCGCGAATCGGTCTGACTGAAAGAAACAAGGCCGCTCCGAGATTCGGAACGGCCTGCGTTTTGATCAGACTGTCGGGATTATCCTCATGCACGGCGCGAACGACGCCGGGAAAAGGTCAGACCCAGGGCCGAAAGGGCGACGAGCGAGACGGAGGTCGGCTCGGGAACGGCCGAAAAGGTGATACTGCCGCCCGGTGTGTCATTGGCGGTGCTGCCAATGTGGGTGATGCTGCCATACTCCACCACGGTCCATCCATACCGATAACTCTCGGTCGGAACCGGCCGCCACCGCCAGCCGAAAACAAACTGATCGCCGGTAGAAGCGGCCACTCCGGCTTTGTCACCGCCCACCCAACTGGAAACGGTGGCCAAATCGACGGTCGGTGCAGAACCCAACTGAGAAAAAACAACGCCGGAGTGGGAATAGAAGCCAACTTCTCCAACCCCGCCATAAGTGGTTGCGATGATCTTTCCACTATCTCCCCGAACCGCAAGCATGCCGCTGCTTGCACTCACTTCCATCCCGAAGGACGCCGGGCTACCTGCCAAAGTGGGGGTGAAATACAGGAAATCAGACGATGTCTGTCCCGAGCCACCCACCGTGATGATGGCGGCTTGAGACAGGGCGCACAAGGCACCGGAAAGAATGAACGACAAGGCGGAGGTGGACTTCATGATGACTAGGGGACGATGTTTTCGGGGGGTATTCGGCTTAAAGCCAAACCGAAGCCTTTCCAGGAGGGATGTCGCTGCGGCAGAGGGGCTTGAAGATCCGATCTAACAAAAAACAAAGCATGGATTGTGCCATTTTTGGGTTTACCACCCATGTCGTAGCTTGGCGGCTGTCCCCAGTGGCTGGATGGCTCCAGCTTTTCCTTTGTCGATTCCGCGATTGGCATCCGGGGCGAAATCTGGCATGGTCCCCGCATGAGTTTGGATGACGATGATGACTGCCACCGCGAATGGACGGAAGCCTCGGCCCTGATTTCCCCCGCCCTGCTGGGCACGGCGGCGGGCCTGATACTCGGTGAGGTGATGCATGCCAATGCCCGCCGCGGGCTGGCGATCGGTCTCGCCGCGCTGGGAGTCGCCGCCCTACTGCCTCTCGCCGTGAGCGGGATCGTCAACAAGGTCAACGGCCCCGAAAGCCGCCGCGGCGTGCAGCGCCGCCTGCGCGGGATCCGCGATGCCGGCGATGGCGTGGAGGAAATGCTCGAAGAACACGGCGTGGTCTGAGGACCATGAAAGTGCTCGTCACCGGCTGCGGCGGTCGACTCGGAAAAGCCCTGGCCCATCGGCTCGCCAAGAGCCACGAGGTCACGGCGCTGAACCGGGAATCGGCGGACCTTGCCGACCCTGAGGCATGGAAGCGGATCGCCGCCAGGGATTTCGATGTCCTGCTGCATCCGGCGGCGATGGCATCGCTTGAGGCCTGCGAGGCAAACCCGGAGTTGGCCATGCGAGTCAATCGCGATGCGCCGCTGGCTCTCGCCAAGGCTTGCCAGACCCGGGGACGGGCGATGGTTTTTTTCAGCACCGACTACGTGCTCGACGGCTCCCAGCCCGGCCTGAAGGGCGAAGAGGCGCCGCTGAGACCACTTTCCGTTTATGCGCAAAGCAAAGCCGAGGCGGAAATGGGCGTGCTTGATTGCGGTGGGGCGGTGATGCGGGTTTCCTGGCTATTCGGGCCGGAGAAAGCGGCCTTTCCCGAGGCCATCCTCAACCAAGCCCTCGACGGGAAACCTCTGGCAGCGGTGGCGGACAAGTTTTCCCTCCCGGGATTCACCACGGACCTGGCCGAGTGGGTCGATGTTCTCTTGGCGCGCGGGATTCCGAGCCGGATCTTCCACGCCGCCAATCCCGGTGACCCCGTGAGCTGGCATGACATCGCCCTTGAGGTCGTCCACACCCTGCATCAAAGCGGCCGACTTCGGGAAATCCCGCCGATCGAGAAACAAAGCCTCGCCGGGATGCCGGGATTCGTGGCCGGACGCCCGCAACACACCGCCATGGACACCCGTGAGCTTGCCGCCTGGCTGGGACAGCCGCTGCGTCCGTGGCGCGAAGCCCTGCGTGCCCACCTCCGGCATTTCCACGGTCTCCAACATTGACGCCACGGGGGTCGAGGTGCCATGGTTCCGCTGGCCGCCATGAAAACATATCTCCCTCTCGTCCCCGCCGTCTGTCTCGCCTTGGTTTCCTGCCAGTCCGGCGGCGACTTCACCAGCACCGGTTATGACCCGCTCGATGCTGCGGGGGGAGGCAGCCGCTCGACCACCCCGGTCTCGGAAACCTCCTACCGCCCCGGCGAATTCGTCCGCGCCGCCATGGACAACACCGCTTTCTTCAGAAATCGCCCCGATGGCAGCGGTAGCGCCGACAAGCTCCTGCCCCGCGAGTCCGCCATGAAGGTGATCTCCGATGACGGCAGCTACGTGAAAGTCGAACTCGACAGCGGCGAAGTCGGTTTCGTCCCGGTCATCCAAGTGGTCGGCCAAAATGACAGCGCCGCCATGCCTTACGGTGACGACGCCGTCCAAGTCTGGCCACCCGTGGAAAGCACCATTCCGCTTCCCCCGGCCGATGGCACCGCTCCCGCAGCCGATTCGGGCGCTCCCATGCTGCCGCCGGTCATCGATCCCGACGCACCCACCGAACTGCCCGCCCTTCCGGACGATGCCCCCACACCGGGACTCGGATCCGAACCGGCACTTCCCGATGATGCGCCGACTCCCGGACTCGGTGCCGAACCTGCCAAGCCGGACACCGAGGTGAAACCCGCGGAAGAAACTCCCACCACGGAGACCCCGGCGGAAACGACCGAGGAAACTCCCAAGGAAACTCCCGCCGAGTAAGTCACGTCCTCGGGACCATCCCACCTTCTAACAAAAAGGCTCCGCGGAATCCCGCGGAGCCTTTTTTCATGAGGATCGGATTCATCGGGCTCAGCCCGGGCGATCAAGCAAGCGCCTGAAGCGCCGCCTTCACGCCATCGAAGTCCGGCAAATCCTTCGGGTGGTCCTGCACGTGGGCGAAGCGGATGATGCCCTGCTTGTCGATCACGAAGGCCGAGCGCTTGGCCACGCCGCCCATGATGAGATTGGCTTCAGGGAGGAATTGCTCGTAAGCCACGCCGTAGGCCTTGGCGACTTCGTGCTCGTAGTCGCTCAGAAGCTGGATGGTGATGCCTTCCTTTTTCGCCCAGGCTTCCTGGGCAAAGGGATTGTCCCCGGAGATTCCGATGACCTTGGCATCGAGAGCCTCGTAGGCGGTGATGCCTGCGGAAATGTCGCAAAACTCTTGGGTACAAACCCCGGTGAATGCCATCGGTACGAACAAGAGGACCAGATTCGTCTTGCCCACAAGGTCGGAGAGTTTCACCAGTTCGGGACCGTTCGGGCCTTTGGAAACAAGGGTGAAGTCAGGTGCGGTGTCGCCAGTTTGGAGTGCCATGATCTTTTCGGGGATGTTGGTGTTGCGCCGGCGAGCATAGACCCGGATCCGGGCAGGTCAACGGAAGGCATGCAGTCATGAAATTCGAATTTTCCCAATTCGGCCACAGAATCGGCGGACCCAGCGGAATCGGCGAGCTGATGGAGGACCTCGGCAACGCCCTGTCGTCCGGCCGGACCGACCTGAAAATGTTGGGAGGCGGTCAGCCCGCCCACATCCCCGAAGTCAATGCCCTATGGCGCCGCCGGATGGAGGAAATCCTCGCCGAACCCGGCGGACTCGAAAAAACCCTGGCCAACTACGATCCCCCACGCGGCAACCCTGCCTTCATCGCCGCTCTCGCCGGGCTCTTCCAGCGCGAGTTCGGCTGGCAGGTCAGTCCGCGGAACTTCGCCATCACCTCCGGCGGCCAGACGGCCTTCTTCTTTCTCTTCAACCTCCTCGCCGGAACCATGCCGGACGGACGAAGGAAAAAAATCCTCCTCCCCCTCGTCCCCGAATACATCGGCTATGCCAACCAAGGCGGCAGCGGCGACCTGTTTCGCGCCGTGCCCCCGCGGATCGAAAAAACCGGCCCGCATGAGTTCAAATACCGTGTCGATTTCGATCAACTGGAAGTCACCGATGACATCGCCGCCATCTGTGTTTCGAGGCCCACCAATCCCACCGGGAATGTCCTGACCGATGACGAAATCGCCCGCCTGTCCGGCCTCGCGAAATCCCACGGCATCCCACTGATCATCGACAACGCCTACGGCGCTCCGTTTCCGAATGTGATCTTCACCGAGGCCACGCCGGTGTGGGACGAACACATCATCCTGACGCTCAGCCTCTCGAAAATCGGTCTTCCCGGCGCGCGCACGGGCATCGTCGTCGCCCACCCGGACATTGCGGATGCCGTTGCCGCCATGAGCTCGGTCGTCGGACTTTCCAATCCCAACATCGGCCAGGCCATCATGCGGCCCATGGTCGAGGATGGCGGCATCCTGCGGCTTTCCAATGAGGTGGTGAAACCCTTCTACATCGAGAAATCCCGCCAGGCGCAGGGCTGGGTGAGGGAGTTTTTCGCCGATCGCTTCGACTACTATATTCACCGTAGCGAAGGCGCGCTCTTTCTCTGGCTCTGGTTCCCGGGACTGCCGGTAACGGCGAAGGAACTTTACGAGCGGCTCAAACAACGCGGCGTGCTCATCGTCCCGGGGCACTATTTCTTCTTCGGTCTGGAGGATGAAGACTGGCGGCACCGCCATGAATGCGTGCGCATGACCTTTACCATGGATGAGGCGGTCGTGCGCGACGGCATCCGCATCATTGGCGAGGAAGTCGCCGCGATCTGGGGCCGCTGAGCCCCGGGCGCTCAATCGAGGAACTTGCCGGGATTCAGCGTCTTCTTCGGATCCAGTGCGAGTTTGATCGCCTGATGGGCCGCCATGCCCGCATCTCCCAGAGCCTGGCGGATCCATGCCCGTTTCGCCAGGCCGATGCCATGTTCGCCGGTGATCGCACCGCCATTTTCCAAGACCCAGTGGAAGAGCAGGTCCAGGGCAGCATCCGCCTTCGACCGCGTGGCAGGGTCGGCATAGTCGGCCACCATCAGATTGGTGTGAATGTTGCCATCCCCGGCATGGCCGAAACAGGCTACCGCAATGCCACTGCGCTTTTCCAGACCGCGGGCGAAATTGACGAGATCGACCAGCTTCGATCGTGGCACCACGATGTCTTCGTTGAGCTTCGTGAGCCCGGTATCCCGCAGCGAGTAGGAAAACTCCCGACGCAACGCCCAGATCTCATCGCAGGCCTCCTCGGTGTCCGCGCGGTCGATCCGCGTGGCACCAAGACGGTCGAGCAACTCATGAAGCTCCTCGATTTCACTCTCCACCGCGCGCGGGCGACCATCGATTTCCACGATCAGGTGGGCCTTGCCGTCGGGCAAGCGATCCGCCCCCACCCGCTTGCGGGCGGCAGCGAGCGTGAAACCATCGGTGATTTCCAAGGCCGACGGCAGATGACCGGAATTCAGGATCCCCTGGACCGCCGCGGCGGCGGCCGCAAATTCGGGAAACACCGCGGCCAGCATCGCCCGTGCAGGCGGCTTCGGAATCAACCGCAGGGTGGCCTGGGTGACCACTCCCAGCATGCCTTCAGAGCCGGTGAACAGCCCCACGAGGTCGAAGCCGGTCTTGTTCTTGTGGACCCGCCCGCCGCAGCGGAGCAAGCGCCCGTCGGCAAGCACCACTTCCAGGCCAAGCACGTAACTACGAGTGACGCCGTACTTCAGGCATCGGGGTCCGCCGGCATTGGTCGCGATGTTCCCGCCGATGGAGCATTCCTTGAGCGAGGCGGGATCCGGTGGGTAATCCCAGCCCACGGCACGCGCCGCCTGTTGGAGATTTCCAGTGATCACTCCCGGCTCCACCACCGCCACTCCATCCTCCGGATTCAGCTCAAGGATGCGGTTCATGCGGGCAACCGAAAGGGCGATGCCCCCCTTCACCGGCACACAACCTCCCACGTATCCGACGCCCGCGCCCCGGGTCGTCACCGGCACGCCGATCGCGCTGGCCACTTGCATCACGGCGATGACGTCCTCGGTGGACTCGGCGAACACCACCACATCCGGGGCATGGCTGGCATACCATTTGTCCGTGGAATGCACCGCCAGGTCCTCCCCGCGAATGGAAATCTTTTCCGCAGCAATCCTCTCCTTGAGTGCATCGGTGATGACCTTGGCGGCACCGCCGGAATCGTCCAAGTCGCGGAAAACCTCACTTTCCTCGACAAGGTGGACCTGGGGCCTCGGGCCGCTATCGAGATGGCGCGACGAGATCCAGGAACTGCGTTTGGGAGGGAGAGCCATGGCACGACCAAGCTCTACCGATAGCCCGGATGGGTCAACCCCAACCGATGAGTCCAACAAGCGGAAAGGATATTTCGCCAAAATCCGCGGATCCAGGAACCGCCTCTCCGCGCCATGAAAGCCACTTTCAGCCCCCGAGGGCCAGTGTCCGGCCTTCGCGCGCGGCCACATCCGCCGCAAATCCGATCCGATGACCGTCCACAAATCCCGCCGGCGCAGGGTCCCTCAACAAGGCCGGCAGGGCGGAGATCAGGCCGAAATCCCCACCCCCATGCCCCGCGTATCCGCCGCTGTCCTCTGACTCGATTTCAATCGCGGTGATCCCCCCGTCGTGACTGCGGCATTCGATCCATGGTTCACGCCCATCGGCATGAGTCGCCGCTTCCAGGATCCCCTCGGTGCCGTGCAGCCGGATGCGCCGGCCACTGTCGAAGGCGGTCATCGTCAGCGTCGCCGTGATTCCATTCTCAAACTGCATCGAAACCACCTGATGGTCCGGCGTGTCCTGGTCACAATGATAGGCGCAACGCCCCCATGGCGAGGTGCGCAGCCATTCGAGGATTTCCGCATCGGTCATCGATGCCCCATCCGGCCGCACCATTTCCATCCACCGCCGCATGTCCGTGAGGTAGCGGTGGGCATCATAGCGGCAGCGCCCCACATGCGGACAACCATCGGTGCACCGCAGCGTGGCACCCGCCGGAGCCTGGTCCGCGCGGAAATGCGAGCAGCCCGCGTTGGAGGAGACCCGGACGCAGGGTGATGCAGCGAACCACGACAGCAGATCGGTGTCATGGCAGCACTTGGCGATGATCATTGGCGTGGATTCCGCGGACTTCGACCAATGACCGCGCACGAAGGAATGCGCCTGATGAAAAGGCCCCACTCCTTCCGTGGCTTGCACGGTGATGAGCCGGCCGATGCGGCCATCGTCCAAGGCACGCTTGATGGCGCGATAGAAGGGCGTGTAACGCAGCACGAAACAAAGGATCAGTCGGCGCTTCTCCTCCCGGGCGATCCTCTCCAACTCGGCAACCTCCGCCGAGTTTTGCGCCGCAGGTTTTTCTAACAGCACATCGTATCCCAAGCGCATCGCCGCCGCCGCCTGCTCGAAGTGCTGGGCATCCTGCGTGGAAATGAGAGCGATGTCCGCCATCTTCGGCTCCGCCAGAAGAGCCTCCCCACTGACAAACTCCCGCGGCGCGTCGTCGCCGGCGATTTCACGCATGGTGGCCAGTGCGGTATCGGCTGGATCCGCCATCGCCGCAATGCGGTGGCCCAGTTCGCGGGCGATGCGCATGTAGGTGCGGCCGCGGGATCCGCAGCCGATCACGGCGAAGGTCAAGGGCGTGGCAGGGGCCTGAGCATGCATGGGCGGGCGATCTCTAACACAAGATCCGCACCTTCCAAGCCCCAATCAGGGTCCGCTCTCCCCCGCTTCACTCCTTGAGTTCGATGCGGATGCGGCCGCTTTCCACCTTCATCGATTTCACCCCCGCCAGACCTCCGCCCCCCTGACCGCCCACGGCCTCGCCGATGAGATCGCGCCCTTTCAGTCCGCCGAGCCAATCATTCGGCAGGGAAACACCCCAGATCGTCACGTCATCGATCACGAAATGGCTGCCCTTGTCATCCTGCGTGACGAAGAAGCGCGCCCGGGCCTTGAGTTTCTTCCCGCCCACGAGCGGGAGATCGGGATCCAGGTCGGTTTCCACCCGGGCGTGGATGGCATCCGGCACGAGTTCGAAGCGGAGCTTGTCACCTAGCGTGGTGTTTTGGTTCAAGAGTCCGTTCAACTCGCGTTCCGTCAGGACGATCTCACGCACTCCGGGCTCATAGGTGGGATCCGGCCGGACATCCTCGGCGGCGGGGATCGGAGCGCCTTGCAGGCTGCCGATTTTCTCCTCCACGACCTGCACCTCCGCTGCGGATAGCGTGACCGGTTCGATGGGACGATTGTGCCACCACCACGTCGCCCCGGCCGCCACGCCGATGACCAGCAACACCACGAGACCGATGATCAGGCAGGAACCCTTCTTGCGGGTCGGCGCGATTTCTTCAGACATGGGAGCCCTCATAGACGGCAGTGCGGGCTTTGGCGATGCGATTTCACACCATCTGGAAAACCCACATCGCTTTGTAACGCCCCATCATTTCTCCTGAATCTCGCCGTTTTCGTAAGCCTCCACCAGCTCCTCCAGCGCGCGGATCCGGTCGCGCATTGCCGCGCCTTTCTCGGTATCGCCAATAGTACGAGGTTTATCGTAGCCGCGCACGAGCTGCATGGTCGGGATCATGTCGCCGCCCTCACGCACCGCCGCCACGGGATCGGGAAACGCATGATGCTCGGCAAGCACCTCACCCTCGGGAGCGAGGATCAGGGTGTAGCCGCGATCGCCGTAAGCTTCGGAAAAGGCCCCATCGATCGTCACGGCATTGCCGCCGCCCTTGATCGGGCTTTCGCCGGCCTCGACCTTCACCGGCACGTGGCCGTTGACGATGATGCCACCGTCCGCAACACCCATTTCCCGGCAGATCCGGTCGCAGAAATCATGATCGTGGATCCAGCGGAACCACGGGTTCTTCGTCTCGCGGTGGGTCGCGCGGTCGGCGATGAAATAGCTCTCAAAGGTCGCCATCCGGTCCTTTCCGAAAAGCGGGGACGATGGTCCGGCCCAAAGATAGTAAAACCAATCGAGATCCGCCGGAGCCACCTGCGCACCCGCACGGAAGGCACGTTTGATCACCCGGTCAAACGCAGCAAACTGCGCCGGACCGCGGCGTTCCTCGCCATCGATTTCCAAAGGCAGAAACTCCCCCTCCTCATCGACGGCGAGGCAGGCATGAAAGATCACCGCACGATCGCGCACCATCGACATCCGGCCTCTTTCCGCCACCCACTTCATGTGTTCCCACAGCCGCGGCGAAGCGGTGAATGATTCCTTCAGCCGATCCATGCAGTGGCGCTCCTCCGGTGACAGCCGGTTCGGGTCCGCGGGATCAATGGTCGGCAGGAAGGTGTCGAGCAAAGGATGCTCCACCCCATCGAGCACCACACTGCCTTTTTGGTAATCGATGCGCGGAAGGAGATTGCGTTCATCCATCCCCCATTCCGGATGGCGCTCGATGAGTCGCCCCTGAAGCTTGAACTCCAGGATGGCCGCTGCCTTGTGCATGCGGGCGATGAGCCGGGGATCACGCTCCCCTTCCCGCTTCGAGAGGAAATGAGTCGCCGGATCATCCCGGTAAACCGTTTCCGCCAGATGCTCGAGAGCCTTGGTCAGCAGCCCGTAACCTTCCTCAAGCTGATAGAGTCGGCGGTAGCGCAGCGAAATTCTCAGCACCAGGGCAATCAGGGCCTCGCTGCCGAGACAGGCCCCCATCCAGCTCACATCGTGGTTTCCCCAAACCAGCGCGACATTCGCCTGCCGTTTGAGGTAGTCGATCACCCGATCAATCCGCGGACCGCGATCGCCCAGATCGCCAGCGACGATGGTTTCCTCCACGGTCAGGTTCCGGATGAAACGCGAGGCCGCCCGGATCGCGGGGAAATCGAGACGCCGCCGGACCATTTCCCGAAGCTGGACTTCCAAAAACGCCGGATCATGCCCGCCCGCAGGGAAATTCAAGAGCACCTCGAAAAGCTCCCGATGTTCCGCCGGCGCCAGCAGTTTGGCCGATTTCCGACGCAGCCCGCGGATCATCACGCGGATCAGGTCGAACTGCCGGATGAGTGTCTCGCGCACCCACCGGTGACGCTCTTCCTCACCCCGCAGCTCCTCTTCCTTGAGCTGCAGGATTTCAGCCGGGTAGTAGAGCACGTTGAGAAACTCACGGAAGGACTCCGCATCCAGCCGCTCTCCAAACAACTCCGCCACCAGTGGACGCAGGCGGCCCGAAGCATTGTTGATCACGTGGCGCAGCTTTCTCGCCTCACCATGCACATCGGAAATCACGTGGATGACCCCTTTCGGCAGGGCCAACTGCGCCCGCAAAGCCGCAATCTCGGAAACCGCGGAGGAAATCGTCGGATAGCGCCCGGCAAGGGCATGATGAAACCATTCGGACATCGGCGTGGGGGAAAGGTTGAAAAAGAGTTGTGGTGACAGCTCCAAACCACCAAGCCCCCAAAGTCCATCGCGAAGTGAGGAATCCTGTAAATGCGCGAAAAGACCTCGAAGGCCCGCGGAATGCATTTCCCCAAGCTCCGCCCACCATGCATGATGCCCCCGGCACCATGAAAATCCTCGTCACCGGAGGAGCCGGATTCATTGGCTCAACCCTCGTCCGCCAGCTCCTCGCCATGGGGCATGAGGTGCTCAATGTCGACCTTCTCACCTACGCCGGCCACAGCGCCTCCATCGCCGAACTCGCCACCGAGCCCCGCCACCATTTCCTCCAAGCCGACATCGCCGACCGCTCCCGCATGCGCGAAATCCTCGGCGACTTCCGGCCGGATGCCCTGCTCCACCTCGCCGCAGAATCCCACGTGGACCGCTCCATCGATGCCCCGGACGACTTCATCCGCACCAACCTGATCGGCACTTTCTCCCTCCTCGAAGCCGCCCGCGCCCTCGGCCGCCAAGCCCCGCGCTTCGTCCATGTCTCCACCGATGAGGTCTTCGGCAGCCTCGGACCCGACGGCCATTTCACGGAAAACAGCCGCTACGACCCCCACTCACCCTACTCCGCCACCAAAGCCGCCTCGGACCACCTCGTCGCCGCTTGGGGAAACACCTACGGCCTGCCCGTCATCGTCACGCGCTCCTCCAACAATTACGGCCCCTACCAGTTTCCCGAGAAACTCATCCCCCTCGTCATCCTCAAGGCCCTCCACCACCAGGAAATCCCCGTCTTCGGCCACGGACTCCAGGTCCGCGATTGGATCCATGTCGATGACCACGGCCGCGCCCTCATCGCGATCATGGAGAACGGCCAACCCGGATCGAGCTACAACATCGGCGCCGCCAACGAACGCACCAACATCGAAGTCGTCCGGGAAATCTGTGCGCTCCTCGACCTCCGCCAACCCCGCAGGGATGGCCAGCCTCACCACACCGGCATCGTCCATGTCGCCGATCGGCCGGGGCACGACAGCCGCTACGCCATCGATCCCACCCACCTCACCCGCTCCCTCGGCTGGGCTCCGCAACGCCCCTGGCACGAAGGCCTCGCCACCACCGTCGATTGGTACCTCGCCCGGGAAGATTGGTGGAAACCCCTCCTCCACCACGGCGACCCCCTCCGCCGCCGTGGCGCACCCACCACCACGACCGGGGAAACCCTAGCCTAAGTTTGTTCATTTTTAATTGAACAATCGCCCGGATCCTTCATTCAGGGGGTGCTTCCGCCGCCTCCCGGAGGAGCCTCACGACTGCCCGCAGCCCGCCCTATGGTTTTGTCCGCAAATTCCGGACAATCGACCATGGGCGGCAGCATGTACCCCACTCCACTCCCATGATTGCCGAGCCCAGCCAATTCGCCCAACGCACCGCCGTCGTCACCGGCGGCGCCGGTTTCGTCCCCTCCCACCTCATCGACCGCCTCCTGGCCGATGGACTCAAGGTCGTCGCCCTCGACAACTTCGTCACCGGCAATCCCGCCAACCTCGCCCACCTCGATGGCCATCCGGATTTCCGCTTCATCCAGCACGATGTCTCCGAACCCTATGACATCGATGGCGACGTCGCCTTCGTCTTCCACATGGCCTCCCCGGCCAGTCCCATCGACTACGTCCAGATCCCCGTCGAAACCCTCAAGGCAGGCTCCTACGCTTCCCACCACGCCCTTGATCTCGCGCTGCGGAAAAAGGCCACCTATCTCGTCGCCTCCACCTCGGAGGTTTACGGCGACCCCGAAATCCACCCCCAGCCCGAATCCTACTGGGGAAATGTCAACTCCATCGGTGTCCGCTCCTGCTATGACGAAGCGAAAAGATATGCCGAAGCCGCCACCATGGCCTATCACCGAGCCCATGGGCTCGATACCAAGATCGTCCGCATCTTCAACACCTACGGACCACGCATGCGCCTTGATGATGGCCGTGTCGTCCCTGCCTTCATCGGCCAGGCCTTGCGCGGGGAACCCATGACCATTTTCGGAGATGGCTCGCAGACCCGCTCTTTCTGTTATGTCAGCGACCTTGTCGAAGGCATCTGGCGTCTCGCCCGCAGCAACTTCCACGAACCCGTCAACTGCGGCAACCCGCATGAAATGACCATCCGGCAGTTCGCCGAAGCCATCGCCCGGATCTTCGAAGTCGAACTCAAGGTCGAGGACCGCCCGCTGCCGCCCGATGACCCGAAAGTCCGCAAACCCGACATCGCCCGCGCCAAGGAAATCCTCGGCTGGCAACCCGTCGTCGATTTCGAAACCGGCATCCGCCAAACCATCGACTACTTCAGGGAAACGCTGAAACAGTGAAAAGCTGAATGCAGCGGGAGCCGCGGCGACCTCTACCTCCTGCGAAGCCAAACTGGCATGGCGTGAGCGCAGCGAGGGCAAATGCTGAAATGCTGAAAGTGCTACGCGCAAAGCCTTGGCTGATCACCGATCACCGATCACCAACGGCTGTTCCTCCGGTCTTGCGTCTTGCGTCTTGAAGTCTTCTGTCTTGTCCCAGGCTGTTCTTTGGCACTTGGCACTCTCTTCGATTTCGCGTAATGTCATACCATGCAACTGGTGATCGATCTGCCCCCTCGCGAAGAGCAAATCGCTTACAACCGCAAGCGTTGGCAAGAGCTGTGCGAAGACCCTCAGCTCGCCCGCTGGCCCGGTAGGATTGAGACCAACGCCCACGGCAACATTCTCATGAGTCCCCCACCTTCAGGGATTCATAGCAGCCGCCAAGGCGAAATCACCTTCCTCCTCCGTCAAATCCTGGGCGGACGCGCGCTCCCGGAATGCCCCGTCTCCACCATCGATGGAGTCCGCTCTGCCGATGTTGGCTGGTATTCCAATAGCCTTTTCGCAGAAGTCTCCGGCCAGACCGTCTTCGAACAAGCACCCGAGATCTGCGTCGAAATTCTTTCCCCGTCCAATAGCCCAAGCGAGATCCGAGAGAAACGGAAACTCTACTTCGATGCCGGAGCCAGGGAAGTTTGGATCTGCGATTTGAAAGGGACCATGTCCTTTTTCTGCAGCACCGATGAGGACATCCCCTCATCCCATCTCTGCCCGGATTTCCCACCCAGCATCGCCTGACCCAACCAGGGAAATTCGGAAAAGCCAAGAAAGCTCCGCGCGAACCATTGGCGGTTCACTGATCACTGATCACCGATCACCACCGGCTGTTCCTCAAGTCTTGCGTCTTGCGTCTTGAAATCTTGCGTCTTCTCCAAGGCTATTCCTTGACCTTCGCCCTTTGACCTTTGCCCTTCAGTGACTCCATCGATTTCCTGATCATCGGCGCGGGGTTTGCCGGGTTGGTGGCCGGTCAACGCCTTGCATCGGCAGGCTGGAAATGCGTGGTCGCGGATCGCCGCAGCCACTTCGGCGGAAATGCCCACGATGCCATCGATGCCGCAGGCGTCCTCGTCCACCGTTACGGCCCCCACTATTTCCGTAGTAATTCGCAACGCATCGTCGACCACCTCTCCACCTTCACGGATTGGCACTCGGTTGAATACCGCATCAAGAGTTTCACGGAAGGCCGCTACTGGAGTTTCCCGGTCAACCTTGCCACCTTCGAAGAACTCATCGGCAGGCCCTCCACCACCCCGGAGTTCGAAAACTGGCTAGCCACCAAACGCATCTCCTTCCCGGAACCGAAAAACTCCGAGGAAGTCATCCTCTCCCAGGTCGGCCGCGAACTTTACGAGAAATTCTTCGAGGGCTACACCGTCAAACAATGGAAACGCCACCCGCGGGATCTCGATCCCTCCGTCTGCGGACGCATCCCCATCCGCACCCAACGCGATGACCGTTACCTCCGCGAAGAATTCCAAGCCCTCCCCAAGGACGGATATTCCCGCATGTTTGAACGGATGATCGATGCCTCCCCGCGGCTCGAACTCCACCTCGGCACCGATTTCAAGGAAGCGCTCCATCGCTGGCCTCACAAGCACCTGATCTACACCGGCGCCATCGATGAATACTATGACTATCGTTTCGGTGAGCTGCCCTACCGGTCCCTCCGCTTCGAACCCGAATCCTTCGGTGCCGAGGCCTTGGTCGTACGCGAACCCATTTCCGGCAAAGCCGGCTTCTGGCAGCCCGCCATGCAGGTGAATTACCCGGATGCCGCCGTGCCCTTCACCCGCATCGTCGAAATCAAACACGCCACCGGCCAGCATGTCGCCGCCACCACCATCGTCCGCGAATACCCGGCGGATTGGAAACGCGGTGATGAGCCCTACTATCCCATTCCCGCGCCCGATGCCGCCGCGGCTTACGCGAAATACGCCACCCTCGCCGCCAAGGAGGACCGCGTCAGCTTCATCGGCCGCCTTGCCACCTACCGCTACTACAACATGGACCAAGTCACCGGCATGGCCCTGACGGAAGCCGACAAACTCCTTCGCCGCTACGGCAAACCCTCATGAATTCCCCAAGGTCCCACCTCGCGAAAGACCAGACCATCGGCGTCGTCGGCCTCGGCTACGTCGGCCTCCCTCTCCTTCTCGCCTATGCTTCAGGCGGCTATCAGGCGCTGGGATTCGATATCGATCCCTCGAAGATTGATTCCCTCGCCGCCGGTCGCACTTACATCAAGCACATCCCCGACAGCCAGGTGGCTTCCGCCAAATCCAGCGGAAAGCTCGATGCCACCACCGATTTCTCCCGGGTCTCCGAATGCGATGCCATCATCCTCTGCGTGCCCACTCCGCTCGATGAGCATTTCGAGCCGGACCTGAGTTATGTCATCGCCACCATCGAGTCCATCGTCCCCCACCTCCGCAAGGGCCAGACGGTGAGCCTTGAGAGCACCACCTATCCGGGCACGACGGACGAAGAACTCGTCACGCGCATCGAAGCCGCCGGTTTCCAAGTCGGCACAGACATCCACGTCGTCTATTCCCCCGAACGGGAAGACCCGGGAAATCCCGAATTCGCCGCCACAAACATTCCCAAGGTCGTCGGTGGCATCACACCCGCCTGCCTCGCCGCCGGGGTCGCCCTCTACGCCTCGGTCTTCGAACAAGTCGTTCCCGTCAGCTCCTGCAAGGTCGCGGAACTCACCAAGCTCCTCGAAAACATCTACCGCGCCGTGAACATCGGCCTGGTCAATGAGTTGAAGATCGCCGCCGACCGCATGGGCATCGATATCTGGGAAGTCATCCAGGCCGCCTCCACCAAACCCTTCGGCTTCAAGCCATTCTATCCCGGTCCGGGACTCGGCGGCCACTGCATCCCCATCGATCCCTTCTACCTCACCTGGAAAGCCCGCGAATACGGCGTCCATACCCGCTTCATCGAACTCGCCGGAGAAATCAACCGCGCGATGCCCGACTACGTCATCCATCGTACCATGGAGGCCCTCAACTCCCGCGGAAAACCCGTGAAGGGCAGCCGCATCCTCCTACTAGGCTTGGCGTACAAAGCGGATGTCGACGACATGCGCGAGTCCCCCACCTTTGCCTTGCTCGATGGCTTCAAACGCCTCGGCGCGGAAGTCGCCTACCACGACCCCCATGTCCCCGTCGTCGGCCCCACCCGCGAGCACATGGAATGGGCCGGTCAGCGCTCCATGCCCTGGTCGCGCGAAAACCTGGCCGCCCAGGATTGCATCGTCATCTCCACCCATCACAAGTCCTTCGATCTCACGGAACTCGCGCAAGTTGCCGATCTCATCATCGACACCCGCAACGCCATGGCCCAAACCCCCACCAACCCCGGCCAAGTCATCAAAGCCTAGGCCGCACCGCACCGCTGCGCGGAAGTGCCAAGTGCCAAGTGCCAAGTGCCAAGTGCCAAGTGCCAAGTGCCAAAGAACAGCCAACGCTCCGCGCGAAGCACTTCCCTATTTCAGCTTTTCAGCTTTTCAGCTTTTCAGCATTTCAGCTTTCCAGCTTTCCAGTTTCCCCGCCTGTTTTCTTTCGCCCTTTTTGCCCCTTTCGTTGTTTCATAATCTCATCATCCTTTCCGTGTCATCCGTGTCATCCGTGGTTCCCTCTTCAGCAGCGAGAAGCAGGTAGAAAAGAGCAAGAAACAGCCCTTGCTCCGCGCGCAGCATCCACCCCAAAACATCCAGCTTTCGTTCTTTTCGATTTTTTCGTTGTTCCCAATCTCATCAACCTTTCCGTGTCTTCCGTGTAATCCGTGGTTCCCTCTTCAGCAGCGAGAAGCAGGTAGCAAGGAGCAAGAAACAGCCCTTGCTCC
>JALOTY010000080.1 GCA_025457665.1 Akkermansiaceae bacterium | reverse complement strand
TGCGGTCGTTGGGAATGCTTGTCGCAGCCTGCTCCTGAAGGTTGGTGCCCTTGTCGTTGTCGGGGTCGCCAGTGCCGTTTTGCAGGGCGCGTTCGAGTTGGGTGCTGATGGTGTCATTGTTGCCGAAATACTGGTCTTCCCAGAGGTCGGCGAGGCCATCGGCATCGATATCGGTGGGGGTGGAAAGCGGGTTGAGCGGATTGGATCCTGCGGTTTCCTCTTGTTCGTTGGTGAAGCCGTCTGGCTGCGGAGTGCCGACAAGGGTGCCATCGGCAGTGTCGGAATCGTCGGTGCCAAGCTTGCTGAGGTCGCCGAAGTTGGAGATTTCCCAATCGTCGGCAAGGCCATCGCCATCGGAGTCGCTGGCATTGGCGTTGGGCAGATTAAGCATCGGAGGAACGCTTGTGGTCGTTTCCCCGGACGCAATGTCCCAGTCGGCATTTGGGTCCGCGTTGGAGACGATGAGGAAGCTGACCAGATTGTTGGTGTCAGCGTTCAGGAAGGAATTCAAGGGAAGCGCCGCGGTGGTGCTGGTGTTGCTGAAGGGAGTCGCTGCGGTGGTGATGGCGAAAGTCCCCAAGAGTTCCCATTTTCCTGTGGGATTGGTGGTGGCGTTGTAAATGTCGTAGGAGAAGGTGCCCAAAGTGGCGGCATTGGCTCCAGGCGCGTTGCTGTAGGAGGTCGTCGCTTCAGGCCAATTGTCCAGGGTCTCATCGCGCAAGCCGTAGACGTTGACCGTTCTCGATCGGTTCGAGCGGGTGAAGGTCAGGGAGAGCGTGCCATCGTTGCGATTGCCACCGGGATCGAGGATCGAGAGGTCGAAGCGGATCAAGGTTTGGCGGGTCCGTGCACCCGCGACATTCCGAAGGTTGGTGACACCAGCATTCCCATGCGCGACGGCGGGGCCGGCGAGAGAGTCGTTGGAGAGGAAGGTATCCGCGCCGTTGCCGATGCTGCTGCGCAGTGATACCGCGGCGGGAAGTTGTCCGGTGGCCACGACGGCCGCTGATGCGACGGCGACCTTGCCGAGGCGATGGAATGAGGTGGGTTTCCGTTTCATGATGGGTTGGGGAGTTTTTTGAGGAGCGGATGTTTTTGGGACCATCCGATCCATGGGAACGCCACCAATGAATCATGGGTGAAGGAAGCCGAGGAATACCCCGAGGGGGGTAAAATGCGGCGGAAATCGGGGCAGGGGGGATCGACACGCCACGCGCGGAAACGCAAAGGGGCGGGTGAACCCGCCCCTTTGGGAAATCCGATGGTGCTGATCTGTTAGATCAAGCGGGCATCATGGTAGCCAGTTTCCCGGGTCCTTGGAGTCGCGGTATTTCATCGCGGCCTCGGTGCGGGAGCGGACGTGGAGTTTCTCGTAGATGTGCTTAAGGTGGACGCGGACCGTTTCCGTGGCGATGCCGAGGCGGTCGGCGATTTCCTTGTTGGCGAGGCCTTCGCAGAGGAGTTCGAGGATTTCCGTTTCCCGGGGTGAGAGGTGGATTTCCGATGAGGCGCCTTTGGCCGGTTGGTGGAAGGCCTCGACGATGCGGCGGGCGATTTCCGCACTCATGGGGGCGCCGCCGGTGAGGACATCGGAGATGGCATCGCGGAGTTCGGAGGGGCTGGCGCGCTTGAGGAGATATCCCGATGCTCCGGCCTTGAGCGCGGCGAAGATTTTATCGTGATCGCGATAGACCGTGAGCATGATGACCTGGATGTCCGGGAGGTGTTGCTTGATGCGGGAGGTGGCATCGATGCCAGAGATTCCGGGGAGGTTGATATCCATGAGGACGACGCGGGGGCGGAAGGCATCGATCTTGCGCAGGGCGTCTTCGCCACTGGTCCAGACGCCGACGCATTCGAACTGATCGGAGGACTCGACGATTTTGCGGATGCTGCTGCCGAGGGCGGCATTGTCTTCGACGATGGCGACCTGGATTTTTTGAGAGGAGCGGGACATGATGGGAAATCAGTGGGGTGGGACGGGCAGTGTCAGCGTGACGGTAGTGCCACGGCGTGGGGCGCTTTCCAAGGAGCAATCGCCACCGCATTCGCGCATGCGGGTGCGGAGGTTGGTGAGGCCGTTGCCGGATTCGGCGTAATCGACATGGAAACCGCGGCCGTCGTCACGGATGCGGATGACGAGGAGTTGGTTTTCGATGCTGATTTGCAGATCCATGGCGGAGGGTTGGCCGTGTTTGACGGCGTTGTTGATCGCTTCGCGGGTGGCGAGGAAGACGTTGTGGCGGCGGCGCGGGCCGATGGCGACCTCCGGGATTTGCCGCTCGATCTGGGTGCGGAGGGGGATCTGGGCGGACGCGAGGAACTCGCGGGCGAAGGCGGCGAGGTAATCGACGAGTGAGCGCAGGCTGTCTTCGGTGGGGTTGGTGGCCCAGACGATTTCATCCAAGGCGGCGACGACATGGCGGGCCTTGCCGGAAATTTGCTGGATGGAGTTTCGGGCCGAGGGATCGGCCGTGGATTCCGCGGTGAGCGAGGAAAGGATGGAAAGCTCGGTGAGACTCGCGCCAAGGTCATCGTGGAGGTCGCGGGAGATTCGGGACCTTTCGTTTTCCAAGGCTCCTTTGAGTCGGAGAGCATCGAGGCGCTGCTTGAGTCGGCGGCGGACGATCCAGCCGCCGATGATCACGGAGGCGGCGGTGCCGGCGAGCACGCAAAGAGTGATGAACCAGGGGGTTTGCCAGAGGTGGGGCTGGACATCAATGGAGATCCCGGCGGGACGAATCGTGGCAATGCCATCGCCATTGATGGCGTGGACTTCGAATCGGTATCGACCGGGAGGCAGAGCTTCGTAGCGGGCCTCCTGACTGCTGCCGACAAAGCGGAAGTCTTCATCGATGCCGATCAATCGGGTCTTGTAAGTGACGTCCTCGGGTGCGGAGAGGCTGAGGCCATTGAAGGAAAATGCGGCGCGGACCGAGCCGGGGCCGATGACCAGGCGTTCCTGATCGAGGGGGTGGTTGAGGCCATTGATCTGGACGGACTGGAGGTAAACGAGTGGGGGAATCGTTTGATAGCGGATGCGTGCGGGATTGACCCCGGCGAGGCCGCTGCTGGTGGGAAACCAGAGGGTGCCATCGGCGGATTTCCATGCCGCTGGCTGGGAACCGCCGATGCATTCGCGGGTGAGCAGGCCATCGGACCGATCGAGCCTGAGCCAGCGTGGGACGAGGTCACGATTGGTGATGCGCTGGAGCAGGGACGAGCGCGAGGTGCGGATGATGCCGCCCAGCGAGCCGAGCCAGAAGCCGTCTTCATCCTCGCGGATCAGGGCGGTGAGGCGCTCGTCGGGGAGGCCATCTTTCGAATCGAACTGATGCCATTCCTGCGAGGTGCGGAGGAAGAGCCCGGAGCCGATGGTGGTGATCCAGCATTCGTCGGCATGGATGGGCAGGAGACTGGAGATCCATTTGCCCTTGAGGGCAGGCGGGGTTTCGAGGGTTTGGCTGCTTTCCAAGGTGGCTTGGAAGAGTTTGCCATCATCGGTGCCGGCAAGGACTCCGCCTTCCGGCAGGGCGGCCATGGTGGTGAATTCGATTTCCGGAAAGTCATCCGTGGAAACGAGGTTTTTGATCGTGCTGCCATCCCAGGCGCTGAGACCTTGGGCACCCGCGAACCAGATGGTGCCATCGGCGGTCTCGGCGATCGCGTTCACTTTGGAGATGAGGTGGGTCTTTTCGAAAGGGATATCGAAGGACTGACCATTCCAAAGGAAGACCGAGCCATCTCGTGAAGCGAGCCAGAGGCGGTCCTGCGAGTCCTCGAAAAGGCAAATGACGGGACGGAAATAGCCGCCTTCCACAAGGTCGAGACGTTCAAGTTGACCGTCCCTGATGCGGTCGATCCCGCCATTGCGGTTGGCGATCCACCATGAGCCGTCGTGGGTGCTGATGGCGGTGTGGACCGGCTGATCGTAGGTGCCGGTCCCGGCTTCGAGCCCGATGACGCGGCTGCGGCGCACGCGGACGAGACCGGCGATGGGGTTGGCGATCCAGAGATTTCCCTCCCGGTCTTCGAGGAGGTCGTTGGCGATGATCCGCGCGCCGAGTTGGGAGACTGTGCGGCGATCCTCTTCATCAGCGCCGGGGGGGAGGTAGGAGAGAGTGCCGTTGAGAATTTTCCAGGTGCCTCCGTCTTTTTCCATCAGGCCCGTGGGGCGGTCGAGATCATCGCGGCGGCCGCGGCGCGCTTCGTTCTCGAGGTGGGCGGCGAGTGATCGTTTGGTGCGGCCGAAGGGCGGCGTGGCGATGACTTGTCCGGTGGGCGTGACGAGGTGCCACTTTTGGTCGCGACGGAACCACAGGCGGTCCTGCGCGAGGTGCACATGGGTGATGGCACCGATTTGATCGCCGGGGGGATCGGGGACGACGCGTTGGAGAGATTCGCCCTCGATCTTCAGGAGTCCGCCGCGGAAGGTGGAGACCCAGATGGATCCATCCGGGGTGGCGAAGGTCCGAAAGAAGCCGTTGCGGCGTCCGGTTTCGCTCGTGGGGTGAGGGATGGGATGAAAGGTCGTGCCATCGAAGCGGGCGATGCCTTCGGCCGTCGCCACCCAGAGAAATCCGTTTGAGCCCTGACTGATGGAGCGGACAACGTTTCCCGGAAGTCCGTCTTCGGATTGCCAGGTGCGCACGAGGAAACCGCTTCCCGGCCGGGCCTTGGCGGATGGCGCAGCAAGAAGAAACAGGAGAAAGAAGGCAAGCCACCGATGAAGGTGCATCGCAGGGAAAATGTCGGATCGGCGGGTGGCTGTCGAGGTCCCGTTGCGCATGAGGAGGCGCACAAGAGTGGATCTGGAAAAAAGAAAAACCGCCACCCGCATGTGCTGACGGGTGGCGGCGAGGAATAGGGAATGGCGAAGGCCGAGGCCCATCAGCGCCGACGGCGAAGGAGTCCGAGCAGGCCGAAAGAACCAAGCAGGGCGAAGGCGGGCTCAGGAACGGTGTAGATGACCGCCTCCAGGCTGCCTGACCGGAAGTAGCCGAATTTCGTGGCCGAGAACTGGTGAGGATTGGTCAGGGTGGGAGTCGATCCGGCGAGGGTGAGTGAAGAAATGCCCTCGACGAGGGTGTAGTTGCCATCGGCGGCATTGGCCGCGTCCCATCCGGTGATGTTGGCGAAGGACAGATCGGTGAAGGTCGCCGTGCCGGTGACCGCAAGAGGGTCGAGCAGATTGACATTGAGGATGGCTCCGGAGTTGAAGATCAGGTTTCCACCGATGGTGCCCGTGCCCGAGAGAGTGGCACCGCTGGCAATGGTGGCGCTGATGGTTGTGGCAAGATTGCCGGTAACGGCAAGGGTGCCAGCGGTGGCATTGAAGAGAATGCGTGCTCCCCCGCTTCCTGAGAGCGTCAGGGTGCCACTGCCGGTTTTGTCCACCGTGCGGCTCGAGGTGCTGCTGGTGGAAAGCGGGATGTTGGTCAGGTTGATGCCGGCTGCACCGGTGTTGATGGTGCGGGTGCCGTTGTAGCGAAGGGAGAGGCTGATCGTTTGTTCGACCGAAGAGTTGTTGGCAATGTTTCCTGCCCGCAAGGCATTGCCGCCCACATTGAAGGACCCTGCTCCGGCGGCGAATGTGATCGAATTGTCAGCTCCGATCCGCGCTGCTTCATTGTTGGGAGCGAGTCGGGTGCTGCCGGCGAAAGTGAAGCTGTTTCCGGGATCGATCGCGGCGGGAGGGTTGGAGGTATTGGGATCCACCCAGTTGGTCAATGTGCCGAAATTGTTATCGGTTCCTTCGCCCGTCCAGGTGATCGTGGCGGCTTGGAGGCAGGGGGTCGCGAAGAGTGCGAGGAGAAGGTGGCGGGGTTTCATGGGTTTTTGGGTCTGATGTTGGGATCTTTTCCGTGCCTCCCGGTTCAGCCAATCCCCCTTATGGGGTAATTCCGGTTAGCGAGGCGTGGCAACGATGCGGAAGAATTTCCGAGTGCCTGAGAATGGGATGAAGTGCTGAGCCACGCTTGGGCTGGCGGAGCCGGGAATGGTGACTTCGGCATTCCAAGCTGCGGCGGGGTTCTCGCTGCTCTGAATCTCGAAATCCACATCCGCACCATTGTCCCATTCCAGCAGAAGTCCGCCTGGCTGGATCCGGTATCTCAGATGAAACCGCGACCCCGGGTCACGGGGATCAAGGTTCAGGGCTTGTTCCAGCCATTCGGGCGTGCCATCGGCATCGGCATCTCCGGTGGCGACGATGCCGAGGGCGGAGAAATGATGGGCTTCCCAGGCATCCGCGAGGCCGTTGCCATCGGCATCCTCCACGGGTGGCGACGGAATGGTGAGATACTGAAGTTCTAGTAGTGGTCGGTTGCCTGCGGTGGCTTCGCGACTGCCGAAGGCAAAACCCCGGCCGGAGCTGGTGTTTTCAGGGAAATCGACAAGAAAGGTGGCAAGGCCCGGATGGGCCCCGGCATCGATCCGACCTTGGAGGAAAGAAACGAGCGCCGACCCTGTGGAGCCGGAGATGGCAGCCGTGGACCCGAGGCCGGTCCCGGAAACCGCTTCGCCAGGGCCATCGAAGGACACCGCCCGCGGCAAGGAGGTATCGACCTGCGGATTGGCCCCGCCAGTGATTTCGGCCCCGATGGTGCTGGCGCTGAGCTGGGTTTCGGACCAATCCTGAGGAGTGTTTCCGGAGGCGTCGAGCAGGCCCCAGACGCCGAATCTCCCGCTTGTGAGGTTGTCATTTCGCGCTTCATGGACTCCCTCGTTGGTGTTGCCAACCTTGGTCAGGGTGAGGGTGGCCTGGCTGATCACTGCGGAGGGGGGAAGGGAGGCGAGATCAAATCGGAGATAGGATAGGGCATGGATGAGGCTGCCATTCTGATAGAGATCCAGTTCCGGTGCGGTGCCGAAGTTGCTACTATTGTAGGCGTAGTTCCCTTCCCGTTTGAAAACGAAAGTGTCGGCGGAGGCTTCGAACAGAGTGGTATTCGTGACGGGTGCTCCGGGGTTCGATGCCGGGTCGGTGGGATCGGTGCCGGACTTCCATTCCAGCCAGGTGTTGTAGCCATCGCCATCGGAATCATCGAGCGGCCCGGCCGAGCTTGGATCAGGGTAGTGAAGGATTTCCCAATCGTCGGGGATGAGATCGAGATCGGCATCCGGCGGTGGCTCGGGAATGACCACGCGGATGCTTCCGGCGCTGGCGGTGATGGATGTGGGGGCAGGTGTGGGGCCATCCCAGCGGAACGGTGGATTTCCTGTGAGGCTTCCCGAGTAGGTGGCGACGATGTGTTCGCCGGGCGGCAGGGTCACCCGAGGGCGGATGGCGATGCTGCCGCTGGCTGAGACATTTCCGGTGATGGCGATGGGCGTGGTGGAAAGTTCGAGTCCGGAATCGGGTTCAAGGGTCAAGTTTCCGATGAGCGATCCGGATCCGCCGAGAAAGGCACCGGCGCGGAGGGTGAAGGCGGAGGTGGTGCTGGTCCCGTCGAGGCGCAAGGTGCCGGCAGTGACATCGGTAAGGCCGCTGTGGGAAAGATTTCCGGTGAAGGTCTGAATGCCGGGGCCTGCTTTGATGATGGCGGTGTTGCTGGCGCCATTGACCACACTGCCGTGATAAGTGGCGTCGCGTCCATTTCCGCCGATCCTCCAAGTGAGCGTGCGACCGGCAGTGGGCCCGCCGCGAAGCGTGGCGGATGAGTCGCCAGCCAACGCGCCGATGGGCAGGGTGATATTGGACGGCATGGCGGTGAGATAATAGGCGGAAATGCCCGCTCCGAGATGGAGGGTGCATGCTGCATAGCCCGCAGTGTTATCGATGCGGAAGTCGCCTCCATCGGCATCCGTCGTGGCGTAAAGATTTCCGCTGAAAGCCGACCAATCGCCCCTGAGGTCGGTACGGACAAAGGGAACGAAGAGAGTGAAATCCCCGGAGCCGGTGAGTGAACCGCCGAGGTAAACCCGGCTGTCGGCGCGAAGTTCGCCGTTGTTTCCCGCGGGAACGACCAGAGGATAGCTGGCGGAGTTGTAGCTGCTTGAGTTGTCGGTCATCGAGAGCACGCCGCCATCGAAAATCACCGGCCCGCTGCCGAGGCCGGAGGCACTTGCCTCATCCGATGCCAATTGCAGCGTGCCTCCGGCGAGCAAGGTGCCGCCGACGTAGGAATTCGGAGAGCCAAGGATGAGCAGACCGTTTCCGGTTTTCCTGAGCTGGCCGGGACCGTTGATAGTGCCACTGATTTGCACGGATGCGGCGGGGAGGTCGATGGTGCCACCGTGGGACTCCAAGCGGATACCGCGATTGGTGGACGAGGCGGGTCCTGTGTGTCGAAGCGTGCCACCATTGAGCACGCAATGGGTGGGGCTGGCGAGGCCCGCGCCGAGAGAGGATGGCATGCCGGCATCGGCGAGAGATCGGGTGATGAGGGTGCCGCCTTGGAGGGTGACGGGTCCGGTGAAGGTGTGGGACCCTTCGATGGTGAGACTGCCCGAACCGGACTTGGTGATGCCGCCATTTCCAGAAAGGATGCCGCTGCCAGTGAAAGTGAAATCAAGCGACGAGTCGACCGTCACCGAAGCGCTGGAGAGATCGCCCTGAAGCTGGACCTGGGTGTTCGGAAGGGAGGAGTCATCGAAAACAACATGATCCCCACTGACAAAGGGAGTCGGCGTGCCGGAAAGATCGAAGTTATGGGTTTGGAAGAGATCCCAGGCATTTTGTTGGCTGTCACCGCGCCAGAGGATGGATGACGGAGCACGGGTGACGGGTATGGTGATTTGGATGCTGTTGCCGGAATGACTCAGGGTGTGGGGAGTGCCGGAGGGGAGATCGACGATGAAATCATCCAGGCTGCCAACGAAGGTCCCGGTGTAATGGATGAGGGTGTATGTGCCGGGGGGAATGGCACCCGAGGAAGAGCGCAGGATGAGCGTGGTGGGGTGCTGCAAGGTGAGATTTCCCGTGATGTCGAGCAGGTCCGAAGCTTGGGGACTTGTTAGATCGAAAATCAGGCTGCTGTCCTCGCCGCAAGTCAGTCCTGCATCGAGGTGGAGGGTGCCGATGGGGGTGGTGGCATCGCCTGCTCCGAGAGTTCCGCGCCAGGCGAGGGTGACGGGTGCGGCAAGGGTGCCCGTGCCGGCAAGACGTCCGCCAGTTTCTCCACGGGCCAGGGGTCCGCCCCATGTGCCGCCATGGACGGTCACGGGGGAGGCGCTGAGAGTTCCTTGAACCACGAGTTCGCCATCCCATACCTGGGTCGCTCCCGTGAAGGAATGACTGCCGGTGAGAGTCAGCTTACCGCGCCCGCTTTTGAGAAGAGACATCGATCCTGTTAGAGAGCCGGACGAGCCATCGAAGAGGTAATCCTGCGGAGCGAAGACCTTGATGCGTGAGGGTGAGAGATTTCCGGAAAGCTGCACCGCCTGGGAGGCATTTCCCGAGAGGTCGAAAAGGATGCTCTGGCCGGAAGGGCAGATCGAGGAATCGAGCACCGGACCTGTGGTCCAGAGATGGTCGGTGTCCTGGATGGGTTGAGGCGGGTCCTCGGTCGTTTCGAAGCCGAGGTAGTAATCGACGTAAGATGCCTGGACATACCCCTTGGTGGTGGTTTGAACCCGGTATTGGGCGTTGTGCATCAGGGTGCGTCTGCGGTCCTGAGCCGGAGTGGTGGTGGTGTAGATGCGCAGACCGGCATAGTCATTGCGGACGAGCACGATTTCCTCCCGCCAATCCCCGAGGATGTCGCCCCAGAACGCAGGGCGCCCGCCGAAGGCGCTGTGGACGTTGTCGTTGTAGGGTGAAAGCAGGCGGGTGTTTCCGCCGGTGGCGGGGTTGAACTTATCGATGATCGTGCTGCTTCCCGTGCCGTTTGCCCCGGCGATGAATTCCCTGCCGCTATCCCCGTCCCACCAAAGGCCTTCGTAGGGAAAGGGATGATTGCCCAAGGCGATTTCACCACGAGCATCATAGACGTTTGGCTGGGTGGAAAACATTTCCAGGCCGCGGATGCCGGGCATGATGTCGGCAGCGATGCCTCGGCCGACATCGACCACCTCCGAAGCATACCATTTCCGATGGAAAGCGCCGGTGGCGGCGTCGAGGTAGGCGGTGGCGAGATAGGTGGAATTGTTCTGTTGGATGGCGAACATTTCCATGCCCGGCCAATCCGGGTTCATGTCGGTGACGTGGAAACGGTCGCCGTGGGTGAGTTCGGTGACATAGAGTTGGGTGCCGTTGTCATCCATGACATGGCCGATATCGACGATCTCGTCGCGCCCGTCATTGTCCACATCCGCGATCCGGACCTGATGCCCTTCCGAACCCGGTTGGGTGGCGGTGTTTTGAGTCCAGGTCCAGCGTTGCGAGAGCTGACCACCGACCCAGTCCCAAGCGGTCCATTGGCGATAAAAAGTGCCGTTGGTCGCCCGATTGTATCCGTAAAGAACCACCGAGGGGCGTTTGCCATCGAGATAAGCAATGAAGCATTTCGACTGAAGGGGACCGTGCTGCGCCCAGGCATTCGGCACCGGTGCGCGGGCGATTTCGGCACCGCTCATGCCATCGATCACGCTGAGGAACTGGCTATTGTTGTTAGACGCGGTGATGCTGGCGACGGTCTGTCCTGCGGGCTGAGTCACGGTGACGCCATGGGCAGTGCGGACGATGGCCTCGGCGCGTCCGTCGCCATTGATGTCGAAGCAGGTGACATTGTCGCCATCGCCGGTGGAAATCGCCGATGAGCCGGGTCGATAAATGTCCGCCTGGCTTGTGCTGTTAGGCCCCATGTTCATCCGCCAGAGCAGGGTGCCGTTGCGGAGATAGGCTTCGAGGTATTGCACGTAGCCATCGCCACCAAGGGTGGAAAGCCGGTCGCAGAGGATGTCATATTCGCCATCGCCATCGAAGTCGCCCACCCAGGCGAATTTCGTATCATAGGGACCATCCGCCCCCGGATCCGTGGAAAAGGGGAGATCGAACCAGCGTTGGGTGGGAGGGTTGGGCGCGAGGGACCAGGAGGCGGAGGCAGCTTGCTCGATGTTTCCAATGACAGGTCGGACGTGATAGGAGATGCCGGCGTTCAGTGCGGTGGTGCCGGGGCTGTCCTGGAAATCAGTGGTCGTGGCGAGCGGGTTGGCATTGAGTTTGAGCGGGGTTCCGCCGCCGACCGAGCGGTAGAGATTGAAGCGGATGTCATCGGGGTCCGATCCGAGCATGCGCCAGCTTACGTAGGTGGATCCACTGCCCGTTCTCATGGCCACAACACCGCGCCCGAGGTCTTCCATGACTCTCTGGGCGCTCAACGACACAGTAAGCAAGCCGAGGGTGGGGAGAACGATGGATTTCATGGGTTTCCTTGGAGCCGCGCTTGGTTCAACGAGAGCCACAAACCCCACAGGAGAGGGTGCTGCTGGGGTCCACATCCGGTCAATTTCCGGCCCTTACCCCAAGCGGGGTAGAAATGCTTTGGGAGATCGCTCGGATTCGTGCTGTATCCCCTTTGTGGATGTGCGTGCTCTTGTGCTGACAGTGTTCCTTTTTTTTGGGTTGGGCGGAATGGCTGCAAGAGCCCAAGGCCCTTCGGCGGGGCGGGGTCTGGTGGCGATGAAGGACGGGGACGCAGGGGCATTTGTCAGTTGGCGGCTGCTGAAAGGGGACGGGGCGGATATCGGCTTTCATGTCTGGCGCTTGGGGTCGGATGGAAAGGAAACGAAGATCACTGAGGACCCGCTCGTGAAAGCCACGAGCCTGAGGGATTCGGTGGCGGGGGTGGGATATCGGGTGGTTTCAACCCATGGGGGGGAATGGCGTGCGAAGACATGGCAAAAGCCGTATCTCGAGATCCCCCTCGACCCCATCGAAGGCTATCGGCCTGGGGATTGTTCGGTGGGCGATCTCGATGGCGATGGCGAATGGGAGTTGATCGTTCACCAGGTGGGTCGGGCGCGGGACAATGGCTCGGCGGGCCTGACGGATCCTCCGATCTTGGATGCCTACAAACTCGACGGCACAAGGCTGTGGCGGATCGATCTGGGCAAGAACATCCGGGAGGGTGAGCACTACACCCAGTTCATGGTCTATGACCTCGATGGCGATGGCTGCGCCGAGGTGGCCTGCAAGACGGCGGATGGTAGTCGGGATGGTCGCGGCAAGGCGATCGGTGACGCCTCGAAGGACTGGCGCTGTCTCGATGAAGGCACCCAGAAGTTCGGTCGGATTCTGGAGGGGCCGGAGTATCTCACGGTGTTCGATGGGAAAACCGGTGGGCAGCTCGACACCGTGGAATACGTGCCTGGGCGCGGGCGAATCGATGGCTGGGGAGGGGTGGGCGGAAACGGTGGCAATGACAACTATGGCAACCGATGTGACCGCTTTCTTGCCTGTGTGGCTTATCTGGATGGGGAAAAGCCAAGCTTGGTGATGACCCGCGGGGTCTATGGCAGGATTGTTGCGGCGGCGTGGGATTTTCGTGATGGGAAGTTGAAATCGAGATGGGTGTTTGATTCCGGATCAGGCTTGGGTCGCGAGCCATCGAAGTATGCCGGAATGGGCGGGCATTCCTTGACGGTGGCGGATGTCGATGCGGATGGGAGGGATGAGATTCTCTATCAGGCCATGGCGATCGATGACGATGGCAAGGGGCTTTTCACGACCGGTCGACGCCACGGGGATGCCATGCATGTGGCCGATTTCGATCCATCGCGGCCTGGCATGGAGCTTTATCTGGTGACGGAAAATGAGGGTGACACCGTCCGCTGGCGCACTCCCGGGGCAGGCATGCACTGTGCGAAAACGGGGGAGCTGCTGTGGTCGAACAGTCCGGGGGTGGACATCAGCCATGGGGTCGTGGCGGACATCGATCCCCGCCATCCCGGTGCGGAGGTCTGGGGCGGACCGGGAGGCTTAAGAAATGTGAAGGGGGAAACGATAGGCCCGGCACCGCGGAATTCGGACTGGGTGATCTGGTGGGACGGGGATCTGCTGAGGGAAATCTACGGTGCATCTAGTATTTTCAAATGGGAGTGGAAGGAAGGCAAAGAGCGGCGGATTTTCCAGGCAGATCAGCCTTTCGGAGGTCAGGGGAGGAGATACGGTTTCGGTTTCCGGCCGAATCTCGCGGCGGATCTGTTAGGCGATTGGCGCGAAGAACTGCTGCTGGTAGGCCCGCGGGCCGAGTCCTTGCGGCTTCATGTGAGCACCGAATCCACACCGCACCGGCTGCCATGGTTGATGCAAGACCGACAATACCGTCTGTCCATCGTCTGGCAAAACGTGGTTTACAACAAGCCACCGCATGTGGGCGGATTCTTCATGGGCGAACGCTGATCTGCTGGCTTGCCGACTGACGGTGGAACCCCGAGGGTTTCCGCGCGAGACGCAGAAGAGGAGGTCATGGCAGAGGAATCCCTGGAACCACAACAAATTGGCAAGCCGCAGGCACCGACGATGCCGGGATTTGCCGATGCGGTGAGATACTGGTTCAAGCTCGGCTGCATCAGCTTTGGCGGGCCTGCCGGGCAGATCGCGATCATGCACAAGGAATTGGTGGAGAAGCGTCGCTGGATCTCGAACGATCATTTCCTGCACGCGCTGAATTTCTGCATGCTGCTTCCAGGGCCGGAGGCGCAGCAGCTGGCCACCTACCTCGGCTGGCGTCTGCACGGGGCGAAAGGGGGGATCGCGGCGGGGGCCTTGTTTGTGATTCCCTCGATCTTCATTCTTTTCGGCCTGAGTTGGCTTTTCATGGCGGGAGGACATCTGCCATGGCTGAAGGCTCTTTTCTACGGGCTGAATGCAGCCGTGATCGCCGTGGTTGCGGAGGCGGTGATTCGCATCGGCCGGAAATCCCTGAGGAGCCCGTCGCTCTGGGCCATGGCTGCCCTGTCCTTTGTCCTGATTTTCTTTTTCAAGGTGTCCTTTGTTTTCATCATCCTCGGTGCGGCGCTGATTGGATGGTTGGGAAACCGGATGCTGCCTGCGCAGTTTCCTGCCGGGAAAGCCCATGGGGCTGCCGCTCCCGACGATGGTCCCGTGCTGGATTTGCCACCGGTCCGACCTGCTTCATGGGGACGCAGCGCGATGATTCTCAGCGTCTGCCTGATTTTGTGGTGGCTGCCGGTTTTTGCGGTCGCCTCATGGCTCGGATGGGGAAGCACCGCGGCGCAGCAAGGCCTGTTTTTCAGCAAGGCCGCCTTGGTCACCTTTGGCGGAGCCTATGCCGTGCTCCCTTACGTCGCCCAGCAGGCGGTGGAGAAATATGGATGGCTCAGCCACGGGCAGATGATGAGCGGCTTGGGCCTCGCTGAGACGACTCCTGGCCCGCTCATCATGGTGTTGCAATTCGTCGGCTTTGTTGGCGGTTGGCAGTTTCCCGGATCTCTCAGCCCTCTTGGTGGGGCGGCGGTGGGGGCACTGCTGACGACTTGGGTGACCTTCATGCCCTGTTTTCTCTTTGTGTTTTTGGGTGCACCACACATCGAAAAACTTCAGGACCAACCCCGGATCAGCGCCGCTCTCAGTGCGATTACGGCCGCCGTGGTGGGCGTGATTTTGAATCTGGCGGTGAAATTCACCCTTCACGCCGTGAAGCCGGAGTCGGCCGGAGCTTACGATGGATACATCGCTGCGGTGGCGATCGCCGCCTTCGTCGCCTTGTGGCGCTTCAAGGTGGGCCTCATGCCCACGATCGGCGTTTGTGCCCTGCTGGGGCTGGCAGGCAAGCTCCTGTTAGGGTTCTGAGTCGCCGGATGGCTTTCAGATCAATCGATTTCGAGCGTCACCGGGCAATGGTCGGAGCCATGAATCTCGGGAAGGATCCCAGCGGATTTCAAGCGGGGCTGCATCGCATGAGAGGTTCCGAAATAATCGATTCTCCATCCGACATTGCGTCCCCGTGCGCCGCCACGGAAGCTCCACCAGGAGTAGGCACCGGTGGCGGTGGGGTGGAAATGGCGGAAGGTATCGGTGAAACCGGCATCAAGGAGAGCGGAGAACCCGGCCCGCTCTTCATCGGAGAATCCGGCGCTGCGACGGTTGTCCTTCGGGCGGGCGAGGTCGATCTCCTGGTGGGCGACATTCAGATCGCCGCAGAAGACGACGGGCTTGCCCTTGGCTTCGAGGGCTTGGAGAAACTCCCTGAAAGCAGCATCCCAACGCATGCGGTATTCGAGGCGACGGAGTTCGTCCTGGGCGTTCGGGGTGTAAACATTGACCAACTGGAAATCGCTGAATTCGGCAGTGATCACGCGGCCTTCGGTATCGTGTTCGGGCATGCCCATGCCGATCCTGACATCGATGGGGGCGATGCGCGAAAAGATCGCGACGCCGGAGTAACCGGGTTTTTCGGCGGAGTTCCAGAAGGCGTGGTAGCCCTCGAAGGCTTCCGGGAGACTCACCTGTTCGGGCCGGGCCTTGGTTTCCTGGAGGCAGAGGATATCCGGGGCGTGGGTGGTGACGAAGCCGGGGAGATCCTTGCCGAGGCAGGCGCGGATGCCATTGACGTTCCAGGAGACGAGTTTCATGGCGGCGAATCAGCTCCGGGATCGGCTCCGAGGCAAAGAAAAAAGCCGCGCAACCCAGAGGTGGCGCGGCTTTTGGGAAAAACAGGAGGTTCAGCGCTTGGAGAACTGGAAGCGCTTGCGGGCACCCGGACGACCGGCCTTTTTCCGCTCCTTCATGCGGGGGTCGCGGCGGAGGTAACCGTGCGGCTTCAGCTCCTTGCGCATCTCGGGCTCGACCAGCGTCAGGGCACGGGCGATGCCGAGGCGGATGGCACCGGACTGCGAGTGAAGACCACCGCCCTTGGCGTTGACGTCGATGTCGAAGCGATTGACCACATTCGCCGTTTGGAGGGGAGCCAGCACCGTGTTCTGCAGAGGCAGGGTGGCGAAGTATTCCTCGAAGGGGCGACCGTTGATGGTGATGGTGCCGGAGCCTTCGGTGAGGCGGACACGGGCAACCGCGGTTTTGCGGCGGCCGGTGGCGGCGAGGGTGGGAGTAGCTGCTGCTGCGCTCATGGGAAATTCAGGGAATCGTTTTCAGGGGATCTCAGGCCACCTCGTAGGCTTGGGGCTGCTGGGCTTCGTGCGGATGAGAGGAGCCGGCATACACCTTGAGCTTGCCGAATTGGCTGCGTCCGAGGCGGTTCTTGGGGATCATGCCCCAGACCGCGCGCTCGACGAGGAGGACCGGGCGGCGCTTGCGAACCATGCGCGGGGTTTCGACCTTCTGGCCACCGACGTAGCCGGTGAAGCGGGTGTAAATCTTCTCACGCTCCTTGTTGCCGGTGAGGACGACCTTGTCCGCATTGATCACGATGACGAAATCGCCGGTATCGATGTGCGGAGTGAAGATCGCCTTGTGCTTGCCGCGAAGAAGGCGGGCAGCCTCGACGGCAACTTGGCCGAGAACTTTGTTTTCGGCATCGATCACATGCCATTTGCGTTCGACGTCGGTCGGTTTGGCGGAGAAGGTCTTCATGTCGTAGGCTGGGGTATCGGCGGCCGCGGCTCGTGGCTTCCGGCGCGGAAGGGCGGGCAAGCTATGGAGCCGGTTTCGGGGTGTCAATCGGAAATCCGGGCCGGGATGGTGGAAATTTTCCCAATTCAAATCATTCCCCCCATTTCGGCAGTCGATAGAAGGCAGCGGCATTCCCTCCGAGAACTCCATCGCGCTCGTCGGCGCTCAGACGCGAAAGCGCCGAGGTGACGATTTCCATGGCCTCCGCATGGCTGGCGGAAAGGGTGCACACCGGCCAATCCGACCCGATCATGAGCCGGGCGGGGCCGAAGGCATCGATCACGATGTCGATCCATTGCCGGAAATCCTCGATTTTCCAACGTCCCCAGTCCGCCTCCGTGGCCATCCCGGAGAGTTTGCAATGGACCTGGGGATGGCGTGCGAGGCTTTCGATGCCCTCTCGCCATGGAGATAGCCCGCCACTCGCGATCGGCGGCTTGGCGATGTGATCAAGCACAAAGCGCTGCTCCGGAAACCGCGCAGCCAGTTCGCAGGCGGCGGGCAGTTGTTTCGGGAAAATCAGGATGTCGTAAGTGAGCCCGTGACCCGCCAGGCGAGCGATTCCCCGCTGGAAATCCTCGCGAAGCATGAATCGGTCGTCCGGCTCATCCTGCACCACGTGCCGGACGCCGACGAATTTCGGATGACGGGAAAGCGATTCGAGCTGGGCCTCCAGATCGGGTCCGCAGAGGTCCACCCAGCCGACCACTCCGCGGATGAAATCCGCGTGATCGGCCAACTCCAGCAGCCAGCGGCTTTCCTCCAAGGTCTGGCGGGCCTGGACGGCCACACAGCCATCGAAACCCGATGCCTCCAGCAGCGGCTTCAGATCGGCTGGAAGGAAATCGCGTTTCAACACGGCCAACTCCTCGCTGATCCAGCCGTATTCGCTCGGATCGTATTTCCAGAAATGCTGGTGGGCATCGATGCGGAGCGGTCGGTCCATCGCGGTCATGGGCGCATCCTGAAGGGCGGAAGAAGCGCTCGCCAAGAATGGAGTCAGGGGGATTTCCGTCTGCTGACGCGAAAATGCGGGAAATTCGGGGTGGTCATGATAGGAATCCTCCACTTTCACGCATTGAATCCCGCCATGAAGTGTTTCCTGCCCCTCCTTTTCGCGCCGCTGGCGCTCTTTCCCGCCACGCTCCCCGCCGCCGCGCCCGATGAAGGGAAGGTCATGGCGGAGATGCGTCGGGTGGCCGATTGGCAGCTAGCCAATCCCTCGAAACACCCTGTCACCGATTGGACGCAAGCGCCCTTTTACCTCGGCCTGCTCGATTTGGCCCAGGTCGGGGGAGGGGAGAAATATCAGGAAGCGGTGAAGGCATTCGGCTCCGGCGTGGCCTTTGGTCCGGGAAAGCGCATCGTCCATGCCGATGACCATGCGGTGCTTCAGGCGTGGTTGACCCTGCATGAAAAGGATCGGGATGCGGCGAAATTGACACCATCGATCCGGCGCTTCGATGAATTGATGGCCAAACTCGCCGGCAAGCCCGCGGTTTCCATTTCCGGCGGAACCTTCACGCTGTCCTGGTGCGACACGCTGTTCATGTCCCCGCCGACGTGGGCACGGCTGAGCCGGATCACGGGAAATGACAAGTTTCTCGCATGGGCGGACCGCGAATGGTGGACCTGCACCGACGTGCTCTACGACCCCCAGCACGCACTCTATTACCGCGACAATCGTTTCTTCGATCAACGCACGCCTTCTGGCCGGAAAACCTTCTGGGCACGGGGAAATGGCTGGGTCATCGGCGGCCTGGTCCACATGCTCGACCTTTTGCCGGCGGACCATCCCTCCCGGGAAAAATATCTCGGTCTCTATCACGATATGATGCATTCCATCGTCCGCCTTCAAGGGGCCGATGGACTATGGCGGACAAGCCTCCTCGAGCCCGAGGGCAAGGACGGCGAGGCCAGTGGAACGGCCTTTTTCGTCTACGGCATGGCCTGGGGGCTCAACCGCGGTTTGCTGCCCGAGGAAACCTTCCGCCCGGCGATGGAAAAGGGCTGGGCCGCGCTGGAAAAATGCGTCCAACCCAGCGGCATGCTCGGCTTCATCCAGCGCATCGGCGATCGCCCCGGTGCCGCCGGCCCGGAGTCCACGGAAGTTTATGGCAGCGGCGCCTTCCTGCTCGCAGGGTCGGAAATCCTGCGGGGCATCGATCCCTCAAAACGCAAGTCCGATGTCGCCGATTTCAAGGACGTCCGTTTGCCCGAGCGATTCCTCCCGCAGAAACCCCGCGTCCACGTTCGCTACGTGCCGGAACGCTCGGACGATTTCTCCGGTGATGGACAAGTGGTTCATCGAGGACGTCACCCCGGTGTCCGACTACCACACGGCCGAATGCGGCCACAAACCGAAGTTCGCGCCGAAGTCCTACCATGCCGATCAGGGCGAAGGATACGATGCCTACAAGGTCGGCGACACCCGTGGCTGCGGTGGCATCGCGTTGTGGATCGATGGCCAACCGGCGAACCTCGAAACCTACGCCGCCTTCCGGATTTTGGAAAACACCCCGGAGCGCGCCCGCTTCCGGCTCATCCAGTGCGATTCGGTTTTCACCCTCGATGGCAAACCCGGCAGCTTCGATGTCGCCATCGGCCTGAAACATCAGGGCGGTGCCGCGAAATTCATCGAATCCCGCGAAAAAGGTCGTTTCGCCCTCTGGGAAACCCTCGATGGGCTTGGTCTCGGAACCGGCGTGGTGATCGATCCCGCGCGGGTCACCGGCACGCAAACCCACGGTGATGGCGATGCCCGCCAAAGCCTCATCCTGGCGAAAACCGGGGACGATGGCCGCATCCGCTGGTTCACCGGTTTCGGCTGGGAAGGCCAGGGGGAAATCAAGACCGAGGCGGATTGGTCCGCTTACCTCGGAGCATTCGCGGCGAAGCCCTACTTCGAGCCCGAGGTCGTGGCCACCGGGATCGCTCCTCCCGCACCCTGAGGGCCTTGCGGCGGCAGCGAAAGACGGCGATCGGGGATTACAATCTCGGAACCCCCGATGAAATGCCGATGTCCGTCGGTCCCTAAGGTTTTTGTTGCCGGAAACCGCTCTCCCTGCCTAGTCTCTCTTCCCCGCCTTCTTGGCGACGGGTCGCGGCGACATTTCCCCGGAAATCCGCCCGGCCGACGAATTCTCCGTCCACCACCATGAACCCTGACCGCGCCACCCTCAATTTCCTCAACAGTTTCCCCGAAGATGCCCGCCGCTTGGGCGAGACGCTCCAACAGGACGGCATGGTCACCCAGATTTTCGGCAATCACCTTTTCATCCAAGGACGCGTCGAACACGAGAGCGGAACCTTCCGCACCAGCCTCCGCCTCCAGGGAAACCGCTGGTTCGGGTCCTGCACCGCCGAGGACGAAAACATCGCCGGCGCCTGTCAGTACGCGACCATGATGGAGCGCATGCACCGCGGCGAATCGCTGCCGGAATCGCCCAATGAATTCGATGACACCCCGGTGCTCGACATCATCGAGGACAAACTCGGTCGCGAGTTGGATGACAAGGAAGCCGACTTCGTTTCCAAGGTCGAAAAACGCTACCGCCGCTACGTCATCGAAGGGGAAATCCACGATCACGACATGGTCCGGCTGACTCCCCGCTGGGAAATCACCACCTACGAACCCCTCGAACTCTGGCCCATGCCGCCAGGGGACATCCTCGAGTTCTGGAACTACCTCGCCTACGCCTTCTACAAGCGCAAGCTGCCCTTCCCGGACTTCATGAACGTCATCACGGACCTGAACTACGTTCAGAAAAAGATGGCCGATTGGGAGCAGGAGCGCGAGGTCGCTTCGTGGTACGACCGCATCGAGCAGGTCAACGAACGCCCGCCGCAGGCCGCTCCCGTGGACATCGCCTTCCGCCTCGTCGCGACGATCAATGAAGCCCGACTCGAGGCCAAGGAAGGCAATGCCGAGTGGCTCCAACTCCGCGAAAAGAGCGATATCGAGCGACTCCTGCCCCTCTTCGCCGAGGCCGCCCTGCGCATGGATGCTCCCAGCCAGGTCTTGTGGGAGCATTTCCTCGCCTACTACCGCGACACTGGCGACACGACCTTCGATTTCGATCAGGAAGGCGCCTGCCGCTTCATGAACCGGATGTTCCGCCAGCCCGCTCTCAAAGGCTATCTGGTCAATCTGGATGAAAAGGAATTCAAGGTCGTCGACCGCCCGCTGAGCTGGGTCTGTGAGGACGATCCCTACGATCCGAACAGCTACGCCCTCCAACTCGTCACCCAGGAAGGGGAAAATGTCTCCCACTCGGTGCGCATGCTGCCGGGCCGCAAGGAACTCTATCAGTCCGATGAAACCGTTTTCCCCGGCCCGCCCCGCTGGCTGGAGGAAACGGAAGTGATGCCCCGCTACCTCATTCCCAAGCGCGTCATCGATTCGCTCGAAGGCGTCGAATTCCTCCGCAAAATCGGCGCCACCCTGCCCGAGTCGCTGAAGAAACGCGTCGTCGATCTCGAACTCAAGCCACGCTTCGAACTCAAGCTCGTCGCCGGCCTCACCGCCGCGGAAACCGAACACCTCGTCGTCGATGTCACCGCCATCGAAGCCAAGGAACGCCGCACCGAGAAACTCACGCGCGATGGCTGGGAAGTCCTCGAACAACAGCCGCTCAAGGGCAAGGGCCTCCTCCGCTTCGCCCGCGAGGAACTCTATCCGGTTCCTTCGCTGCTCGATGAAATGGGCCTGACCTACGATGAAAAACTCGGAGCCTTCAAATCCCGCATCACCAAACAGTTCCCCGAGAAATTCGCCGAGTGGATCACCACCATGCCCGGCACCGTGGATCTCGATATCGATGTCCGTCTGAAGTCCATCCTCGCCGACCCCGTCACCGCCGCCGTGCGCTTCGAGGTCGTCAATCAGGATATCGACTGGTTCGACCTCCGCATCGTCATCGATGTCGATGGCGTCCACCTCAGCAAAGCCCAGATCCGCCAACTCGTCGCCGCCCGCGGGGGATACGTACGCATGGAAGACGGCTCCTGGATGCGGCTTGAAATCAAGCTCGATCCCGAGCAACGCGAAGCCGTCACCCGTCTCGGCCTCGATCCCTTCGACCTATCCGGCGAGACCCACCGCATGCACGCCTTGCAGCTCGCCGATCCGAAGGCCGCGGAAGTCTTCGACCCCAAGGCCTGGAAACGCATCAAGGACCGCGCCGGCGACATCACCATCGATGTCAAACCGGACGTCCCCTCCGCGCTCAATGCGACTCTCCGCCCCTATCAGATCGAGGGCTTCCAGTTCCTTGCCTATCTCTCCACAAACCGCTTCGGCGGGATCCTCGCGGATGACATGGGTCTGGGGAAAACCATTCAGTCCCTCACCTACATCCTCTGGCTTCTGGAATGCCGCGAAAAGGCAGGGCAGGACCACCGCCCCGCCCTCATCGTTTGTCCCAAGTCGGTGCTCGATGTCTGGGCCAGCGAAGCCGTGAAATTCTGCCCCGGCATCCGCGCCAAGATCCTTCGCAACCGCGATGACCTCGATGTCCCCGAAACCCAGGAGAACATCGACATGCTCATCCTCAATTACGCGCAGTTGCGCGTCTGCGGGGATCTGCTCAATGAAATCAAGTGGCTCACCATCGTCCTCGATGAAGGCCAGCAGATCAAGAACCCGGACTCCAAGGCCGCCAAGTGCGCCCGCGAGCTGGATTCGGAAAACCGCCTGGTCCTCACCGGCACGCCCATCGAAAACCGCCTGCTCGACATGTGGTCCCTCATGGCTTTCGCCATGCCCGGCGTGCTCGGCAGCCGCGCCTACTTCAAGAAGCGCTTCGATAAACGCAAGGACCCCCTCTCGCAAAACCGCCTCGCCGCACGCCTCCGCCCCTTCCTGCTCCGCCGGACGAAACTCCAGGTCGCCCAGGACTTGCCGCCGCGGACGGAAGAAGAGGTTTACTCGACCATGGACGGCATCCAGCAGGAACTTTACAAGGCCGAGCTGAAACGCATCCAGAAAGCCCTGCTCGGCCTCGACTCGGACGAAGCGGTGAAGAAGAACTCCTTCGCCATTCTCCAGGGCCTCATGCGCCTCCGCCAGATCTGCTGCCACCCGGGTTTGATCGATCCGAAATACCTCAAGGAGGAATCCGCGAAAATGGAGTCCCTCTTCTATCTCCTCGATCAGCTCTACGAAGAAGGACACAAGGTCCTCGTCTTCTCGCAGTTCGTTTCGATGCTCGATCTCATCAAAGCGCGCCTCGAACTCGAAGCCCGTCCCTTCCACTACCTCACCGGCCAGACCAAGGACCGCAAGGGCGAGATCGAAAGCTTCCAAACCACCAAGGACGCCTCGGTCTTCATGCTCTCCCTCAAAGCCGGTGGCGCGGGCCTCAACCTGACCTCCGCGTCCTACGTCATCCTCTACGATCCCTGGTGGAACCCCGCCGTGGAAAATCAGGCCATCGACCGTACCCACCGCATCGGTCAGAAAAACAAGGTCATCGCCTACCGCCTCCTCACCCGGGATACGGTCGAGGAAAAGATCCGCATCCTCCAGCACCAGAAGACCCAGTTGGTCACCAACGTCCTCGGCGACGAAGGCTTTGCCTCCAACCTCGGTCTCGAAGACCTCCAATTCATCCTCAGCCACGGCGGCGAGGATGAGGAAGACATGCCTCAAGCCGCCCGCAAGGGAAGCAGCAAGAAGGCCGACAAGGTCATCGATGCCGGCGACCTCGAAGGACTCGACGACGACGATGACGACGCCGAAGAGATCGAAGAGAAAAAGCCAGCCAAGAAGCTGCCGAAGAAAAAGGCCAAGGGCTGATTCTCCAAAAGAACCACTCCTCTCCCCGCGGTCGTGCCTCCGGTGCGGCCGCGGTTTTTTGTTTTCGGCAGGAAGAGGTCGAACTCAGAAGCGCAAGCGTCGGCTGACCGACTCGCGGTTCAGCTTGTCACAGGCGATCCGGCACAGCTCCATCACCGCAGGCTCGCAGATCTCATAAATCACGCTGGTCCCTTCCTTGCGACGCGATACCAGCCCGGAGGCATGCAGGATCTTCAGTTGCTTCGACACATTCGCCTGCGTCGTCGGCAGGGTCTCAACCAACTCGCCCACCGTCAGCGGACCCTCCTTCAGTTCCTGCAGCAAGGCCAAACGCGTCGGCTCGGCAAAGGCCCGGAAAAATCCCGCCACCCGCTCCAGTTCCGCCGCTTCCAACTTCATGCCCGAACCCTGTCAGAAAATTTCCATTGCGCAAGCATGACTGTGTGGTTATTTAGTTATGAAAAGCACTGCGGTGCCACAACCACGGAAGATATGAGAATCGAAGCGAAAGCCCTGAAGTCGGAACTGGAACAGGGTGGGGTGCATCTCCTCGATGTGCGGACGCCAGCGGAGTATGGGGAAATGCATATCGATGGATCAGAGTTGATGCCGCTCGACCGCTTGCGTCCCGAAGAAGTGAAAGGCCGGAATTGCGTGGTCATTTGCCGCTCGGGCAAACGCGCCGAGCAAGCCGCCGAAAAGCTGCGGGCCGCAGGCTGCGAGTGCCTGCGGATCCTCGATGGCGGAGTACTGGCATGGGAATCGGCCGGACTGCCCCTCAATCGCGGCAAAAAGGTCCTTTCTCTGGAGCGACAGGTCCGCATCGCCGCCGGCCTTCTTGTGCTCACCGGCGTGGTGCTCGGAACTTGGGTCAATCCCGGCTTCTACGGTCTCGCCGGATTCATCGGTGCCGGCCTGGTCTTTGCTGGCCTCACCGATTGGTGCGGCATGGCCATGCTTCTCGCCAAAATGCCCTGGAACCAGCGCAGCGGCCCATGCTGCCAAGGCACCTCCTGCTCGCGCTGAAGCACGAATCCGGAAGGGCAAGCCAATTTCTGCCAACGTTGCCGACAAGTCCTCCTAGGTCCGACCGTGGACGAGGGTGGAGCACGGGTTTGTGGTTATAGCGTTCATGACGGCTGGAACTGGAGGCGAGTCAGGTGGTAAGAGTGCCGTCTTCTTCTGCCAATGTTTTTCCGGGGAAGAGGGCGCAAATGATCGAGAGGAGTCCGGTCGCCAGCCACCAGTAGGCTCCACCACTCAATGATCGGTCGTAGTCTCCAAGGTATCGCCAAGGCTGATATTGATGGAGGAAGTATCCCAAATTGACGGCGGCTGAAAGAATCCAGAACAGTCGAGGTGGAACCGGCGCAATTCCGCGCCCCGTAGCCAGATAAACCCAGCCGAAGTAAACCAGCCAACCCGGCAAAAAGTAGAGATGCGTGACCATACCTGCTTTCGGTGATGCCAGCGCAATCATCTGAGCCATCGCAACAAGCATGGCCCAGCATGTCCCCATAACTGCGAAAACGACAGCGCAGACGCGCGAGAATGTCAGTGTCGTGCCAGAGGTATTCATGATTTCTTAGCAACGTCTGAGGCATGGCGCGCCGCCCCCACTGGCGGCGCTCCCGTGACCTCTTAAGAGTAGGTAAGCACCAAAACGGGTTTGTAACAAGGCCGTTGGTAGGCGTCGCCATCGCCGGCTTGTTGGGCTTCTTCAGTCTTCAGGCTTGACCTGATCCACGCGTCGCTTGTTTGCCATTCGTTCTGTCTCATCGAGAAAGCGCCTCATATATGCGGCCTGCTCCTCTAAGATCTCGACGGGGCCGGCGTAAACCTTTCCAACCTGCTTCTCGAACTTGTGACCAGTATTGCGCTCAAGATTGTCCACCAGAAGCCCCATATCGAGATACCAGTGCGAAATGACGATGTCACGCTGTCCGCGATCAGTAAGGTCGAACGGTCGCTGCTCCTCGACGTTGCTATTCTGGTCCGGATCGTAGTCGGGAGGCGTCCAAAACGGATCATCAATGGGCCCGTCGACAGGACCATCGACCTGCGAGTCCTCAGGTGTTGAAGTTGCGGCCTCTGAGTTCGGAAACGGATCCGCAACAAGAAGGTAAGTGGTCAGAGACCCGACGGAGGCACCCAAGGCGACGCAGGCGATTGGAAGCGCTTTCATCATTCGGCCCAACGAAGAGCACATCCACCCCTACCAACGGGGGCGGGGATGGAACTCGGGGTGAGGGTTGGAAGGACGGGAGGGCATCGAAAATCGGCGGCTGGTAGGGGTTGGATGATGCGGCTTGATAGGCCTCGGGTTCGGGTCGG
>JALOTY010000142.1 GCA_025457665.1 Akkermansiaceae bacterium | reverse complement strand
ATTGAAAACCGCTGGGGCGATCGGATCATTCGTTCCCCGGATGGTCCGGGTCAGGGCCACCGTGAGGTTGTCATTGTGGGCTGCCCAATCGGCGCTGAATGAGACCGAGGTATCGATCAGATAGAGCCGTGTTCCATGGGCCGTCACCGGCGCGGTGGAACCGACGGCAGCGGGGTTTCCGGAGGCAATCATCGGCAAGGCCCAGGTGAGATTCGGATCGTAGCTGGAGCGCTTCAAAGTGGCCTCCCTCTCCAGCACCACACCCTCGATTTCCGAAAGTACCCGCGCCGCATTGCGACTTGCCACAAAAGTCACGGCGACCGTGGGTGAATCACTGATGGGGAGATCCACCTCGGAATAAACCGCCCCGCCCACGCCCGCAACCAACATGCGCAGGTCTTGCAAGGTGAGGTCGGCGTCCGAGTCGTCATCATCGAAATCGACAGACAAAGTAAAGCGCACGGGCTGATCGATGCTAGCGATGGTTCCCGTGAGCGCCTGTCCGCCTGCTCCGCTGCGTCCTACCACCAGCCTTCGTTCCGCATCGAGCTTCAGAAGGTTGCGGATTTCCCCACTCCCATTGGTAATGCGGCACTCCTCCGCGCCACCCAGCATGCCCACGAGCGGGATTTGCATCACCACGGGCACACCAGTGTAGTCGATGAGGTCCTTGGAATCGCCTAGCAGCCAAGTCCCCTGGAGATTCAAGGGCACGCAGAAGGTTCGTGAATCCCCGTCCCAGAAACCTCCCGAGGTGGCCAAGGTGGTGGGCGCGTTGCCAGTGGCGGGAAGATACCCACCCCCAAGTTGTCCCTTGAATCCATGCCATCCTCCGTCCATTACTCTCACCACATGTAGAGTTCGGGCCGCCGTTGCCTTTTTGTAATCGTTGTTGAATTTCGAATCGCTCCACCGCGATCCAATCCTTGCCGCATCAAAAGCAAGCAAGGCACCGTCCTGGTCATCGAGCACCAGAGCTTGAGGTGTTTCTCGTCCCGGACCCGAGGCGCTCCGTTCCCAAATCACCGCACCCGTCGCAGGATCCAGCCGATACAACCTCAAGTGAGCATCCGCAGTCCCGCCATCCAACAACTCCAGGGCCACCAAAAGGGGGCGGCCCGATCTGGCATCCATCAGCCGTTCCGGGCGGGTGCCCTGCGGTGCGGGGGCAGCCCACAGTCGCTGCCCCATGAGATTGAATTTCGCCGCCAGCAAACCATTGCCACTCACCACCACGGTGCCCTCCTGCTCACAAGCAATCTTCTCTGCTGCCATTCCAGGTGTCCGGAAAGCCCTTTCCCATGCCCCGGCTTCCGGGTCGAAGATCGCCACAAACCCCGCAGACGAGGCATCCGCCTCAAGCTGAAGTTGCGAATCGCCATTCACGCCGAAGCCGATCACGCCCTCACCCGTGCCACACACCGCCAATCGTCCACTCCCCATGGGAATGACCGATCCCGTGAATCGGACGTCGGCATCGCCCGATTTCCCCCAGGCCAACCAATCGTGACCAAAGTCATCGGTGAGCGATTCGAGCCGGCCTCCCACCAGTATCCCGGCCTTGCGGGGACCGAAATCCATGGCAGCCAAACCGCCCATTTGAAAATCCCCCACCGCATGCCCTACCGCGAAATTCCAGGTATCGAGCGGGGTCCTCATCAATTCCACATCCACCAACTCGGCCCCGGTGGCCTGTGAGACGTTGAAGTCCGTCCAGAAAACCTCGGTAGCCCTAAGGCTAAAAACCCCTCCGAGGGAAACTCCCAAAGTGAAGGCAGCACGACACAGATTCCGGAAACGAGGGGGCATGAAAGAGGGGGACGAGGGGGAATGAGGAAGACGAAATCAGCTCGTCACGGAGACGAACAACGTCCGCATCTTACGAATTTCCACGGGTCCTGACACTACGCATTCGCGTAGTATTTTTCGAAAAATCCCCGCTTGGCCCCGCTTTGAGCCCCTCCTCAAGCCGCCCGCGCCATGATCCAAAGAAGGTCGGAAAGGCGATTGAAATACAGCTTCACCGTCTCGCTCACGCCGCCTTCCTCCTTGTCCAGTTGCCACACCCGGCGCTCGGCACGTCGGGCCACCGCGCGCGCCATGTCCAGCCCGGCCTTGGCCATGGAATGCTCCGCCCCCGGCCGCGCCCAACCCGTGAATTTCACCCCGCGTTCCTCGATCGATTTCGCCACCCCCGTGAGCCAATCGAGGTCCGTCTCCTCCAATTTCGCAAAACCCTTCTCCTCATATTTCCCGGCATCCTGCGGAAGACAGGCGAGCTGCCCCATCAAACCCACCAACTGCGACTGCACCCGGTCCACCACCTCCTCCATTTCCGCCCGCAGCCCCGCCGCCCGGGCCCAGCCCAAGGCGGAGTTCAGCTCATCCACCGCCCCGAGGGCCTCCACCCGCATTCCCGTCTTGTCCGCCCTGCGCCCAAACAACAAATCCGTCTTTCCGTCGTCGCCCCTTCCGGTGATGATGCTCATGCCGCATCCAAACCCGCAATCCCCCCCGCCCGCAACTCCCGACCATGAAACTCGCCAAGCTCCACGATGGACCGGAAATCTTCCACACCATCCAGGGCGAGGGAATCTCCGCCGGCCTCCCCGCCACTTTCGTCCGCGCCTCCCGCTGCAATCTCCACTGCCGCTGGTGCGATACCGATTACACCTGGAATTTCATCGGCACCCCCTGGCCGCACGATCACGACTCACGCCCCGGATACGCGAAGTTCGACAAGGCCGCCGTCACCCTCGATCTGGCCCCGGAAACCATCGCCGCCCTCATCCGCGAGCGCCCGCCACGCCGCGTGGTCTTTACCGGAGGCGAACCCCTCCTCCAGCAAGAAGCCTGGCTCGAAATCATCCGCTTGCTGCGCGCGGACGGCAGCTCCTGGATCTTTGAAACCGAAACCAATGGCACCCGCCTGCCGCTCGCGGAGTTCGATGCCGCCATCGACCAATTCAACGTTTCCCCCAAGCTCTCCCACTCCGGCGTGGCCGAATCCCTGCGCCTTGTTCCCGATGCCCTCCGCCACTTCGCCGCTACCGGGAAGGCATGGTTCAAGTTCGTCGCCTCCAGCCCGGCCGACCTCGGGGAAATCGATGCCATCGTCGCCACTCACGCCCTCCCCACCGAGCGCATTCTCCTCATGCCGGAAGGGCGCACGGCCGCCGAACTCGATCGACATGCCGCTTTTCTCGCCCAGGCCTGCATCGATCGCGGCTGGCGTTTTTCGGATCGACTCCACGTCCGAATCTGGGGCGATCAACGAGGAGTTTGACCCCGGTCGCAAATCCGTCGATATTTGGCTCGCAACCTTCTTTGAAATCCGCGGTTCTTACCCCGTAGCCATCATGAAGCCCCACCCCGATCACGATCAGGACCCCGTCTGGGAACTGCTGCGCCAGTCGCCCGCCCATCGGCCGGGCCCGCGTTTCGTGGATGACACCCTGCGGGCCGCGCGCCTCATGGATGCGACCCCGTGGTGGAAAAAAATCGCCCTGCCCCTCGCGCTCGGCTCTCTCGCCACCGCGGCCACCGCCGTGGTCATCGGCCTCATGTTCCTGCCCTCTTCGTCCACCAGCCCTTCCCAACCCGGCATCGTCACGGCGGAGTCGCCGCTCGATGACCTCGACGAACTCGTGATCACCGAGGCCGTCCATTTCGCTGCCGAAAATCCCGGCGAATTCACCGATGCCGAGCTGGTCAGCCTGATCGCTTACTGATCCCATCCGGGGCGTGAGCACTCCACTGGTTTTCGATCTCGATGGCACCCTTGTCGATTCCCTCCCCGGCATCGCTGCGGGACTGAATCAGGCGCTCACCCGGGCCGGACTCCCCTCGCATCGCCTCGATGCCGTGCGCTCATTCGTCGGCAATGGCTCTCTTGACCTCGCCCGCCGCGCCCTTCCTGCGGATTGTTCCATGGATCCGGCCGCGCTTGAGGCCCTTTTCCGCGAAGAGTATGCCCACACCTGGCAGACCGGCACCCTCGCCTATCCCGGCATCCTCGATCTGCTGGATTCCCTGCGCGGAAGACCTCTCGCCGTGCTCTCTAACAAACCGGAGATTTTCACCCGCGAAATCGTTGCCGCCGTCTTCGCGGCCGATACCTTCGAGCATGTGATCGGCCAGTCGGATCGCTTCCCCCGCAAGCCCGACCCCACCGCCCTCCTGCACCTCTGCGACGCCTGGAAATGCCCGCCGTCCGAAGTCACTCTCATTGGCGATTCCCTGCCCGATCTCCTCACCGCCCGCCACGCCGGCTGTCGATTTCTCGGCGTCGGCTGGGGCTATCACCCGCAAGCGCTTGAAACTCCGCCGCTTCCGGATGTCCCGGCCCTCGCCGCCGCTCTCGGGCTCTGAGGCGATGGGAAAATGATGCCGGGATTTTCATCGGATTCGCTTGGCATCCTCGCCATCCCTGCATCATTGTGCACAGTGGATGAAGGCGGATGAAACCGCTGTCCGTTCACCTGAACCAAAACCAAACAATACGATGCAAACCGAAAACGTGAACCTGCCCATTACGGTGACCGTCCGTCACGAAACCGTGACCGATTCGCTGCGGGACTACGCCCACAAGAAAATCGATGGTCTCCACCTCGATTATCCGCGCATCATCGAAGCCAAGGCCATTCTCGACGTTCAGAAAAACCGCCACATCGCGGAAATCATTCTCTTCTGCGCCAACCACATCGTCATCGAAGCCCACACGGAAGGCACCGACATGTATGCGGCCATCGACGCCACCATCGACAAGATCGCCCGCCGCATGCGCAAGCAGAAGACCCGCCTGATGAAAAAGCGGCGGCCGCATCGGAATGAATCGATCCGCTACATCGATGTCAGCCACTTCGACGAAAGCGCACTCGATCACCCCGAGGATTCCGAGCACGATCCCGAGCCTTTCATCATCCACAAGGAACGCTACGGCATCCGCGAGATGTACAAGGAGGATGCCGTCATGGAACTCGAACTCACCGACCGCCCCTTCGTCCTCTACAAGAGCATCCGCCGCGGCTGCCTCACCATCCTCTGGCGCCGCCAGGATGGCGAATACGCGGCGATTGATGTGAAGCAATAACCTCACAGGACATCGCCTGCTTTTCCCCGCCGGAACCGCCCACGCGGTTCCGGCTTTTTTGTGCTCCGAACGAAAAATCATCCGATGCGTAAAATTCTACTGGACGGTAGGAGATTGATATCCTACCAATCGCTCGTCTTTCGCCGATGCACCTTTCCAAAAAAGCCGAATACGCCCTGCGAGCCATGATCCACCTTGGGATCGCCTCGGAATATCAGGTCGCCCATGTCTCGGGAGCGGATCTCGCGGAAGCGAATCGACTCCCCCTGAAATTCATCGAACGCATCCTCCAAGAGCTGCGCGAAGCTGGAGTGGTCGATTCGCGAAGGGGCAAGTTGGGAGGCTATTTCCTGGCGAAGGATCCCGGTG
>JALOTY010000079.1 GCA_025457665.1 Akkermansiaceae bacterium | reverse complement strand
CCCGGCGCGGTTGACGGTGATGGTGGGAGTGGTGCCGGCGAGGGTGATGGAGTTGCCAGCGGTGCCGAGGTTGATGGCGGTGGATTGCCCTGCGCCATACGTGATGGAGTTTACCGTGACGCCTCCGCTGGCGATGCCGACCGAGGCATTTCCGTAGTTGGTGCTCGCGGTGCCGAAATTCACCGTATCCGTGGAGCTTGTCGTGGTGGAGAAGGTCCCTGTGCCGCCGGTGCTGCTGGTATTCCAGAAATTGCTGGAGCCCCAGGTTCCGGTGGTGTTGCCGAAACCGGTGCTTGAGGCATTCGAGTCCCAATACAACTGGGCGGAGGCCTGACCGGCGAGAAGCAGTCCCGAGGAAAGGGAAAGTGCCCGGGCGTGCCTGAGGTGGGATTGAGGGATGAAGCGGAGTTTCATGACAGGAGGAGGTGCAAGGAATTCAGGGATGGAGATCAGGGAGCGGAAGTAACTTTGGCTCGGAGGAAGGCGCGGGGCGTGGCGGGAGCAGTGCCGGGGGCGCGGAAGCTGCGATAAACCCAACCGCTGCTGAGTGCAGGCAGCCCGGCTTGGAGGGCAGTGGCATCGGCACCGGTGACTTCCGTAACGCTGTCGGCGAAAGTGCCAAGGTTCTGATCACTTTCGATCCGATAGATGACACCATCGATCGCTGCCGAAAGCCTATCTCCGGCGTCCGCTGAAAAGACCGCGCCACTGCGAACCGGCAAGGTGAGAGTGAGAACCTGGGCGGAACCAATGTTGGCGAGTTTGCCGATGATTTTTCCGTCATTCACGCCAGAGAGGGGATTCCCGTCGAAGGCGAATTCGGTAAGGTTGTCGCGAGCGTCCTGATCGGGATCGAGGCCCTGACCATCGTTAGAACCTGTTAGACCCCTGCTGCTTGCCCAGGTTTGGTAGGGCCCACCGGGGAGTTCGTAGGTGAGGGTGATGGTTCCTGACCAGGTGCCTCCCTGGGGTGCGTTGCCGAAGACATTGCCGAGGAAAATGCCGGTGGAGGAAAGGTCGATGGGTCCGGTAAGGCCGCTCCATGTGGATTCGGCGCGGGAATCGATGATGGAGGTGCCGACGCCGCCATTGGCACTGATGGGGTGGGTCAGGCGGTGGGTGGCGGAGAAGGGGTTGGGCGGGTTGGTGAGGCTGCTTTCAAAGACCAGCGAGAAGTCGCCACCGGGGTTGGCGGGAGTGGGATCAAAAAGCAAAGCGAGTTCGGAGGCGAAGTTGTCCGCATTGGTGTCGGTGAGAGTGGTGTTGATTGCGATCGATCGAAGCAGGGTGCCTGCGGGGAAGCTTGGCAGGGGAAGTCCGGTAAGAGGGCCGGAGTAGGTTCCGAAGGTGCCGCCGGCGATGGTGGTTCCCGAGCCGAGGTTGATGACGTGGGACTGGAGGTTTGGATTGAAATCGAGCCACAGCTCGGTGTTTCCGGCGCGCAATTCGATGGAGTATCCGGTGGCGGCGGTATCGAGAGTCGGTGTGCCGGTGATGCCGCCGCTGGCGGTCATGAGCAGGTATTCGTTTGGCGCACTGGGGGTGCCGGTGATTTTGACTTTCGATCCGGTGGTGAAGGTGACCGTGGAGCTTGAATTTGCAGGTGAGCCGAGCGTGAAGCCGAGTTTTCCTGTGGCGGCGACGTTGATGGCGGAAGTGAGGCTGCCTCCGACGAGGGCGAGGACACCATCATTGACGGCGGTGGGTCCGGTGTAGGTATTTGCGCCGGAAAGCGTCCAGGTGCCGGTGCCTGCCTTGACGAGGGAGGTGGGGTTGGAGGAGTTCAGGTCGTTGATGATGCCGCTGAATTCGCCAGTGCCGGTGGTGGATCCGGTCAAGCGCAGGGTCTTCGCCCCACCGGTGCCGTGAGTGGTGTTGGCGGTGAACTGAAGATTTCCTGTCCCGGCTTGTTCGATGGTCAGGGTGGCGGAGCCGCGGAGGTTGAGGACGCGGTTGGTGGTATCGCCGGTGCCGAGGTAACGCAGGGTGGGATTGTTGGAAAGGTTGCCGAAGCCGATGGTTCCATTGGCCACCGTGAGGGGATTTCCCAGAGAGCTGGCTCCGGCGCTGACATTTTTGATCGAATGGATCGTGTAGATGCCTCCTTGCTGGAGGGTGACCGGGGCATTGAAGGAGCTGAGACCGCTGAGGGTCACATTGCTGCCGAGAAAGATCGTGCCGGTGTAGCCGGAAATCTCGCCGGTGATGTTCATTTCCGAAAACCATCCGGAGGCAGCGGTGCCGATGATGTTGCCGACTTGGAGAATGCGTCCGGTGCCCGTGCTTTCGCGCTGGGCGATGACAACGTTGCCGCTGACGCGCAGGTTGCGGATGGTGACATTCAATCCCGCCGTGCCGATGTTGAAGTCCGCGCTGGAGCCGCTGACGAGGGTCAGATCATCGATGATGACCGAGGCACCCGAGCCGGTGGCGGTGAAGCGCAGGCTGTCGGGCTGCACGTCGTTTTTGACTTCGTTTTTGATCGAGTTTCCGAAGGTCAGGGTCTGGCCTGCGGCGACCTGGATGGTGTTGCCGATGCCGGTGGCGGTGAAGCCACGATCGGTGGTGACGGTGGTGCCGGTGTAGTTGAAAACGCCGCCGCGAAGAAGAAGTCCGTCCGCGCCGGAACTGGCGAAGGCACCGATGCTGCTGTTGGAGCCTGCATTTGCGAGTGTGGCGACATTCAGTTGGCCGCCCTGAAGAATCAGGGGACCGGTGAAAGCGTTGTTGTTTCCGAGGGTCAGAGTGTTTGATCCGAGCTTGTGGAGTCCGCGGGGAAGGGCGGCGATGTCGGTGGTGTAGGAGAAATTCCCGGCCGTGGTATCGATGCCAACGTGGGTGGTGCTGTCCCATGACACATTGGACAGATTTCCGGTCGGTGTTCCGGCGAATGCGTGATCGATGTCGGTGGAATTGAAGAATCCCGATCCTCCAACGCCGAGGCCGAGGCTTGTTCCTGCGGCGAAGGTGTGTGTGTCCGAGGTTTTCGAGGCGAGGTTGCGGAAAACCAGAGTTCCGCCGGATACGGTGGTGCCGCCGCTGTAGGTTTGGGCCGCGGAAAGGACGATGGTGCCGACGCCGGATTTGGTCACCCCGCTGGAGGAGGAGATTGGCGAAAGAAAGGTGTGAACCGCACTGACGCCGAGATGCTGGATCGTGGGAGTCGTGCCTGAGAGATTCAGCGTATTTCCAGCGGTGCCGAGATTGATGCCACGCCATTGATTCGCGCCAAAAACGATGGAATTCGCGGTGACTCCACCAGCGGCAATGCCCACTGCGGAGTTATTGTAATTGCTGTTGCTGGCTGCCCCGGTGCCGAAATTGACGGTGTCCGATGAGGTGATCGTGGGATTTGCCGTGGCGCTGGTCCCGGCGCTGCTCGTTCCCCAAAAACTGCTCGTGCCCCATGTCCCGGCGGTGTTGCCAAATCCGGCGGTCGTGCCATTCGAATCCCACCAGTAGTCGGCGGCGGGTGAAGGCAAAGCAAGGAGGAGGGAAGAGGTGGCGGCAAGCGTGGAAAAAAGCGGAAAGGACTGATGGCTGGGGGAGTGGTGGCGCGTTTTCATGTCTTGTCCGGAGTGACTTGGATTGGGGGGCGGCGAAGCCTGCCCCTTGGCCGCCCTTCACGTTGCCTCCGGGGCCGTTTTCGGCGAGAAATTTTTTCTCGCCAACCTGCATGAAAGATATGCAGGGTAGGGAGACCATGGCGCAATTGAGGATTCTTTCGGTTTCGGAGCAGATTGCGGCGCATTTGAAGTTGGAAATCAGCCAGCGGCGCTGGACGGATCTCCTCCCTGGCAGGGCTGCACTGGCGAAGCTCTACGAGGTGGGGATCACCAGCATGGAGCAGGCCCTGCGGCAACTGGAACGCGAGGGGATCCTCTGCAGCGTGGGAGATGGATTCGGGCGCCGGGTGGCGGACTCATCACTTATGGAGGATAAAAAGCGCCTGCGTATCGCCATTCTGCCCTATGAGGAATCGATCCGCAGCCCGGGAATTATCTCGAATGTGCAGCATGCCTTGCGCGAGGCGGGGCATGATGCGTTTTTCATCCGCTCGACCTTAATCAATCTGGAAATGGATGTGAAGCGGGTTGCCCGCCTTGTGGCGCAGACTGAAGCAGATGCATGGATTCTCTGTGCCGGACCGAGGGATATCACCGAATGGTTTTCCCGCCAACCGGTTCCCGCCTTGGCGTTGTTCGGGCGGCGGCGGGGGGTGCCGATCGCAAGTGTGGGGCCGGAGAAATCGGCGGCCACGGTGGAAGCCACACGGCGGTTGCTGGAGTTTGGCCACCGGAGGATCGTCATGCTGGTTCGTCCTGACCGGCGGCGGCCGGCGCCCGGGACACCGGAAAGGGCATTTCTCAGAACGCTGGAGGAACATGGCGTGCCCGCCGAGATTCCTTATCATCTTCCAGACTGGGATGATGGCAAGGAAGGCTTCCAATCCAGACTCCAGCAACTTTTTCAAGTCACGCCGCCGACGGCGCTGATTGTGGACGAATTGATGTTGCATGTGGCGACCTTGCAGTTTTTGGCCCGCAAGCGCTTGTTGGTTCCCGAAGATGTTTCCATGGTTTGTATGGAGGCTGACAGTGCGTTTGACTGGTGTCGGCCTGAGATCGCCCAGATCGAATGGTCTCATCTCCCGGTGATCCGCCGGGTCGTGAAATGGGCAAACACGATCGCCAGAGGGAAAAGGGACCGGCGCGAAGTCCGGGTCCATGCCAGTTTCCTGGAAGGCAAATCGATAGGCCCGGTGAGGAATTGATGGATCGGGGAGAGTGGGATCAGCGGATCGATTTCAACTCCGGTTTCTCGGTTGAGGCCCGGATGGCGGCGATGGTGTCACGGACGCATTTCGCTTTCATCGCCATGAGATCGGCGGGGAAATCCGGTTCTTCCTTTTCGAAATAGTGGGCGATTTCTTCCAATTCGGGAATCCATGCTTGGGCATGGGCGCCGTAGCTGAGGAGGAGCTTCATGATTTCGGGCGTGCGGTTCTGGCTGCTCCAGGGGTTTTGTTCGCGGGTGTATCTCACGCAGAGTTCCATGCCTTCCTTGACCCGGTGTTTCGCGAGCAGGCGACAACCGCCCAGGCGGATTTCATCGGCAAACATTTCTCCACTGGGGGCGGGAGTGCGGACGGCTTCAGCAATCGCCGGGAAAAGCGGGCGCAGTTCCTCGAAGCTGAGCTTGTCGAAGACTGAAATCATGGTGCCGCGCGCGTGACCATCCTGGTTGCGGAGTCCGGCGCGGACGGCGCGATACAGGGCGTCGCGATCGATCCCATCGAGCGACTGCCCGAGCAGTCCGCGGCCGCGATCGAAGAGAGCGAAGCTGAGGTAGCGCTGCTGCATGTTGCGCGGGTCCTTCTCGGGATCGCCGGTGGTCATGAGTTCAAGCATCTTTGGAGCAGCCTTCACGGCATCCCGGCCGATTCCAGCCAGGGCTTGGGCGGCTTGGACACGCATCCAGTAGTCGTCATGGGAGAGAAGTGCGATAAGTGGATCGACAGCCGCCGAACTGCGCGATCCCAGCAGGGCAAGGGCATGGCAGGCACCGTAAAGCGTCTGCGTGCCGGAGGAATCGAGCAGCTTGAGGATGTCGGCCATGGGTGGCTGGGGCCTTCTGGACAAGGCGGCGGCGGCGCGTTCCCGGACGATGGGCGACCAACTGGAGAGACGATCTAACAATTCGCGGTCCGTGAGGCTGTCGTAGAATCCGTTGCGGTTTTTGTCGTCCCAACCTTTGCCATCGGCGAAGATGGATTTGGCGGCGGCGGGATCGAGAGGTGCGACGGTGCCTTGTGTTTTCCCGGTGAGATGGATTTTCCGCAACGGCATCGCGTAGGCGAGAAGATAGAGGCCGGTGCAGTCCCAGTCATGATAACTGTCGTTTTTCGGTTCCGGGGGGCCGAGATGAACGAATGAGCCATCCGGCCGACGGGCGAGGTCGAAATACCATGAACCGAAACCCTGCATCCAGGTTCCCGTGGCCTGAGGGCCGGAGAGGGCGACGCCGGGCATGGACCAGAGGAGGTTGAAGAAGTTTCCGGTATGGCCGCCATCGCGCTCCGCACCGTGGCTGGCGACGGCCATGCGCGAGAAGTAGGTGGCTGCCTCCTTGTCGCCGAGGAGATGGAAGAGGACCGCGCCCATGCCGCATTTCCCATTGTCTTCATGGGTTTGCGTCCATGCAGGGTGGTCGCCGTAGGGAATGGCGCCTTTGCCGACATAGAAGCGGAGAAGATCGCAGCTTTTCCGGATGGCACGATCGATCTCCGGATCCTTCACTCCCGCCGTTTTGGCAAGGACGAGGGAAATCGTCAGGGGGATGCCGGGGGAATTCATCATGCCGTAACCGAAGAGACGTCCATCGTCGCGGGCGAAACGGTGGCCCCAGGAGCCCACATCGCTCTGACCTTGCGCCGCTTCCAAAGCCATGCGGCGGAGACCGGGCAGGGCGGAAACATCATCGGTGGCGATGACATATTCCGAGAGAAACATCATGACATAGCCATAATACCAGGTGTGGTAGCCATCGGTCGTGAAGGCAGCTGCCCACGCCGCTTCTCGTTTGATCAAATCCGCATGAGCCGGATCGCCGATGGCAAGAAGAGCCATGGCGTTCAGGGAACGGACGATGGGATTCTGACGCTCCGCGGACTGCCGCACGCTTTCGGCGAGGACCTTGCTGCCTTGACGGAGGATTTCCTTGGATTTCGGGCAATCGAAGGGGGCGGTGGGTCCGTAGTCGCCGAGGACCTTGAGTTGCAGGGTGACCTCATCGGCCTTGCCCGCGCGCCAGCGGGTGAGCGCGAGGCGACCGCCACCGGCGACTGATTCCGCAGCGGTGAGGGCCATGCCGAATTCCGTGCGCGGGTCTTGGGAGAAGGGTGAGCCACCCACGCCGAGGATCACATCTCCCACCTGGAATAGGCCTTCCGCGGGCGATCCGGGATCGACGGCGGTGACATAGATCTGGCGGGCATCGTAGGTGACGAAGCGATGGGTGTGCATCCAACCTCGCAGTCCGGTGGCCCCGAGATTCCAATCGTGCGGGGCGTTTTGTGGCAGCGCGTCGCCCTTGGTGAAATCCGGGGGAGGAGCATCCCCTGCTGCGGGCGCGGCCGCCAGGGACAAGGCTGTTAGATAAGCCGTGAGGATGGCCAGAAAAGGGCGGAAGAATGTCATGGAAGAGGGGATGGCGGCTGAGGAATGGATCACTTCTGGGTCGTGGGACGATCGGTGCGGAAGGGAGGAGCGGGCAGCCCGTCCTTGTTGAAGAGAAGACCGGTGGGATTCTTTGACCAGTTGTATCGAACCGCGGCCACTTGGGCAACCTTGTCGGAGCGGACGATGATTTGATCGCCCGAGATCGTCGCTTCTGCCGGGAAAAAGCGGCCGTCCGCCGCGGCGATGGTGAATCCGCCCAAGGGTTCTTTTTTTGTGACCAGACCGCGGCCGACATGAGTGAATGACAAGGTGGCGCGGTCATCCTGGATCTGCATCTCCTTGAACAGCGGGCCGGAGGCTTCGATGTCTTTGCCATAGGCGATGGCGAGCGCGGCGGTGGCCAACCTTTCGCCCACCGGGCGCTTGCGGGTGGGGTGGATGTTTGAGAGATCGCCGACATCCGTGGTCACCGCCATGCCCGTGTGCGGCGTGTTCTGCCAAATCTCATGTTGGGCCTCGCGGAAGGTGGGATGAATGCTTTGGTGGGGAGCGATCTGGACGAAGAGGAAGGGCAGGGTCTCTCCCCAGGTCTTGCGCCAGTCCGCGATCATGGCGGGCAGAAGCTTGCGGTAAGGGGCGGGTCGGCCGGAGTTGGATTCCCCCTGATACCAGAGAAATCCGCGGACGCGGAAATCCTCGATGGGTGCGATCATGCCGTGATGAAGGGCGCTGGGGGCATCGTGGCAACGCTGTTTGGGCGCGACCGGTGGTGGTGGCAGCGGCTTGCCCTCGGCTCTTGCTTTTCTAACAGCTTCGGGATGGGTTCTGTCGCGCTCGTATTGGAAGGCGCTGTAGATCTGTCCGATCTTTTCGAATTCGGCGGCATCGACCGCACGCCATTTTTCGATGAGATCCTTGGACTCTCCGGTGGCGGCGAGGGTTTCCGGGCGCATCCAGGATTCGATGCGGGTGCCGCCGACCGAGCTGATGACAAGCCCGACCGGGACGCCGATTTCCGGTTGGAGGGCGCAGGCGAAATAACAGGCGACAGCGGAGCACTCAGGGGCAGTTGAGGGTGTGAGCGTTTGCCATCGGCCATTGACATCCTCCAGTTCCTGCTGGCCGAATTGTTGTTTCACTGTGAAAAAGCGGATGGACGGGTGATCCATCCCGGCGATTTCCTCTTCGGCCCGGGCGGTCGATTTCATCTGGAAATGCATGTTCGATTGCCCGGAGCAGAGCCAGACATCACCGACGACGACATTTTTCAACGTGATGGTTTCATCGCTGTTAGAAAGGGAGGCACTGAGGTCCTGACCGGTGGAAAAGGCGGTCAGGGGGTCGAGCTTGACCTGCCAACGGCCCTTGTCATCGGCACGGGTGGTTTTCGATTGTCCGCCGAAACGCAAGGTCAGCGCGTCGCCGGCATCGGCCCGACCCCAAATCATGATTTCCTGATCGCGCTGCAGGACCATGTGATCGGTGAAGATGCGGGAGAAGGCGAGAGCGTCCTTCGCGCTGAGGAAGGACGGGATGAGGGCGAAAAGGAGGAATGGAGTTTTCATGGTCCGGTAACTTTGAGGCGCACAAAGGATTTGCCGCCGGGAGGAAAGACATATCTCACCTCGCGACCGGTGATTTCCACGCGGTCGGCTCCCGTGCCCAGTGCCACGGGTGACCAATCGCTTGCGAGTAGGCTTGAGGTTTCGACGATGAAATCATCGCCATAAGTGCCGTCATATCCCGTGCCCATGGTCCAGATGACGACGATGTTGCCACCCTCGCGAGTGGCGGTGGGGAGGGGGGTGAAGCCGGTGGTGTTGGAGGTGCCGCCGAGGAAGAATTCGATGCCGTTGGCGACGCCGTCGGCATCGTGATCATCATGGAAAGCTCCCGCAGTCGAGTTTGCGGTCTTCCACAATTCAAAAGGGGCGGTGACGGGTGTCACAAGGAAACCCGCGGCATTGAGGGAATAGGGTCCGGGAGTGCCGGGGATGTTGATGGCGGCGAGTTGGGCGGGCGTCAGGCCGGAGGCATCGGTGCCGAAACGCAGTGACGAGCCGGAGACGAAACTGCCGGTGATGGTGAGTGATCCGCCCGACCAATTCACCGCACTGCTGTTAGAGAAAGCGAGGGTGGCACCGGGGCCGAGGTGAAGGGTGGCGGCGGCCGTGGGGTCGAGCGTGCCGGTGCTGTCCTGGAAAGTGGCGGCATCGAGGGTGGCATTGCCAATGCTCACCGGCGAGGAATCCGGAAGGACATGCGAGGCGGCGAGAAGGAGTCGGCCGCGTTGGATCGTGGTGTTTCCGGAATAAGAATTGGCACCGCCGAGGCGGAGTGTGGCGCCGTTGCCATTGGCATCGACGGCGGTTTGGAGGGTGATGTTGGTGATTCCGCTGATGGGTCCGAGGATGCCGGCGTCCGTGCCGGGATCATTGATGAAGATGTTCTGAACGCCGGAGATCGGACCGGTGAGAGTGGCGTTGGTGCCGGAGTTGAGATTGATGCTGTTGCTATTGTCCCCGCTGATGTTTCCCGAGTGAACCCAGGACTGGGTGTTGCGGATGGTGAGAGTGCCATCGACCTGAATATTTCCTGATGCGGGCAGGGATCCGCTGGCGGCGAGGCGGAGGAAGCAGTTGTTCTGGATGGTGGTGGTCCCGGTGTGGGAGGCATTTCCGGAGATCACGAGCGTGGAATTGTTGCCTGCCGCGATCAGGCTTCCGCCGTTGCCGCTGATGTTGCCGGAGAGGGTATTCAGGTTCGAGCTGCCGGTGGCGGTGAAGGTGCTCTGGGTGATATCGATCTCTCCTGAAAGCGTGATGCCGCTGGTGCCGCCATCAGCGGCGATGCCGGAGTTTCCGGTGACGGTGAGTGGCCCGCTCCACTGGAGGGTGCGGTTGTTGGAGCCGCCGACGCGGAGGGTGGCGTTGTTCAGGGTGAGGGGGTTGGTGAAATTGAGATTGGCGGCAGTCGAATAGAGTGTCCCGGCGTTCATGGTCACTGGGCCGGTGCCAAAGGAAGATTCGTTGTGAGGCAGGATGTGACCACTGCCCTGATTGGTGAAACCGCCGCGATGGTTGTTCGCCTGGGGGAGGATGAGATTGGCGGTGCCGGATTTCACCAGGGTGATGGGTGCCGGGGAATCCTGAAGGGTCACGGAGAGAGTGCCGCCGGTATCGGCAGTGCCGAGAGTCAGCGTGGCAGGATTGCTTGAGGTATTCGTGATGTTTCCCGTGCCCTGGATGAAATTGAGGATTTGAGAGGTTCCGGCGAGATCGAGAGTCCCCGTGATCGTGGGGATCAAGGCGGAGGCTCCGCTGGGCAGTGCGCCTGGGGACGAGGTCCGCAGTGTGGAGCCTGATGAAACGGTGAGAGGCGTGTTTGCGGCAAGACTGCTGGCGAGGGTGAGACTGCCGTTTCCTGTGAGATTGAGCGCGAAGGCTCCGCCGAGACCTCCCCAGACGCTGACATTCCGGCCGCTGGCGATGTTCCAGGATTGGGCGGCGGAGAGCTGCAAGGGGGCAGTGACCGACAGATCCCGGGTCGCGGCGGAAAGATCCATTCCGCTGGAGCCGAGCGTGAGGGTTTGGCTTCCAGCGATGGTGACCGTTCCCGCGGGATTGCGGATGACGAGGCCGTTGATCGAGAAGTTCTGATCGAGGAAGGTGATGAGGTTATCGACCGAGGATTGATTGAAGGTGACGAGATCCGACGAGGACAAAGGCATGTCGGGGATCCAGGTGCGGCTGTTCGTCCAACTGTTGCCCTCCGTGCCGGTCCAGGTGGGTGAGGGTGGGGGAACGATGAATCGCCACTGCACGGCATCCGTGGTGGTGGTGCCGGTGGCCATGGTGTAGGTCGAAACGAAATTGGAGTTGTTGTAAACCAATTGCAGCCGACGTCCGGAAGCCGGATGGCCGATGTAGAACCAGCCGTGCTCCCGTTCTGTTAGAGACCATTCGACGTTGGTGCCGGTGGTGCCGGCGGGGGAAAGGCTCACGGTGGTTCCATCCGTGCCGAGGCGGCGGCCATCGAGATCGGAGACGATGTGGAAGCGGTTCGGAGCCCCGGCGGAAAGGAGCTTCCAGCGGACGAGGGTGGCATCGATGCGGATGTTCCTGGCGGAGAGGTTTGTCTGCGTGGTGAGGTTGGCGATGCGCTTCCGGGAGTTTCTATGATGAATGTAGTAGGTCTTGTCCGTCCACACCGTGGTATCGTTGTCCCATGCGGCGTAGAGCTTGCCGAAGGCGGTGAGGTTGCCGTTGGCATCGTAGGTATTCGAGCGGGGCGCGGGAGTGACGTCCTGCCAGGCATTGGGCGGCTGGGGCCATTCGGAGTTTTCGGTGAAGACGAAGAGGGCGTATTTCCGGAGGGCGGGAAGGCTTTCGGCGCGCCAGAGGAATTCGGCGAGGGTTTGATAGTTGTCTTCTTCGCTCCATGATTGGTTTTTCCCCCAGTCGACAAAGGAGAATTCCGTCAACCAGACCGGTCGGCCGAAGCTGGTGTTGGCATTTTGAATGGAAGCAATGAGGTTATCGGCGGAACCGCCGCTGGGTCCGGGGTAGAGGTGAATGGAGGTGTAATCGACCCGATAGCCGAGGCGGTCGACTTCGCTGTAGAAATCCACGAACCAGTTGCTGGTGGGCGAGGCGGGGACAGGGCTGACGAGGGGCTGATCCATCGATTGCAAGCGCGGCCAATGGCTGACGGCGGTGGCGATGGTGCGGTCGGGATCGAAGGCGGCTTCGGTGGCGGGATTGGTCGGATCCATGCTGCGACCGGCCTGATCGAAGCGGTCGGGTTCATTGAAGCCGAGGTAGTGGATGCCATCGGCGCGTCTCCGCCAGTTGGCATAATGCTGCCAGTGGGGTCCCTGGGTGCTGCCGATTTCCCAGGCGAAGTTGCCCCAGTGCATGGGGTAGAATGAGGAGTCGGGCGGTTGGAGACGGGAATTGATCAAACCCCAGGTGTAGGCCCATTTCGCGGAGGTGGGGTAGGTGAACTGGGAACCACCGATGCCTTTCTTCGGGTATTTCTCCGAGTATTGGATCCGCCAGATTTGTGTGGGTGACGCGTCCGAGGAGTTTTGAACGAGTGGGGTGGCGGGTGCGGTGGTGCTGTTCTGGGAATCGATCGCCAGACCGCTCCAAGCGTTGAGAATCTGGAATCTGCCGCCGCCGAGAGGGCTGAGGATCCAGTCCTGATGCGGGAGTGCGGAGTAGGGTTCATCGACAAGCGGCAGTCCGGGTGTGGTCGAGAGTCGTGAACCGGCGAGGCACATGCCGGTGCTGCGATTGCGCAGGCGGTAAGTGCCATTCGAGAGGTTCAGAAGAACCTGATACTGGGAAAGTGCCGGGGCGAGGCCCGAGGGATCGAGGCTGGGCTGATTGTTGGCGGCGACGGTGAGAGCAAGGCCGGAGGCATCGTGGATCAGGCGGTGGAAGGCATCGTGATAGATGTCGTAGTCGGCGATGGCCCCGGAGGCGATGACATTGGTGCCGAGAGGGTATCCGGTGTTCCCTGGGTTCGCCGGGAAAACCATGAGTTCGCGGATCGAGGTGGTTGCCGGGTTGTTGAACTCCAGGCGGATCTGGCTGGTGGCCACCGGGGTGAAACCGAGGACGAGGTCTGCGGTGTTGTTTGCCGAAACCGAACCGCCGGGAATGTTGACCCAAGTACTACCATCCCAGTATTTCAGAGTGAAGGCGGAGAGCGGGGCGACGCCCGATGATCCGGAGTAAAGGTGGATGCTGCCGACGCGGGTGGTGACGCGGAGATCGATATCGAGAGTGTTCGTGCCGGGTGTGGTGGTCTGCCAGAAGGAGGCGCTGTGGGTCCGACCATCGACGGCGCGGAGGGGAAAGCTGCCGGTGACGTGGGATGAGGCGAGGGTGGGGCGTTGGTAGGCGAGATTGACCGTGAGGTCCGTGCCGATGGGAAACCCGGCCGGTCCATTGGGCGGATAGAGGGCGATTTCGCGGACGCGGAGGGGAGCTTGCTGGCCGATGATGCGAAAGGCAGTGGCGGTGACGGGTGAGGAGAAGATGAGGTTTCTTTCCACCTGGGTGTTCGAGGTCACGGTGGCTCCGGGAATGTCGACCCAGGTGGAGCCATCGAGATACTGGAGGCTGAAGCTGGGGATGGCGTTGGTGTCATCGATGCCGGTGAAAACCTGGGCGCTGCCGATTTCCACGGGAAAGGGGAAATCGATGCGGGCGGTGTTCCAGTTGGTATTGCTGCTTTGCCAGCGGTTGTCGTTTCCGGTGTGGCCGTCCGTGACGTAGTCGCCGATGCGCTGGGAGGTGGCACTGCTGACGGTGACCGGCTGGAACTTCGCGAGATTCACGCGGCCGGGGATGATGCTGGAGGCGGCGCTGCCGGCGACACTGAGCTTTGCCCCGCTGAGACTGGGTTCGCTGGCGAGGGTGCCGGACTTGAGTTTGAGAGACCCGTTTCCCGTGGAGTTCGTCGGGGCGAGCTGGATGCGGAAGCGGGTGCCGGTGATGTCGAGGTCAGCGGTGAGGGGTGCATCGAAGGCGAAGGAATACTCGCCACCGCCGGAGAAAACGAAATTTCCCGAAGATGAGCCGATGAGCACATCGTCGCCCCCGCCGATGGCTTGGTCGGCCCCGAGGTAGGTGAATGTGGCGGTGACGGTGGTGGCGTCGTTCGCGGTGGCGCTGGTGTGGGCGGCAAAGCCGAGACCGGAGATGACGATGCGGGTGGGGCCCTGGTTGGGTGTTAGAAGGCCGTTGAAGAGACGCGTGAAGGAGACGACGGCGGGTTGATTGATGTCGGTATCGCTGCCGCCGTTCGAGGCATCATCGACGAAAAATGACGGGCCGAGAGTCGTGGTCACATCGGCACTCTGGATCGTGGCCGCCATCGTGGGAGTGAAGGCGGACAGGAACAGAGTGAGGAGGATGCGGGACGTGGCGGTGCTGGAGGAAACCGGACGTGGCATGAAGGCTTCGGGTGAGATGGAAATCGGCAATGGGGATGATGTTTGCCCCGCATGAACCCGCGCCCCGGAGGGCGTGGGTGCCGATTCCTTTCACCCGGGTCACCGGGATTCCGCCGCCGCGGGTGCGGCGGGTGGGACGTCAAAGAAACGGCAGATGCGGAGAGGTTTGTAGGCTTGGGGGCCATCGAAGAGGAAGATGTAGTTTCGCCTCCCCGGACGGTGGCCCCACTGGCTGGAGTATACCCGCTTTGCCTTGTTGTCGCGAATCACGGCGAGATCGACATCGAGTTCAAGGATTTCATCCTCCCAGGACGCGTCCGAGACGATGCGGTCTGCGCCGGGTTTGACGGCGAATTTCCTGCCGCCGAGGATGGCGGAGACGACCGAGTGGGAGAAATTGAAGAAGCGGTATTCCCCTTCCTTGATGCGGGCTGAGCCGATGTCGTAGGCGACGAGCTTGAGAGGTTTGCCGGAGGGTTTCGAGCAGATCAGCAGGATGCGGTTGGAATCCGCCGGGAGATCGATGAATGCGGTCGGGGCGGGGAGGGGATCGAGGGAGAATTCTTCTTCGGACTTGCGCAGGACAAAGCGCCGGGGGCCTTCGTATTTCAGGGGCTCACCGAGGCCGGTGGGATTGGCTTTGAAATGCGAGATGTCCTTGCCGTTGTGGAAGAAGAGATCGGTGACGAGGTCATCGAGAGCGACGGTGACGATCTCTGTCTTGATCCGTGGTTCCTGAGAACTTGCCGGGAGGGTGAGCAGCCCGGCGATGAGAAAGAGGATGGCTTTCATGCGGGGAGCTTCAGATTTCGTTCGGGGAAAGCCAGCGGAATGAAACGACCTCGAATCGCCTGCCGAAGGTTTTGTTTGCGCGGGAACTGAGTTCGGAAGGATTGCGATGGGCGGAGTCCGCCGGATCGACATACCCTGCCGAGCGCTGGACGAAGGCTTCGCACCAGGCGCGGGCGATGACATTGCCACTGGCGTCAAGAGCCTCGCCGCAGGTGCGGATGCGGAAGTAGTCGGAGCGGACCTGGAGGATGGGGGCGAGGGATTGGAGGAGGTCGCCCTGCATCAGGTAGGAGGCCTGGCCTGCGGCGGTGCTTTCCCCGGCCATGGCATTGGAGAAATGGCTGCCGGGAGGTTTCATGGCAGGTTTGCCCACGGAGGTGGGGAATTCGGAATTGATGGTTCGATCGAGCGCGGCCTGAAGAGGTCCTTTGAGCTGGTGCTCGACCTTGGAGCCCGAGGGATTGCGATTCACGAATTCGGCCATGGAGCGGAAGGGACCGCGTTCCTTGACTTCGCGGACGATTTCTTCGGCGAGCTTGTCGAGTTCATCATTGCTGAGGCTGCGCCAGCCTTGCCAGAAGCCGTCTTCATCGCCGGCATCCCCCTTGCGGTAGGGTTCCGAGGTGAGGACGTGGCCGAAGCGATTGAAGCGGATGCCATCCGGATTTTCCCAGGAGAGGGTTGCGGAGGTGGGATCGATGACCGGGAGTTCCGAGCGGCCCATGGAGGCGAGGACGGCCTTCCATGCGGTTTTCGAGGTGGAATTCACATTGAACGCGCCCTTGATGAGGATGCGCGCGGCAAGGGCCTGCGGGGCACGGTCGGCGGCGCTGCTGAGGATGGTATCGATCTTCACGTCACCCGGCTGGGGCGAGAAAGTCATGCGTGGATTCGGCAGGATGGTTTCGCCGGATGCGAGTTTTCGCATGTCGAAGAACCGATCCAGGGAAGTGCCGGTGCCGCCGACGTAATCGGGGCTCATGGTGGAGAAGAAATAGCCATCCCAGAGCTTGCGGTTCAGTTCGTGGGAGACATCGCTGATGGTCAGGCCACTGGTGCCGCCGAAATTGGGGTTGGTGGTCGCGCCGAGAGGGATGCGCGGGTTGGCGTAGGAGTTTCCGACGACGAAGCCCGGTTCGAAGTTGTATCGCGAGACTTGGGCGTGCTGGAACTGGCCGATGGAAACGAGGGGAGAGCGGGGGACATCGTAGGTGATCACATGGGTGCGACCGCCGGCGAGGGTGTTGGAGGCACCGCCGTATCCTTGGTATCTGCCGCCGGCGCGATTGACTTCCGGCTCGGATGGGGCGCTGCCGCCTTCCGCGAGGAGGCCGCGATTTCCACCGCGGCCGTCACCGACGACACGGGGTCTTCCCGGGGCGTTCCAGGCACCGATGAAGGGGGAGGCGGTATGCCAACCGCTGCGATCGCCGGAGTTGGAAATTTTCGAGCCATCCCAGATCGAGTTCGTCACGAGGGCGCGCGGGTTGCAATCGACCCAGCCGCGGAGGGCTTGGTTGGCATCGGGCGCTTCGACCTGATTGGTGGTGCGAAGGAAAAAGGACCAGGTGGCGATGTTCGGGGTGACACGGTCACCGGTGAGGTCATCGATGAGATAGGTGGTCTTGGTGGTATCCAGCCCGCCGGAGGAGCCGGAGATCACCGGTTCGGGCACGAGGAAATCGTTGGCAGAGGACGATTGGACACCGCCATTCCAGAATTCGAGGGAGCGCGAGAGGATGTTGCCGCCGGATTTCACGGTGAGCCAGTTTGAGGCGACCGTGGCGGTGTCGAGGGTGGGAAACTTGGATCGCACCTCGTTGCTCTGGGTATCCTGCAGGTAGAGGGTGCCGAACCAGGCGCGATAGCCGGCGGGCACGAGGCGGACGTTGCCGGTGTCGTCCTTGAGATCGACGATGAAGGCACCCTTTTCGCTCCAGCCGGGTTTGAGTGTGTAGGTTTGTCCGGCGCGGACGTTGATGCGGTCCGTGACTGAGAAGAGCCGGAATTCGCCGGGCTGGAGATCGACGGTGGGGGTTTCCAATTGGAGCCATTTTCCGGCGCTACCATCATCGGGTGTGGGGATGACGCTGCCGCCCGCGGTCCATTCCTGGCGCAGCCAGAGGCGGGTGAGGCGGCCATCGGAGAAAGTGCCGTTGCCACCAGGTTTGGCGTAGTTGAAGCGGAAATAAGGGTAGAGGCCCCAATCGAAACGGTAGGTGGCGGCGCGGATGGCGACGTTGTAGGGATTCCAGAGGCCGACGACCGGTTGGATGCCGATCTGGGCCTTGTAGAAGACTTGGGCATTCGCCGCCGTGGGGGGCATTCTTTCCGAGTTCAGGCGGAAGCCCATTTGGAAAAAGGAAAGCACGGGAGTGACCGGGCTGTTGGTGTGCTGGACATCGCGACGGAAGGAGCCCTGATCGTGATTGGTGTAGGGCAGCCAGTTCTTGAAGCGCAGGTCGGACTCGACGAGGGGATGGGCACCGATCATCGAAACTTGCTGGTTGCTGACCGACTGCCAGAGATTGGCGTAGTTCCAAAGGTTTCCCCAGTTTGGTCCCGAGGGGATGGTGCCGGTTTTGCTGATGGAATCACTGAGATAGAATTTCGCCGGGTTCCGGACAGAGAATCCCTGGACTTGGGCGCCGTTCCAGGAAACGGGGGAGGGCATGGCTCCCAGATAGGTTTCGCCATATTTGCGAGTGGATTGGGAGCGATCGAAAATCAACGAGAGATCGGCCTTCATGCCTCCTGCGGTGACATCGACCGGGAGTCCGTGGCCGCCGACGGTGACATCATTGAAATAGTCCAAAGGGAGTTCCTTTTCCTCGGTGGCGAGGGTGCCGGTCTCGAGGGAGACGATGGCGGTCTTGTCGATGCCGTCTTCCTCCGCGAGTTTCGCCCAATCTTCGCCGAGGGCGTCCCAGCCGAGTTCAAGAGGGGATTGGGAGCGGGCGAGGCGTTGGCGATCGCCGGTGGCATTGGTTTCCGGCTTGGCGATATCGATCCGCGCCTTGGTTCCTTCATCTCCGATCCACCAGGCGAAACGGCCGTTGGTGGTATTGCCATTGGCGAGAGGGGAGGCGGGGGCGAGGAGATCGATTTCCTTGCCAGAGGCATCGCGGTAGGTGGCGAGCTTCAAGGCATCGCCCTGATTGAGTTTTGTCGAGCGGGTGAGGGTTTGGGTGGGAAGGGGTTTTTCACCGCTGACCAGCCAGCGAACGGAGTTGTTGTTCGATGTGGACGATGAACTTGTGCCCACGTCGATGACGCCGGTCCAATTCGGATTGGCCGGAGCATTGCCGGCTTGGAGGGATGATGCGAGAGTGATGCGCTGATCCGGACCGGCGGATTTCTGGAGTTCGCCGATGGCGATTTGGAGGGCCATGCGGGCATTCGCCCGGGCGACGATCATGGCGTTCTGTTGATTCGACGAGCGGAAGGTGACCACGCTGAGGCCGAGGAGGCCGACGGCGATGATGGTGAGCAGCACCATCATGGAAAGCGTGATCACAAGTGAGAAACCTCGCGGAGAGCGACGCGATGCGGTCGAGCGATGGAAAGCTCCTGCGGAGCTGATGTTTCGGGCGTGCCGCCATGGAAAGAGACGGCGCGGGGATCCGGGCTTGGGCGCTGACATGGGTTTTTGGGGTTTGATGACAAGTGGCTCTGGGATGAAGCCACGGTCTTTACAAGGTATATCGAAACGCTATTCGCCACAATGCAAGTTCACGCATGAGAGTATGACTTTTGCGCAGGATTGGGAGAGTGTTTCGAGGTTGGTTGGGGTGGTTTCGCGGCCCTCCGGCACAGGGTGTTTTTCCGGTCGGCCATTCCCCTGCCCGGGAGGAAATAGACGGAAATGGAGGATGGTAACGAAACGGCGGAGCAGCGGAGAAGGCGATGCGGGGCCGCCTTCTCCGCAAAGCGCGATCATGGAGTGGTGACCCGGAGTCTCGCGAACTTCCTGGTCCCGGTGGGGAAGGTGTAGGTGATGTTGTTTCCGGAAATGACAACTTCGTCC
>JALOTY010000017.1 GCA_025457665.1 Akkermansiaceae bacterium | reverse complement strand
CCCATCGTCCTCGAGCGCATCCGGGCCATGCTCGAAGCCGGCGTCATTCGCCGCGTGCGCCAGACCCTCCTCGCCACCAAACTCGCCCACGGCGCTCTCGTCGCCTGGCGCCTGCCTGAGGAAAACCTCAATGCGGCCTTCGATTTCATGGCCCAGAACGACCCCTTTTCCGGCCATGTCGTGATCCGCTCGACCGACAACCAGGTCTCCGGCTCCGGCTATCGCCTCTGGACCACCCTCAAGGTCCCCGTTGGCGAATCCCTCGACCACCACGCCACCAAACTCAAACAACTCGTCGGTGCCCACGAATACCTCCTCATGCCGGCCAATGGCGTCTTCGCCCTCGGCGTCGGCCACGTGCGCCGCCGCACGCTTGAACCTGGCGATAAGGCGGATGAACCCGCCACCATGATGACCACCGTTCCCGCCGATCTCACCCCGCAGGAATGGGAAACCCTCCTCGTGCTCAAGGAAGAACTCAGCCTCGATGAAATCGTTGAAAGCCCCTGGGAAAAACGCGCTCGCTCGCTCGGCATGTCGCTCGACGACTTCGCCGCCATTGCCACCGGGCTGAATGAAAAGAAAGTCATCGGCCGCTTCTCCACCTTCCTCGAACACGTCAAACCCTCCTCCACCGGCGAGCGTGTCACTCGCTTCAACGGCCTCTTCCACTGGGCCGTGCCCAAGGGTCGTGAAATCGAAGCCGGTGCGGAAGTCGGCCGCCACTACTGCATGACCCATTGCTACTGGCGCGAGGGCGGACCCCAGTTCGGCAATGTCAACATCATGGGCGTCGTCCACGGCACGGAAAAAGACCGCGTCCTCGCCCACAAGGCCGCCATCGATGCCCACCTCGCCGCCCAAGGCATCCCGGTCTCCTACACCAACGTCTTCTGGGGCGGCCGCTCCGAAATCAAACCCTCCGAAATCTCCCCCAAAGCCTATCACTCCTGGCACGCCCAGTATGCTTGAGGCGCTGAACCCACTTTGACCGAATCACGCTCCCCACAAGCCGCTTTCAGCAGGCCCCGGATTGCCCGATCTAACAGCAATCCTTGATCTAACAGCTTTTTCTTCTCCATGATCGATCTCCTCCAAGCCAGCATCCGCCGTCGTGAGGGCATGGCGGTTTCGCAGGGTGGGGAGACGGACGCGTTGCGCTTGATCGATGGCATCGGCGATCGTCTCCCGGGGATCGAACTGGAGAGCTTTGCCGACCGCTGGCTGGTTTCCACGCGCGACACGCACATCCCCGGCCCCATGGTCGCATGGCTCAGGGATTCCGGCCACCCGGTCTATCACAAGCGGCTCGACCAGCATCAAAAGGAATCGCCAGCCCATCTCTGCGGACCGGAAGTGCCCGAAGCTTTCGCCATCCTCGAAAACGGAATCCGCTACGAAATCTCATTCCAGTCCGGATACTCCCAAGGCATCTTCCTGGATCAGAGGGACAACCGCCTCGCCCTGCGCCAGCGGCTTGGCGAAGGGGCAAGGCTGCTCAACACCTTCGCCTACACCGGCGCTTTCTCGGTCGCGGCGGCGGTTCACGGCGCGGTGACCACCACCCTCGATCTCTCCCAGCCCTATCTCGATTGGGCGAAACGCAATCTCGAACTCAACGGCATCGATCCCGCCCTCCACCACTTTTGCAAGGGCGATACCTTTCACTGGCTCGCGCGATTCGCCAAGCAGGGTCGGGTCTTCGATGCCATCGTTCTCGATCCCCCCACCTTCTCCCGCGACAAGGACGGCAAGGTCTTCCGAGTGGAGCGGGATTATGGTCGCCTCGCCCACCTTGCCTCACGTTGCCTCGCGCCCGGCGGAGTCCTGCTTGCGAGCACCAATTGCCGTCAACTCAGCCTCGCGGAATTCGAACGCCAGATTCGCGAGGCGATCCCCCGGTCACGCTCCATCAAACCCCGGCCCATGCCGCCGGATTTCACCGCGCCGCCCTATCTCAAGGCGCTCTGGGTGGAAACATGATCGGATGGCCTTCCCGCTCCCTCTCGGCAAGCCCTCAAGCCAAGCCTAACAGCTCCGGAGTCGCCTCGCGGGGACGGGCGGTGAGCAGCTCCGCATCGCCATCGGTCACCAGCACCGTGTGCTCGAAATGGGCGGACATGCTCCGGTCTGCGGTGATGACCGTCCAGCCATCATCGAGGATCTTCACTCCGGCACGGCCGGCATTCACCATCGGCTCGATGGCAAGCACCATTCCAGGCTCAAGGATCGGCGTCTTGCCGAAGGGCCGGTAATTCGGCACCTGCGGTTCCTCGTGCAACTCACGGCCCACGCCGTGACCCACGAATTCACGGACCACACTGTAGCCCAGAGGTTTCACGTATTCCTCCACGGCACCACAAACCTCCGCCAGCCGTTGTCCGGCGCGGGCATGGGAAATGGCTTCGAAGAGCGATTGCTCCGTGGCCGCCAGCAGGCGACGGGTCTCGATGTCCACCTCACCTACGGGAACCGTAGTAGCATTATCGCCGATCCAGCCGTCCTTCACGATGCCGACGTCGATCTTGATGATGTCACCCATCCTCAGGACCCGCGGACCGCCGATGCCGTGGACCACCTCTTCATTCACCGAGAGGCAGGTGTATCCGGGAAATCCCCGGTATCCGTGAAAGGCACTCTTGCAGCAGAGCTGCTTCATCCGATCGGCAGCGAGTCGGTCCAGCTCCCCCGTAGTCATCCCCGGCTGCACCGCCGCGGCGAGTTCGCGCAGGATGCCACTGGCAGCGGCACCGGCCACGCGCATGCGGTCGATTTCATCGGCGGTCTTGATCCGGATCCTTCTAGGACGCTTGGCCATGGCTGGAGAGGGGTTCGAGTGAAGCGGCGAGCGAGGTGGAAACGATCTCCACATCCCTTGTGGCATCGCAGCGGATCAGAGTCCCCTGCGCCGCATGCCGCTCGATGACCGGCAGGGTGTGGGTCTCATACTCCTCATAACGATGGAGAAAATTGGTCACATCATCATCGGCGCGCCGACCGGCAGGCGTCCCGCACCTCGGGCAAAGGCCGCCCTGAACGAGTTGCTCGCGCTGTCCGGACCAGCGGCAGGAGGGACATTCAACCCGCCCCGCGATCCTGCGCAGCAACTCTTCCTTCGGCACTTCAAGCGCGATGGCGGCATCGATCCCCCCCGGCAGCAGTGCCTCGCGGAGGAAATCATCCTGCGCCAGCGTTCTTGGAAATCCATCGAGCACCCATCCACCCTGCCGACCTCGCAGCCAATCGGCCATGATGTGGCACATGCGATCGTCATCGATGTATCCGCCACGCGCCAGAACCGGGGCAATTTCCGCGGCCACCGGACCGCCGGCGGTGAGAACCTCACGCAGCAGCGCGCCGGTGCTGAGGTAGTCGAGCCCACGCTGTTCCGCGATCCGCCTGCCCTGCGTCCCTTTGCCGGACGCGGGCGGGCCGAGGAGGATGAGGCGCAGAGCCATGGACTCAGCCTCGTGCGAAGTAGGCGATGGCTCCGATCACCAGCAGCAGGCCGATGAAAGCCCAGAGGTAAACGAGCACGGTGCTGGATGCCGAATTGCCGCTCTGGGCCATCCGATCATAGCGACCCTTGAGCTTGCCCTTGCGGAGGAAGCCATCGTAGTGGCGCTGGAGAAGATGGGTTTCCACCTGACGCATGACGTCGAGCACCACACCCACCATGATCAGCAGCGAAGTGCCGCCGAAGAATTGCAGCACCATGGACCCCGGATCGAGGCCGGCAATGGCGCCGACGACCAGCGGGAGGATGAAAATAATGGTCAGGAAGATGGCACCGGCAAAGGTCAGACGGGTCATCGTGAAATCGAGGAATTCGGACGTTGGCTTGCCCGGGCGGACACCGGGAATGTAGCCGCCATTGCGCTTCAGGTCCTCGGAGATCTGCGAGGGCTGGAACATCGTCGCCACCCAGAAATAGGAGAAGAAGAAGATCAGCACACCTGCCACCACATAATACCAGACACTGCCGGGGAACTCCTGGGCAAAACGCTGGATACCCGGGCTCTTCTGGAAGACTTGGGAAAGGATGATGGTGGGCAGCGAGAGCACGGCCGTGGCGAAAATGATCGGCATCACGCCCGCGTAGTTGACCTTGAGCGGCAGATACTGGGTCTGGCCGCCGAACTGCTTCCGTCCGACCACGCGCTTGGCATACTGGATCGCGATCCGCCGTTGCGCCTGGGTGATCGCAATCGTGCCGGCAATCACCACCAGCAGCATCGCCACCATGGCAACGAGCAGGAGCACGCGCATCGGGTTCACATTTTCCCCGGTCACGAAGAACTGCCAGGTCTGGAACATCGCACCCGGAAGCGCGGCGATGATGTTCACGGTGATGATGATCGAAGTGCCGTTGCCGATGCCTCGCTCGGTCATCTGATCGCCGATCCACATCAGCAGGAGAGTGGCGGACACCAAGGTCAGCACAGTGATGATCTGCCACAGCATGGAAGGATCCATGACCAGGCGGCGTCCCTGTTCCGCCATGACCTCCCCGATGCCCTGCATGTAGGGGATGGACTCGGGGTTGATCAGGGATTTGGTGACAAAGATGCCTTGGACGAGAGCGATGGCGATCGTCAGGTAACGCGTCCACTGGGTGATCTTCTGCCTTCCCCCATCCTCACGGGAGAGCCGCGAGATTTTCGGCACCACCGCGGTCATCAACTGCATCATGATCGATGCCGAGATGTAGGGCATGATCCCGAGGGCAAAAACCCCGGCCTGCTGGAGGGCACCACCGGAGAAAATGCCGAGGATGGCCTGAAGGCCGCCCGCCTGATTGGCATCGGCATTCTGTTTCGCCTTCTCCAGCCACGCATCGATGATCGTGGCATCCACCCCGGGAAGCGTCACGTGGACGCCGAGGCGGACGATGATGATCATCGCCAAAGTGAAGAGAATGCGGTCGCGGAGTTCGGGAACTTTCCAGGTATTCGCGAAAGCGGAGATCATGGGTAGGGATGGGGAAAAACGGTGCTCTTTGAAACACGTTGAGGAAGCGGTCAGGCGCTTCCTCAACATTTTCGGATCATGGGCGTCGCGGGGCTTTCACTCAGCCTTCGACGCTGCCACCGGCCTGCTCGATTTTCTCCTTGGCGGAGGCACTCAGCGCGCAGCCGGCGACGGTGAGTTTCTTGGTGATCTGACCTTGGCCGAGGACCTTGACGATGTCGCACTTGCGGCTGACGAGTCCCTTGGCGCGGAGGCTTTCCTCATTGACGGTCTCACCGGCTTCGAAGTGTTTGTCGAGCTGGGCGAGATTGACGATGGAGGCAACCGTCTTGAAGTTGAAGTTGTTGAAGCCCTTCTTGGGAAGACGGCGGTGAAGGGGCATCTGGCCGCCTTCGAAGCCCGGGCGGACGGAGCCACCGGAGCGGGCCTTCTGACCCTTGTTGCCTTTTCCGGAAGTCTTGCCGTGACCGGAGCTTTCACCGCAACCGAGGCGCTTGACCCGGTGCTTGGCTCCCTTGTTCGGCTTGAGCGTGTGGAGTTTCATGTGTGATCTGAGAAAGTTGGGATTGGCGGAAACTGACGGCGGCTTCCCTGAAGGAATCCACCGTCATCACCGGCAGCTTAGATGGACTCGCCCTTCTTCTTGCCGCGGGCAGAAAGGATCTGGTCGCGGGTGCGGAGCTTGGAAAGAGCCTTGAGGGTCGCCTTGACCACGTTGGCGTGGTTGGCGGAACCGAGGGACTTCGCCAGGATGTCGCGGATGCCCACGGCCTCACAGACGGCACGGACACCGCCACCGGCGATGATTCCAGTACCGGGAGAGGCGGGCTTCAGCAGCACCTTGCCACCGCCGAATTCGGCGTAGATCTCGTGAGGGATCGTGCCATCGGCGATGTTCATCGGGATCAGAACCTTGCGTCCTGCCTCGCTCGCCTTGCGGATCGCATCGGCCACTTCGTTGGCCTTGCCGAAGCCGAGGCCGACCTTGCCTTCGCGATCGCCGACGACGACAAGCGCGGAGAAGCTGAAGCGGCGGCCGCCTTTGACGACCTTGGCGCAGCGATTGATGAAGACGACCTTTTCGGTCACTTCCTTGCCATCGACAGTGGGAGCGGCACGCTCCTCACGGCGGGGGCCACGGCCGCGATTGTTGTCGCGAGGTGGACGGCCTTGGGATGCGGGCGGATTTTCGTTGGTGGTAACCATGACGGGATGCGCGGTAAATTAGAATTGAAGTCCGGCCTCCCGGGCCGCTTCGGCCAGGGCTTTGATCTTGCCGTGGTAGAGGTGACCGCCACGGTCGAAAACCACGGCGCTGACGTTGGCTGCCTTGGCGCGCTCGGCCACCAGCTTGCCGATCACGGCGGCACTGGCGATGTTCGAGGATGCCTTCTCGATCGATTTGTCGAGAGTGGAGGCGGAGACCAGGGTGCGGCCGACGCTGTCGTCGATCACCTGGGCGTAAATGTGCTGGTTCGAGTAGTGCACGGCGAGGCGGGGACGTTCGCTGGTCCCGGCAACCTTGCGGCGGATCCGCTTGTGGATCCGTTGGCGCACCTGCTTGCGATTGATCTGGCTCATGGGATGGATAAGGTTGCTGGGGGTTATTTACCGACGCTCTTGCCTTCCTTGCGGCGGACACGTTCACCGGCGTAGCGGACACCCTTGGCCTTGTAAGGCTCGGGCGGATAGTATCCGCGGACCTCGGCGGCGAATTGACCGACCTTCTGCTTGTCGATGCCCTCGACCTTGATCTTGGTGTTCTCGGCGACGCTCACGGTGAGGTCGGCGGGAATCGGATGAAGGATGGGGTGGGACTTGCCGAGGGACAGGTCGAGATCGCTGCCTTTGACGGCGGCACGCATACCCACACCGTGGATCTCCAGCTCCTTGACGAAGCCTTGGCTGACGCCGGTGATCATGTTGCTGATGATGCTGCGCACGGTGCCGTGAAGGGCGCGGTGTTCGCGTTGTTCGGTAGCGCGGACGACGGTGACGGTGCCGTCCTGCTCTTTCACTTCGATCCCGCCGGGCAGGGCGAGGTCGAGCTTTCCTTTGGGACCTTCGACCGTGACGGTGCTGCCGGAAACGGCAAGCTTCACCTTGGCGGGAAGGGAAATCGGTTTGAGACCAACTCGTGACATGGTAGTGATTCCTTTCTCGGGTTGGGGGTTACCAGACGTTGGCGAGGATTTCGCCACCCAGGCGCGAGCGCTTGGCGGTGGCACCGGACATGACGCCCTTGGAGGTCGAGACGATGGAAATCCCGAGCCCGTTGAGCACGCGCGGGATGTCATCGGCACCGGCGTAAACGCGGCGACCGGGCTTGGAGATGCGCTTGAGGTCGGTGAGCACCGGACGTCCATCGACGTAACGTGCCTTGACCTTGATCTGGGGGAAGCCATCGACGGTGACGACTTCGTAGTTCCAGATGTAACCCTCTTCCTGGAGAATGCGGGCGATGTCCGCCTTGATTCGGGAATAGGGAGCGGTGAAATCCTCGTTGCCGGCGCGGCAGCAGTTCTTGAAGCGCGTCAGGAAGTCGGAGATAGGATCAGTGAGAACGGCCATGTTGTCGTTTCGTTAGAGGGTGTCGGTTCAGGCGGCGGCACCTTCCTCGGTGGCCTTGGCGGATTCACGAAAGGGCAGACCCAGCTCGGTGAGCAGGGAGCGACCTTCAGCGTCGGTTTTGGCGCTCGTGACAAAGATCAGGTCGAAACCGATCTGGCGCTTGATCTGGTCGAGTTCGATTTCCGGGAAAATCGATTGGTCGGCGAAGCCAACGGCGTAGTTGCCACGGCCATCGAAGCCCTTCCCGCTGATCCCGCGGAAGTCGCGGATGTTCGGGGCGGTGATGTTGATGAAACGATAGAGGAACTCCCACATGCGCTCACCGCGGAGGGTGACACGGGCACCGAGGGGTTCACCGGCGCGGAGTTTGAAGTTGGCGACGGCCTTTTTCGCGAAGGTGATCGATGGCTTCTGGCCGGTGATCTTGGCGATTTCCGCGACGGCATCGTCAACGGCGACCTTGCGGTCCGGGGCCTTGCCCATGCAGGAGGTCACGACGATCTTCTCCAGCTTGGGGACTTGGTGGGGATTGGTGTAACCGTGCTTCTGGATGAGAGCCGGCACGACCTTCTCCTTATACTGTTGTTGCAGGACGGGTGTGCTCATTGTGTTTTAGCGGGTCAGCGCTTGTGTTTGACGGTGCGCTTAAGCGCGGGCGGGTCTCCCTTGCGGGAAGATCAGCCCAGTTTCTTGACGTTGGAAAGGTGGATCGGACCATCCTGTTGGATAAGACCGCCTTCAGGGTGCTTGTCGGAACGGCGGACAGCCTTGGTCATGCTGCGGGCGCCTTCGACGATCACCTGCTGCTTGCTGGCGTTCACGGCGAGGACCTTGCCGGTCTTGCCCTTGGCGTTGCCGGAGATGACGACGACTTCGTCGCCCTTTTTCACGTGAGTCTTCATGAGGAGATGGGAGTCGGTTGGCGGTTCAGAGGACCTCGGGAGCCAGGGAAACGATCTTCATGAACTGCTTTTCGCGGAGTTCACGGGCGACGGGTCCGAAGATACGGGTGCCTTTGGGGTTGTTGTCCTTGTCGATGACCACGATGGCATTGTTGTCGAAGCGGAGCACCGAACCATCGGCACGACGGATGGGAGCGGCGGTGCGCACGACCACGGCCTTCACCACGGAGCCCTTTTTCACAGAGGCGGTGGGGATCGAATCGCGGATGTGGGCGGTGATGATGTCACCCACACGGGCGACACGGGAACGGGTGCCAAGCACGCCGATCATCTTGGCGGAGCGGGCGCCGGTGTTATCGGCGACCGTGACGAGGGATTCCATCTGGATCATGAGAGTATCGGGTAGGATCTGAGCGTGTAGGGAGGACCGCCGAGGCGGTCCGAAGGGAGGGAAGATCAGTGGGTGAGGACTTCCTCGACCTTCCAGCGCTTGGTTTTGGACATCGGGCGGGTCTCGACGATGCGGACCTTGTCGCCGATCTTGGCAACACCCTCTTCGTCATGCACGTAGTACTTCTTGGAGCGCTTGACGATTTTGTTGAACTTCGGGTGCGGGACGCGGGCGACGTGTTCGACGACGATGGTCTTGTCCATCTTGTCGGAAACCACAAAGCCGACGCGGGTCTTGCGCAGGTGCGGGCGGGAATCTTGTTGGGTCTCGCTCATGGAGTGGAGATCTTGGTGTTGTGAGGTCAGGCCTTCTTGGCGGTGAGGAAGGTCTTGGCGCGTGCGATGTCGCGGCGGACCGTGCGGATGCGGGAGGTATTCTCGAGCTGGCCGGTGGCCTGCTGGAGGCGGAGGGCGAAACCCTCTTCCTTGAGTTCGCGGATCTTGGCCTCGAGTTCGGCGGGCGTGAGTTCGGCGAAGGGGTTGGTCTTGGTCTTGGCCATGGCGGGAATCAGGAGTGCGGGTTGCGGACGACGAAACGGGTGGGAACACCGAGCTTGTAGGAGGCGAGACGCATGGCTTCGCGGGCCTGGGACTCGGTGACACCGGCGACTTCGAAGAGCATGTTGCCCGGGCGAACCACGGCAACCCACGCTTCGACAGCGCCCTTGCCTTTACCCATCCGGGTTTCGGGTGGACGGGCGGTGATGGACTTGTGTGGGAAGATCCGGATCCACACTTTGCCCTTCCGTTTCAGGAAGCGGTTGATGGCGATACGGCAGGCTTCGATCTGACGGTTGGTCATCCAGGCGCGGCCGAGGCATTGCAGGCCGAAGTCACCGAAGGCGACGGTGGTGCCGCGCTGGGCGTTGCCAGAGCGGGAGCCGCGGTGCGACTTCCGGAACTTCGTGCGTTTGGGCATCAAAGGCATGACGGGATCCTCCTAAATTCGTTTAAGGTTAAATTGAGATAAAACAGGGGCTCAGGCTTGAGGAGCGGGGGCATTGTTGCGCGGGCGGCGTGGTCCGCGTTGCTCGCGGTCACGATCGCGCTCGCGGCGTTCGCCACCACCGTTTCCGGAGGGCGCGCGTTCGGCTTCTTCCTTCTTGTTGACCCAGCACTTGACGCCGATGACGCCGTAAACAGTGCGGGCTTCGGCGAAGCCGTAATCGAGAGGAACACGCAGGGTTTGAAGCGGCACCTTGCCTTCGCGATACCATTCGGCACGGGCAATATCGGCACCACCGAGACGGCCGGCGCAGCGGATCCGAATGCCATCGGCACCGAAGTCCATGGTCGTTTGCACGGCGCGCTTCATGGCACGGCGGAAGGAGATCCGGCGTTCAAGCTGAACCGCGACCTGCTCGGCAACGAGCTGCGCATCAAGCTCAGGCTTGCGGATTTCGACGATGTCGATCTTCACGTTGGCACCATTGCAGATCTTGGAGAGATCCGAGGTCATGCGCTCGATCTCCGAACCTTTGCGGCCGATGATGAGGCCGGGGCGGGACGTGTGGAGGGTGACGCGGACACTGGCCCAGGCGCGCTCGATCACGACGCGGGAAAGGGCGGCGAACTGGAGACGCTCCTTCAGATACTGACGGATCTTGAGGTCTTCGTGGAGCTTGTCGGCATAATCCTTGCCGGCGGCGAACCATTTCGAGCGCCAGTCTTTGCTGACGGCGAGGCGGAATCCGATGGGGTTGACTTTCTGGCCCATAGTAGAGTGGCGTTGGGAAGGTTGGCGGGATCAGGCTTCGGCTTTGGCGGAGACGTGAACCGGCTTTTTCTTGGGCGCGGTTTCAGGTGCTTCGGTGAGGGTGATGAAAATGTGGCTGGTGCGCTTGATGATGCCACCGGCGGAGCCACGGGCACGGGGTTGGAAGCGCTTGATCGTCGGACCGGCACCGATGACCGCCTCTTTGATCACGAGGTCGTCGGCATTCAGCGAGAAGTTGTTCTCAGCGTCGGCGATCGCGGTCTTGAGGGTTTTGTTGATGAGGAATGCGGCCTTCTTTGGCGTAAACGCCAGGATATCGAGGGCGGCGGAAACCGGCAGACCCTGGATTTCCCGGGCGACGTCACGGGCCTTCTGGGGCGAGACGCGAACGAATTTGGTGGTGCTCTTGACTTCCATCGGAGTGGGCGTTGAAGGGGTTGTCGGGGTCGGTAATTATTCGGTTTCGAGAATGGCAGTATCGCCGATGCGCACTGGACCGCTGTTCGCGTCCAGAGTTTCGACGAAGGCACCGCTGACGGCCGAGCGAACGTCGGCAATGATGGCGGAGCCGTAAGGCTGGTCCCCCCGGAGGAGGGTGTAGGTGGTTCCGATTCGCGCCTGCTGCCTTTCGCCGATGTTGAAGACGAGAAGGCCGCTGTCGGAATCGATGCTCATGACGGTGGCACGGGTGGCCGTTCCACTTGTCCCCTGAGCAGCGGGGGCGGGCTTGTGGCTTAGTCCGAGGACTTCGTCAAGCTCCCTCATGGCGGTTTCGACACGGAGACGTGCTTCCGGGTCGGAAGCGACGGCTTGTCGCAGGTATTGGGTGATCGATGCGGACAGATTCACGGCGCTGGCTTCCAACGCGGCATTTCTTTCCGACTGGACCTGGAGATCGGCGATGGCCTGCAGCAATCGCTCGTCCCCTGCCCCGAGCTGGCTTGCGCCGAGTGCCTCGAGACGCTCCCGGGCGGCGGCGAGTTGCTCGGAAGCATCCTTCTCGGCCCGGTTGGCGGCAGCGATCCCCTGCTCCAGGACCTTGATGCGGGCCTGGAGCTCGGCGACCACCCCTTGCAACTGCTGGCTTTCCGCCGACTGGGCCGCAAGCGACCCCAGCGGCAGCCCGAGGGCAGCAGCGAGAAGGGGAAGCTGGCGGATGGAAAACATCGGAGGAAGTGGCAGTGGGCTGACGGATTATTTCTTACCGATACCACCGTGGGCACGGAACAGGCGGGTCGGGGCGAATTCACCCAACTTGTGACCGACCATGTTTTCGGTGACATACACCGGGACGAAGGTCTTGCCGTTGTGCACGGCGAAATTGAGACCGACGAAATCCGGAGTGATCATGGACTTGCGGCTCCATGTCTTGATGGGCTTCTTGTCGCTGGCGGCCGCGGCAACGTCGATCTTGGCAAGGAGCTTTTGATCAACGAATGGGCCTTTCTTGAGGGAACGTGGCATGGGATGAAGGATCTAGGGATTATGCGGAGCGCTTCTTGCTCTTGCGGCGTTCAACGATGAAGGTGCTGGTCGGCTTCTTCGGCTTGCGGGTCTTTTCACCCTTGGCGTGACCCCAAGGGCTGAGGAGGTGTTGACGACCACCACCGGACTTCGACTTACCCTCACCACCACCGTTGGGGTGATCGACAGGGTTCATACACATGCCGCGGACGGTCGGGCGGACGCCCTGCCAGCGGGTGCGGCCAGCCTTGCCGGAGACTTCGTTCATGTGGTCGCGGTTGCCGACCTGGCCGATGGTGCAGAAGCAACGGGAATTGAAGCGGCGAATCTCACCGGAAGGCATTTTGACGAGAGCCCATTCGCCTTCGCGGTTGGACAGGATCGCCTGCTGACCTGCGGCGCGGGCGACTTTGCCACCGGTGCCGGGGATCAGTTCGATGTTGTGGATCGCGGTGCCCAGCGGGACCTTGGCCAAGGGCATGGCATTGCCGACCTTGGGAGCGGCCTGCTCACCGGCGACGACCTTGGCACCAACCTCGAGACCCACGGGGGCGAGGATGTAGCTCTTGGTGCCGTCTTCGTAGCGGATCAGGGCGATGCGGCAGGTGCGGTTCGGATCGTATTCGATGCCGACCACCTCTGCGGGCATGTCCATTTTGCCGCGCTTGAAGTCGACAAGGCGGTAGTGGCGCTTGTGGCCACCGCCAATGTGGCGGGTGGTGATGCGTCCGGTGTTGTTGCGGCCACCCGACTTTTTCAGCGGGGTGAGCAGCGACTTCTCCGGGGACTTCTTGGTGACTTCGTCGAAGGCCGGAAGCACCTTGTAGCGTTGCGGTGGCGTGTGGGGTTTGAACTCCTTGAGAGACATGGCTCGTTCGAGGGTTGCGCTGGTTAGAGCGGGTGAAAGGTTCGGGGATTAGACGAGATCGAGGTTCTCGCCCTCTTTGAGGCGGACGATGGCCTTCTTCCAGTGGGCGGTGCGGCCGGCGTCGGCACGACGCTGACGCTTGAGCTTGCCTGCCTGGTTGAGGGTGCGGACTGCGGAGACCTTCTTGCCGAGGATGGTTTCGACGGCTTGTTTGATCTCGAGTTTGTTGGCGCGGCGGTCCACTTCGAGCACGACCTCGTTGTTGAGCTCATTGAGCATCGTGGCCTTTTCCGAGATGCGGACTTTCTTGATGACTTGGTAAAGATCTTTCATGGCGCGTTTCGGCGAATGGTCTTCAGGCAGTGCGGGCGGCAAGGGTTTCCAGCGCATCCTCGACGAGGAGGACGGTGTTGGCGTGGAGAAGCTCCTCGACGTTGACGCTATCGACAGTGACAAGCTGGGCCCAGCCGACGTTGCGGGCGGCAAGGTAGGTCTTTTCATCGAAGCCCTTGGCGACGATGAGGACCTTCTTGGCTTCGGCGACCGCGGAAACGGCAGCGATGAAGGACTTGGTGCGACCATCGGCGACCGCGAAAGTCGGCAGGGTCTTGAGCGAACCACCGGCGATGATGTCGGCAAGAACGCGGCGCAGCGCAAGGCGGCGGGTGTTCTTGGTCACCTTCTTCGAATAGTCGCGGGGACGCGGACCGAAGACCACGCCGCCACCGACGAAGATCGGAGCGCGCTTGTCGCCGTGACGGGCGTTGCCCGTGCCCTTCTGGCGGTAGATCTTCTTGTTGTTGCCGCTGACTTCGCCACGGGTCTTGGTGCAGGCGGAGCCGGTGCGGCGGTTGGCGCGGTAGGCGGTGACGAGATCGTGGACGGCCTGGGAGCCCTTGCCTTCTGCGGCGAGGGTAATCTTGGCGGCCTTGGCGTCGTCAGCGGTGAAAACTTTTGCAGACATGGTCAATCAGAGTGGGTTGCGCCGTGGAGTTCAGGCAGATTTCTTCTTGGCGGGACGGACGGTGACGAAAGCTCCCTTGTGACCGGGAACGGCACCGGAAACGAGAATCACGTTGTCTTCCGGACGAACGGCAACGACTTTGAGATTCTGGACGGTGCGGCGGTCGGTGCCCATGTGTCCGGGCATCTTCTGGTTCTTCCAGACGCGACCCGGAGTGGAGCGACAACCGATGGCGCCAGTCCGGCGGTGCATCATCGAACCGTGGGTCATGCGGAGACCACCGAATCCGTGACGACGGACCGCACCTTGGAAGCCACGGCCCTTGGTGGTGCCGATGACGTCGATCCACTGGCCAGCCTGGAACAGCTCGAGGCCGGGGTGCTCGGTCGGGGCTTGCTCACCTTCGACAAAGCGGAACTCCTGAACCTTGTATTTCGGCGTGGCACCGTGCTTTTTGAAGTGACCCAGAGCCGGCTTGCCGACGCGGAATTCCTTCTTGTCGCCGTAGCCAACCTGAACCGCACTGTAGCCATCCTTCTCGACGGTCTTGGTTTGAACGATCTGGTTGCCGCCGACTTCGATGACGGTGACGGGAATCATGGACTGCGTCTGTTCATCGAACAGGCGGGTCATGCCGAGTTTTTTTCCAATGAGTCCGAGGGACATGGCTGAAGAATGATGGAGTTGCGAAATGAGGATTGCTGGAACGTTGCCTGGCAACGGGTCAGATGCGGATGGCGATGTCGACACCGGCGGGCAGGTTGAGCTTCTTCAGCTCATCGACGGTGCGCGAGGTGGGATCGACGATGTCGAGGACGCGCTTGTGGGTGCGGATTTCGAACTGCTCAGCCGACTTCTTGTTCACGTGAACCGAACGGTTGACCGAGAACTTTTCGATGCGGGTCGGAAGCGGAATGGGTCCTGCCACTTTGGCGCCGGTGCGTTTGGCGGTCTCGACGATCTCTTGAGCGGAACGATCGATGGCGCGATGATCGAAAGCCCGGAGGCGGATGCGGATCTTCTGGTTTTCCATGGTGTCGGAACGGTGGCGGTTGATGGATTGAGGATGTTGGGGATCAGCGGTCGTTGATGATCTCGTCGACGATATTCTGGGGAACCTGTTCGAAATGGGAGGGCGTCATGGAGTAGGAGGCCCGGCCGGAGGAAAGGGTGCGCACGGCGGTCGAGTAGCCGAACATTTCCTTGAGGGGAACGGCGGCATGGATGACAGCAAGGGTGCCCTTCGATTCCATTTGGCCGATTTGGCCGCGACGGCGGGAAAGGTCACCCATGACATCGCCTTGATAGTCATCAGGCGTGGAGACTTCGACGCCCATGATGGGCTCGAGGAGAATGGCCGCGGCTTTCTTGAAGCCGTCACGGACCGCAAAAATGGCGGCCATGGTGAAGGCGTTCTCGTTGGAATCAACTTCGTGGAAGGAACCCCCGAGGATGTCAACGTGGACATCGACCACCGGGTATCCGGCGACGATACCATTGCTCATGGCTTGTTGGACTCCTTTGAAAACGGCGTTGTGATATTCCTTGGGAATCTCCCCACCGACGATGAGATTTTCGATGGTCAGGCCCTTGCCCTTTTCGTTCGGGCGCATGCGGAGGCGGACATGTCCGTATTGACCTCGGCCACCGGATTGTTTGACCAACTTGCCTTCGCCATCAGCGGCGGCAGTGATGGTTTCGCGATAAGCGATCTGAGGCGCGCCGGTGTTGGCCTCGACCTTGAACTCGCGGCGGAGCCGATCGACGATGATCTCAAGGTGGAGTTCACCCATTCCGGAGATGATGGTTTGTCCGGTCTCCTCGTCGGTTTTCACGACGAAGGTCGGATCCTCCTCCGAAAGACGCACGAGGGCGTTGGCAAGTTTTTCCTGGTCGGCCTTGGTCTTCGGTTCGACCGCCATGGAGATGACGGGCTCAGGGAAACTCGGGGGTTCAAGCACCACTTCAAATCCAGGTGCAGCCAAGGTGTCACCGGTTTGAACGTTTTTCAGCCCAACCATGGCGGCGATGTCACCAGCGTAGCAGACATCAATGTCCTTGTGTTCGTCGGATTGGATCTGGATCAGGCGTCCGACGCGCTCGGATTTCCCGGTTCGCGGATTGGTGATCGTATCACCCTTGCGAACCATGCCGGAATAAACGCGGAAGAAAACGAGTTTGCCGACGAATTTGTCTGCCCAGAGTTTGAATGCGAGCGAACAGAATTTGCCGTTGTCGGAGGTGACCACTTCGATCTCCTTGGATTCATCCTCGGGATCCATGCCCACAGCAGCCGGGATATCGAGAGGTCCGGGGAGGTAATCCACCACGGCATCCAAGAGATACTGGACACCTTTGTTTTTGAAAGCTGAGCCCCCGGCAACAGGGATCAGTTTGTTGGAAATCGTGCAGCGCCGAAGAGCCTGTTTGACGTCGTCACGGGTGATTTCCTCTTCGAGGAGAAACTTCTCGCCAAGCTGCTCGTCGTGATCGGCAAGGGCGGAAACAAGTTCGTCGTAAGCAGCCTGAGCGACTTTGGATTGATCGGCATCCAGATCAACCACCTCGTAAGTGGAGCCGAGTGCTTCGTTATCGGAGTAAACCACCGCCTTGCGGTTGATCACATCGATTTGCCCCCGGAGATTTTCCTCGGACCCGATCGGGATGAGGACTGGCACCGGAACGACGCCCAGCTTGCTGCGGATCTCGGCAACGACGTTGTCGAAGTTGGCGCCGACACGGTCCATCTTGTTGACGAAGACGATGCGGGGGACCTTGTATTTGTTGGCTTGGCGCCAAACGGTTTCGGTCTGGGGTTGGACGCCCGCGACCCCGCAGAAGACGACAATTGCGCCATCGAGAACCCGGAGAGAACGCTCGACCTCGGCGGTGAAATCGACGTGACCGGGCGTGTCGATGATGTTCACCCGGTGTTTGATACCGGTGTAGAGTTTGTGCACCCCTTCTTCCTCCCGTTGCCACCAGTCGGCGGTGACGGCGGCGGAGGTGATGGTGATGCCACGCTCGCGCTCCTGTTCCATCCAATCGGTCGTCGCGGCACCGTCGTGAACCTCGCCGATTTTGTGGATCATCCCGGTGTAAAACAGGATGCGCTCGGTCAGCGTGGTCTTGCCGGCATCAATGTGCGCCGCAATCCCGATGTTCCGAGTCCGCTCAAGCGGAAACGGGCGATCAGGACTATTGACGGCGGGATTCATCGGATGGGGTTCAGGACAAAGTCAGGATCGTCTCGTTTACCAGCGGAAGTGGGCGAAGGCGCGGTTGGCCTGGGCCATCTTGTGGACGTCGTCGCGCTTCCGAACGGAGCTGCCTTGGTTGTTCGCGGCGTCCTTGATTTCGTTGGCGAGGGCCACGTGCATCGGGGTTCCCTTGCGGTTGCGGGCGTATCCGACGATCCAGCGAAGAGCCAAGGACTCCGAACGGTCAGGAGCGACTTCAAGCGGCACCTGGTAGGTGGCACCACCCACGCGACGGCTCTTGACCTCAACGCGAGGCTTCGCGTTTTCGATGGCGCGGGTGACGACTTCGAGAGGGTCGACGGTGTCAACGCCTTCGTTGGCTTTTTCGATGGCGGCGTAGACGATGCGCTCAGCCAGGGAACGCTTGCCATCGCGCATCACCTTCGAGATGAGGTGACCGACGAGGGCGCTGTCGTAGCGGGAATCGCGACGATCGGGCTTGGTGAAAACTCGCTTGCGGCGGGACATGATGAAATCAGGTTGGACGTTTCAGGAAATTACTTCTTGTCGGCCTTCGGGCGCTTGGCACCGTATTTCGAGCGGCCTTGGCGGCGCTTGTCGACACCGAGGGTGTCCAGAGCGCCACGAACGATGTGATAGCGAACGCCCGGAAGGTCCTTCACCCGGCCACCACGCACGAGCACGATCGAGTGCTCCTGGAGGTTGTGGCCTTCGCCGCCGATGTAGGCGATCACTTCGTAGCCGTTGGTAAGACGGACTTTGGCGACTTTCCGAAGAGCCGAGTTTGGCTTCTTGGGCGTCCGGGTCATGACCTGAAGGCAGACGCCACGGCGCTGCGGGCAATTCGTCATGGCCGGTGACTTCGATTTCTCGACTGGCACCTGACGGCCCTTGCGGACAAGCTGATTGATGGTCGGCATTGGATTCCTGCGGGGTTTCGATGTTTGCTTTTGGAGCGCACCGAGCACCGGCGAGATTTCCCTCGCAGGAGCCTTTTTTCCGGTGCTGCACCCGATAATGATTGGAGATTGCTGGTAGCAGGCCTTGTTTGCGGACTGCTTGTGGGGGCGGCGAGACTACCCACGAACCCGATGCTGACAAGCCCTATTTCGATAAAATTTCACTTTTTATAGAACCTTGATTTCCCGTGAGTTCTGAATCGGGGAAAGAAAAAACCCGGAGTCGGTCGACCCCGGGTTTGAGAATTGGCAGTGCGAAATGTCGCGATCAGGCAGGCTGGAGATCGAGGCGGCTGAGAGCATCGAGAAGCTCACGGGCTTCCTTTCTCCAGCGACTGAGTGCCTGCCGGGAAGTCTCGGCCTTGGCCGCCATGGCGGCTTCGAGTTCATGATAAGCGGCCGCGAGGCGCTCTTGGAGATCGTGGACCGTGGCGAGAGCCTTTTCACAGACGGAAACCCCGGACTGGGTGATCTGCGCGAGATGCTCATCCGCACGTCTCCTCGCCTCAGCGATTTCCGCGAGGATGATCTTGGGCTCGGGAACGGTCCGCAGATCCGAGGCCAACCCAAGCTTGGACAGCAGCCAGATCGCCCACTTGGTGGGGTCGAAGTTCCAGGGCTTCACTCCGTTGCGGTAGTCGTGCTGGAAGGCGTGGTGGAAGTTGTGGTAGCCCTCGCCGAAGGTCAGGAAGGCCATCACGGTGCTGTCCCGAGCGCTGTTCTTGGAAGAGTAGGGCTGCCGACCGATGGTGTGGCAGAGGCTATTGATGAAGAAGGTGCACTGCTGCACCACGAACACCCGCAGCGCACCGGCGATCAGGAAACCGCCGAGCGCACCCACGGCCCCGCTATGCCAGTAACCCAACGCAGCCGGGAGAGCCAGACCTACGACCATGGCGATCAGTTTGTCCCAGCGATGCTGCCACATGACCAGCTTGTCCTTGCGAAGGTCGGCCACGTTGTCCAGTGGCGGTTCAGGAAGGACTTTGAAGAGAATCCAGCCGATGTGGGCCCAGAAGAAACCATTGTTGATGTTGTAGGGATCGTCATCGTCATCGACGTGCTTGTGATGCCGACGGTGATCGGAGGCCCAGTTGAGCACCGAGTTTTCGAAAGCACAGGCTCCGAACACGAGGGTGAAGAAACGGACAGGCCACTTTGCCTTGAAGCTCAGGTGAGAGAACAAACGGTGGTAACCGAGGGTAATGCTCATGCCGGTTGCGATCGAATAAAACACGAACATTCCGGCAAGGAATCCACTCATTCCGTGTTTCCACAGATACCAGGGAGCAGCAATGAGGGCGGTGAGGGTGACAGTGAGGAGGAAGCCAGTGTTGATCCAATCAACACGCTTGTAGGGAACTCGAAGAGGCATGGGTCAATGTTTGGTGTGGTCCCGCAGGTACTTAGCCCCTGCGTTCGGCGTTTGCATCGCACAGGAATTTACACACTGCGGGCGTCTCGACCAGCCCCAAGTACGAATCGATCGAAGAATCGCAAGAAATGCTCAGCGCGTTTCGATTCCATCGGCAGAGCTTGGGTCTTCACTACCGACCCGAAAGGGCGAAGTTCGATTCCCCGATCCGAAAACCGCCAGCGCTGCCACGGTGGCACCAGCATTCAATGAAAATGGCGGACAGGGAGGGATTCGAACCCTCGGTGACATTGCTGCCACACACGCTTTCCAAGCGTGCTCATTCGACCACTCTGACACCTGCCCTTGGTCGGAAGGGCGCGCACCCTACGGAGCACCCTCCAGCTTGGCAAGCGAATCTGTCAAAATTAGATGCTCCCCTGAAACTTTGCGGCTCCCCTCCCCTCTGCCAAGGCGTCACCACTCGGACAAGTTGTCCCTGATTCCGGTGACAACTTGTCCCGCATGGTACCCTGAAACCCCTGGCAATCACCCCCATCATGACTTACATTTCCCTAATTTCCAACATGTTACAACCCATCAAAACCCGCTTGGCATGATGCCTGCGAAAGAAGACCCACTCACTGCCTCCGATTCATCACCGAGGCATCATCATCGAAATCCACCCCATCACTCCCATGTCCAAGATCCTCGGAATCGACCTCGGCACCACCAACTCCTGCATGGCCATCATGGAGGGCGGCGAACCCGTCGTGCTTGAAAACTCGGAAGGCGCACGCACCACCCCTTCGGTGGTCGCATTCACGAAATCCGGAGAGCGCCTCGTCGGCCAGGCCGCCAAACGCCAGGCCGTCACCAACCCGAAGAACACCATCTTCTCCGCGAAACGCCTGATCGGCCGGAAATACTCGGAGCTGTCCGAGGCCGACAAGAAGATGCCCTACAAGATCGTCGCCGCAGCCAATGGCGACGCCCACATCGAAGTCGAAGTCGGCGGTGAAACGAAGACCTACTCCCCCCAGGAAATTGCCGCGATGGTCCTTGGCAAGCTCAAGGCCGACGCCGAAGCCAAGCTCGGGGAAAAGATCACCGCTGCGGTCATCACCGTCCCAGCCTATTTCAACGACTCCCAGCGCAATGCCACCAAGGCCGCAGGCGAAATCGCCGGCCTCGAAGTGAAGCGCATCATCAACGAGCCCACCGCCGCCGCCCTCGCTTACGGCCTCGACAAGAAGTCCGATGAAAAAATCGCCGTTTACGACCTCGGCGGCGGAACCTTCGACATCTCGGTGCTCGAAATCGGCGACGGCGTCTTCGAGGTGCTCGCCACCGATGGCGATACCCAACTCGGCGGTGACGACTGGGACAACACTCTCATTCAGTGGATTGTCGATGAGTTCAAACGCGATCAGGGCATCGACCTCTCCGGCCAACCCGACGCCCTCCAGCGCATCAAAGAGGAGGCGGAAAAAGCCAAGATCGCCCTTTCCTCGAGCCAGTCCTACGACATCAACCTGCCCTTCATCACCGCCGACCAGACCGGCCCGAAACACATTCAGCTCACGCTCTCCCGCTCGAAACTGGAGCAACTGACCGATGGCCTTTTCGAACGCACCAAGAAGCCCGTGCTCGATTGCCTCAAGGAAGCCGGTGTCTCCTCGTCCAGCATCGATGAACTCGTGCTCGTCGGCGGCATGACCCGCATGCCCAAGGTGATCGAAACCGCCAAGCAACTCGCCGGCAAGGAACCCCACCGCGGCGTGAACCCGGACGAAGTCGTCGCCATCGGCGCTTCCATCCAGGGCGGCGTGCTTCAAGGCGATGTCAAGGACGTCCTCCTGCTTGACGTCACCCCGCTGACGCTTTCCATCGAAACCGAAGGTTCCCGCGCCACCGCGATGATCGAGCGGAACACCACGATTCCCGCCAAGAAATCGCAGATCTTCTCGACCGCCTCGGACAACCAGCCCGCGGTGGACATCCGCATCTGCCAGGGCGAGCGCCCGATGTTCTCGGACAACAAGCTGCTCGGCAACTTCCGCCTGGATGGCATCGCCCCCGCCCGCCGCGGCGAGCCGCAGATCGAGGTCACCTTCGACATCGATGCCAACGGCATCCTCCACGTTTCCGCCAAGGACAAGCAGTCCGGCAAGGAGCAGAAGATCTCCATCCAAGGTTCTTCCGGTCTCTCGCAGGATGAAATCGAGAAGGCGAAAAAGGACGCCGAAGCCCACGCCGAGGAAGACAAGCGTCGCGTGGAAGCAGTCGATGCCAAAAACAAGGCCGAACACCTCGTGTTCCAGGTTGAGAAACAGCTCGCCGAACTCCCCGCCGAAGCCCCGGCCGAACTCAAGAGCGGCATCCAGACAAAGGTCGATGCCGTGAAAGAGGCCCTCAAGGGCAGCGACATGGACGCCATCAAGTCCACCACCAACGACCTCGAAAGCGCCCTCACCGAACTCTACAACGCCACCCAACAGGCCCAAGCCGCCGCCGGTGGATCCGCTCCCCAACCGGACATCGCTCCCGGTGGAAACGATTCCGCCTCCAGCGAACCCAAGCCCGCCAAGGGCAAGGTCGTGGACGCCGAAGTGGTCGATTGATTGATCCTCCCATCCCGGCAGCAGCCACAAACGGGACTCCATGACACTCACCTCCAAACATCAACGTCTCGCCGCACTGCGACCCCTCTCTCCTGAGTCGGTCGCCAGCTTGGCGGCGGCGTGGGATGTGCGGATGGTCCATGAGTCCAATGCCATCGAAGGCAACAGCCTGACCCTGCGGGAAACCGACCTCGTCCTCTCCAAGGGCGTGACGGTTTCCGGCAAGCCGCTCAAGGATCACGTCGAAGCTGTCAATCTCTCCAAAGCCTGGCAGAAGGTCAAACAGCTCGCGCAACCCGGCAGCGCCCTGACCGAGCATGATTTGCTGGACCTTCACCGCATCGTTCTTGCCGGGGTGGAGGATACCTCCGCAGGCTCTTACCGCACGGGCAGCGTGAGGATCTCCGGTTCGAACCACGTTCCGCCGAACCCCCTCAAGGTCCCCGATCTGATGGCTGCTTTGTTAGAGGAGGTCGGAAGCATCATCGATCCCATCGAGAAATCCTCCAAACTCCACCACGGCATCGCCCACATCCATCCCTTCGCCGATGGCAACGGCCGCTGTGCCCGCCTGGCGATGAATTTCACCCTGCTCGCCGCAGGCCTGCCGCCCGTTTCCATCCCCACCGATCTCCGTCTCGATTACTACCAAGCCCTCGAGTCCGCCGATTCCGGCGACTTCGCGAAATGGGTCGGTTTTGTATCAGCCCGGATCGAAAAGGAAATCGACGACTGGCTCGCCGCCCTCGATCCCACATCTTCACTTTGAAAACTTTCCACGCTGCCCACGTAGCGTGGCTCCTCACATACCAACACCAAACCAACACAACCAAACAACATGGCTAACATCAAACCCCTCGGTCAACGTGTGCTCGTGAAGCGCCTCGCTGCGGAAGAAGTCTCCTCCGGCGGCATCGTCCTTCCCGACACCGCAAAAGAGAAACCCCAGGAAGCCGAAGTCATCTCGCTGGGCACCGGCGGCAAGGATGACAACGGCAACGACTTCGTCTTCACCGTGAAGGCCGGAGACAAGGTCCTCATTTCGAAATACGGCGGCACCGAAGTGAAGGTCAACGGCGAGGAGCTGCTCATCATCTCCGAGTCCGACATCCTCGGCATCGTCGGCTGAAACCATCCATTTATCTAACTACCAACCCCAAGAAACAACATCATGGCCAAACAACTCCAATTCGACGAAGATGCACGTCACGCCCTGCTGCGCGGCGTCGAGAAACTCGCTGCCGCCGTCAAGGCCACCCTCGGCCCGGCAGGACGCAACGTGATCCTCGACAAGAAGTTCGGCTCCCCGACCATCACCAAGGACGGTGTCTCGGTCGCCAAGGAAATCGAACTCGAGTGCCCCTACGAAAACATGGGCGCCCAGCTCATCCGCGAAGTCTCCAGCAAGACCTCGGACATCGCCGGTGACGGCACCACCACCGCCACGGTCCTCGCCGAAGCCATCTACAAGGAAGGCCTTCGCAACGTGACCGCCGGTGCCAACCCGATCAGCCTGCAACGCGGCATCATGAAGGCCACCGAGGCCATCGTCGCCAAGCTGCGCGAGATCTCCCGCCCGGTTTCCGACACCAAGGAAATCGCCCAGGTCGCCACCGTCTCCGCCAACTGGGACACCGAAATCGGCAACATCATCGCCGAAGCCATGGACAAGGTCGGCAAGGACGGCACGATCACGGTCGAAGAAGCCAAGGGCATCGAAACCACCCTCGACGTCGTTGAAGGCATGCAGTTCGACAAGGGCTACCTCTCGCCCTATTTCGTCACCGATGCCGAGTCGATGGAAGCCAACCTTGAGAACGCCTACATCCTCATCCACGAGAAGAAGATCTCCAGCCTCAAGGACATGCTTCCCCTCCTGGAAAAGGTTGCAAAGACCGGCCGCCCGCTGCTGATCATCGCCGAAGACGTCGAAGGCGAAGCCCTCGCCACCCTCGTCGTCAACAAGCTCCGCGGCATCCTCAACATCGCCGCCGTCAAGGCCCCCGGCTTTGGCGATCGCCGCAAGGCCATGCTCGAAGACATCGCCATCCTCACCGGTGGCAAGGTCATCACCGATGATCTCGGCATCAAGCTCGACTCCGTCGGCCTCGAAGACCTCGGCGAAGCCAAGCGCATCACGATCTCCAAGGAGAACACCGTGATCGTCGAAGGTGCCGGCACCTCCGAAGGCATCACCGGCCGCGTCAACCAGATCCGCCGCCAGATCGAGGAAACCACCAGCGACTACGACCGCGAAAAGCTCCAGGAGCGCCTTGCCAAGCTCGCCGGCGGTGTGGCCGTCATCAACGTCGGTGCCGCCACCGAGACCGAGATGAAGGAGAAGAAGGCCCGCGTGGAAGACGCCCTTCACGCCACCCGTGCTGCGGTGGAAGAAGGCATCGTCCCCGGCGGTGGCACCGCTCTGCTCCGCGCCCTCGCCCTCTGCGAAGCTTCCGGCTGCTGCTCCTCGGCTGCCAACGAAGACGAGAAGACCGGCATGGGCATCGTTGCCAAGGCCGTCGAAGCGCCGCTCCGCCAACTGGCCGCCAACGCCGGCCGCGAAGGCGCGCTGATCGTCGAGAAGGTCAAGACCAACTCGGAAGGCCACGGTTACAACGTCGCCACCAACACCTACGAGGACCTCATTGCCTCGGGTGTGGTCGATCCCACCAAGGTCACCCGTTCCGCTCTGCAGAACGCCGCCTCCATCTCCGGCCTCCTGCTCACCACCGAGTGCCTCATCACCGACCTTCCTGAAAAGGAAAAGGGCGGTGGTGGCCACGGTCACGACCACGGCATGGGCGGCATGATGTAAGCCTCCCCCGGCGAAGGTGAAAGCCGCCGCCGGAACCATCCATTCCCAAGGCCGGTCAGCGCAAGCTGGCCGGCCTTTTTCTTTCCCCTCACTCCCCCGCCCTCACCCGGAGAAACAGCTTCTGTTCACCCGGAGGCAAAGGAAACACCACCCCGTTCCCCTGCCCTTCGATCACTGCCGAGTGATCCCAGCTCACCAGATCATCGCACCATTCCACCGTGTAAAGCACCCCTTCCGCCCCCGGGAATCTCAGGGCACCATCAACCACCTCGACACGAAAGACCGCCGCCGCATCCATCGGATCCGTGCCGAAGGCCAGCTCGTTGGCATCACTCATGCCATCGTTGTCATCATCGGCATCGTCTTCATCCGCAAGGCCATCGCCATCATGGTCTCCCACGATCGCCACCGCGAGCCGATCCACCGCCAGCCCCTGCCATCCCAGCGACGCGGCGGAAAAAACCTGCCCGGCATTCGGCGCACCCTTGCTTGCCACCGTGTAGGAAGTCCAAGTGAAACCCGCCGAATCCAAAGCCGAACCCGTAAGCCCCAGCGATGCCCCCACGGGAGTCGTTCCACTTTGGGAAACCCCCATGTTCACCGCCGTCATTCCGGCCGCAGGGCCATTCGATGCCGTAAACGAACCCTCATAGGAAATCAGATGCAGCACGGTGGAAGTCGCCACATTCACCACCGCAAACCCGTCATTGAAGCCGTTCTGCAGACCGTCCTTGGGCAGCGTGATCGTGAAAAAACGATAACCCCCGTAGTTTCCGGAAAAGCCGAAATCCGATCCGAGATTCAAGATCGTGCCATAGGTCGTCGCCGCCGAAGCCGTGGCTCCATTGTATCGCCAGACTCCGATGTCGGAAGGATTCCCGGCAAATCCCGGCCCCATCACCACTTCGATGAATTCCCCACTGTCGTCACCCGTGTTTTCATAATGGACCTCATTCACCCACACATCCGCAGAACTCGACACGCTCCCCTCATCCCCCGCGAAACGAAATCTCAGCTTGAAGTCCTCCCCTGCCGCGAGGTCCAGCCCCGTCACTCTTGCCTGCTTTAAGGTTTCCAAACCACCCGCCACCGCTCCGCTGGGAAGATCGGTCCTCGCCACATGGGTCAATCCCGGGATCGCGATGACAGCACCATCCGCCACCAACTCCGCCTCGATCCGGCCCTCCGCACCGTTCAAGGTCGCCCGCCATTGCTCGGCGAAGTACGAGACATCCAGTAGCGAAACCCGTTTTCCGGAGAGATTCCGGAATTCCGCTTCGAAAACGGCATCCACACCACCCACTCCCAAACTGCCATCGCCGCCCGAACCATAGGACCTCGCGCCGCCGGATGCGAGAGCCCCGCCATCGCTGCCCAGCCAGGCTGCGGCAGCACCCACCGCCACCCAGGGCGAAGGCGCGGCACTACCTGCAAAACCCGTGAATTCCTCCGTCACCGCCGCACCTACTTCGGTCAACGCATAGACCCCATCCGCCTCCACCACGGTCAACACCACCTCCGCCGGATCAAATCCCCCGGCCACCGCACCCAGCGTGAAGTTGCGGTTCCCCGTAAAGGCGAAATCGCGTGGCATCGCGATCGTCGTCGCGCCCGATGTCTGCCCCGCGGGAATCACCAAGGTCGATGCCCCCAAGACCGGACCTGCCGGACTCGCACTCAGCTCGATGCTCACCGCCGCCGTCGCCGCCTGCGGCAGTGTCGCCGTCACCACCGCCCCGGTGCCGCCCTCGATGATCGATGTTTGCGAAAGCACCAGTCCCAGCGACCCGAGATCCGGTTCTAGCTCGAAGTCCGCAAACACCGCATAATGGTCGGAAGCCAGCGCACTGGCACCCACCGCCGGCATTGGCCCCGGTTTCAGCAATCCTCCGCCGATCGCGTGATCCTCGGCCGAATCATAGACCTCCGCCGCATAAGGCCTGCCCGCCAGGGCCGGCGAAACAAAGATCAGGTCCAGCGTCTGCCCGAACTCGTAGGTCCCGTCATCCCCATCCCGCTGCCGTGGATCTAACAGCGCAGGCACCTTGCTTTGGAAGTAGGTGAGCATCTGCGGCCGATAGGTCACCGGCAGCGCCACGTCGGATCCCAGGGAGAAGGTCGTCGGCAGGCCCGAGGGCAGAGCGGAAAAGGTCGTGGTCGAGGACGACGGATTGAAATCCCCGAGGATGATGAAGTTGTCCTCCACACCATAGGCGGAGTTTTCCAGAAACTCGACCAGTCGCCTCATTTCGATGGCCCGCCGGAAGCGGTCCGCCGTCGTCGTGCCGGACTTGAGGTGCGCGGAAATCACCAGCGGATCCTCGGTCGTCCCCGGCACGTCCACCACCACCGCCGGGCAGTGTCGGGCGATTTCCTTGGCCCCGGCGGGAGAGAGGATCGATGCGGTGGAAAGGAAGGGATAGCGGGAAAGAATCACCACCCGCAGGCTGGTGTCGAAGTTGCCGGCATTCGATCCCGCATGAAGGTACGGCAACCCTAGTGCTTCGCCCAGCAATTGCACCTCGCTCTTCGGGCTGCCCGTGAGGTCGCCGCTGTGAACTTCCTGCAGGGCCACCACATCGGCATCGATCCGTGCGAGGATGGATGCCACGCTGGTGAAATCCGGTCCCGCCGGATCGCCCAGGGCATAGTCCGGCCAGCCCTCGTCATTGCGGTGGGTCTCGATGTTGAAAGTCACCACCCGCAACCCCGCCGCACCCAGAGGAGCGCAAGCGAGGGCGATTGCCAGAATTCCCTGCCACATGAAATCCCTCATAGCCCCGAAATCCCCCGGAGTCCACTCCGGGAAATTCGATGACACCGGGCGCAAGAGGGTCCGCGCGATGGCAAAGCCCCCCCTTTCACTTCGCCTTGACTCAAACGCTCGCGGGAATGCCGAAGCCTTCGCGATACTTCGGTGTCGCCAATTCGACCACCGCTGGCGAACCGCTGACACGGCCATCGGCTCCCAATGTCACTTCAGGACCTAACAGGTAGGGGGTTTTCTCGGTATCGATTCCCCAGAAGCCCATCTGCTTTTCCTGGCGGTCGATGACATCGGCAAGCTCCGCACCCAGGGCCTCACGGAGTTTCGTGCGCGGCACCGGCTCGCCGGCGCGGTAGGAGAGATTGGCCAAATGAGGCACGGTGGCGGAGGCCACGGAGTTTTCCAGTTTGGCGCGGAGACCGTCGCCCTTGCGACTGCGCACGGCCTCGATGAAGTTTCGGGCATGGCCGCCACCGGCATCACCGGGGAAGCGCTCGATCTTGGTTTTGCCATCCTCACCGTTGACGAAGCCACCGCCGCGGCCGCCGATGAATTCGCCACCTTCGCAGGTCACGATCACCCCCACACGCAGTCCCTTGAAGGCTGGCGAGGCATCGAGCTTGGGCTTGAGCGTCATGTTGTTGACCTCGAAGATCACCGGCACACCGCCCAGTTCATACCACACGGTCTGCATGTTCGCGGTGTCACCGGCATCGTTCCACCCGAAGCGATTGCCGAAGCTGCGCACCGGTTTGGTCGGCAAGGGGTCGCCGAGGACCCAGGAAATCAGGTCGAATTCATGCGGTGCCTGATTGCCCACATCGCCATTGCCGGTGTTGAAATCCCAGTGCCAGTCGTAATGAAGTTGCGGCCGCATGATGGGCACGTCCTTGCATCCACCCAGCCACAGATTGTAGTCCACGGAGGCGGGGATTTTCAGCGGTTTGTCGAGTTTGCCGATCGAAGCGCGATTGCGATAGCACAGGCCGCGCACCGCCTTGATCTTGCCGATCTCACCGCTGCGGATGTATTCGAAGGCATTGATCAGACCTTTGTCCGAACGGTTCTGCGTGCCGGCCTGCACGATGCGCTGGTATTTGTCACGCGCCTCGATGATCGCCCGGCCTTGATCCACGCTGAAGGTCACCGGCTTTTCGACATAGACATCCTTCCCCGCCTGGCAGGCATGAATGACTTGCAGCGCATGCCAGTGGTTCGGTGTGGCGATGACCACCGCGTCGATGTCCTCCCTTTCAAGAAGCTTCCGGTAGTCCTGATGTTTCGCCAGACCCTGGTGTTTCGAGGCGATGCGATCCATCGCCGCCGTATCGGCATCGCTCAGTGCCACGAATTTCACCCCGGAGATCCCGCGAAACCAGTCGAACAAAGAAGTCCCACGCCCTCCGCAGCCGATCAGGCCGAGGCGGATTTGATCGTTGGCACCTTCCACCCCGAAGGATGGCATCGCGATGGCGGCGGCACTTCCGCCCACAGCTTTGAGAAACTGGCGGCGACCGGAAACGGGATTGAATGGGGCACTCATGGGTTTGAGTCCGAATTTACGGTTGTCATACAACCATTCTTGCCCGAGGGCAGTGAAAAATGCCCGGGGGGGCGGCCGCTCCCCTGTAAGCCGGATTCTGTCCGCCCCGGCTTTCCGGGGTTCGGCGATCATTTCTCTTCCCGCACGAGGCGGGACTCCGATGAATCGGAGTGCGACTAATACCCGGGGATTCGACGGGCGGACAACCCTTCCCCTGTTCTGTCTTGCACCACGCGGGGTTTGCCGTGCCACCGTTGTTGCCTCCGGCGCGGTGGGCTCTTACCCCACCTTTTCACCCTTACCTGTGCCCTTTCAGGCCATCGGCGGTTCGCTTTCTGCTGCACTTTCCGTCCAGTCGCCTTGACGCGACCGTCCCCCTTTTTCAAGAGGCACGTTGCCCTGTGGTGTCCGGACTTTCCTCTGGAGATTTCCGAAAAAACCTCCAGCGATCGCCCGGGGAGCGGCGGGGAGAGCTTCTCTGCCAGACTCCGGGTTTCCAAGCCCCAAGTTCATCGGTGTCAAACTCCACCCTTGAGATGTCAGACAACTTTGCCAGCCTTCCCGCAGACCCATCACCGCCATGTCCGATTTCCTGACCGTCTCCCGCACCGCCCATGATGCCCTCGTTTCCGCCGCCTACCGCGCCCGCGGCTACACCGCCGAGGAGGCTGCCGAAGGCACCCGCCTGGCCGCCGAAGCCGCCCGCCACGGCATCCGCACCCACCACGCGCTCAAGGCTCTGCACCTCGACCACCTTTTCGGCTCCGCCACCGGGGGCTGTGTCCCGGGAGCGGAAATCGAGGTCATCCCGTCCCGTTTCGAGGGCTCGGAAATCTGGAATGCCCACCGCAAGCTCGGCCAAAGTGTCGCCTACCGCGCCATTGATCGATGCATCGAACTCGCCGACCGCTACGGCATCGGCCAGGTCGCGGTGGACAATGCCTTCCACTACCTCTGGGGCGGCGGATATGTGATGGAAGCGGCCGAACGCGGCTACATCGCCTACACGAACTGCACCTCCGCCCTCGCCGAGGTCGTACCTTTCGGCGGAAAATTCCCCACTCTCGGGACCAACCCGCATTCCTGGGGGCTTCCTACGATGGATGCCGTAGGTTTCCCGGTGGTGAGTGATTGGGCCACCTCGGTCGTTGCCATGGGCCGCGTCCAGGCCTTGAAGCGCGAGGGGAAATCCCTCCCGCCGGATGCCGCCGTGGACAAGGATGGCAAGCCCACCACCGATCCCGCCGCCGTTTCCGCCCTGCTCCCCTTCGGCGCGCACAAGGGCTACGCAATGTGCCTGCTCAATGAACTCTACGCCGGTTTCATCGGTGGCTCGCTGCCCACCCTTCGCGGCCGCCCCTCTCTCGCCCCTGCCGGGGAAAAGACCACCACCACCTTCTATTTCCACGTGATCCATCCGGAAGCGATCTCGGGAGCGGACTTCGCCCAGGGCCGCAGCCAGTCGGAAAACCTCAAGTCGGTTCTTGCCGACATTTTCGGCCACGGCAACGAACCCTGCATCCTCCCCGGCCAATTCGAAGCCGAAGCACGCAAACGTTCCGATGCCGCCGGAGGCCTCCATTTCACCGCTGCGGAAATCGCCGAGTTCAATGAACTCGCCGCCGAAATCGGCGTGGCCGGATTGGAGCCGATTTGAATGGCCGCGGACGGCATCATTCCTCCGTAAACGGCACTCGAAAATGTTTGTTCTCTTCGATGGGATAAGTCGGGTCCATCACCAGGGTGCCGGGGGGAACGCCCTGAACATCGATCAGTTTCTGATTGTACGGGGAAATCACAAAGCCCGGCTTTCCGGGCTGCGGCTTGGCGATCGGCGTCCATGTCTCCGGCAAGCGGATCCTCATCCCCGGATGGGACTCATCTTCCACCCACTCACCCGGCATTCTTCCTCGCACATCCCATTCTCCTGAAGCGGTGGTCACAAATCCCGGCTTGCCTTCCGTCACCACAAAATCCTCCGGATGCGGCTGCAACTCGCGCCGCTGGATCTTGGCCTCACCCTTTTCTTCCATGTCGACCGTGTCTTGAAGGCTTGCCGCGTTGCCATGATCGATCGACTCCTCTCGCGAGCCCTTCGCGGTCGCTCCTGAATCCTGCTCCCGTTCGCCGCAGCCGATCATGGCCATCGCGAAAATCGGAATGAGCAGACCCTTCGTTTTTATCATTCCACAACGAATCAAATCGACCGTTCCCGAGTCAAGCCTTGGTCCGCATGCGGATCACCACCATCTTCACCGGGGCTCGCGGACGCCAGCCGTCGGCGCGGAAAAAAACCACCAGGCTCGCTTCTTCGGGCGATTGCTCGATGGATCGACGAGCCAGCCGGAGGCTTCGACCCTTCTCCCCTACGACCGATGCCACGAGCGGAGCCGGGACGGTCTTGCCGATTTCGGATCTCAGCACCTGACCTGGTTTCAAGCCCGGTCGTTCCCCTCGCCATTCCAGACCTACCGCGGCCGGGCTGACATTGGCAAACACCACACTGCCGACCGACCACGTCGCGGGCAGCACACGGGAATTCGCCTCGTCCCAGCTTTCACCACCGCGCCATAAAACCACCACCAGGTCGCCGCTCTCCGGGGTCGTGAATTCCAGCCAAGGCTTCGCTTCCCCGCCCTCTTTCCCGGCATCGACAACCCGCAGTTTCTTCGCGCCGCCCGCCACCATCACCGGCCCACTCAAGCGCCCCAGTGCCAGCACGATGGATTTTCCTTCGCGGTCATCGCTTTCCTCATCGGCTTCCTGCTCGGCCGCACGGATCTCGACCGCTCTCGGCGGCAGGCTCCCCGGCGGCGGCGGCAGTTCCCGGCGGATGCCATCCTCCACCACTTGTCGAAACGGCGGAGCCTCGCCCACCGGCAAAATCCACATCCGCCTCTCGCCCCCTTCCTCGGCCATCAGCGGAGAAAGCCATGCGGCACACCCAAGCCCGAAACATATGAGAAATCGGATCATCGTTTCCCCCCCGGCATGCTCCGCTCTGATCTCCGCCTCTTCATGCCCCTGAGCATGCTCAGACCTCCTCCGGCCTCAACCACCGAAACGAAATCATCACGAATTTCCTCCCGAAATCCCCGCTCTGCCCCGCCCGTGCCGACTCGATCCCGCTGGCGTCCGCCTCCACCGGCTCCGCTGTCCGCGCCACCTCGGCCTCACACCACGCCCTCGCCGTGATCCTGCCCGCAGAGTCACGGCTCTCGCCGTAGGCCCGAATGAGAAAACTGTCCGATCGCGCCGCGATCACCGGGCCTATGCCCTGCAGGACATCCGCCTGCGTCAGATAGGATGCCGCGCCCCATGCCTTGCTGTCGGGCTTCAGGCGCTGCTCGATCCTCGTCGCATCGCGAATGCCATCCGGATGTCGATAGTCGCCCAGCGCTGCCTGATTGGCCAAGGGGTAACGATCGCGGAAAGCGTTGTTGATCCCGGCTTTGTCGATCGCCGCCTGAATCGCCCCTTTGCGACCGCTGGCATCGTTGCGCAGGCGTCGATTCACGAAATCCCCGAGGGACACAAAGGGCCCGCGCAGCCGGACTTCGTCCACGACCGCCTCGGCCAGTCGATCCAGCTCCGCGTCACTCAGCTTGCGATGGCCTTGCCAGGCTTGGTCGGCATTGCCATCGACCGCCGATCCCTCCTCCATGCTCAAGTGCCGCAAAAACGCCGCCCCCTCGCCATCGGGTCCCGCCAGCGATCCTAACAAGGCCCGCCAGGCCACCACACTCGTCGAGTTCACGTTGAATGCCCCCGCCACCCGCATCCTCGCTGCGGCACGGGTGACATCGCTTGCATCCTCGGCCTCATCCCTCGCACCATACCACCGCATCCTTCTGTTAGGCAGCGGATGCTCTTCCGGGGATTCGATCCATTTCCTCTTCGCCGCCGCATCACCGGTCGAAAGGAAATAGCCGTCCCACAAACCCTGATTCGCCTCGAAGGAAAGATCGTAAACCACCGGTTCAGCCTCGGGCAGGGCCTGCAAGAGGGCACGACCGGTAGCCGCCCATTCGTCACGACCTCCCGATCGCTGCGCATCGTTCGACCAGCCGATCGCATCGGCATGAAATCCTCCCAATCTCTCCTCCGCCACTGGCATGTCTGTCGGCAAGGTGCTCGTCAGCCCTTCCATCCCCAGTCGCGGATCGGCCAGGGAGTTGCCCACCGCAAAGGAAGGATGCCACACGAACTCGGAAATCCTGGCATGCTGGAACTGGCCCAAGGACATCACACCCACGTCTTTTCTCGGCACATCGAAGAGCACGTAGGAATCCTCTCCCTCCTGCGGCAGGCCGAAGGGATTGCCATGATATCTTCCGTTCCGAAATACCGGCTCCTGCGATTCCCACGACACCGCTTCGTCATAAAGATCCCGCGTATAAGCTCCGAAAAACCACGGCCCGCCGGCCGATCCCCGGGCCGGCAAACTTCCCGCGATGTTTTCCCATGGCGATCGCACCGCATACGCCGCCCGCGGATTCCAGTTGGCCAGCAGAGCCTCTTCAAAATGCTGCGGCGTGCTCGCCAGACCACCGGAGGCCAACACGTTCGAGGGATGTTCATCAAACCACCTCAGCCTCACCCCATCCCGCGTCCTCACCTCCGGCGCCAGCGTCGGCCGCGGACGTGCCTTGTCGAGGAGTTCGATGGGCATGCGGTTCTGGTCAAACCAGGCAATCCGCGGCTCGCGCCCCGCCCCGTATTGCAGCGATGAGGAAACGTAATGCACCAGCGGCAGCCGGTCGAATTCCTCGTAAGTCACCGCCCCGGTCGCCGTCAGCGCCTTCACCACCACCCGCGTGTCCTCGGTCTGGTTCTCCACCCCATTGCGCCCACCCGTGGACCATGCCGGCGTCACCGCATACCAGAAACTCACCGGCCGATAGCGGATCCCCCCGCCGATCTCGGATGCGGAAACATAATAACTCCGCGATGGATCCGGCGCCACCTCGCAGCTCAGCACATTGGCCGCCAGGTCATATCGCCCGGGTCGGTACGTGCTCAGCCCGTCATACTCGGCCGATTTCGCCGGGGAAAACACCAGGCATTCCCCCGGGCCGAATTGGGTACGAGGGATGGAGTAGTAATACGAGCCCATGTAGGGATCATTGTATCCCTCACTGTTCATGATTCCGCCCGGCGCGGTGAAGGACGTGCTGCGTCCGCCTTCGAAAAACAACCATTGCCCTAGGGTCCTCAGGTTCGTCTCCGCCCCGCTCGTGGTATACATGATGTTTTCGGTCCACACTTCCTGACGTCCGTTCCCCTGGATCATGACGATCACCGGCTCCATGACCAGATCCACGGAGTACGGGTTCCATAGTACCACGCGCGGATAGTTGTGGGTCCGCACCTGGAAAACCGGCCTCGTGCCTTCCATCCGATCGCGATACACACTCAGTTGCATGTAGTTCGTGGCCTCCACCAGCACCGGTTGCAAGCCCGCCCCGGTCCGCTGCCGCAACCTCGCCGGCAGGTCATTGCACAGCGCCCGCCCCGCACCGTCACGGCGGGAACCATCGGTCGGCGGCATCACGGCCTCCACCTCACCCCCGGAGAGTTCGGTTTCCGCCCTCGCCCAGGATTTCAAAAGCCCGAAGCTCGGCAAACCCTCGCGCTCACCCAGTTCCTCCACATCCGCGAAAATCGCCGTCTCATCCCCCACTCCCTGCCCTCGCGTCGCCATAGCCTGACCGCCACCCGCATCCGAATCCTCCTCCAGATAGGGCGTCAGATCCCGCTTCAAGCCCCCCTTGCGGACATCCGCCAGCACCCCACGCGTGGCCCACCAGTGATCGTGGAAATGCCGCTTCATGAAATCCCCCTCCCCTAACAGATCCGCACTGCCCGCACTCGCCAGCCCGGCACGCTTCTCTTCTTCCACCTCCGCTTCGTCCCACTCGTCCACCCGCGCTCCCTGGCTCACCAGCATCTCGCGCGCCCGCGCCGCCTCGCCGCTTTCCCCATCGGCAACGAGAGACAACTCCGCCTTTTCCCCAAGGTCATCCACCCACCATGCCATCCGGCCCGGCTTCTGCCCGTCCACCTCCACCACCTTCACTTTCACCCGCCCCGCCGCATCCTTCACACTTCCCGCTCCCACGATCTCCACCTCACTGCCCCCTTTGCCACTGTCCAACCACACCACCGGCTCAGGCCCGCCTTCAGGTCGCACATCTTTCCACCCGCCCTTCTCCCCCTCACGCCTCACCCATGGCTTGCCATCCTTGGCGAGCGCCGACCACACCACGGTGCGATGCCGCCCTGCCGAGGGATCGACCAGCTCGCCCGGCCCGGAGATCCGCTGGTCCGGACCCAGATGTTTCTGCAAATCGCCGATCGCGATCTGCAAGGCCAACCGCGCATTCGCCCGCGCCACCGCCACTTCACCCCCCGCTCCTTTCCGCAGCTCCACCGCCGCCAGACTCAGCATCGCCACCGCCAGTAGCATCAGCAGCACGAGCACGTTGATGGTGATCACCAGGGAAAATCCCCGGGACCCCGAAGCCCGCAGCCGACATGACCACCGCACCATCTCCCCCACTCTGAAGCGTCTCCGATGCCAACGCAAGGCACCAATCCCGCCCCTTGACCTCGCCGCCCGGAAAGCGGACGGTCCCCACGCCTCATGAGCCACGCCCTCCAGTTCAGCCCCATCGATGAAATCATCGCTGAAATCGCCGCCGGACGCATCGTCATCGTCGTCGATGACCCCGGCCGCGAGGACGAGGCCGACCTCGTCGCCGCCGCCTCGCTCTGCTCGCCCGCCACGGTCTCTTTCATGGCCGTCCACGGCCGCGGCCTGATCTGCGCCCCCATCACCGCCGAACGCGCCGAACAGCTCGAACTCCCCCAGATGACCCGCCGCAACCGCGAAGGCCACCGCACCGCCTTCACGGTCTCGGTCGATGCCGCCAAGGGCATCAGCACCGGCATTTCCGCCGCCGACCGCGCCCTCTGCATCCGCCTCCTCGCCGATCCCGATACCCGCGCCGATGACCTCGTCCAGCCCGGCCACGTCTTCCCCCTCCAGGCCATGCCCGGCGGCACCCTCCGCCGCGCCGGTCATACCGAGGCCGCCATCGACCTCGCCCGCCTCGCCGGCCTCCCGCCCGCCGGAGTGATCTGCGAAATCATGAACGAAGACGGCACCATGGCCCGCGCCGCCTCGCTCGGGGATTTCCAGAAAGCCCACGACCTCAAGGCCTGCACCATCGCCCAACTCATCGAATGGCGCCGCCGCTCGGAGAAACTCGTCGTCCGCGAAGAAACCATACAGCTCCCCACCGACCACGGGGAGTTCGATTGCCACCTCTATCGGATCGAAACCGATCACACCCACCACCTCGCCCTCACCCGCGGCGAAATCCGGCCCGATCAACCCACCCTCGTCCGCGTCCACTCGGAATGCCTCACCGGCGATGTCTTCCTTTCCCAACGCTGCGATTGCGGCGGCCAGCTCGATGCCGCGCTGGAAAGGATCTCCAAGGAAGGCGGCGTCCTCCTCTACCTCCGCCAGGAAGGCCGCGGCATCGGCCTCGCCGCCAAAATCCACGCCTACAAACTCCAGGAACAGGGACTCGATACCATCGAAGCCAACGAACGCCTCGGCTTCTCCGCCGATCTCCGCGACTACGGCATGGGTGCCCAAATCCTCCAGGACCTCGGCGTCGGGAAAATCCGCCTGCTCACCAACAACCCGAAAAAAGTCGTCGGGCTCGAAGGCTACGGACTCGAAATCGTCGAACAACTCCCGATTTCCCTCCCTTCCAATCCCCACAACCATCGCTACCTCGAAACGAAACGCGATCGCATGGGCCACATGATCTGAGCCGGGAAATGTTGATCTAACAGAAACACCCCACCGGATGAGCGGCCTCCATCATGCCGATACCCCCATCGCCGCCGCCGGCCTCATCCCGCCGAAGGAAACGCTCGCCCTCGCCAGCGCCGGACTGACCACCCTGCGCCATCTCATCGATTGGCTCCCGCGTCGATACGAAGACCGCCGCCGCTTCGATGCCTTTCCCGCCAGCCCCGGCAGCCAGCCGGTCTGCATCCGCGGCACGGTCATCGATACCCGCAACCGCTTCGGCCCGCGCGTGAAATTCTACGAGGCCGTCGTCGCCGATACCTCCGGACGCTCCGGGCTCGGCCCCGCCACGCTCACCTGCCGCTGGTTCAACATGCCCTTCCTCTCCAAGGTGCTCGCCGCCGGTCAGGAAATTGTCCTCCACGGCAAACCCAAGGACTTCCAAGGCCGCATCGTCATCGATCACCCGGAGTTCGAAGTCATCCGCCTCGATGCCGGCCCCTCGATCCACCTCGAACGCATCGTCCCCATCTATCGCAACATCTCCTCCATCGCCCAGCGCCGCCTCCGCGAAATCATCCATCTCGCCCTCACCGCCGTCGATCCCGACTCGCTCGCCGCGCCTTACGATGTCGATCCCACCTACCCGCGCCACGAAGCCTGCCGGGAAATCCATTTCCCCGAATCCCTCGAACAGTCCGATGCCGCCCGCCGCCGCTTCGCCCTCGAGGAGTTCTTCACCGTCCAGCTCAACGTCGTCTGGCGCCGCCAACGCCTCGTCCATCTCAACGGCCGCACCCTCGGCCTCAAAACCACGCTGCTCACCGCTTTCTATCAGAGCCTCCCCTTCGATCTCACCGAAGCCCAGAAACGCTCCATCCGCGAGATCCTCGCCGACATGCGCAGCCCCCGCCCCATGAACCGACTGCTCCAGGGCGATGTCGGCGCGGGAAAAACCTTCGTCGCCATGGCCGCCATGCTGCTCGCGGTCGATTCCGCCACCCAGGCCGCCCTCATGGCCCCCACCCAGATCCTCGCCGAACAACACTACCTCACCTTCCGCCGCTGGCTCGAACCCCTCGGCGTCCGCATCGCCCTGCGCACCTCCGCCCGCCAGGAGGAATCCCACCTCCCCATCGAAGGCGCTCCCCAAATCATCATCGGCACCCACGCGCTGCTCTATGACGATGCCCTCTTCGCCGACCTCGGTCTCATCGTCATCGATGAACAACACAAGTTCGGCGTCATGCAACGCGGCCGCCTCATCGCCCAAGGCACCCGGCCCGATGTCCTCGTCATGACCGCCACCCCCATCCCGCGGACTTTGACGATGACGATCTACGGCGATCTCGATGTCTCCATTCTCGATGAACGCCCCGCCGGCCGTGGCAAACTCATCACCGCCCTGCGCATCAAGCCGAAGCAGACGGATGTGACCTCCTTCGTCAAAGAACAACTCGCCGCCGGCCGCCAGGCCTATCTCGTCTATCCCCTCGTCGAGGAAAGCGAGAAACTCAACGCCGAGGCCGCCACCACCGCCCATGGCAAATGGGCCACCCGCCTCGCTTCCTACCAGGTCGGCCTCCTCCACGGGAAACTCGATGCCGCCGCCAAGGACGATGTCATGCGCCGTTTCCGCGATGGCGAAATCCACGCCCTCGTCGCCACCACCGTGATCGAGGTCGGTGTCGATGTCCCCAATGCCAACCTCATGATCATCCACCATGCCGACCGCTTCGGCCTGGCCCAGCTTCACCAACTCCGCGGCCGCATCGGCCGGGGCGAGCACAAGAGTTATTGCATCCTCATCACCGATGGCAAATCACCCGAAGCCATGGAAAAACTCCAGGTCATGGAACAAACCTCGGACGGCTTTGTCATCGCCGAGGAAGACCTCCGCCTCCGCGGCCCCGGTGATCTGTTAGGCACCCTGCAAAGCGGCCTCGGCGACTTCCGTTTCCCCGATTTCCTCGCCGACACCCCCCTCCTCCGCGAAGCCCGCAGTCATGCCGATGCCGTCATCGCCACCGACCCCGACCTCACCGGCCAACACGCCAAGCTCCGCCCCCTCATCCAAGAAACCCCACCGACCTCCACGCCAACCCGCGCCTGATCATCCAAAAACCCAAACTCCATCTTCCTCGTCCGAAGCCAACATTCGTTCGCGGGGGAGCAGGAGGCAAGGAGCAGGGGTTGGTGCCGCCCCAGCCCCACTTCTTCGCCCCTTCCGAACCAAGAACCGCCAGCCTTGCACATCCCCGGGGCCTCCGCTCAAAGCCCCATGATGGAGGCATTCCTCACGAAGATTGACCTTGAAAAAAGGTCTTTTCCTGCAAGGTTTCTAGACAACGTAAGCCGCCTGATACGACCGAAAAATCAAACACTCGGTTAGGATACGACTTCCTTCGAAGATTCTCAACTGCCATGACATCCCTCAAGAAGCACATCGTTTACACGTTACTGAGCTGCTACACACTGACCACGATTTCTGGCATTTGCGTACTGTTAGGGGTGTTTAAGGTATCTGACCCCGCCGTAATAGGGATATTCGCCGCCGCAATCGCACAAACGGCCGCGATCATCGTAGCCTTTATTAAAGCTCCAGAATACTTTAAGGAGCCGGAAGCGATAGCAAAGCTCAAAGAAGAACACCTGAAGGCGATAGCGGAGATACAGGGGCAGCTTGATAAGTGTTTAAAGGATCGTGAGAATACGCTCATTTGGGTCGGCACCAAGATCATGCCTGATGATTCTTCACACCCACTTTACGAATGGATAAAACAGCGCAACGTAGAACTTCAGAATAATCCTGAATCCTTGCTTGACGCCCAGAAATCAAAGCGAAGGATAGGCGACATTTGATCCACTCAGTCTCATAGCAGCCTGCCCCCGATGGTTGGTGTCAATATTTTTCAATAAAAGCCCACAATGAATGCTCGATTTTTAGCAACTATTTTCGTCGTATCAGTGATTCTTTCGACGTCCATAATTATCTCTTCGGTCGTACTTGGAACCTACGACCGCTACGCTCTTGTCGGGAGTGAAAATACTTGTTTTAGGCTGGACAAGAAGACAGGCCAAGTATGGAGGATTCTGGGGCATGGCATGACCGAAGTTGTAGAAGAAAACAGCAAATGATTGAGCACACGAACGTTTTTGACGGCATGGCGGTTACATTAAATTTTCCGCCGCCAAAAAGCTGCATCGCAGCCATCCCTGCCCATGAGAAGTGGCATGGCCTACTGGAGGTTTCCGAGTCGATGGTTGAAGCGGTATTCAGCCCTTGTGGCTTAGATGGGGACATCAGATTTATTCTGAATGATGTGCATTTAAGATTCTTACTCGATGGATCAGGAGAGTTTCGTAGTAGCCATTCTCCAGAGGATGTTATGAATGGAGTCAATCCTTTTACTTGAGACACGTAACCCATCAAGTCATTCGAGCAGCCGGGAGATTTTGACTCCCTCCCCACACCGCCGACCATCCGGATATAACCCCGGCTCTGCGGAGTGACTTCGTTGCAAGGTTTGCGGTGTAGCTAGGCGATTCCGAGGCGTCATCTGTCCCCCGAACTTCTCGCGCCCGAATCTCGAATGACCCCCACCCACCCACTCTTGCCTTCAAATCGTCTTCTTCGGAGTGGGCTGCCAGCCTCTTTTGTTCTTTGATTTCACTCTCCGGACAGAGGACTTGAACCCCTCTTGATCGCCGGGCACGCTGGGCATACACTAAAGCTTCCGCCATGAAGAACCTCCTCGCCATCGTCCTTCTCTGCCTCGGAGGCCTCTGCAGGGGCGAGGTTTTTCGCGTGTCCGAGTTGGCCGATGCCCCTGGCGATGGCATCGCGACTGCAATTCATGAACAGGGGAATTAAACCCTTTTCGCAGCGCTTGCATCCCTGGCACGGGCAAGGCGTTCCACCCAACGCCGCACAGTTCCGGCTTAAATTCGTGCTTCCCTCACCGCCAAGGATCAGCTAGACGTTGGCTGCGATTTAAACTCATGAAAGAAGGATATCCTAATGAACCGAAGGCACAGTACGAATATCTCGTTGAACAGGGAGAGCGATACCTCAATCGCACCAAACGTTTAGCAGAATCAACGACGAGGCAATGGTGGAAGCGCGCTAACGCGTGGCTAAAGGACAACACGCCAAATTCAGACCTTCCGGATTCACTACTCGTCATACCCCATGGCAACATTCAGAAAGGACTTGCGATACTGTTGAGAGCCAAACCGATTGTCCCATTTTTACGTGAAGAGAAGCCTATACCAGCGCTGCCGAGCCCCAAGAATGCCAAGCGCGTATTCATAGTGCATGGCCACGATGATGCACTCAAAAATGCTGTAGCGCGAATTGTTGATCGACTCGGCTTGGAGCCGATCATCTTACATGAGCAACCGAACAAAGGGCGCACAATTATAGAGAAGTTCTTAGCCTACTCCGATGTTGGCTTTGCGATCGTGTTATTGACCCCAGACGATGTTGGAGGTTCCTGTAAAAGTCTTCCTGATAATTTAACGAAGCGAGCTCGTCAGAATGTCATTCTGGAGTTGGGGTTTTTCCTCGGCCGGCTCGGACGAGAGAGAGTAGCGGCGTTGTATGACCCTTCGGTGGAGATGCCATCGGACTACAGTGGGGTACTGTTTATTCCATATGACGACCGCGGCGTATGGGTTTTGCATCTAGCAAAAGAGATGAAGGAAGCCGGGCTTGCGGCGGACCTAAACAAATTGTAAACAATAACTCGTCAATTACTAGCCAGCACATAGAATTTCCAATTTAAACTTATTCCACTGCAAATCGCGGCAGGGATCTCCTTAGTTAAGGAGATCCCCACGACCCTGGCACCATTAGAAAATTTTTATGAAGACACTCCAATTCAAGGGCTACACCATCAATATCAGTCAGATCGCCTACACCAAATATCGAGGCAGAATCGACAGGAACCAACAATATCCTGAATCAGAAACGATTCCCGCATCATTCATTATTGTCTTTTCTGGAGGAGCTCAGCTGGAGTTCATTGAACCGGAGGCACAAGAGATCCATGAAGTTCTTGGATCTGTGCAAATTATATGATCGGCCCCACAATTCTTACGAAGGACTATGGCTTCATTACATCCCACATTAGGCCGATGTTGCCATTGTCTTTGCCCATAAACGATTTCGTCCATTCCACCCCCGACCGACCGCATCGGCTTGATTCAAAAACTCGTGTTGCATCAGCCAGCATAAGCCTTTAAACTTAAAGTCGCGTTCGCTCCAAGGGGCCATCAAATTTTTCGTTCCATGATCAAGTGGTCAATCATCAATGGGCTTGTCCTGCATTTGCTGCTGAGTGGACTTTGGGTGCTGGCATTTGCGGGTGGAATGACTGCTTTTGACAGCGGAGACGGCGCTTGGCTGGCAAGGGCTCTTGAAAAGGTCCTGAACGTATTTTACGCGCCAGTGCTTTTGGCAGCTCACCTGGGTTTGGGTGATGCAAACATCGGACCTTATCCCAGCATTGGAACTGTCATCTGGTGCGTGATTGTTGGAGGAATGGCCTACAAAGCGCGCCAAGCCGTGAAAGAAAGAAGAGCCGGGTCGGTCGGGCAGGAGATTTAGCTCCCCCACCGCCGACCCCGAGCACTTGCCTCGCTGCCCAGCGAAATGACTTCCCGGCAAGGCTTGCAAGGAACCACAGCGGCTCCAACACGTCTTCTGGCCCCGGGCTTCTTGCGCCCTCATTTTGAATTCACCCCAAGCCATCTGCACTTGGCTTGATATCGTCTTTTTCGGAGTGAGCTACCAGCTTCTCTCGTGTTGCGAACTCATTCTGCGGACAGGCGACTTGAAATCCTTTGGGTTTCCGTGCATGCTGGGCACACACGAAATCTTCCGACATGAAGAACCTCCTTGCCATCTTCCTTCTCTCCCTCGGATGCCTCTGCAGGGGCGAGGTCTTTCGTGTCTCTGAGTTGGCCGATGCTCTTGGCGATGGCATCGAGCGAATGACTCTGAAAGGACCCGACGGCGAGGAAATCCTGTTCGTGAAAGAAAGCGCGATCCTGACGGAAGCGGATGTCGAGAACGCATGGGCAACTGAAGGATTTGGCGGCGAGATCAGTGTGCGTCTCACCGAGGCGGGAGGAAAAAAACTCAAAGCCTCGACTGAGAAGATGCGGCATGGTCAGGACCGCCTCGCCCTTGTCATTGATGGCAAGCTCTTCAGCGCGCCAATCGTCCAAGCAGCCCTCGGTTCAAATTTCTCGATCAGCGGGTCGCGTGATATGGATTTCCCGGCACTTCAGTCGCTTGCGGATCGAATTGCGGGGAGGCCAAAGGATGATCAAGAAGCAGCTCCTGAGAGGCCCGACAACCCTTCTTTGCCCTACACCGAGGAGGAGTATCGCGAGCTGAAGGTTTTCCGCGAAAGAATCGGCATTCACTACATCGACACGTTACCCCTTGAAGATGACCTGAAAAAGCAGCTTCGCCAAGGTATCACGCCAGAGAAAGTTGCGGAAATCTTCGGCAAACCCACGCATCGCTCGGAACGGGCCGGGAATGATCCGTTTTATTGGATTTACGACCTGGCTCCCGAAAGACTGCCCGAAAACCCCAAGCGTGAGATGATCCCCAGTGGCATCAAAGTCGATTTCTCTGAAGGGAAGCTGTCGATGTGGTCATACACTTACAGCAATTCATCCCGTAAGCATCGCCTCATTGGGCGGGAAGCAGCCACCTTGAAGATCGTTCTGCCAGAAATCGACCTCTCGAAGGATGACGTGAATTTCATTACTTTTCTCGAAGCCATCGAGATTCCCACCCCCGAGCAGAACCTCACGACTCGTGATTTTCAGGAACTGCTCAGCCTTGCCGATGCGCTTCCGGTCGTGACGTCGCAGCACCCGGAGAAGCCAAGCATCGATGGGGATTGCGACTTCATTGAATTGCTTTCGAACCACTTCCCGGAAGTCGCCACCTTGCGAAAGCAATCCCAAGACGGCCGGGTCTCATGCGATGCCTTGTCGAAGGTCCTCGGACCCTACCTCTCCGGTGAAAAGGCATTGCCCATCAAGACTCAAAAAGGAAACGAGGAGTGATGATTTCCAATCTACTCAAACTCTCTGTTCAAGGCTCTGCATGGTTGGTGCCGCTGTTGGTTCCACTCGCGGTTTCTTGGTGGATGCAGTCCAGATCTATCCCACCTGACAATCGCCGGGCCGTGTTGATTTATCTGATTCCTCTTCTCTGGTGTGCTGGCTTGGTCTTGGCATGGACCGCCCAGGCATTTCACGAAGCAGATTGGCTCGTGGCCAACCCCAAGGAATCTTTCACGGAAGACGAAATGCATGAACTGGGCGATTCTCCGAACGTTTTGGCCGGATGGATTTTTCTTGGGTGGATCCCCGCTGCAATTGGCTATATCCTGGCAAAGCAAATCAGCTGGCAAAGAACCTGAATCCCGCCACCTTTCTCCCCAATCCAGCCAAACCTTAGCTCCCGTCAGAAATGCTCAAAGAATGCGTCGAGTGCAGCAATCAAGTTTCAACCGATGCCGATGCCTGCCCCCACTGCGGCTACAGGATTCGAGGCCGTGACCAACTTGTTGACTGTCGCCACTGCCATCAGTCGGTCATTCCAGTGACCCACCCCCACGATACAATCAGCCGCTACTGCCCGCTTTGCTCCAAACCCATCACCAACATCGGCTGCCGCCGGGCTTTCCAGATCATCACCATTTGCGTCACAACGCTCATTCTTGGGACAATATTTGCGATCATTGCTTGGTTCACCAAGGTATTCCAATAAGAGCCACTGAACACAAATCCCGCCAATCCGGAAGGCGGGAGGTAGCAACTCCCGCCCCCACACCATCGACCATCCGGACTTGTCTCACTGCTCACTGCTCACTGCTCACTGCTCACTGCTCACTGCTCACCGCTCACCGCTCACCGCGCCTCACCGATCACCGATCACCGATCACCGATCACCGCTCACCGCTCACCGCTCACCGATCACCGATCACCGATCACCGATCACCGATCACCGATCACCGATCACCGATCACCGATCACCGATCACCGATCACCGATCACCAATGCCCGCACCACCCCGAGTCCGGGTAAAAGCCAACGTGTCTCATCTCATCAACGTGACATGCCCGACGTAGGTTTTGTGTGGCTTGCCTTTTTTCGGCTTCGCAACCGCCGACCCGAGATCCGGGGAATAGACCACGCCGTTGCCCAGAGTCAGACCTATGGCGTCATCAAGCAAGGATTCCGGTGCCATCCAGCGAATGGGGCCGATGGGATGATTCGAACCCGTGGGCAGTCCGCTTGCCGAGAGGAAGACGAATTTCCCGGCATCGTCGCAGTCGTTGCCTTCAAGCATGCTACCCGAGGCATCGGCGATGATGACCGGCGGGAAATGGCCGGAGATCGGTGAGAATCCGGTATCATCATGGGAGGCAGCCCGGCCGGACTCGTTCAAGTGGGGATCACCCCAGTGTTGGACGGAATTTCCGTGAGGATAATACAAGGTGCCGGCCCGTGTGGAGATGCAATGGCGAACGCCGTTGGAAGCGACATGGGTGAGAGCGGCGGACGATGTTCCGGACCCATCGTCCGACCATTCCTGAATGCAAACCTCACCTTCATGAACATAACGGACCCGCGAAACCGGCGCACCGGAGCCATCGTATTCGGTGCGGGCGATCCGACGGTCCAGCGCGTCATATTCGTAGCTCACGATCGGCGGCGCACCGACACCGGCACGGCAGGCCGTCATCCGACCCGCAGCATCGTGGTCGAAAACAAGCGCACCGGCATCGGTCTCGACGCTGACGACATTGCCGTTGTCATCCCACTCGATCCCTCCCCGCGGCCAGGTGGTGTATTGATGGGCCGCAAGGTCGCCCGGAGGAACCGAGGGGCTCTGGGTATAAGTTCCAGGATGATCGCCACCGGTGGCGCTGATTCGTTTTCCTTCGGTATCCAGCTCATAAGTCACCGATGACTCTGCGATCCAAGGTCCCCCGGAACTCTCGCGTCGTTCGGTGGTGCGACCGATCATCTGCCCGACTTCATCATGGAGGTATTCATGACGGCGTCCTGGAGCATCCACCGCCTCCGACCAGGAAATGGCACGGGCGATGACCCGCTGGTCCGGAGCCCGCCGCTCGACCACGCGTGCGATCAAGGTTCCGCCTCCTTTCCTCACTGTGGTCATCGTCACGGACCCGAAGCTGGCATCGAGCCCACCGGGCGCGGGAGCATCACCATCGCCGCGGTATTCATACTCCGTGCTTACCCCGTTGGCCTGGACACTCCGCGAAATCCGATGGCCCAGATAGGAAAGCTCCACGATGGGAGGTGAAATGACGGTTCCGAAGGAATCGGTCGCGGAAATCGATCTCAAGCGGCCGAGGGCATCCCGCTCTTCGAGGAACACTTTCCCATCCGGGTAGGTGATACTCGTGCGGCCACGGCCATCGAAGCTGCGGCTGATGCTGAAGAACTCCGGCGGCAGGCCAGGCGGCGCATTCTCCGTGGTCTCGTTGATTGCGTTTCCGGTCGAATCATAGCTCGCCGTCACCAGCGAACTCCCTTGCAGCGCCCGGGTCAGACGCCCGAAACTGTCCCATCCATACTCCGTGGCCGGGAAGGCCGCATCCGAGGAAACCACCCGCGTCGTCCGTCCGGCGGCATCGACATCGAGCGTGCGGATTTCCCCATCGAGAAACCGGGCCTGATGGACAAAGCCCCGCGCGTCGTGGGTGTAGGCAAGGAAGGTTCCATCCGGGAAATCGCATCGTGTCAAACGGCCCAGCGCATCACGGGTGTGGATGGTGTTCTGGCCATGCGAATCCGTGGAACCCACCGACTCTCCTGAGCGCACGACGGTGCTGCCGCGAAGGATCGGAGAAGAGTCACTGAACTGCCCTTGGATCACCCGCAAGGTGCGGAAGACTCCGCCGTCGTAACTTTCGTGAGCAAGCATCACCGGAGCGCGGCCCGGCTCGAAGATCGAAAGATAGCGCCCCATGGAATCATAACTCGCGGTCCATTCATTGCCCGCGCCATCGGTCACCCGGGTCACGCGTCCCAGCGGGTCGCGCTGCATCGTCCACGTGAAGGACTTCGACGGCTGACCGACCATGCTTGGCTGGCTTGTTTCCGTGCAAACCAGGATCGCCCCGCGTCCGTCGCGCTGCCAAGTCATCGTCACCGCGCCATCCGAGCAGGAAACCACGCGGCCCGCCCCATCGCGGGTGAGGGATGCGATCGTGTCGCCATTCCGTTTCACCTCGGCAAGCAAGCCGCCCGGCGAATGAATGAACTCGGTGGTATCGACCGGATAGGGCCCCGGAGCGCCGGGGGCGAAACGCTCGGTTTCAAGCACATCATCCTTGCGGTCGCGGCTCAGGAAGACAGCGAGAGGCGGGGAAATCCAGCCCCCGGCAAGACTGTTGGGAGGATCGGCATCACAGGGTGCCACATATCCCGGCGACACCTCACGATTGCTCTTGAGGACTTCCACCCGTCGGCGGGTGGCATAGCCGCGGTAGGACCACTCGATCTTGTGAAAGTTGAGACTCACAAAGCGGTGACGGTGGCGGGCAAGCAGGACATTGGGACCCGCGCCGGCGGTATCCTCGGTTTGTCCGAAATAGCTCGTGGTGATGACGCCCTCCCGATCGTATTCGAGCACCGTTTCATTTCCCATCGCATCGGTGGCGCGGACAGGCCGATGGAAGGGATCGCGATCCACCACCAATGAAGGACTGCCGGGACCGCCGAGCACCGCACAGCGGGTCGTGGCACCCACCGCGTTGTAATCGAACTCTTCGGTCACACTGCCGGGCGCACTGCCACCCCGAACGATGCGATGGACCAGACCCCGCTCATCATACTGGATGCCCATGGCGAGCACCGCGGTTTGATCACGGCAGACAGCCGGGACCTCGATGAGCGTGACCTGACCGGCGGCGTCGCGGCTGAAATCGACTGCCGCGAAAAGCGAGAGCCCTACCGCTGCGACTTCCGTGGCCGAACCGACATCCACCGGCACTTCTTCCTCCGCGATGCGCTGGATCCGCCCGCGGCTGTCGCGTTCGATGATGGTGGAGTAAATCGGATTCGAGGAAAGCGGATCTCCGGCGATGCCCACATGATCGGCATCGACCCGCACCAAGCGTCCCGCCGCATCATGCACATAACTCGTGGTGTAGCGGGTGGGCATTTCCGGACCGCGCTGTTGGGTGATTTGGTCCAGGCCATTGTAAGTGAATTCCCAGTCGGCCCCGGTGGCATCGATCGAGCGCGTCACGCGGCCGAGTGAATCACGCACAAAGCGGTGAACCAGTGGCGGCGCAGCTCCGGCACCGGCGGGATTGGCCGTGGTCGTATCGAGGAAACCACTGGCAGGATGATATTCCAACTCATCGATCAAAGGCGTTCCCCCATTGATCAAGGTCACCCGTGTGCAGCGTCCGGCGCTGTCATAATCGAACTCCACCCCGCGACCCGCGATCGGCGAGGTCCAGGATTTGCAATTCCCATGAACATCGTAGGTCCATTGATGAACTTCGCCGAAGGCGGTGGTCAAACGTGTCACCCGCGGAGCGATAAGCGGCGCGCGACAGGCCGGCTCGATGAAACATCCCTCCACCGCCGAGCCGGGCCGCAGGATGAAATCCAGAGGCGAATCCCCATCGGAGTCGGCATCGTCGGGATCACCCGAACCTGCGAGGCGCTTCGGGTTCCCATAAATCACTCCGTCCCACCCCTTGCGTCCGCCACCACCGGCACGGGCGATATCACCGCCATCATCATTGCCATACTTCACGGTGCCATTCCAGCCCTTGATGCGCGGACCACCGGCGCGCTCGACATCGGAAGAACCATCGCCATCGCTATCGGGATCCGAATAGGGATAGGGATGCCCTCCGATACCGGCAAACAACCCGGCGGTTCCGAATGACAAATGTCCGGTGTGGCTGGCCATATCCACCATGGCCGCCTCGGCTTCCCCCCGGCGCATGATGATGTTGTTGAACTTCGCCCGTCCCGGACGTTTCAGACGGCTTCCCGCCACGAGGTCCGGACCGGGCTCTCTCCCGATCTTGATCAACACTCCCTTGACCGGTCCACCGGGCCGGGCATTGGGAACGATATCTCCCGAGGGATTGCGCCCCCCCTTGACTGTCATCCCACGAATGGGCCCGCCCGGCCGGGCATTTTCCGATGTCCCCGCACCGGGGGCATGCTCCATGCGGATCACGCGGCCATCCCGGCCAGTCGCGCCTACGAGTTCGATGCTCACGGCATTTCCCTTCTCCAGAACGGGACAGGACGCAGACAAGTCACCAGCGAAAACCACCCTGAGACCGCTGCCATCGGCATGCGAAAGCGAGATCACGCCATCGTCACGGTTTCTCTTGAAGGTTGTCGTGAACACCACCGGGTCCACCGAAGGACGCAGAGGTCCGGAAGGCAGATTGCTTGTCAGGGTCGAATCCACTCCCGGTGTGGCGAAGCCGGTGAACTCCTCCAGTTTCACCAATCGCTGCTTCCGATCGAAATGATGCCTCGTCACCCTGCCGAGTTCATCATTCACCGTGACCACCCGCCCACCTCCGGGGATGGTGCCGAACGGAGCATCCTCGATCGCGATGTGCGCGCCGGCCGGTCCGCTCTGGGTGTGATGAACCGCAATCGTATCGTAATCCGCCGCCGTGGGACTGGCCGTAGTACGATACTCATAGTTTTCCAGAACCCGGCCCATGCCATCCTTGATTTGCACGAGATTGTGGTTCAAGCGCGGATCGGCATGACCCGTCGTGTAGGAAAACTCGAGTTGACCCGGACCCGGAGGCAGCCCGACTTCACTGGGTGCACCCACTTCCTTCAGATCGCCGGGACTGCCACCCGCCTCGCCTCCATAGTAGGTGAAGGAAACCGATCGACCCGATGGATCGGTCACCGCTGCGATCCTCTCCCCAAGCCCGGGAAGGTTCACCCAGCTCAAGCTCAGGGATTGGCCCAGGCCGTTGGAAACCGAGGAAAGTTGACCCGCGCCATCATAGTCACAACTGACCGCAATGCCGTTCGGATCCACGATGGATGAAATCTTGCCCGCAGCGGGCGATCCATCGAGGGAGCGGAATTCCCATCGCCCACCATTGGGGAAACGCAGGGTGAAGCTCGACCCGCTGAACTCACCCTCGCGAAAATGCCCGTCGCAGCGGTAGGTTCCATCGGCCTGGCGGAAATAGATATCGGCACGCCCCGCCCCGTCGCGCACCCTCACCCTGGGTGCCGTCGCCCCATCGCCCGGAGGCAAGGCCTCGACCGAGATATCATAAGCATGATCCCATCCCGGGCCATGGCCGCTTTCCACCTCGGCGATGGATCGGTAGGTCATCACCCAGGAAACCGGCGGACCCGCGGGGACTTCCAGAGCGAGCCCATCCACGTGAAAACTCACCTCGCCCGGAAGACCGGAAGACGCGGGAAAAACCCGGTATCCACTCGCTCCGGTGCCTTTGACGTTCACGGCAAACTGCGTCGCAGCCAGGCGGTGAAGTTCTTCCGGATTGCCGAGATTGCCATCGTCACAATCGTCCTTCCGTCCCCCACCGGCCACGCGATCCTTGTCGGCTCCGGTGCCTTTGGTCTTGATCGCCACCGGCCTCGCCGCCCGGGATACCGGCGCGGCAGGCGGCAGAGACGGCGGGGCGTCCAGGGCCCGTCCGTCTTCGGTCACGGTGATGGGCTGCACACTCGTCGCCACAGTGCCGCCGCTGCCATCGGTCACCACCACCGATGTGCTCAAGGCCCCGGGGGTGAAAGAACCGACAAACTCCGCACTCCACATCCCGCCGCCCAGATCCACCAGGCTTGCCACCGCGGTGCTTCCCCCTTCGAAGGTCACCTGCAATTCCGCCCCCGCCGGAAATCCATGACCTTCCAGCACGATGATGCCACCGCCGGGTCCGAGAACGGGCGGATGGAGTTGGTGAGTTTCAGGACCGGGAATGACGATCCGATAAAAGGACCGGGAAGTGGGCAACTCGGGGTCGATCCATGAGGTTCCCGTCCCGGACGCGGTCACCATCGCCACCGTTTCCCAAACATCTCCCGGTTCTGCTCCGAGGGCCACGGACCGCTCGATCCGATATCGAGCCCCCGGTTCGGTTTCCCAAGTCAGCTTCGTCCGATCTCCGGCCAGACCGGCCGTGAACTCAAGATACACCGGCGAGGCCAGCGACGCATGGGAGAGAGCGATTGAAGCCAAGAGCGCCAAACGCAAAGGCCGGGGCAAGAGCGGGCCGGAAACTGGGGTTTTCATGGGGGATCGGGGTTTGGGAAATGGGAAAGGCGGAAAAAACAAAGCATTTCGACTAACAAAATCGGCTGGCCTCTGTCAAGAAACCCGCTGGGTCAAAGAATCCCCCGAAGTTCGCGCAAGTTCCTGATTCGCAGACAGCCAGAAGAACAGCCCGGCAGCCATGCCATGCCGACTCTGGCAGGGGACCGGCATGCCCATTCGAAAAATTCCGCACTGCCGAAGGTCCCCGTCCCGACATCAGCGGTGGCGAAATTCACAAGCGGCGCAACATTCCGACTTGTTTCAACGTTTCCCTGCCGTGGTTTTCGCCCGCCTTGCCCTGATATCACCCCTCGCCGCTGTCGCCGCTCATGCCGCGCCGCCGGAAGAACGCTGGCGGGCAGAAGTCCTGCCGCTGCTCGAACATTACTGTTTCGATTGCCATGGCGATGGAATCCGCAAGGGCGAGTTCGACCTCGACCGCTTTCCAGACATCGCATCGATGCATTCGGATCGCGAGGCATGGAAAAAGATCCGCACCCACCTCGATCAGCAACTCATGCCGCCGCCGGATGAGGAGCAACCCACCGAGGAAGAGCGGAAGGCCATGATCCGCTGGATTGATGACGCGGTCTTCCCCGTGGACCCGGAAAATCCCGATCCCGGCCGGGTCACCCTCCGCCGCCTCAACCGCCTCGAATACCAAAACACGCTGCGCGACCTTCTCGGCGTCAAAGTGGAGATCCTCGAACTCCTGCCGCCCGACGATTCCGGCTATGGCTTCGACAACATCGGCGATGTGCTCAGCATGTCACCCGCGCACCTCGAACGCTTTCTGGAAGCCGCCCGGATCGCCCTCGATGCCGCCACGCATCCCGACCCCATGCCGCTGCCGTCCATCCAGCGCCATGGCAAGGATATCCCCGGTCCGGGCGATCGTGGCGAAGAGGGACACTTCTTTTTCACCAGCGGCCGGGCGGAAACGACCTTTGAGGTCAAGAAGTCGGGGCGCTATCGATTGGTCGTGACCGCCGGCGGCACCCTGGGTGCTGACGGGCCGCCGACGATGGACGTGCATTTCCGTGGGAAGAAACTGGGCACGCGTGATGTCGATGCCCCGCTGGACCGCGCCAGCCACCACAGTTTCGAAGTCGAAGTGCAGCGCCCTGGAAAAGTCGAAGTCGCCGTCGATTTCACCAACGACCGCTACGATCCCGACCATCCGGATCCCGACAAACGCGATCGCAATTTCCTCCTCGAACGCGTCTCACTCGTCGGCCCGCTCGATGCCCCACCGCTGCCCAAACCGGAAAGCCACCGCCGCATCTACGGTGAACGCCGTAGTGGGGAAAGCGAGGAGTCCTGGGCGCTGCGGGTCTTCACCGATTTCGGTCGACGCGCCTTCCGCCGCCCGGTGCGTGATGGCGAGGCGGAGCGCTATCTCGGTTTCGTCCGACTCGCGAAAATGGACAAACTCGGCATCGAACACGGCATCCGCCTCGGCCTTGAAGCCATGCTCGTTTCCCCGGCTTTTCTCTATCGCGAGGAACCCCAGCCCGACCCCGGAAACGCTGCCGGCATCCATCGCATCGATGAACATGCCCTCGCCTCACGTCTGTCCTATTTCCTCTGGTCCACCATGCCGGATGATCGCCTCTTGAAGCTCGCCGATGAGGGGAAACTCCGTGACAACCTCGATGCCGAAGTCAACCGCCTCCTCGATTCCCCCCGGGCCTCGGCCTTGGTTGAGAATTTCGGTGGCCAATGGCTTCAACTCCGCGACCTCCGCAGCGCGGAACCTTCGCCGAAGGCATTCCCGAAGTTTGATCGCCGCCTTCGCGAAGACATGCGCCGTGAGACCGAGATGCTGCTCGAACACCTGATCCGCCATGACCGCCCGCTCGCCGAGCTGCTCGATGCCGATTACACCTTCATCAACGAACGCCTCGCCCGCCACTACGGCATCCCGGATATCCGTGGCCGCGAGTTCCGCCGCGTGAGTTTGAAGGACCCCCACCGACGCGGTCTTCTCGGTCACGGTTCCTTCCTCCTCGTCACCTCCCATCCCCTCCGCACCTCGCCGGTGCTTCGGGGCAAGTTCGTTCTCGAAAACCTCCTCGATACCGCCCCTCCCCCGCCGCCCCAAAACGTCCCGCCCCTGACCTCTGCCGAGGAACATCAGGACGGGCTCACCCTACGCCAGCAGTTGGAGAAACATCGTGAGGACCCGAACTGCTCGGCCTGCCATGCTCTCATGGACCCCATCGGCTTCAGCCTCCAGCGCTTCGATGCCGACGGCTCATGGCGCGACCTTGAGGCAGGCCAGCCCATCGATGATTCCGGCGAACTCCTCGATGGCAGGAAATTCAAGGGACCGGCGGAGCTTCGCGAGATCCTGCTTTCCCGGCATCGATCCGATTTCCACCGCTCCGCTGTCACCAAGCTCCTCACCTACGGACTCGGTCGTGGCACGGATTGGTATGACAAACCCGCGATCGATGCGATTCTTGCCGAGACCGAACGTCATGGAGGTGGCACCCGTGCCATGATCCATGCGGTGATTCACTCGGTTCCCTTCCAATTCCGCCGGGGCGACCCCGGAAACTGACCCACAAGCCAACCCGAGTTCCTGCCATGCACTCCCGCCGAAATTTCCTCAAGGGCATCGCCGCCACACTCGCCCTGCCCTCTCTCGAATCCTTCGCCGCCACCGGTGCGAAAGCCGTCGCCCATCCCACCCGCCTCGCTTTTGTTTACATCCCGAACGGGGTGAACCTCGATCTCTGGCGACCTCAAGCCCACGGCAATGGCTTCAACCTCGGCCCTTCACTCCAGGCGCTTCAACCCCATCGTGGAGACATTTCCTTCATCCGAAACCTCGATCACGACAAAGCCCGCGCCAATGGCGATGGCCCCGGCGATCATGCCCGCGCCAATGCCTCTTTCCTCACCGGCTGCCAGCCCAGGAAAACCGCCGGGGCGGATCTTCGCGTCGGCACCTCGGTCGATCAGATCGCTGCCCGTGCCATCGGCTCGGAAACCCGCCTCGCCTCGCTCGAACTCTCCACCGATGTCTCCCGCCGCTCCGGCCACTGCGATTCCGGTTACTCCTGCGCCTATCAGTTCAATCTCTCCTGGATCGACGAACAGACCCCCGCACCCGCCGAGCGCGACCCGCGACTTGTCTTCGAGAAACTTTTTGGCTCCGGAAACAGCCGCGAAGATGCCCGCCGGCGCGCCTACCGCCGCAGCATTCTCGATTTCGTCCAAGACGATGCCCGCAGACTCCACCAACGACTCGGCCACACCGATCGCGGAAAGATCGATCAGTACCTGACCGCCGTCCGCGAACTCGAACAACGCATCGAACGCGCTGAAAAACATCGCACCCAGATCCCCGAAAATGCCCGCCCGGATGGCATCCCGGAAACCTACGAGGAACACATTCGCGTGCAATTCGAATTGATGCTCCTCGCCTTCCAGACCGATAGCACCCGCGTCGCCAGCTTCCTCCTCGCCCACGATGGCTCGAACCGACCTTTCCCCGAACTCGGCGTCCACAGCGGTCACCACGAACTCTCCCACCACCGCGGACTTCGAGACCACCTTGATCAAATCGCCCGCATCGACCGCTTTTACGCGGAACAGTTCTCCTGGTTCCTCAAGCGCCTCAAGGAAACCCGTGAAGGCGATGGATCATTGCTCGACCATTCGATGATCGTTTACGGCGGCGGCATTGCCGATGGCAATCAACACAACCACGACGACCTCCCCGTCATCCTCGCCGGTCGCGGAAACGGCATGCTCAACCCCGGCCGCATCATTCAGGCAGAAACAGGCACTCCGATGACCAACCTCTATCTCTCGCTTCTCGACCGCATGAATGTCCCCGCCGAACGCATCGGTGATTCCACAGGTCGCCTTCAGGGCATTTGAGTGATTGCTCCTCGATCCCAATGATCGGAATCCCGATCTAACAGAAGGCCACGCGCCACCAAGGCGCGCGGCAAGGTCACCGCAGTTTCCCTGGCGTTCCCGGGGCGATTCCATTGGGCGGCAAATCCCAGGGGCCGGGATCCTTGCGTAAGTCTTCATCATTCCAGCGCCTGCCCTCGCCGGAGATTTCACAATCTTCGATCTTCCCGCTGACCAACAACGGAGCAAATCGAAGCCCGGAATGAAATTGGATGCGCCGCGCCTCGGCTTCCTCGATCGGACTGGCCATCTCCGCATGCATCGGCATGCCGTAGCCCACCATCACCGGCAAGGCAGGCATGACCGCGCCATCCGTGCCATCGATCAACCGCACCCGATGATCCTGACCCGCGATCGTCGCCACCGCATGCACCAATCCCTCCGGCTTGCCACCCACCAATTTGATTTCCACATCCGATCCCAAGCCTCCGCGAAGATACAACAAGGGGCCGTGCACCATGTCTCCCTCGCAGTTCCGAACCACCGTGTGTGAGCCGATGAGAAATCCCCTCTCACAACCACGCGCGGTGCAGGATTCCAGCACAGTTTTTGTGGTCGCATCGTCCCGCGCACCGATTTCGAAGCCAGCTCGGGTGTTCACCGCGGTGCAGCCCTTGAGTGTCACCTGACCCGCATTGCTGTAGGTCCGGAAACCGTCTTCCGAGAGGCTCTTGATGTATCCCGGCGCGATCATGAATCGACCGTCGCGATTTCGGTAAACCGAGCGGAATCCCTGCTCGAATGCCGGCCCTTCCGTCTCTGCAAGCATCTCATCGGTAGGTCGCATCGAGCCCTCGGCATGACAATCCTCCAGCAGAATTCCATCGCCCCCCTGAATGTAGAAACAGTGGCCAAAGGCCCGACTCACCACCCGGCAGCGCCTCAGCACACTGCGGTTGCCGATCACCTGGATCCCACTCTGCTTCCTCAAACTCACCAGGTTCGGCCCACCCTTGCCTAACAGGTCCCCATAGCCCCAGGGAAATGACCCGCTGACATGGAGGCTCATGTCTTCGAGTTTGTTGTCATCCCCCTGGATGGAAATCAGATTGCCACCACTGCCTTCATTCTGCCCGGTATTCTTGAGCACAAGCCCGTGGATGTGGTTGCCCTTGCCGACCACGATGATGCAACGGATGTAGCCTCCTTTCGGCAGGCGGGCGAAGAGGGCATTGTCGATCTCGATGGTCACTCCGGTGAGATCGATCCGATTCCCATCTCCCCGCAGCACCAGCATGGGCACCGGAGGTCTTGGCTGGGTGCGATCCACCGCCGCCGTGATCTCCGCCAGCACCTCATCGGTCAGATAGTCCGCCATCCGGTAAGTCCCCGGTTTCATGCGGATTTCCCCATCACTCCCCCGCGCCGCCGCCGCCAGGGCGGCAATGCTGTCCACCTCCACCACGTCTGCCCGCAAGGTCACCGCCGCGAGGGCCAGGATCATCATCGATTTCAAG
>JALOTY010000078.1 GCA_025457665.1 Akkermansiaceae bacterium | reverse complement strand
TTGAGGTCGTCGAGGCTGACAACTCCGGGAATCGAAAGCTCCCATGGGTCGGGAAGATTGTCACTGTCGCTATCGGGGAAGGTGCCGAAGATGGCAAAATTCGCATCCCGGATGGCGGCGGAAAGCGGGTTGCCAGCCCCGGACATGATGCCGCCGGTGTACTGATTGACATCGGCGGAGTAAGATGGGGCAAGCAACCAGGTGTTAGAGGCACCCGTGATTGAATTCACCGTGAGGCGGAAAGCGTGGACTCCCGGTGAAAGCACCAACGCGGAACTTGTGACGTCCAGCTCCAGCCAATGGATCCCGGCATAGGGCGCTGCTGCTTGCTGGGTGATGCTGGCGGGCGTCAGGGTGAACTGCTCGCTGATTTCGTTGCTTCCGTTGTTACCGGCATCGACGGTGAGGGTGATCGTCGCCGCCGTTGCCGCACCTGTGAGCGTTCCATAGCCGATGAGGATTTTCTTCAACTCGATGCCATAGCCAGAGACGGTGAAGGTCTGATTGTGGATATTGCCGGACCGGAACCCGAAAACCTCCGGCAGCCCTGCGAGGCTGGTATGGGGATCCAGCACGGTGTTGCCGGTATGGAATCCGGTAGGGACCGTGTTTCCGAGATTCGTCACGCCAATGGTGGCCTGCGTGACTTCCGGATTGAGGGCGGCCAGTGCGAGGATGAGGAATGTTGGGGTCAGGCGGGACGACTTCATCATGAGTGGGGGTGGTCCTAAGGCATGGATTCTGAGGCGCGTCTCAGATCGATGGAAAAGGTGTTATCAAAACCTCAATCGTCGGGCTGTGGAGATCACCAGATCGATTTTTCGGGCCAAGTATCCCCCTTAGGGGTATGGTTTTGCCATGCAAAGCATCCGAATCCTCAGCGCTGCGGAACAAGTGGCAAGGCATCTGGAGCAGGAGATCCTCAACGGAAGTTTGGATGGTGCGCTGCCGGGTGTTCACCGCCTGGCGCAGGATTTAGGCGTCAATCACAAGACGGTGGAGGCGGCTTTGCTGATTCTCGAAACGGAGGGTCTGCTGATCCCCCGGGGAGCGGGAAGGCGACGGCAAATCGTCAGGCAAGTGGTGAACGAAAAGGTCCGTCCTCTGCGGGTGGCGATTTTGCTCTTTTCCAAAGAAGACCGCAACGAGGGCTACATGGTGGATCTCCGGCACACTTTGCGGGAAGGGGGGCATTTGGCGTTTCACCCTTCCAATTCCCTGATGGAAATGGGCATGAAGCCAGAGCGAGTCGCCCGTCTGGTCGGAAGGACCCCGGCCGACGCATGGGTGGTTCAAACCGGATCCAGGGAGATTTTGGAATGGTTCAGCGGCCAGAACATTCCCGTGATGGCGCTTTTCGGAGGCGGACGAGACCTGCCAATCGCCAGCGTGATACCCGACAAGGTCCCAGCCATCCGGGAACTGACGAAGGCGCTCGTGGCTCACGGTCATCGGAGGATTGTGTTTCTGGCCTGGAAGGGGATCCGCGTCCGACGCCCTTCTCCAGCCGCACAAGCGTTTCTCGATGAACTTTCAGCCGGTGGAATCTCGCCCGGACCCTATCACATGCCCGATTGGAAAGAGACGGTGGAGGGATTCCATGATTGTTTGGAATCTCTCTTCCGATTGACTCCGCCGACGGCTCTGATTGTTGACGGAGTTTCCGGCTTGTTGGCGACCCAGCAGTTTCTCGCCGCAAGAAGACTCAGGAGCCCCGAAGATATCTCGATTGCTTGCCTGGACTGGATGCCGGACCTGGCCTGGTGCCGCCCGGAGATCACCCATATCCGCTGGGATGCACGTCCTGTGGTGAAAAGGGTGGTGCAATGGGCAAACCATTTGGCAAAGGGGACCCCTGACTTCCGACGCATGTTGACCCGGGCGGAATTCGTGCGCGGAGCAACCATCGGGCCCGTCAACGAGCCTTGATTCCAAGTGCCAAGTGCCAAGTGCCAAGTTCAAAGTTCAAAGTTCAAAAGGCAAAGAACAGCCGAGCTTCGCGCGGAGCATTTCAGCATTTCAGCATTTCAGCGTTTCAAGACGATGCGGTGCCGGGCTCGGCCTTGGTGGAGGTGGTCGAGGGCGGCGTTCACTTCCGTCATGGCGAAGGTTTCGGTCACGGGGGCGATGTGGTGGCGGGCGCAGAAATCGAGCATGGTGGCGACGGTGGCGGGTGAACCGAGCGGCGAACCGGAGACCGATTTCCTGCCGCCGATGAGCGTGAAGGCGGGCACGGGCACGGGCTCGAGGACGGCACCGACGAAGTGCAACCGGCCATCCGGAGCAAGCACGGCGAGGAAGGCATCCCAGTCGAGAGTGACGTTCGCGGTGACGAGGATGAAGTCGAGGGTGCCGGCGATTTTCCGCAGCGCGGCGGAATCGGTGCTATCGACCACATGATGGGCACCGAGTTTGCGGGCTTCCTCGGCCTTGGAGGGATTCGAGGAAAAAGCGGTGACTTCGCAGCCCCAGGCGCGGAGGAATTGCAGGGCGAGATGGCCCAAGCCGCCGATGCCCACGACTCCGACCCGGTCGGTAGGGCGGACGCCGAGGTCGGCGATGGGGGCAAAAACAGTGATCCCACCGCAGAAGAGCGGACCGGCACGATCGGGGTCGAGCGCGCTTGGCAGTTTCACCGCCCATTCGCCATTGGCCCGGACCTTGTCGGCGAAACCGCCATGACGGCCGACGATGAGACTTTCGGCCTGGCCGCAGAGTTGATGGCGACCGGTGAGGCATGGGTGGCAGGAGAGACAACTCCCGGCGAACCAGCCAATGCCCACGCGGTCGCCGACCTTGAGGCCTTTGACCTGATCGCCGGTCTTTTCGATCACGCCGATGACTTCATGGCCGGGAACGAGGGGGTATTGGGAGATGCCCCAATGGTTGTGGATCATCGAAAGGTCCGAATGGCAAATCCCGCAGGACTCGACCTTCACCTGGACCTGTTCGGGTCTCATTTCACCGGGGTCGAAATCGAATGCTTCGAGTTTCCCCCCTGCTTCGCGGGCCGCCCAGCCGTGGAATGTTTCGCTCATGGCCGGAAGCATGGCGCTTGCCGGGAATTTCTCAACCGGCGATTGAGTGGGAGGGACGGGGTCTAACAAAAAAGGCCCGCAGGAAAGATACCTGCGGGCCTTAGAGGAGACTCAGTGATTTCCGTCGGCTCAGGGAGCGGCGGCACCGGCGGCCTTGCCGAAGACTTCCACTTCGATGTAGTGGTTCATCTCATCGGAGGTGTTGCCATTCGAGTAGAGGCGGACGTAGCGACCCTTGGTGCCCTTGCCATCGACGATCTTGCCGAAGCGGCTTTCGACGTAGGGGGCATCGCTGCCTTTGCCCATCTGCGCGGACTCATCGTAGTCGTTGTTGAAGACGGTGGTGACGCCGTTCTTGAATTCCGGATCATCGGAGATCTGGACGATCACGTCCTTGTAGGCGCGCTTCTGGGAGTGGAAGTGCCAGACGTAGATCGCGGCGATTTCGGCGGACTGCTCGAGATCGATCTGCACCCACTGGAGGCCATCCATGATTTCCACGAAATAGCCTTCGCCGGCTTCCTTGTCGCCATCGGTGATGAGGTCGAGGGTGCCGATGAGGGGCATGTCATCGGAAGCGGTGACGGTCTTGCCCTTGGAAAGAAGCACGGTGCCATCGGGAACGAGGAATTCGGGAGCGGCCGTGGGGGCTTGGACGAGGTTGGGCTCGTTGATCGGCTTGGGCGTGCCCTCGATGAGTTCGGGTGGAAGTTCGGTGACGAGCTTCACGCCGCCGGGGGTGCCACCGGGTGCGGAGGAGCCACCGGAGGATGCGGAGCCGGAGTCCTTTTCACCGCAGGCGGCGAAGACGAAGACGGCGGGGATGGTCAGGAGCAGGTGCTTTTTCATACGGAGAGGTGTTCGGAGGTAAGGATGATGCGTTCTTTCTGGAGGGCCGAGGGATTGACCCAATAGATCGGTGCCTCGCTTTCGAAAGCGTGGCGGGCGTCGCAGTTGAGCTTGGCCTCTCCGCGGACGGCCGCAAAGAAGTTTTCGAGGTGCGGCTGGTGGGGCGGTTTGTTGAGGTCGCCGGGAAGCTGATAGACTTCCGGAGCGGCGGACTCGTAGGACTTGATCGCATCCCCGCTGTCCGATGCCGCAGGTGCCGGAGCGGCGGCTTTCTTGAGGAAACCGCGGGAAACAAGATTGTCCCAGGATGGCGCGGAGGACTCGCGATAAATGTTGGTGTAGGCCGAGCGCTCGGAGATATCGATGGTCGCCTCCGTGCCCATGAAGGACTCGTAGTAACCGCCGCCGGCGCTGGTGGTGGTGAGCACCTGATAGAAGGCGCGGACCTGACCCTGCGGCGTGTCGTAATCGAAGAGCGCCATGACATTGTCGAAGTGCTCGCGATCCTTGAAGTGGGAGTTCCCGCCGGTGGCGAAAACGGCATTCGGCGCGGTGCCGAGGAACCAGTTGAAGATATCAATCTGGTGGGCACCGAGGTCGGAAATCGGACCGCCGGAAAGATCGCGATAGGTGCGCCAGTTCATGAACTGGTGCATGTCCTTGAAGCCGTATTTCTGAAGGATGTCCGGCTTGATCGCGAGGTTCTGTTTGTAACCGATGTCCTGCGAGGAATTGATCGCGCGGTTCCACTGGGCGTTGATGTTGACGATCTGGCCGCAGATCTTGTTGCCCAGGATGAGCTGTTCGAGAGTGTAGCGGTAGCGTGGATTGGAGCGCCGCTGGTGGCCGATCTGGCAGAGCTTGCCGGTGCGTTCCATGGCGCGGACCATGTCACGGGCGGCCTCGATGGTGTGGGCCATCATTTTCTCGCAATAGACGTGGAGTCCGGCTTCGAGGCATTTGATGGTGTGGGGCGCGTGCCAGAAATCGGGCGTGGCGACGATGGCGGCATCGAGGCCCTTTTCCTTGGCGAGCATTTCATCGACATCGACGTAATGATTCGGCCTTTCTTTTTGGCGGGCGTAGCATTTCGCGACACCGGCCTGGCGGTTGTAGTCCCAGATATCGCACACCGCCTGGAAGCGGATGCCGGGGATGTTTGACATGGCCTCGAAGAGAACCTTGCCCTGCTTGCCGAAGCCGATGAGGGCGAGATTGAGGGTCTTCGATGGGGCTTCCGCGGCACGCAGGATGGCCGGGGCACCAAGCACGAGGCCGGCACCGGCGGAGCGGACGAGGAAATTGCGGCGGTTGATGGGAGAGGGCAGCGAGTTCATGGATCAGAGCACCATCGGTGCGGTTACCACTTTTTCAAGATACGGAAACGGTCGTAACGAACAAGGCAGAGGGCCATGATGATCAGGATCATGTGGGCGGCGAGCCAGGCGACTCCGGAATTTCCCGGTTCCCCGAGGAGAATCAGACCCCAGGTGAGCGAGGTGTAGAGCAGGCCGAGGGCAAAAAGCGAGGTCCGGCTGGCCACGCCGAGGAGGATGGCGATGCCCAGCAAGAGCAGTGCCGGCCCGAGGGTCTTGTCGTAGATTTTCAATCCCCAGGCGGGCATGAGGGGCTCGGTGGCGAACTTTTCGTAAAGCGCGGCAGGCACCCCGTGGTAGTTGGAAAGCGCGTAGGCCTTGGTGGCGGAGGCATCGGTCAGGCCGTAGCTGTTCGCTTGGCCATCAATCTGCACGGCGGTTTCCGCAACGGCGGTTCCGGCAAATTTCTCAACGGCGGTCTGAATGGCACGAACGGCAAGCCAGATCCGGGCGGTGATGGCACCGTAGGCGAGGGCGAGGGAATCGGTCGGGTTTTCTTCGGCTTTCATGTGGGGCTGATGACGCCCCAAACTACGCCGCCGCGCAAGCCCGTCTCTCATCCGATTTCACGGGAAGCCGCGCGATTTCGGGGAAATCCGGTCAGATCCAGGGATTTCAGATACCCAGCGCCTTTTCGATGGCCGCCTTGACCTCCTTGGAATCCGGTTTCACCCGCGGCTCGAAGCGCGCCAAGGGCTTGCCATCGCGGCCGACGAGGAATTTGCCGAAATTCCAGCTCACGTCGCCCGGAAACGCGCCATCTTTCCCGGTGAGGGCGGTGTAAAGCGGGTGCTGCTCGGGGCCCTTGACGTGGATTTTCTCCATCAGGGGAAAACTGACATCAAACCGCGTCGAGCAGAATTCCTTGATCTGATCGACGCTGCCGGGCTCCTGGTTGCCGAAATCATTGCAGGGGAAGGCCAGAACCACGAGACCCTTGTCCTTGTATTGATCGAACAAGGCTTCGAGGGCCTCATACTGCGGGGTCAGGCCGCACTTCGAGGCGGTGTTCACGATGAGCACCACCTTGCCTTTGTAGTCCGCCAGCGAGCTGTCCTTGCCATCGATGGTCTTGAAGGAAATCGAGGTCAAATCGGCAGCAAAGGCCGGATCGGCAAGGGTCACCGCGGCGGAAAACAGGGAGAAAAAACGGAGCATGCGCAGAGACTAGCGTCGATTTCCCGACCTGCAAGGGGCAGACTGAAAATCAAGGACTGGCGAGCGCTTCGAGGGCTGCGGAAAGCACCGGATCGGTCCATTTCTCCAGCTCCGCCGCCTCCTCCGGCGTGAGCTGCGCCTTGCGGAAAGAAAGCCCGGTGCGGGTCCGGTCTTCGTCACGGATTTCCACGGCGATGTCCGGCTGGATGCCCACCCGATGCGGGGTCTTTCCCGACGGGGTGTGATAGGTGGCGATGGTCAGCCGCAGGGCGGTGTTTCCGCCGGTGGGAATGATGTTCTGGACCGAGCCCTTGCCGTAGGAAAGCTCGCCAATGACCTTGGCGCGCTTGAGATCCTGCAAGGCTCCGGCCGTGAGTTCGGAGGCCGAGGCGGAGCCGCGATCGATGAGGATGGCGATGGGATATTCGCGCTTCCGGCGCTGCCGTTCGGGGGTGCGGAGGGCTTCGTTGTCACCGCTGCCTTCGCGGGCGCGGACGGTGACCACCTCGGTGCCGGGCGGCAGGAAAAAGCCGAGGATTTCCACGGTCGCGGGCAGCGAACCGCCGGGATTTCCCCGCAGGTCGAGCACCAGCGATTTCATCCCCTTTTCCTCAAGTTCGTCGAGCGCCGCCTCGATTTCCCGCGGAGCGGCATCGGTAAATGACGCCAGACGCAGATAGCCCACTGATCCCGGAGCTTCGAGCAGCCGGAAATCCGTGACCGCCCTTTCCTCCACCGCCCGACGCGTCAGCACCACCTCCTCGGCCCGCGGCTCGGCAGGCGATTTCAGGCGCAGCGTGACCTTGCTGCCCGGCGCGCCGGAAAGCTGGCCGAGCACCGCCGTCGCAGGCAGACCGGCCACCGGACGACCATCGATCTCCAAAAGCGCCGATCCCGGCAAAAGCTCCGCCGCCGCCGATCCGGGTTCCACCGCCGCGAGATAGGGCCCGTCCCCCCGCCAGCCCATCGTCAAACCGAGCGCCGCCACATGTGGATCCAGGTCCGGCTGCTCTTTCATCATCGCCGCCATCTCCGGGTGGATGAATGACGAATGCGGATCCAACGAAGCCAACATCCCCTCCAGCGCATGATTCACCAGACGGTCGTAAGCCAGCTTGTCCACATCCGGATGCCGCGCCCGGACCTGCTCCATCACCTCCACCAACCGCTCGATCGCCGGATAGGCCGCCTCCTCCGGATCTGGCAAACTCTTCGGCGTGGCCGCCACCACAGGCAAGATGAGGGAAATCAGCAGGAAGCGCATGGTCGTCATTCAGGTTTTCACGAGAGCAAAGCCAGCGGGGCGAACGAATCGACCCCCACCGGCTCCCGGAAAGCTTAGCGCCGCATCCCCCGGAGGAAAAAGCCAAAGAATGGGTCATCGCAAAGCAGCCAGATTCACCCACACCGGGAACCCGAAATTCGAAAGACCCTCCGCCCACCGCCAAAACGAGAGTCGAAAACTCCGAGTCCGACCTGACCATCCCCGCCGCCCTGAGCTTTGATCTTGTCAGGCCAAAATCCCGTCCCTTTCTTCCCAATCATGCCAACGGGATCCAGTCACCGTTCGAAATGGAGCGGCAACCAAAGAGTCCTTTTGGCGACCAATCTCCTCTTTGCAGTCATCCTGATCATCGGGCTCACCCGGGCCCTGATCTTGGGGAAGCCCGCGATGGAGATCATGGCAGGACTCTTCTGCTATCTTTTTTTCACCGCCCCCTTCGCTATCGCTTTGCTGATCTCCCGGCACCGGTCGCGGCCGCGTCGATCCCATCATCAGCCCAGCCTTCACCGCGAAATGATGCATCGGGGCTTCGCCGAAATCACCTTGTCTGAAAAGGAGCCCCTCCCGCCTGTCTGTCTCTCCTGCGGGGAAGCCACGTCACGCAACAGCAAGATCATTCACAAGGCCGCCAAGGATCATGCGAATCCGTACGACTGGAAACGGGTCCACCCCTTGGTGATGATCGTTTTGGTATGGAAATGGTTTTTTTGGGTCCTTGGCGCGAAATTGGTTGAACGCTTCGAACGCTGGCGGTCGCATCGAAACTCCCAATCCGCCGACCTGAAGTTCCTCATCCCCCAATGCCGGACCTGCCGGAAAACCCAGCCTGTCATGCTACGGAATCTGGATTTCCACGGTCGAAAAGTCACCCTCGGCGCCTGCCGCGCCTTCATCATCGCCCTTCACGAGACGAGAAAAAAGGCGGGTTGATGGGAGGGAGATGAGAAGGTCGACGGGATTGGGGAAAACAACGAAAGTTCGGGATCTTGGACCAGGATCGATGGGATATTTCACTTTTAGGAAACAGCCAAAGGCCGCGCGAAGCGACCTCCACCATCCAGCATCTAACATCCACAATCTTCCACATCACCCCTCCGGTGCGGTGGCACCGGGGATGCTGCTGCCTACGGTGCGATAGCCATGACGGATGATGGCTTTGCCATCGGGGCCCCGGGGATCGAGGGCGTGGGCTTCCTGATAGGCGGCCCAGGCGGCTTCCTTTTCACCTTTGGCGGCGAGAAGCATGCCCTTGGCAGCGAGGATGAGACAACGCTGCGCGGGTTCGTAGGCGGACTCGGCGAGCATGGCATCGACCTCGACAAGGGCGGCATCGGTCTCGCCCTTGGCGATGCGATCACTGGTGGCGCGGATGAACTCCCAACCGCCAAAGGCATGTCTCGCGGCCCATCCATAGCGATCCGTGGGATCGAGCGCGCGGAACTTCGTGGCGGCATCCGTCTCGGGGCGGATGGGCAGGCGGCAGAGGGCATCGATGCGTTTGGCGGCTTCCTCGGGGTTGGTCTTGAACTGATCCATCTCCCCTAACAGCCGATCGCGCTCGGCGGAGGCGGCGGCGATGGCATCGATCTTTGACGCGACCAGCGGCGGGGAAAGGGCGAGTTCGCGCAGCATCGAGCCGCCGAGGCTTTCGAGGAGATGGCCGTCCGGACCATAGATCTGGATCGCGGGAAAGGAACGGACGGTCCCGCGGTCCCAGCCCTGGGTCTCCTCGGCAAAAGCCTTTTGTTCATCTTCCTTGGGGTTCTGACGGACATCGATTTCCGTGAAAACCACATCGCGGGCGATGCCGGCGCGGAAGTCCGCCGCACGCCAGAATTTCTCCGTGAAAAGCTGGCTGGCCCGGTGCCAGGAGGACCCATGGACCAGCACCACCAGCGGCTTGGCACTGCCGGCTGAGGCCTCCCGCGCTTTGGCAAAGCCGGGAACCTCGGTGATCTCTCCGCAGAGGAAGGAGACGAGGAAAAAGAAACAAACAAGGATGCGCGACATGGGAAAGATGATGATATCCTGTTAGATAAGTCTTCAGTTCTGTTTCGCACCAAAGACGAGGAAGCGATTGAAGTGAAGATGCGGGCCGTTTTCCTGGAGCACCCGGACATATCCGGCATCGATTTTCCGGTCGCGGAGATCGATGCGTTCGACGCGCTGGGGATTTTCGAAGACATGGACATCGGTCCAGGTGGAACCATCGGCGGAAGTCTGGAGTTTCGCCCCGGCGAGTCGGCCGATGTTGCCATCGCGCTGGACGATGACGACACCGGAAAGCCGCCCGAAATTCCCAAGCTGCACGGTGGCGAAGGCCGGGGCGGAATCGGTATGGAAATCGCCGCCATGGTTTTCGATCACCCCCCAGTGGCGCGAGGGCACATCCCATTGATTTCCGGGTGCGGCGATGCTTAGGCAGCCACCGGAGGAAAGGAGGATGCCGGGGAATTTCTCCACCTCCACCGCGCAGGGCTCGTAGCCGCGTGAGGCGAGTTTGCCGAGAAACTGAAAGGTGGCGCGATCTCCGGCCGCGGCCGACTCCGGCAGAATGCGCGCGGCGAGCAGGCCGATGGTTTCATCGAAGTCATGTCCCCTGCCCTTGGCGAGGCCTTCGGTGAGTTGGTGGATGAAGGCGCGTTTGCGGACTTCATCCTGACCGCAGGCGGCGAACTGGGCTTCGAGCACCGGTGGCACGAGGGTGGCGGCCGTGGCATGGATGCCGAAACAGGCGAGGGCGAATTCGTCCTGCTTGGTGGCATCCGCCGAGACCATGCCCATCTGCTCGCGGAGGGCTTCGCCAAATTTCCAACGTTCCACTCCCCAGCCTTTCAGCGCGCGGTGGAAGGCGAGCAGGGCGTCGCGACGTTTCGATGCCTGCTCCTCTCCCGACGGGAGGATCTTGGGATAAACAGCGCTTTTCAGAAAGGTCCACGCGACCTCGGGAAATTCGGGCGCGAGGAGTTCGAGGGCATCGCGATGCAGATCCTGCCATGCCTGGTCCGGCACGCGGGGCGAGGCGAGAAATGCGGCGGAAGCAAGCCAGTTCGAGTAGTCGAGCGGATGGCTGCGGCGTGCCCTGCGGAAGGCATCCACGGCCTTTCCCGTTTCCCCGGCATCGGCCAGAGCGGTGGCGGCACGACGCAGGTCGCCGGATTTCCGCGCAGCAGCGACGTCTTCATGAGCGCGGGTATTGAGAACATGCCAGCTCCACGATCCGCCATGAAAACCATAATGCAGCCCGCGATCCCAGGAGAGCGAGTAGGAGGGAACCCATTGGCCGGGGGAAATCATCACCACGTAGGCGCAATGTCCCGGCTCGCCCATCGTCGCAGCAGGGATGCCGTTGGCGATGGCAGCCGCTGCACCGAAGTTCGAGAGCGAGCCGCAGACACCGCCGACATGGCGCACCATTTCCGCATCGCTGCCCCAACTCGCCTGAAAGGGTTCATAGTAATGCGGACCATGGATCGAATCGCCGAAGGGGTTGTTCAGAATCCAGCGGGCGTACCAGCAGGCACCGGGATATTGATCCGCGGGCAGACACACCTCTTCGAGCTGATAGTGCATCGATTCCAGCGTGTTGAAACGATCGTGCTGCACCCCGTTGGCAAGATAGCGGCGCTGGAAAACACTGAGCCCGCCAAACATCGAATTCAGCAATCCCTGATCCCAGGCATCGCGGAAATAAACGTAGCGCTCGCCCACACGGGCAGCATCCCAGCCCCGGTCCGCCCCTGCCAGGGCACAGGCCGTGGCCATCCCGCGGTCGATCGGATCAGCAGCCAGCGCGGGGTCCGATTTCCACAGCGCATGAAGCAAAGCCATCGCCTCGGCAGGCTTCGGCAACGGGCCGGAATCGAGAAATTCATGCTGCCACTCGGTCGATGCCAGCAAAGCCGCACGGAAATCCGCCTGCTCCGGGGTGGTCATCGATGCCTCCGCCAGCACCTTCTCCACCGCCGCCGTGACCAGGGGGCTGCGGGCCATGCCGTGGGTCGCCAGGCAGGCAGAAAGGATCGCAAGGAGGGCGGGAAACTTCATGGCGGGAGGAGACACGATTCAAAAAGCTGCCACAAGATACATCTTTCCGCAGGGAAACTTGCAATTTCGCCCGAAAATTTCCATCGCCCGGCATCGCTTCGATTGGCGTGCTTGCGGGCTTGCCAGCCCCGGATGGAAGGTTTGGGATGCTGACATGCTCAAATCACTGACTGCATGGACCCTGATGGCGAGTGCCTGTGCCTGCCTGGCGGGCGAAGTTTCGATTTTCAATGGCAAGGACCTCAGCGGCTGGGACGGGGATCCGCGCTTGTGGAAAGTGGTGGACGGCGTGCTCACCGGAGAGACCGATGGCGCGGAAAAGAAGATCGACGCCAACAGCTTCCTCATCTGGAAGGACGGCGAGCCCGGAGACTTCGTCCTCAAATTCAAGGCCCGCATCACCGGATCAAACAACTCCGGCGTGCAATACCGCAGCAAACGTCATGAAGGCGATGGCTGGGTCGTCGGCGGATATCAAATGGATCTCCATCCCAAGCATGAATACCTCGCCATGCTCTACGAAGAGCGCGGCCGCGGCATCGCCTGCGAAAGGGGCCAGAAGGTCAAACTGGTGGAAGGCAAGAAGCCCGAAGTCATCGAAAGCTTCGAAACCGATCCGGTGGACCTCGCCCAGTGGAACGAATACCGCCTCGAAGCCACCGGCAATGTGGTGAAACATTTCGTCAACGGCAAGCTGGCCGCGGAGATTCACGATGAAGATGCCGCCAAACGTGCCGCCAAGGGTGTCCTCGCCCTCCAACTCCATGCCGGTCCGGCCATGAAAGCGGAGTTCAAGGACATCGTGCTCGAAGAGAAGTGAAGGGGCCGCGGCCGAATGGGCTCGGGCGCTAGCCCCCTTCTCCCGCTCTCCTCACTCCCAACCCCGTGGCTCCCGGTGGACCCGTGGCCAAAAGGCCCGCCGGGGGTGGTTGACAGGCCGCGAAGTCTCATTATTTTCCGCGCCCGATGAGCACGACCACTTCCGAAAAGCATGGGTTCCAGGCCGAGATCCAACAGCTCCTCGACCTGGTGGTTCACTCCCTCTACACGGACCGGGAAATCTTCCTCCGTGAACTCGTCTCCAACGCGTCCGATGCGATGGAGAAACTCCGCCACATCGAGTCCACCGAAAAGGACATCCACGATGCCGGCCTGCCGCTGGAAATCACCGTCACCGCCGACAAGGAGGCCGGCACGCTGACCATCGAAGACCGCGGCATCGGCATGACCCGCGAGGAACTCATCGAAAACCTCGGCACCATCGCCCACTCCGGCACCAAGGCATTTCTCCAGGCCATGAAGGAAAGCGGATCGACGCCCGCCGGCATGATCGGCCAGTTCGGCGTGGGATTCTATTCAGCCTTCATGGTCGCCGATGAAGTGCGCGTCCACACCCGCAGTTGGCGCAAGGATGGCGAAGGCCTGCTGTGGACCAGCGATGGCCGCAGCGGCTATGAAATTGAAGCCGCCGATGACATCCCGCGCGGCACCCGCATCACCCTGAAGCTCAAGGAAGATCAAAAGGAATACGCCGAGGACTACCGGGTGAAACGCCTCGTGGAAACCTACAGCAACTTCGTCGGCTTCCCGGTGATGATCGATGGCAAGCGCGTCAACGAGATCGAAGCGCTCTGGCTGAAAAACAAATCCGACATCAGCGAAGAAGAATACAAGGCCTTCTATCAGTTCCAGGCCCGCGCCTTCGATGAACCGCAATACCGCCTGCATTTCGCCGCGGATGCCCCCATCGCCATCAACGCCCTGCTCTTCGTCCCCTCGGAAAACCCCGAACGCATGGGCTTCGGCAAGGTCGATGCCGGCGTCGCCCTCTACTGCAAAAAAGTCCTCATCGATGCCGAGCCCAAGGGCCTCCTGCCCGAGTGGCTGCGCTTCATGAAGGGCGTCATCGACAGCGCCGATCTCCCGCTGAACATCTCCCGTGAATCGATGCAGGACAGTGCCCTGGTCCGCAAGATCGGCCAGGTCATCGCCAAGCGCGTGCTCAAGATGTTCGAAAAGGAGGCCACCGAAGACGCCACGAAATGGCAGGCTTTTTACAGGAAGTTCGACCGCTATCTCAAGGAAGGGGTCGCCACCGATTTCACCCATCGCGAAGCTCTCGCAAAATTGCTGCGTTTCGAAAGCTCGATGACCGCCGCCGGCGAACTCACCGGCTTCACCGACTATGTTTCCCGTAGCAAGGACGGTCAGGACAAGATCTACTACATCGTCGGTGCGAACCGCGACCAGATCGAAGCCAGCCCTTACCTCGAAGGTTTCCGCAAGCGCGGGCTGGAGGTGGTGTATTTCACCGATGCGGTGGACGAATACGTCGTCGATTCCCTCGGCGAGTTCGATGGCAAAAAACTTGTCTCCGTTTCCAAGGCCGGCGTGGAGCTGGACGAGGCGGAGCTGGAAGGCGAATCGCTCAGTGCCGAGGAAACCGCCGCGCTCTGCGAATTCATGAAGGCGGAGTTCGGTGACCGCGTCACCCAGGTCGCCGCCGGACGTCGATTGGTGGACAGCCCCGTGGTCGCCCTGGTGCCCGAGGATGCCATGAGCGCGCAGATGCGGGCGATGATGAAGGCGATGGACGAAAACTTCAGCGAGTCCGTGAAGGTCGAACTCGAAATCAACCCGCGCCACGAAATCATCCGCAAGCTCGCCGCGGCAAAGGACTCCCAGCCCGAGATCGCCAAACTCGTCGCCAGCCAACTGCTCGACAACGCCCTCATGGCCGCCGGTCTGCTCGAAGACGCCCGCGACACCGTGAAACGCATGAACGCCCTCATGGCCAAGGCGCTTGGCTGAGAATGATGGGGAGACGCGGAGATTCCCGGCAGGGTCCGATCCGCGTCTTCCGATTCTCAGCGCTTTCCTCGATCCCTCCTCACTTGCCGCCGAGTTCCTGGATCAATTGGTTCGATGGACCGTGATCCGGCTGGCGGCGGAGGGCTTCGAGGGTGGCCGCACGGGCTTCGGGAAGTCGGCCGAGGCGATAAAGAATCGTCGCCCGGGCATAAGGCGCATCCGCCGTTCCCGGGTCCGCCCTCTCGGCACGCAGCAGCGCTTCCAGCGCTTCATCGGTGCGGTCACCACCGGCCAGCAGAAGACCGAGATTGTACCAGGCACGGGAGTAGCCGGGATCGATCTCCACCGCTTTCCGGAGTTTCTCCTCGGCCTTGGCAGTGTCTCCCGTTTCCGCATGGGCGAGGGCGGCGAGATAAACAATCTCCGCATTGCCAGGCTCCAGGGCGGACGCTTCTTCAAGCCAGCGGATCGATTCCGCCGTCCGTCCGACTCCGCCAAGAAACACCGCCAGATCCCGCCGCGGAGCCGGTGAGGTGCGGTCCCACTCGGCCGCCTTTTTCATCCATGCCTCCGCTGTCGCATTTTCACCACGGCTCAAGGCAATGCGCGCCAACCTCATCGCCCCGCCCGGTTGGTCGGATTGGTGCCGGGCGATCGCTTCCAACTCGCCAATCACCGGATGATCCCGCGGCAGCCGCTCCAGAGATGCCCAGCCCGCCTCGACACGGACCGACTTCAAGGGGTCCGCCAATGCCTTATCTAACAGCTCACCCGTTTCGCCGCGTCGGCCAAGCAGCATCGCCGCCGCAGTGCGGGCCAGCGGGCCGCCTTCCTGAATGGCCACGTTGGTGTATCTCACCACGCGTGAATCATCGAACCACGGTTCCATGAGACGCAGCAGGGTGGCCTGCCAGGCATCGATTTCCTCGGTCTTCATCGCCTCCACCAACAGATCCAGCGAGCCCGCCTTGCCCTGCTGGGCGGCATGAATCGCGCGGGTGCGCTGCCGGTTCACGCGGTTCATGTCCTCGCCATACCACTCGTGGGTATGCTTGATCTGCCAATCGATCCCCTTGTCGGAATGGCAATCGTTGCAGGCGTTTGGCACGCCCAGTTCCTTGGTAAGCAGAGGATCCGGCCGCGGAAAACGGTGATCACTCCGCGGATCGCGGCCCATGTAACTCCGCTTGGGCATGTGGCAATCCACACAGCCCGCACCGGGCGTGCCCACCGCATGGCGGGTATGCGTTGCGGGATCGATGACCACCGCGCCCTTGGTCCCGCCGGCGTGACAGGTCATGCAGAGGGCATTGCTGCGGACCGCCACATCACCACCCTTGGGAATCGCGGCGTGCGGGTCATGGCAATCCGTGCAGCCGATGCCCTTGTGCCCCATCCGCGAGAGCAGCAGCGAGGTGTAGTTGTAATCTTCATCGAGCTGCTGGCCATCGGGAAACCACAAGCCCGGCTGACTCGGCAGGGCCAGAAGATAGTGATCGTGAAAGGATCGACCGGTGGTGAAGGATTCATCGAATTCCTCGCGGCGCGCATGACAGGTCGCGCAGGACTGCGTCCATTGTTCGGTGGTGAACTTGCGCGCGGGATCGATGCGGCAATCGTCCGTCCCGGGGTTCGGGCGGTCCGGTCCATGACATTGCGCGCAGCCCACGCCTTGTTCGATCCATGAGGTCTTGTATTCGCCCGTCTTGGTGTCGTGGTTTTTCTTCAGTCCGGTGAAATGGCAATAGGCGCACTGCGAGTTCCAGTTCATCCCGCGCTGGGTCCAGTGCCCCCATTCTTCAGGCCGCCTCTGGGTCTCGCCGAAAATGCTGAACCACTCCTTTTTCTCCGGATCCCAAGCCATGTCCGGGACCTGGTAGCGCCCGTCGCCCGTCGCCATGAGATACTGGACCAGCGGCGTCAGACCGATCGCCATCGGACTCACGCCATCGAGCTTTTTCTCGCCATCTTGCCACTCGATGGTCGGCTTCTCCGCCCCTCCGGAAAAGCGCCATTCGGCCGTGCCCTGCTTCACCTCACGCCCGGCGAAGGCCTCGGCATCGACCTCATTTCCCGTGTCCCGATGCGCCAGTCCATGATGCGAATCCTGCCATGCTCCATGGATTTCCTTGTGGCAATGCGCGCACGATGCGCTGGGCGAAAGAACATGCGGATCCGTCAGGGGAGCAGGGGTCGCAGGTGCTTCCGCCGTCACCACCGGCGCTGCCTGCTTCTCCCGGCATCCGATGAAAAACAGGGCGAAAATAGGAAAGACGAGCAATCGCACACCGGGAAGATAGCCAGATCCTCCCCTCCGGGAACACCCAAAGCTCCCGAAATCAGGAAAAACCGGAGCACTCGGTCAATTTCCCCCATTTCGCGCCCCTTCGAGGGACTCCCCCTTATGGGGGATGGGTGGAATCCATTTGGCCATACCGGCCTTTTCTGCTTGGTTCTCAGGGCAACCCGACCTTTTTCCATCGGCCCCCTCCCCAACCCGGCGAGCCGAAATCGGCCGACCCATACCCATCCCGAAACCCATGCTGACCATGAGCCTCCGCGCCTTCATGATCGCCGTCGTCATGAGCTTCACCGCCGCCCTGGTCCAGGGCCAGGTGGTGCTCAATGACAGCGTTCGCACTTTCACCACTCTCACCAACACCACGATCACGCTCAACGGCCAGTCGCGGCTCCACTTGAGCGGAACCGGAAATCCGGTCTCCGGCAGCATCATCCACCTGAATTCCCCGGACGCCTGGCTGCATTTCGACAATCTCCGCCCGTCCACGGTCCAGTCCACCATCCTCGGCCAGATCCGCGTGAATGGCGCAAACGCCGCCCACGGCAGCAATGTCCGCATCGTGCAATACGGCATGGGCACCGTGATCATCCCCTTCACCAATGGCATCCAGCCCCTGGAAACCTTCACGGACACCGGCTTCCGCGGTGCCTCGATGCGCCACAACCTCTACACCTACTATGACAGCAGTAGCGATCTCGGCGTGCTGTATGAAAACATCAGCTCCTTCAAGCTCAAGCGTGGCTTCATGGCCACTCTCGGAACCCGTGCCGATGGCACCGGCACCAGCAAGGTTTACATCGCCCAGGATCACGATGTGAACGTCGGCACCCTGCCGGGAAATCTCGACAACGCCGTCCGCTTCGTCCGCGTCTTCCCCTGGCGCTGGGTCTCGAAAAAAGGCGCCTGCGATGTCTCGCCCGATACCCTCGACGCCGCCTGGCACTACAACTGGAACAACAACAAAAGCTCCACCCTGAACTGGGAATACGTGCCCATCCGCCAGCAACGCTGGTGGCCATCGCTCCCCACCAACAGCACCAGCGTCACCCATTTCCTAGGCTACAATGAGCCGGACAATCCGGTCGAGGACTCCTACCAATCCCTCGGCAACGGCTCGCGGGACGCCGCCATCGCCGCCTGGCCGGAACTCCTCGCCACCGGCCTTCGCGTCGGCTCGCCCGCCGTCACCGATGGCGGGAAATGGTGGCTCTACGACTTCATGGACAAGGCCAACGCCGCCGGACTCCGCGTCGACTACATCGCCATCCATTTCTATCAGTGCGGCATTTCCGCCACCCAGTTGCGCGCCTGGCTGGAGGAAATCTGGAACCGCTACCGCAAACCGATCTGGGTCACCGAGTTCAACAACGGTGCCAACTGGACCGGCTGCACCGACCCCACCTATCAGCAGAATGCCGATGCCATCGCCAGTTGGATCGACATGATGGACAATACCCCGTGGATCGAAAGGTACGCCGTTTATAGTAATGTCGAACACACCCGCTTCATGGAGTATTCCACCGGCGGACTGACTCCTGCCGGGGTCGTTTACAAGGCCAACCGCTCACCCATCGGCTACCTCCAGGAAAGTTATCCACTCGCCGTCCGCCGCGGAGTGGCCTTGCTGGACTTCGATGGCGACACGCGCGACAGCTCCGGCCACGACCATCGCGCCGTCCATCATGGCGCCGCGGATTTCACCACGGGAAATGACGGTCAGGCCATCGATCTCAATGGCAGCAGCGATCACCTCGAACTTCCTCCCGGCCTGATCAACAGCAACGCCATGACCTTCGCCGCATGGGTCCGCTGGGATGGAGGAGCCGCCAACCAACGGATCTTCGATTTCGGCAACGATACCGAGCAATTCTTTTTCCTCAGCCCCTCCTCCGGTGGCCAGCTCCGCCTCGGACTGCGCAACAACAGCGGTTCCACCAAATCCATCGCCACCAATGCCCTGCCATTCGGCACCTGGCAGCACGTCGCCGTCACCGTGCAAGGCAGCGCCGCGAAGATCTTCGTCAATGGCAGCCTCCAGGCCCAGGGCTCCCTGGTCGATCCCGCCCTCTCCAGCACGACTCGAAACTACCTCGGAAAAAGCCAGTGGGCCGATGACCCGCTCTTCGATGGCCGCTTGGATGAAGTCGTCATCCTCGATTCCGCCCTGCCCGATTCCGAAATCGCCAATCTCATGAGCGGCGTCGATTCCCCCTACGTCGCGCATTGGAAAGGCGATGTCGATGCGGTCTGGACCACGAACAACGCCGGCAACACCAACTGGGCGACCGACTCCACCGGCGGGACCGATACCGCCGCGCCGCCTGCCTCGAACACCGAGGTCCATTTCTCTTCCGGCAGCCCGAACACCACTCTTGGGGCGAATGTCGCCATCGATTCCCTCATCGTCAGCACGACCTCGCCTGTTGGCATTGGCGGCAGTCACGACCTCACGCTCGGTTCCCGCGGGATCTATCTCGGCGAAAACTCCGGCGCGTTGAACCTTCAGACCAGCGGCCGCATCGTCCTCGGGGCCGATCAGGTATGGACCCAGCAGTCGCCCAATCCACTGACCGTCACCAGCGAGTTGGCAGGCGACTCGCGTCTTGTCATCACCGGCGGCGGTCGGGTCGTGCTTGCCGGAAACAATTCCCACAGCGGGGATCTCGTCATCGTCGGCGGCGGAACGGTGAGTGTTTCCTCCATCTCCGCGGCGCTGGGCGATGCCTCGCAGATCCTCCTCGGTGGCAGCGGCCTCACCGGGGGCATCCTCTACACCGGGACCGGGGAAACCACCAACCGCAGCCT
>JALOTY010000016.1 GCA_025457665.1 Akkermansiaceae bacterium | reverse complement strand
CTTTGAGTTCGTCGAGAAGTTCCCGCAGGTGGTCAGTCTGGATCAACTCAAGGCCGAGAAATCACTTGCCGGCATGCTGGTGATCCAGAAAGGCACGCGGCTTTCGATCACTCCGGTGGATCCCAAGCACTTCAAAAAGGTGTGCAAGATGGGGATGAAGAATTAAGACGCAAGACTTCAAGACACAAGACGCAAGACCGGAGAGCTTGCGGCTGAGACGAAAGACTTCAAGACGCAAGACACAAGACCGGAGAGCTTGAGAGTGCAAGGCGCCGCTTCAAGCTCTTTGACCTTTGCTGTTTGACCTTTGACCTTTGACCTTCAGGTCTCCTTGGGGTCGATCGGGGCTTCGGCTTCCGCGCTTTCCACGCTTTCTTCGCTTTCTTCGCTTTCTTCGCTTTCTTCGCTTTCTTCGCTTTCTTCGCTTTGTGCGCTTTGTGCGCTTTGTGCGGGTTCCTCGGAGGTTTCCGATGCTTCCTCCGTCGGCGCGCGGCGGCCGCTGTTTTCGAGGAGGAAGATGATTTCCTCCTGAACTTGTTCGATCTGATTGAGTGGGATGTTAGGGTCGCGAATGATGAAGGCTTCGCCGGTCTTGCGGTGTTCGTAAACCCGGAGGATGCCGGTGGGCATGTGCTGGGAATCGGTTTCCACGAGGAGCTTTTGTCGCTCTAACATGACGGCGAGGATGTAACGGACGTTTTCCGTGTGGTTCTCGTCTTCCTCCACCAAGCGGCGCAACAAGGACTCGGGGTCCTCGCGCTTCATCGGGTCGGTTTTTTCCTCCTGTTCGACGGCGGTGAAAACGGTGCGCCAGGAGGAGAAGGGCGGCTCGGCATCGGCCGGGCGGGATTCCCAGGCGGCGAGGGAGAAATCGTGACGCAGGTAACCGCTGGATTCAGGGTCGGGAAAGAGGGCGGTGACGATCGTTTCGCCATCGGCAAAGGATTCACCGGAGACGGCGCATTTGCGCGAACGGGAGCGGATGTGCCAGGAGGCGTTGAGCATGGCGGTGCGTGAGGAGAGTTCAGGACTCGTTGGGAATGAGGCGACGCAAGGTCTGGTAAATCGGTCGACCGGCGAGACGTCGGCGGAAGAGATAGAGGGCGAGGATGCCGAAGAAGGCATTGGGCAGCCAGGCGGCGACGAGCGGCGGCAGATGGCTGGAGTCGCCGAGGCTGAGGCAGATGGTGGTGAGGAAGAGCAGACCCATGGCGAGGAAGACGGCGATGGCGACTCCGCCAGTGGTTCCGCGTCGGGAGAAATAGATGCCGAGCGGGGTGGCGAGGAGAACCACGACGAGGCAGTTCAGCGGTTGGGAGAAACGGTGGTGCCACTGGGTCAGATGGGCGGCCTTGCCCTTGCTGTCGCGGCCGTGATCGTGAAGCCAGCCGGTGAGGTCGGGGATGCCGAGTTGGTCGGGCGGGAGCCCGGGCTGGATGATTTCCGCAGGGGTTTCCCGCCATGAGGTCACGACGTAGGGATCCGGCAAATCGCGGACGAAGCGAGGGGCCTCGCCGGGTTTGATGCGGCGGATGGCGGCGTCCTGGAAGCTCCAATGGCCGCTGATGCGGTCGTGGGTGGCACTGCTGGCAACGAGGATGCGGGAAAGGCGGCCTTGCCCGTCCTCGCTGATCACGCGGATGCCTTGGAGCGGTGCGCCGTTTTTCCAATCGGCCGGGAAACTGCGGACCATCCACAGGCGGGGGGAGCGGGGATTGCGGAAGAGAACCATTTCGGCGGCGGTGGCATCGCGTCCGCGGGCGGAGTCGATGACCTGTTTCTCATTCGCTGTGGAGCGGGGGGCCCAATGGAAGTTGAGTCCGATGCAGAAGGCCGTGGCGAGGAGTCCGGCGGTGATGAAGGGCAGGGTGATCCTGGCGAGTCCGCGCCCGGTCTGGACCATGGCGATGATTTCCCGCGAGCCGGAAAGGCGACCGAGGCAAAGGAGCAGGGAAAGGAGAAGCGCGTAAGGGACAAGGGTGATCAGAATCTCAGGAAGGCGCGCGCGGTAGAGGGCGAGGGTGGTGGCGGCGATGCTGCCGGAGGCTTTGATGTCATCGACATTGTCCTGGAAATCCATCAGCAGCCAGATGATGACCAAGCCGCCAAGGCAGATGCCAAGAAGGGTGAGAAACTGCCGGGTGACGTAGCGGGCAAGAGTCCCGGAGAAAGCGTAGAGCCAGCCGCCGATCGCGGGGATCAGGCAGAGCAGGGCGAGAATGAGCGGGCGCAGATGGTGGGTGAAGGGGTCGGCGTCCGGGAAACTGGCGAGCGTGTCCTGAACATCCGCCTGCTCCACGGGCACCCAGCGTGCGGCGGCGAGAATGCCGGCAAGCGTCAGGATGAGGGCGGGAGTGGCACGCCGGAGAAAGTGCATGGGTGGGCGAAGGATGGATGGATCGGGGGGCTTGTAAAGATCGGGCAACTTCGCGCTTGGAAGTGGGGGCATCACGGCGCGGAATGCGGCCCGGATGATCGGACTGGCGGGCGAACAAGCAAACCCGGGAGGGCTGGCGGTGGAAATCGCCGCGGCCTTCTCCCCGGGTGGCTTGCTATCGAAGTCTCCGGATTTCGAATTCCGCCCCGAGCAGATGGAAATGGCGGTGGCCGTGGCGAGGGCGCTGGAAACGCGTCAATCGCTGGTGGTCGAGGCCGGCACGGGCGTGGGGAAATCCCTGGCCTACCTCCTGCCCGCGGCCAAGCACGCGCTTGCCAGCGGTCGCAAGGCGATCATTTCCACGCATACGATCAACCTCCAGGAGCAGTTGGTGCGCAAGGACATCCCCATTGTGCGACGCTTGCTGGGCGATGAACTGCCGGCGGTGCTCTTGAAGGGCCGGCAGAACTACCTTTGTCCCGCGCGCTTGAAGCGGGCGAGGGAGCAGACGCGAGACCTCTTCACCAGTGGCGAGGCGGAGGAACTCGAAGCGATCACGAAGTGGGCGGAGAGGACGCTCGATGGGACCTTGAGCGATCTGGATTTCCAGCCATCGATGAAAGTCTGGCTGCAAGTCTGCTCGGAAGCGCACCTCTGCACCGCGCGGTTTTGCGGGCCGCGGGGAAATTGTTTTTTCCAAGAGGCGCGGAAGCGGGCGGCGGAGGCGAGACTGGTGGTGGTGAATCACACCTTGTTTTTCGCGCTGATGGATACCGGGGAGGCGGCGGAGGATGGCAAGACGAAGGGATTCCTTTTCCCGGATGACTTCGCGGTGCTCGATGAGGCGCATACGGTCGAACAGGTCGCCGCGGTGCAACTCGGTCTGCGGGTGAGTCAGGCGGGCCTGCGATTCGACCTGCAGCGTTTGTACGATGGACGTCGTAGAAAGGGTCTGCTGAAACCCTATGGCAGCGCGGATCTCCTGCGCGCCGTGGAGGCGGCGAGGGCGGGGACGGAGAGCTTGTTTGAATCGCTCGGGCATGCGGCGTCTTTCGGCGAATGGTCGAAGGAGTGGCGGGTGAGGCAGCCCGAACTGGTTCCCAATGTGGCGGCCGCGCCCTTGCGTGAGCTGTGGGAGCGGATCGATGCGGTGGCGGAGGATCTTGAACATGAGATCAGCCGCAGTGAGTTGCAGGATGCGGCGAGGAAACTGCGGGAAGCTCATGGGGCGATCGCCAGTTTCCTCGATCAGAAAGACCCGGAAAGCGTTCACTGGGTGGAGCGGGGCGGGCGTGAGGAAACGCTGTTTTCGATGCATGCCGCGCCGGTCAATGTCGCCGATCGCCTGCGTCCGCTGCTTTTTGGGGAGGAGAAAACCTGCATCATGGCCAGCGCCACGCTCGGGGTGGGGGACCCATCGCTGGGTTGGTTCCGCTCGCGGGTCGGCGCTGAGGAAATCGAGGCACGAAGCATCGGCAGTCCGTTCGACTACCGCAGCCAGATGAAGATCCGGATCTGGAAATCCATGCCCGAGCCGAGCGCCCGCGAGTATGGCACGGCCCTGACCAAGGCGATTGGCGAGGCAGTGGCGATGAGTCGGGGGCGGGCCTTCGTGCTCTTTACCAGCTATCGCATGATGAAGGATGCGGCGGCTGCCTTGCGCAGGGATTTCGAACGCCAGGGCTGGCAACTCCTGGTCCAGGGAGAAGGCATGCCGCGGCATCGGATGGTCGAGGTCTTCCGTGAGGATGTGGACAGCGTGCTTTTTGGGACCGATAGTTTTTGGACCGGCGTGGATGTGCCGGGCGAAGCGCTTTCGAATGTCGTCGTGACCCGCCTGCCCTTCGCGGTGCCGGATCATCCGCTCACCCAATCGAGGCTCGAAGCCATCGAGGCAGCGGGAGGAAATCCCTTCAACGAATATTCGGTGCCGGAGGCGATTCTCAAGCTCCGGCAGGGTGTGGGCCGATTGATCCGCACAGCCCGGGACGAAGGTTTGGTGTGTCTGTTAGACAATCGAGTGCTGACCAAACGTTACGGCCGAGCCTTCCTCGATGCCTTGCCGGATGCGCCCCGCGAGATCGTGGGGTGATCCCTGTTTCAGAGGCTTTGCTGATGTCGCACGGAGCGAATCGCCTCGGTGAGCTGTCGGGCGCTCCACTGGCCGGGCGCGGTGGGGGTGTCGCCCAGATACCCGTAGTTGAGGACCGAGCCGAACTGGGCGAAAAGCACCCGTGAAACCGGGGCCAGAGGACCCATGCCCATGAGGGAAACGGGAAGACCGGGGCTGCGGAGAAAATCGACCAGTTCAGGCAGTCGCAGGCTTTCCCAGCCGAGTTCCAGGGCGGCTTTGAAGGCCGCAGCACCGGCTGCCGCAGCGGCCTTGCGGCCGGCGTGGAGCCTGGCGAGATCCGTGGGCCCGCGGAAGTCGTGATAGGAAGCGATCCATGGCCGCTTGCGCAAATTCATATCCTCCACCAGCCCGGCCATTTCCCCCAGGGAGGCGACTTCGATATCGATCAACCAGGCATCGTCGAGCACCTGCCTCAGGGCGTTTTCGCGCTGCGCCGCGTCCCATTCCCGGGCACCGCCTTCCGAGCTTCGGCGGGCGGTGAAGAGCAGGGGAATTCCATCGAAATTCTTCCATGGCTTCAGCTCCAAGGTTTTGGTGCTCAGCAAGTCGAGCCGGATTTCCACCACATCGCAGGCCCCGGCCAGGTGTTCCTTGGGGAAGGAAAGCAGGCCTGCGTCATCGCCAAAGCTACCCACCACGAGGGGTCGGGCAGGCTGGGGAGGAAAGGAGGTGGTGGGCACGGGCGCAGCCAAGAGGCAGTGATCCCGGGTGTCAATGACGCCCTTGCCGGACGATGTCTTGCCCACGCCCCCCCTTTGTAAATACGACTTCGGATTTTTCCGGACATCACGCCCTTTTCTCTGGTCAACGGCAGGGGCGGCCCTCTAGTTCTCGGGAAATACAAACCCCATGAAACACCACTCCCTTCTCTTCCGTAAGGCGGCGCTCGCGCTCGCCTTGGCCGTTTCCGTCAGCAGCGCCATGGCGGTCGAGGTCGCTGATGTGACAGAACCGAAGTTCGACGAGCTGCCCTCGCCGGAGCTTCCGGGCACCAAAAACAAGGATTTCAAGCCGAAGGACTGGCTCGAAGTGGAAGCCGGCATCACCATCCCCGCTCAAAACAAGGAGAACGAGGAAGTCGGGTTCTTCGACAGCGTGGTGGTGAAATGGTACGTCGCCATCAAGGACAAGGCATCGAAGCAAACGATGCTCCTCACCACCGAGATCACCCACATCAACGTTCCCGTGGGCGAGGAGTTCTACAGCTCGGTTTACCTCTCCCCGAACACCGCCAAGCGCCTGACCGGTCGCGACAAGGGCAGCAAGAGTGACGTTGAAGTCGTCGCCCTCGAAGTCCTGCTCAATGGCGTGAAGGTCGGTGAGGCGACCTCGAAGTTCAAGACCGGCTGGTGGACCTCCAGCAAGCTGGGTCGCGGCGATCGTTTCCCTCTCCTCAACAAAAACCAGACTCCCTTCCGGAACTTCTGGTGGGATCGCTACGCTGAAATCGAAGAGCGTCGCTGAGATCCTCCATTCCGCCCGGCCATCGCCGGCACCGTTTTCTTTTCCTTCCTCCAAGCAAGATCATCATGGCTGACAACCAGTCCACCATTGCCCTCAACATCGGCACCCAGCGCGTGAGCCTCGCGGTGTTCGAGCCCTCCAAATCCGGAGCGGTCGTCCTGAAATCCTTCGATGCCGAGTCGGTCCTGGCCGACCCCGCTGCAGAAGCCGCGCGGGTTTCCCAAATCAGCCGTGCCATCGCTGCCCTCGTCTCCCGTTCCGGAGTCAAGGGCAAGGTCCGCTACGCGATTTCGGGTCAGTCCGTCTTCATCCGCTTCGTCAAGCTCCCGCCGCTCGACGATGACAACATCGAGCAGTTGGTCACTTTCGAAGCCCAACAGCATGTTCCTTTCCCTCTCAATGAGGTGGTTTGGGATTACGAGATCCTCGAAGCCGCCGGTGAAAAGGAAGTGGTCATCGTGGCCATCAAGAGCGATGCGCTTGATGAGGTCAACGGAGCCGTCAATGCCACCGGGCTGGGCACCGCCGAAGTCGATGTGGCCCCCATGGCTCTCTACAACGCTTTCCGCGCGGCCTATCCCGACATGAATGAGCCGGTGTTGCTCATCGATGTCGGTGCGAAGACTAGCGACCTTCTTTACATCGAGGGCAACCGTTTCTTCACCCGCAGTGCCAACGTCGGCGGTGTCGCCGTGACCGCAGCCATCGCCAAGGAGTTCAATGTGTCCTTCGCCGAGGCCGAGGCTCACAAGACCCAGACCGGCATGGTCGCTTTGGGTGGCGGACATACCGGTCAGCTCGATGAGGCCACGGCCGCGCTCGCGATGTGCATCCGCAATGCGATGACCCGTCTGGCCACGGAGATTCCCCGCACGACGAACTACTACCGCAGCCAGCATAGCGGAAATGCTCCCAAGCATGTCTTCCTCGCCGGTGGCGGTGCCAATCTTCCTTACGCCAAGGAATTCTTCGAAGAGAAGCTGCGCTTGCCCGTGCAGTATTTCAATCCGCTGCCAGCCATTTCCGTGGGCAAAGGCGTCGATGTCGAGCGGGTCTCCAAGGAAGCCCACCTCATGGGCGAACTCATCGGCCTCGGTCTCCGCGGTGCCGGCAAATCGAAACTGAATGTCGATCTCGTCCCGGCCAAGGTCGGCGAGGCGCGCGCTGCGGAAAAACGCAAGCCCTTCCTCATCGCCGGTGCGGCAATCCTCATCCTCGGTGCCGCCGCAGGTTCTTTCTTCAAGTCCCAGGCCGCAAAGACGGCTGCCGATCAGGCCAAGGAAGCCCAGGCGCAGCTCGATCAGCTCAACAGCTTGTCCCGACCGATCTCCTCCCAGGTCAAGAAGCGCGATGAGCTGAAAGCGATCGCTTCCACCTACCTTCAGGCGGATGACTCGCGGATTTTCTGGATCGATGCCCTCAGCGAACTCAGCGAGGCCTTTTCGAGCGATGCCGTCTGGATCACGGACTTTGATCCGGTGGCCAACTACAATCCCTTCGATGAAAAGGCCCCGGGGAAATCCGTGGTCAAAGCGGATTTCGTTTCGACCGCCTTCGGCACGCCATGTCTGGAGAACCTCATGACCAAGGTCCCCGTGGAAGGCCGCCCAAGAAGGGGAGAGCCGACAGAGAGGGAAGTGCCGGCCAAGATCAATGCGATCCGCATCAAGGGTTTCTGGCTCAACAAGGCCGGTGCCTCCGCCAACACCGTTTTCGGTCTCCTCGATCGCCTCGGTGAAAACATCAAGGGTGGCAACAGCCACTTCACCTTCACCGTGAAGGGTGCCAACGGCGAAAACGTGACCCTCGAAAAAACCAAGCTCGCCCCGCGAGTTGAGGCCGATCCGGCGGAAGGCGAATTCGCCGCGCCCTTCGAGTTGGTCATCCCTCTCGCTCAACCCATCCCGTATCGCTAATTTCCCGCCCTCCTGCCATGAGCTTTCAAGATCAGAAGTTTCCCATCGTTCTGGGCACCATCACCGCACTCGCCACGGGCGGCATGCTTTATTGGGGCATGAAGAGCGGTTCCGCCTATGAAACCGCCAAGGCGGACTACGACTCGGCCGTGAGCGACATCTCACGCCTGAACCGCGAGGCCATTCCTCCCACCGAGGACAATCGCCGCGGGATCGAGAAATCCGTGAGCGACTTCCGCGGCGAAGTCGAAAAACTCCAGAAAGCCTTCGATGTCTATCGTGCGACGAAGCTCGAAGGGATGGACCCTACGGCTTTCCAGGAAAAGGTCCTTGCCTCCACCAAGGCGGCCAAGGCCAAGTTCGAGCAAACCCAGACGGAAGTGCCCGAGGCCTTCTACCTCGGTTTCACCGAATACACCGAAAAGCTTCCCCAGGCCAATCAGACCGGCCTGCTCGATTATCAGCTCACCGCCTACGAGGAGCTTTTCGCCAAGCTCGCCGAGGCGGCTCCCGTGAAGATCCTCAATGTCCACCGCGAACCCCTCCCGGAAGAGTCGGGCAAGGCTCCGAATCTCGAGGGTGCGGCCTATCGCACCCATTCCATTGAGATCAGCTTCAGCGGTCGCGAGGACACCTTGCGGCAGTTCATGGCTTCGCTCGACGACTCGGAGAAACACTTCTTCGTCGTTCGCAGCCTCCGCGTGATCAATGAGCGGGGAACCGCCCCGAACGCCAAGGATGCCCGTTTCGAGCAGCCCAAGGAAGCCAAGGCGGCAGGCGACAATCCCTTCGGTGGTGGCGACAATGCCTTCGTTTTCCCCGAGGAAGAAGAGGACGATGCCAAGCCTGCCGACGGCGAAGAAGAAGCTGATGAGGAAGCGGCCGAAGAGGAGGAAGAAGCGCCTGCCGCTCCCGCCGACTCCGGTGAGATTCTCAAACAAGTCCTCGGCAGTGAGACGATCCGCGTCTTCCTCCGCATCGATCTCCTCCAGTTCCTCGAACCCCGCGCTCTGCCCAAGGCCTGAGCCCAACCTTTTTGCGACCCATGTCCAAAGCCCCGAAAAATATCGAAAAAATCCTCCTCGCCGTTGGCGTTCTGGCCGGCGGTGGCTTGGCCGCGCTCGGCTTCATGAAGAATGGCAAGGCCACCGAGGATTTCGGCAGCAGCATCCCCGAGCCACGCGATGCGGAGACCTCCGTGCCCGGCTCCGAAAAGGTGCCCGGAACCCTGAACTCGCTGACCAGTGATCGACAGTTCGCCGCTGCGATGGTGGATGCCGCTTCCCTCGAAGAAGGCAAGCGCCCCGTGGATCTTTTCGTGGGGGTTTCTCTCTACGCTTCCCGCGACAATCCGAACGATCCCATCGATCCGGTGACCAGTGAGGACATCCATCCTCCCATCCCGAATGCCTGGTGGTTGAAATACGGCGCGCAGCCGAATTTTGCTGATTCACCGCAACGCGATGATGACGGCGATGGTTTCACCAACCTTGAGGAATTCGAGGCCGGCACCCATCCGACCAATGGCAGCATTCACCCGCCCCTCATCGCCAAGCTGAGCTTCATCAAGGACGAGTCGTCATGGTGGTTCTTGGAATTCGGGAACTTTTTCAACGGGCAGTGGACGCCAAAAATGGAAACCGAAGGGGGCAGCAAATTCCGCGTTGGCTTTGCCGCTCCTCTCAAAGAAGGGGATCTCTTCTTCTCGGATGCCCCGCCAGAGAGTGGCTTCATGAACCGCTTCAAGTTCCTGAAGGTCGAGGATCGAACCGTCCGCAACGAGCGACTGAACATCGATGAGCAAATGCAGTTCGCCATCGTCGAGGACCAGCGCGAGAACAAGAAGGGGATGATCCATGAGATTCCCAATCGTATCCCTCGCCCCGATCGCCCGAAGTTCCGGAAATACGATCGCAGCGCGGTCTTTGAACTCGGTGCCATCGGCCAGGAGGGCAAAGAGTTCAAGGTCGAGGAAAACACCCGTTTCGCCCTGCCTCAGGACGGCAAGGAGAAGACCTACCTGCTCAAAGAGGTGACCCCGGAGAAGGTGGTCATCGAATGGGAGGAAGACGGTGAAACCCGATCCGTCGAAATCCCCAAGGGCGGACTGCCCGACATCGATCTGAAGAAAAAGTAACTCAATTCGGAATCCTCCAATAAATTCGCTTCCCAAACGCCGGTCTCCCCGGCAGAAACACGCACCAACCATGCAAAAAACGCCAAAGCATCCGTATCGCACGACCGCCGCCGCCCTCCTGGCGCTGGCAGCCGTGACGCCGGTCCTCACCACGGCAGTTCATGCCCAGAGCGGTGGCTACAGCAGCCTCGCCGAACGGGAAATGCTCCGCCGCCAAGGTCAAGTCGCCGAGTCCGACCGTCTCCGTGACGAAGCCCGCCAGGCTTACGCCGAGGGCAAGTACAAAGAGGCCTACGACAACTACAAGCAGGCCCTCCAGGTCCTGCCGAATGCTCCGCTGCTTCAGGATCGTCGTGACTTCCTCAACAAGTCCATGGCCGATGCCGCCGTGGAGCTTTCCAAGGAGTATCGCCGCTTCGGCAAGTACGATGAAGCTCGTAGAATGCTCGAAGAGGTCATCGCCGAGGACCCGAATGCTTTTGCCGCCAAGACGGAACTGGAGTATCTCGACGACCCCATCGGCACCAACCCGGCCCTCACCGAGGAGCACTCGAAGAACATCGAGAAAGTCCGCCAAGGTCTCTACATGGCCCAGGGTTACTACGATCTCGGTCAGTTCGACGAAGCACATACCGAATACGAGAAGGTTCTGCGCATCGACAAATACAACAGCGCCGCCCGCCGTGGAATGGAGCGCGTGGCCCAGGCCCGCCGCAGCTACTACAAGGCCGCCTACGACCAGACCCGCGCCGAACTACTTTCGCAGGTGGATGCCGCTTGGGAACTCACCGTTCCCCCGGATGCTCCGCTCATCGATGTGAGTGGTGGCAGCCCGATCCAATCGAGCGCCGGAGCGACCTACATCCTGCAGAAGCTCAAGAACATCGTGATTCCCATCATCGATTTCGAGGACACCTCGGTCGAGGAAGCCATCGATTATCTTCGCGTCCGTTCGATCGAGCTTGATACTCTTGAGCTGGATCCCACCAAGAAGGGCATCAACTTCGTCATCCGCAAGCCGCAGGAAGCCGCTGCCGCGGAAGATGGTCTGGATGCCGGTGGTGGTGCCGCCGCCGCTCCCGGAGCCGCCCGCATCAACGAACTCCGACTTCGCAACGTTCCGCTTGCCGAAGCCCTGAACTACATCTGTGAAGCGACCCGCCTCCGCTGGTCCGTGGATGATTTCGCGGTGACCATCAAGCCTGCCACGGAAATCGGCGAAGACCTCTTCACCCGCACCTTCAACGTTCCGCCAGACTTCCTCAACCGCATCAGCGGTGGGGGCGACGAAGGCGGTGGCGGTGGCGAGATCGACCCCTTCGCACCTGATGCAGGTGACGGCGGTGGCAGCGCGCTTCGTCCCCGGATGAGCATCGTCGAGGCCCTGAAGTCCAACGGTGTGAAATTCCCCGGAGATGCCTCCGCGCAGTTCTTCGCATCGAACTCCACGCTGCTGGTTCGCAACACCCCTTCGAACCTCGACCTCGTCGAACAAATCGTCAACAGCACGATCGGCGAAGCACCGAAGCAGGTCAAAATCTCGACCAAGTTTGTGGAAATCACCCAGGAGAACACCGATGAACTCGGCTTCGACTGGATCGTGACTCCATTCGGTCTCTCCGCGAATAGCGTCTTCCTCGGCGGTGGCACGGTGGGTAGCGGTCAATCCCGCACCAATGCCGACTTCATCAGCCCGGTGGACGGCGTGACGATCCCTGGTGTTCCTGCCGCTCCCGGCACGGACGTCTTCAACATCATCGGTGCCGGCAACCGCACGGGTGATGGCGCGATCACCCGCGACAGCATCGCCGCCCTCCTGAACAACCCCGGCCGTGCCTCCCAGGCTGCAAATGCCGCTCCCGGTATCATGGCACTCACCGGTCTGTTCTCCGACGGTCAGGTCCAGCTCATCATGCGTGGTCTCTCCCAGAAGAAGGGCACCGACCTCATGACCGCGCCGAGCGTGACCGCTCGCTCGGGTGAGAAGGCGACCATCGAGATCATCCGCGAATTCATTTACCCGACGGAATACGAGCCCCCCGAACTTCCGAACTCGGTCGGTGCCACCGGTGGAATCGGTGGTGGTATCGGTCTTGGCGGCGGAGCCAGCTCCTTCCCCGTGACCCCGGCGACTCCGACCTCGTTCGAAACCCGGAATACCGGTGTGACGCTCGAAATCGCCCCGAACATCGGCAACAACGACTTCGTGATCGACCTGAACTTCGCTCCGGAAATCGTTGAATTCGAAGGGTTCATCAACTACGGCAGCCCGATCCAATCGCCCTCGACCGACCTTCTTGGCAACCCCACCACGGTGACGATTACCGAGAACCGCATCGAGATGCCCGTCTTCTCCAAGCGCAGCGTGAACACCGCGCTGACCATCTTCGACGGCTACACCGTCGCCGTGGGTGGCCTAATGCGCGAAGACGTGCAGAACGTTGAGGACAAGGTGCCGATCCTGGGTGACATCCCGATCGTCGGCCGCCTCTTCCAGAGCAAGGCCGAGAACCGGATCAAGAGCAACCTGATCATCTTCGTGACCGCGGAGATCATCGATGCCACCGGTCGCCCGCTGAACCAAGCGGCTTCCGCCCCTGCCGATCCCTTGGCTGGCGGTGCTGCGGGTTCGGACTTGCTGCCTCCTCTGCCGCCCGGTCCCTGATCGGTTGATCTGAAATTGGTTTCCCAAGCAGGCGGATGGTTCTCCATCCGCCTGCTTTTTTTGTGAAGGCATGGGTCGGCTCCAATCGTGGATGAAAGGGCGCGTTTCGTGAGCGTGCGGTCCTAGAAGAGGAATCTTCTTCCAAAGCAGAAGGGTCATCATGGACACGGCATCAGTTCGCCACGAACTTGGTGGGGTTTCGATCGATTTGAATTCCCCTGAGCTTATGCTTCGAACCCGGATTTCGAAAGGTTCGTCGAATTGGTTCCCATCGGGTTTTCCGCGTTCATGGGAATACGGTGGACGTGCAAGGAGCCCTGTAGTTTCCTTGGGTTTCGGCAATGGCAAACGGCACGAGGATTTGGGCTTTGACTGGGGGAATCGCGAGTGGGAAGTCCACCGCGATGGATCGTTTTCGGGCCTTTTGTCCCGACCTGGTGTCCTTCAAGGCTGATGAGGCGGTAAGGCGACTTTTGAGCGAAGATTCCGCGATCCAATCCGGGATCCGGGATCTCTTCGGAGCCGAGGTGATGACGGCGGCAGGCCGGGTGGATCGCGCCTACCTGCGAGCGAAGGTTTTCGCCGATCCGGAGTTGAGGAGAAAACTGGAAGGATTGATCCATCCGCGGGTCCGGGAGGAATGTCTTGATCTCCTTGGTCAGGCGTGCACTGTCGGTGCGCCCCTGTTCCTTGCGGAAATCCCACTGCTTTTCGAGGGCGGTTTTCATTTCGGACAGGAACTCAACTTGCTGGTCGCCGTGAGTCGGGACACTCAAGTGGCAAGACTTCGCATCCGGGATGGCTTCGATGAAGCAATGGCAACCCGAATCCTGGAGGCGCAGTGGCCCATGGATGAAAAGCTCCTCAAGGCCGATGTGGTTTTCTGGAACGAGGGCCCAGCCTCATGTCTCGACTCACAGATCCAAAGATTTCTCCATAGCACGCAAATATGAGCGACGAATCGACTGAAACCCCGGACATGGCTGATGTGGCATCTGCCGTGGCTCCCGACCTCGCACCTGAGCCCCGGGTCATTGACATCAATGAATTCCGGCAGAAGCCACTCGCCGAACTTCAAGCGATGGCAGAAGTCATGCCCCGAAGGTTTCACAATGGCTCCACCAAGGCGCAGTTGGTCTTCGATCTTCTGAGTTTCCACGCCATGGAGGGCGCGGTGTTGGTGGGCGAGGGCATCGTCGAACAGGCCAAGGAAAATTACGCCATGCTGCGGGACCCGGCCCGGAGTTTCAGGACTTCGCCGGATGACCTCCACCTCGGCGGTCATTTGATCAAAGAGCATGGGATCCGCCCGGGAAATCGGGTCCGGGTCCGGGTTCGCAATCCCCGCGAGCGCGACAAGTTTCTCAGTGCCACGGAGGTGATCGAGATCGAGGGCAAACCGGCATCCGAGTTCGTTCCGGGCAAGGAATTCGACAAGCTGACTCCGCAGTTTCCCGATCGTCGATTGGTTCTCGAAGGCGAAGGCCAGGAAGCGGCAAGCCCACGCGTCATCGATTTGATCGCCCCCCTCGGTTACGGCCAGCGCGGGCTCATCGTGGCCCCACCCCGGGGCGGGAAAACCATTCTTCTCAAGCAGATCGCCAAGGCGATCCGCCACAATCATCCGGACGTCGAGCTGATCATCGTGTTGCTGGATGAGCGACCGGAAGAAGTGACGGATTTCGAAGAAACCGTGGGTGCCACGGTCTATGCATCGACCTTCGACGAGCCTCCGAGGCGTCATGCCCAGGTGGCCGATCTGGTGATTGAACGCGCTCAGCGCCTGGTCGAGCAGAAGAAGGACGTGGTTCTGCTCTTGGACAGCCTTACCCGGCTTGCCAGAGGTCACAACTCGGCGATTCAGGGAGGGCCGATTGGCTCCGGTGGCATCAATCCGCGGGCCTTGCAGCAGTCCCGGAAGTTTTTCGGGTATGCTCGGAACATTGAGGAGGGAGGCAGCCTGACGATTCTGGCCACCGCCCTGATCGAGACCGAAAGCAAGATGGACGACGTGATTTTCGAGGAATTCAAGGGCACGGGGAACATGGAGGTCCGGCTGGATCGTGAATTGGCGGAGCGGCGTATTTTCCCGGCGATCCACATCCCGCAGAGCGGCACGCGGAACGATGACCGGCTTTACCATGCGGAGGAGTTCCCCCGGGTTCTGGACCTGCGCAAGCAATTGGCGCAGTTGCCGGTGGGGGAGGCGATCGAAACGCTGATGAAAAACGTGCATGCCACCCGTTCCAACACCGAATTGCTTCTCAGAGGCTTGCGATAATCCTGCATTTCCCGCGGAGAAAACGCTTGTCAGGGCACCCCGAAACGACGAATTTCCCAACCAATGAAACCCCTTACGGTCCGTGCCGCCCTGATTGCGGCAGCAGCCCTCAGCGCAGCTCCTGTGAGCGCCGAGGTTCTTTTCCAATTCACCAGTGCGAAGGATTACGTCCAGCTTGGTTCCTTCACCACGGCCTTCCGCGGCGGGGTGCTCAATGTGAACGTCCGGGATGGCAACGCGATCCTTTCCCCCTGTCCGCACCCTTCGCCGGTGGTCATTCAGCCCAATTTGCTTTGTCCTCTGGGAACCACCGGCTTCATCGCTGATGGTGATGTGGATAACGATGGAATCCGGGACGACCTGAGTTTCTGGTCGCTCTCGGATGTCATCCCGGCCTTTCTGATCGAGCCGTTCCAGCCGGGACGCTGTCTGCTTTCCTCTGCGCCTCCTTCGGATCTTCCCCGGCCTCTTGGTCCGTTCCTCGATGAAGGCGCGGTCATGTTCTACAACGTTCTCACGGCTACCGTTCTCCAGTACAACATCAGTTGGTATGACTTCAACCGGATCTACCCAGGCGGGCCGGCGGGTCGTGCCCAGATGAACGATGAAATCGTTCTTGGGGATTACATCTTCACTTTCCCGCAGATCAACACCACCAACCGTGTGCTGCCCATCGGAGTTCGTCACTATCCTACTCCAGAAGCCATCGATCCTGCGAACCGCTATCCCCTCCTCGGTTTCCGTTTCACCGGGGGAACTTGGGATGCTGCCGGCAATCGTCTTCTGGATCCCTATTTGACCAGTTCGATCACCTGGACCGGCAACGACGCCACCAATACCTTCCCGGCCGTGGATCAGGTTCGCCTTTCGATCCGCGACAACCTTCCTCCGGTCAATGTTGGCGATCCGGCTTCGAATGTGACTTTCCCGCCAAGTGCGACTCCGTTGCTGCTGCCAAATCCCCTGACCCAGCAATACAATATCCCGCCCTTCTTTTACGCGCCGGGTGATGTCGGATTCTTCCAGTTCCGCTTGGACCGTGCTCTGGGCACCACTGCGATCGCCTTCGACACGGCGGTCCGGCTTTTCCACTTCCCGATTCGCTTCGTGAAGAGCTACGAGGGTTTCCGGATTATTGATTTCCCGGTGGGCACCAACACGACCCAGAGCGCTCCGGCGAATGACTTCGACGGCGATGGCCAAAGCAATGTTTTGGAGTTTGCCATGGGCACCAATCCGAACAACGCCGGCTCCGTCTCTGCCGCTCCGGTAGCCGTTCAGAATCTTGATGGCACGGTAAGCTTCACGGTCACGAAGCAGGCTAACATTGCATTGAACTACCGCTTCGCCGTGTCCTTCCTCGGTGGGCCTCTCACTCCCATCGCCCCGGGAAATGCCGTCTGGGCGATCACAGAGGATAGCAATACGACCTACACCATCACCACCTTGGCTCCTGCGCTTGCCGCGGATTTCACGGCGGTGGTTTCTCCGACGGTTTTGACGCTGTAATCCTTTGGCATCGGATCTCCTCCGGGCGCCAAGGTCGCCCGGAGTCCTCAGGTTTGTCTTTTGCTCTCCCTTCCTCTCTTTCTTTTTGTTTCAAGCAATGCCCGGCGGTTCTTCCCAGATGATCGATGATGCCGCCGGTCTCGTTGCTTTGTTAGGGGAGTTTTCCGGTGATCGGATTTGTGCGGTTGATACGGAAGCGGACAGCTTGCACCGCTACAAGGAGTCCCTGTGCTTGATCCAGTTCGCCGTGCCAAGCCGGTCGGTGCTGATCGATCCCTTGGCGATTCCGGATCTTCATGGTCTGGCGGAGTATCTCGATGATCGGACCGTCTGGATGCATGGTGCGGACTATGACATGACCATGCTTCGCCGTGAGTTCGGAAAGATTCCGGGCAAAGTCTATGATACTCAGATTGGCGCGCGTCTGTTGGGTTTGCGCCAGTTCGGCTTGGCCAATCTGGTGGAGCATTACTTCGGCGTGGTTCTGTCCAAATCCTCCCAGAAAGCCGACTGGGGGAAACGTCCGCTTTCTGAAAAGATGGTGGAGTATGCGCTCAACGACGTGCGCTATCTCTTGCCCATGGCGGCGATGATTGAAGAGCAACTGACCACGGCAGGGCGCCTCGATTGGTTTGTGGAGAGCTGTGAATCCGCCCGTAGCAAGGTCCTGGAGCGCGATGAGGACAAAGAGGATCCCTGGAGAATTCAGGGATCAGGGCGATTGGATCGCCGAGGGCTGCATTTCCTGAAGAATCTGTGGGAGTGGAGGGACGAGGAGGCCAAACGCTGGGACCGACCTTCCTTCATGGTGGCGACGAATCGTCAACTCCTTGAATGGTCCGGGTCTTTGGCCACCGGCCAGCGAATCGAGTGGCCTTCCCATTTCCGACCGGATCGTCGTCGTCGTCTGAGCCTTTCCTTGGAAGCCTGCCAGAAGACGGATGCCGACCAGTATCCAGAAAAGGTTCGAGGCAAACGTCTGCGGCGTGACAAGGATTTCGACCGACGTGTTGATGATTTGATTGCCCGTCGAAATCGAGTGGCGGAGGAGCTTGGTCTTGAAGGATCTGTGATCGCTCCTCGTGCGGCTCTCGAAGCCATCGCGGGTGCGGATGATGGCCACGAGGAATCCTTGATGCAGTGGCAGCGGGTGGTTTTGGGAATGGAGTGATTCGTCCCCTGCGGTGTCGTGACCCCATCCGAAGGCTTGATCCCATGGATGCCTCCTCCGTGTATTCGTGGGCAATCATTGTAATCCTCAAAGGCTCGTCCTGATGCCTCAACAGGGGTCTTTGAGGGCTTGGAATGACGCCTTTCCAGCCTGTCCAGGCGGGTGGAAACGGACGGGCCGTGCCGGATTTATGGTGGTTGATGTAAAATTCTGATTTTGAGAGGCTTAGATATTTTTTAAAATATCAAAACGGGCTGCATTTTCCTCAATCGGGCCTTGCTTCCATAGAAGGGATTTCGGACCTTTTCCGAGTTCATGTCCGACGACTTCAATACGACGGTAGAGGCCGAAACCAAGGTGAGTGGCGAGCAGGCTTATGGCGCCGCCCAGATCGACAAACTCGAGGGGCTCGAGGCGGTGCGCAAGCGCCCCGGGATGTATATCGGCGACCCCAATGAGAGAGGCCTGCACCACTGTGTTTTCGAGGTGCTCGACAACTCCATCGATGAGCATCTCGCCGGATACTGTTCTAAGATCCGCGTGGCGATTCATGTCGATGGATCGATTTCCGTCGCCGACAACGGCCGCGGTATTCCGGTGGACATGCACCCGAAATTCAAGATGCCGGCGGTGGAACTCGTCCTCACCAGCCTGCACGCCGGCGGCAAGTTCGGCCAGGGTGCCTACAAGTATTCCGGTGGCTTGCACGGGGTGGGTGCGAAATGTGTGAATGCTTTGTCCGACTGGTTCAAAGCAGAGATCATGCGGGAGGGGAAGGTTCACCTGATCGCCTTTGAACGAGGCAAGACCACGACGCCACTCAAGGTTGTCGGGGAGGTGGACCCATCGAAAACCGGCACCACCATCACCTTCTTTCCGGATGCCACGATCTTTGTCGATACGATCGATTTCAAGTTCGACCGCCTTGCCACTCGTTTGCGCGAACTTGCTTTCCTGAATCCGGGATTGGTCATCGAACTCGAGGATGAGCGCCCGGAGACCGCGAAGAAGGGGACCTTCTACTATGCCAAGGGTATCGAGGAATTCGTCATCCAGCTCGGCGAAAACAAAACGGTGATTCACGAGGATCCCGTGGTGCTGAATGGCAAGCGCCAGATCGAACTCGACTACGATGGCAAACAGACCACGGAGGATGTCTTTGCCGATGTGGTGTTTCAGTACAATGATTCCTACAACGACCAGATCCTCTGCTTCGCCAACTCGATTCCGAATGCGGATGGCGGCACGCACCTGACCGGTTTCCGCACGGCACTGACCCGGGGCATCAATCAGTATGCCAAGGCCAACAAGATCCTGAAGGAAAAAGACCCGGCGCTCTCCGGAGATGATGTCCGCGAAGGACTCATTTGCGTGATTTCGGTGAAAATGCCGAGTCCGCGCTTCTCGTCGCAGACGAAGGACAAGCTGGTCAATGCCGAGATCGAAGGCGTGGTTTTGTCGATTGTTCATGAGGGACTCATGCGCTTCTTCGATGAGAATCCCGGCGTTGCCCGCAAGGTGATCGAAAAGTCGGTGAATGCCGCACGAGCCCGCGAAGCCGCGCGAAAAGCCCGGGAAACCGTTCGGAAATCCGCTCTTTCCGGCGGCGGCTTGCCCGGCAAGCTGGCCGACTGCTCCGAAAGGGATCCTGCGAAGTCCGAACTCTACATCGTCGAAGGTGACTCCGCAGGTGGCTCCGCCAAACAAGGCAGGGACCGCCGCACGCAGGCGATCCTTCCCCTCCGGGGCAAGTTGATCAATGTCGAGAAGGCACGGCTTCATCGCGCTCTCCAGAACAAGGAAATCCAATCGATGATCACTGCCATTGGCGCGGGAATCGGCGATGGAGATCAGGATGGATCCTTCAACATCGAAAAAGTCCGCTATCACAAGATCGTCATCATGACCGATGCCGACGTGGATGGCTCCCACATCCGCACCTTGCTGCTGACGTTCTTCTGCCGTCACATGCCGGAATTGGTGAAACGCGGTTATCTTTACATCGCGCAGCCGCCGCTCTATCTCGTGACCCGCAAGAAGCGCTCGGAGTATGTCCAGGACAACGATCAGCTCAATCGCATCCTCATCGATCTCGGTGCGGGTGAAGTGGTGCTCCGCACTCCGGATCAATCGCGGGTTTTCCATGCGGATGAATTGAAGGGGATCCTCGAGACGCTCTCGACGCTGTCACGATACAGTCAGAGCATCGAGGGCAACGGTGGCAATTTCCGCAAGTACCTGGATGCCCGGGGCGCAGACGGACATCTGCCGGAGTTCATGGTGCGCATTCGCGAAGGGAATCAGGAGAGTGTGATGTATTTCTCCGATGAGGATGCCCTCCGTGTTTATGCATCCCAAAACCGCGATTTGCGTTTGTTCGACGAAACTCTGAGCGACGAGGAAATCGCCGTCTATTCCGGGCCCACGCGGCGGGCGGTCTTGCATGAGCTGCACGAGTCCAATGCGATTGCGCGGATTTTCTCCCGTCTGGGAGAAGCAGGAATCGATGTCAGCCGCTTTCATTGCGAAGACCAACCGATCTACGAGCTGGTTGAAGGCGATGGTGACAAACAATCCGTGACCCCCATTTTCGAGATCCCCGAAATTCTCGGGAAGGCCCTGGAGATCGGCCGCCGCGGCGTGCAGATCAAGCGATTCAAGGGTCTGGGTGAAATGAACGCCAAGGAATTGTTCGAGACCACCATGGACCCGAACCGGCGGCAGTTCCTGCGAGTCCGCCTGGATGAGGACAATGCCGTGGAGGCGGACAAGATGTTCGATGTGCTGATGGGCGACGTGGTCGAGCCTCGGAAGCGTTTCATCGAAGACAATGCCCTCAACGTCAGAAACCTGGATATCTGAATCGAACCGCCGTTCTTGTCTCCGGGCGCGTCCCCAAGTTCCCAAGATTTTTTCATCAAGGCCCCGTTTGTCTCCACTGAGGTCTTCCGCTCCCCTGATTCTCACTTTCCGCCATGTCCAACGAATCCATCAAACCGATCAACGTCGCCGAGGAGCTGTCCCAGTCGTTCCTGGAGTATTCGATGTCGGTCATCATTTCCCGTGCCCTGCCCGACGTCCGGGACGGGCTCAAACCATCGCAGCGCCGGATTCTGTATGCGATGCGGGAACTGAATCTCGCCCCGGGAAAACAACACATCAAGTGCGCCAAGATCTGCGGTGACACCTCCGGAAACTACCACCCTCACGGTGAGGCGGTGATCTATCCGACCCTGGTCAACATGGGCCAGAAATGGTCGATGCGCGACACACTGATCGACGGTCAGGGGAACTTTGGCTCGGTGGAAGGGGATCCGCCGGCAGCGATGCGTTATACGGAAGCGCGGCTGACGCATCTCGGGCTGTCGATGATGGAGGATCTCGACAAAGACACGGTGGATTTCGTTCCGAACTACGACGAGCGACTTACGGAACCCACCGTACTTCCCTCGGCCTTTCCGAACTTCCTGGTGAATGGGGGAACAGGAATCGCAGTGGGCATGGCGACCAACCTCGCCCCCCACAATCTGGGTGAGGTGATCGACGGCATTTGCGCGCAGATCGACAATCCGCAGATCACGCTTCCCGAGCTGATGCAGCACATCAAGGGACCGGACTTCCCCGTTTCCTGCGAGATCCGGGGTATTCGCGGGATCGAGGAATACTTCCGCACCGGACGGGGTTCCATGCGTCTCCGCGGCAAGGTGGAGATTGAGGAAAACGAGGGTGGAAAATCCATCATCGTCATCCGCGAGGTTCCCTACGGCGTGAACCGCGCGACCTTGCAGGAGCGCATCGCGGAGTTGGTGAATGAAAAAACCCTCACGGGCATCTCGGGGATGCGCGACCTTTCGGATGAGGAAACCCGGATCGAAATCGAATTGAAGCGCGATGCGCGGCCCCAGGTCGTGGTGAACCAGCTCTTCAAACTCACTGCTCTGGAGACTTCGTTCAGCGTGAACATGCTGGCCATTCACCAGAACCGGCCGAAGCAGCTTTCCCTGAAGGAAGCGATCGATGCCTACATCGAGCATCGGCGCGAAGTGATCATCCGGCGCACGCGCTACCTTCTCGGCAAGGCCGAGGAAAGGGCGGAGTTGTTGGAGGCCTTCCTCCTCGCCCTGGGTCATCTGGACGATTTCATCCGTATCATCCGTGATTCGAAGAACCGTGATGAAGCCCGCCAGAGATTGGCCGCTTACACCTTCAGCACGGCCACGGCGGAGCAGCTTGGCATCCTCATCCGTTCCCAAGCATCGATCCAGGGGGATCGCTATGTCTTCTCGGAAAGACAGGTGGATGCGATTCTCGAACTTCGTCTCTACCAGCTCACCGGGATGGAGCAGGACAAGGTCAAGGGGGAATACGATGGCATCCTTCTGACCATCAAGGACCTCATGGACATTCTGGCGCGCGAGGTGCGCGTGCTGACCATCATCAAGGACGAGCTGCGTGCCATCCGTGAAAAGTATGCAACTCCGCGCAAGTGCCCGATCCTGGCAGAAGCGGGCGAGGTGGCGATGGAGGATCTGATCGCCAACGATGCGATGATCGTGACGCTTTCCCACCGCGGCTATGTGAAGCGGACTCCGGCCAGTGAATATCGTTTGCAGGGGAGGGGAGGCAAGGGCCTCAAGGGCATGGAGACCAAGGCGACGAAGAGCGACGAGCCAGACGATTTCGTGGAGCATCTTTTCTCGGTCCAGGCTCACGACTACCTGCTTTTCTTCACCAACACCGGACGGGTCTATGTGGAACGGGTGTTCGAGCTTCCCGAAGGATCGAGGACGTCCACGGGACGCAGCATCAAGAACGTGCTGGACCTCAAGCCGGAGGAGAAGATCGCCGCGCTGCTGCGACTGGAGCGACGTGTCGATGATGCCGGCAACGACATCACCTTCCGCGAGGATGCCGGCTTCATCTTCTTCGCCACCCGCAATGGCAAGGTGAAGAAGACGGCGCTGAATGATTTCCGCAACTACCGCAAGGCCGGTCTGACGGCGATCAATCTGGACGAAGGCAACGACCTGATCGGCGTGAGCCTGACCAATGGCGACAACGAGATCGTGCTGGTGACGCGGGATGGGATGAGCATCAAGTTCACGGAAGGCGTTTACAAGAAGCCCCAGGGTGAAGCGGAGGAAGGCGAGGAGCCGGAAGCCGATGAGGTGGCCGAGGATGGAGGCGCGGAAGACGAAGGCCGCCCGCAGATCCGCCCGCAAGGGCGGGCGACTGCCGGGGTCACCGGCATCCGCCTGCGCGGGGATGATGTGGTGGTCGGTATGGCGGTCGTTTCCGATGAATCCATGCTCCTCGTGGCTTCCGAGAATGGTCTTGGCAAGCGCACGTCTTTCTCCAGCTACCGTGCGCTGCGTCGTGGCGGGCGCGGGGTGAAGACCCTGAACATCACGGAAAAAACCGGCAAGGTCATCGGCGCTGTCGCCGTGGCGGAGCAGGACGAGCTGATGCTGATGACCTCCACCGGACAAAGCATCCGCATCCGGGTCGCCGAGATTCGGGAAACCGGTCGTGTGGCTCAGGGTGTGAAATTGCTGACTCTGAAGGACGGTGAGCGGTTGCAGGACATTTCACTCGTGATTCCGGATGGGGATGATTCTCCGGCGGAAAACGGGACCGAGGGTGATACTACGGATATCGTAGATCCGCCCGCGGAGGCATGAGTCATGCCTTGCGATGACGCCGGTGGCTCCGGCGTCATCGCCGGACCGCCCGCGAGGTCATGCCGCGCGTTGGCGATAGCGGCGAAGCAGAGTCCACAGCAGCCAGATCATGACCAAGGGCAACGCAAGCCAGAGGACCAAGCGGCTTGGCGGCTGTTCCCGCAGCCATGAGTGGACCGGGTGGTCCGGCAGAGGGCTGATTTTCTCCCCGGTGGAAAGCGGGCCGGTCTGGCTGATCATGAAAGGGGCGTGACGGAGGACGGCGGGCTCAAACTCATAGGAATCCCCGCGGGGAATCATTTCCGACTGCGTTTGCCACAGAGCCTGCGACGGACGTCCCGAGTAAAGGGTGAGTTCGTAGAATCGCTCCATGAAAGCCGGGGCTGCCGCATCCGAAACCGGCCAGAGGGCGACCATGACCTCTCTGGCACCGGCGAGATGGAAGGCCCGGCGGAGGCCTAACAGACCTTCACCGGAGACCGGAGTGCCACGACCGGAATCGCAGGAGGACAAGGTGACCAGCCGGGTGCCTTTGAGGCTGAGTCGGGCGATTTCCGAGGGATAGAGAATATCGTCATAGCGCCCTTTCGGGGGATCACCGAAGGCGTTCTTCACCCCGTTGTAGAGCACGAGTCCGCCTGCCTGAAGGAGTTCGGAGTGATCGTCGAAATCGATGGAGCTTGAGCCGGTATCCTCGCCCGCGAGGTAAAATGCATGGCAGCCCAGATGGAGCACCGCCGGTGGCGGGAAGATCGAGCGGAGCGTGGTTTCATTCGCATCGGCATCAAGAATGGTGGAGGAGCCGCTGGGTGCGAGCTGGTGGAGGCGCTCCATTTCGTCCAAGGTCCCCGGCATGTCACGCAGAGTGGCCAGGAGGTTTTCGAAGGCATTGCCGTCTTCCGGAGCTGTGGATGGTTTCGGGAAATGGGAGACTGCGACGATGGTCCAAGGCTCGTAGAACGATTTCGCGGGTGCCGGGGTTTCGATCAACTCCCGGGCATGGGCGACCGTGGCCAGTTGCAGATAACGATGGCAGAGTGGACGCAACTCGTCATCGAGAAGAGCGGCCATGGGCAGGAAGTGCAGAGCGCCATCCGGAGACCAGGCAATGTGTTGGGTGCCATCGGGAAGTTCTTTCTCGATGGGTTCCCAGAACAGGCGGTGCAGTGCCTTGAGGATGGCGGCCATCTTCATGGGCGGTGGTGCGATCTCCTCATCGCCAGACAAGCGCCCGGACTGCCAATTCAGGCGTTCGTGGAGAAGGGCAATCCAGCGATGGAGTTCGTCTTCATCGCCAAGGGCGACCCATTTCGGGGCGGATCTTGGGGTGTAGATCACCGCGCCGTAGGTGTATTTCCCCGGGGAACCGATGGGTTGGTAGCGACAGGTATCGATGAAGACGCTGCCGGGCTCAAGACTCGCGACCACTTCCTCCGGGCCGGTTCCGAGTTCGTCGCTTTTGCCTAACAGGGCATCGAGAAGACGCCCCTTGCTGGCGAAGAGGAGCTGGGAGATCCTGACGGGGTCGGCGGTGGAGCACACCAGTGAGACATTGTCGAAACGGTTGATGAAGTTCAGTCGTTCGCGTTCATTGCCGTTCCGAACGAGGTCTTCGAGCAGGGTCAGACCCAGGGCGGTCGCCTCATCGGTGCGGCGGAGATAGTCCGGATCCTTGCCCAGGAAGGCAACGACCGCCAGGTTCCGCCGGGTTTCCGCAACCCTCAGGTGGACGGGGGAAAGGTATCGCTCCTGAAGGTGGAGGCAGCGTTCGAGCGCTTCGCGGGCTTCATCGATTTTACCGGACTCAATCCAGGCGACTCCCAGATTGTTGAGCGGGGTCATGAGGGAGGGATGCTCGGGACCCAAGGCCGATTCCAGAAGGCCCAGGGCATCGGAAAAATGCAGGGCGGCATCCTCGGGTTTGCCAAGCTGAAGGGCGAGCGATCCGAGATTGTTCAAGTAAGGCGATGCGGACAGCGGTTCGCCGGCAAACGCATCGAGGGCATCGCTGGCGATGGAGGCAAAGTCGTCCATGGCTTCGTCCATGCGATCAAGCCGGACTTTGGCGATGGCGGCTTGGGATCGGAGCGAGAGCCGCATGGACGGGTCCTCGAATGGCAGGGCCAAAGCCTGCCCGAGGAGAGCGAGGGCGCGGGCGTGGCTGCCGAGGGTGTGGTGGTAGCGGGCCAGATGCCCGAGGATCCGAGCCCGGGTGGCCACATCATCCTTGCCGACGATTTCAAGAGCCTCGTCCAGAAGAGGGCGGACCTTGTCGTAGTCGCCCTGAATGAGATGATTCAGCGCGAGGTGATCGAGGGTGAGTGCCAGAAGCTGTGGCTTGCCCTGGGTCCGGCGGATTTCCAGAACTTCGAGGAGTTTGGACTCCGCCTCTTCCAGCCAGCCTTCGTCCTGCAGACAGAGGGCAAGAGCTTCGATGGCATCCGCTCGCTCCGGGGCAGGGGCCTTGGCGAGGATTTCGACAGCCTCGCGAAGGTGGGCAAGTGCCTCATCCGGCTTGCCCAACTGCCTCTCGATGATCCCCAGTGCCTGGAGAGCGGCCCCGAGTTCGTGGGGTGGATCATCGGGCGGACTCGCGTCCCGCCACTCCTTGACCAAGGCCTCCAGATCCTCCTCTGCCAACGCTGAACCATTTCCGGCCGCTTCCGACTGTCCCAAGCCCGGGACGGCGGTCAGCAGAAGAAAGGCAATGCAGGAAAGGATTCTCATGCCATGGCAAAACAAGGGACCATTTCAATCGATCCTTACGGAAATTCAAGAAATTTGGAAATTGAGGCTCCCTGGGCCGATTGGAAACGCAGGGATGCTTGGAAATCACCTCATCCATGCCTTCCTGATCAATAAAAATTTGACATTGCTTGAATTTTTTAACAATTTCCCCACGTTTTCTAAAAAGTAAGCCTGTTCCATCCCCTGATCCCCCACCGCGATGAAGTCCCGTCCCACGCTTCTGATCGGTGCCATGGCTCACGTCTTCATGACGTTGAGTCAGGCACACGCCGCCAATTTCAGTCTCACCACGCCGGGTTCTGCCTCGTGGGAAGTTTTTCAAACGGATCTGGGGACCCGCACAGTGATTCGTGTCGAAGGGGATACGGTCCTGGACTGGGACGATTTCCAGTTGGGGAGTGGGAGCGAACTGGTTTTTGATTTTGTGGGAGGATCGACGGTGACCAACCAGCTCGCGGGCGGTGGGGTGAAATCGATCGATGGATCGGTGATTGCCAACGGGGTTGTGGGCTTTTTCGCGCCGGAAGCGGACATTGTGGTCAATGGTTCCATCTCGGCCAAGGGCGTGGTGATTTCGACGCTGGAGGGAAACGCCGGGATTCTCACTCAGGGGGGTATCCTTCAGGCCGGATCTGGAACAGGGGCGGGACAGGTGAGGGTTTATGGTTCAATCACCGCCACGGAGGGTGACGTCCTGATCGCTGGGTCGAGGGTGAGTTTGTTTTCCTCCTCGGTTGTGGACGCCTCGGATTCCGTGATGCTGGCCGGATCTTCGCGAGTGGCCCTGGCTCCATCGGGTGAGCAGCGGCTCTATTCGGCGGGAGAAACCGGCTTGGTTCGCCATCTGGGCCGGGTGCAGGCCCAGAAGGTGGAAATGGTGGCGGGTGGATCGATCCGCAATGCGGGCGTGATCGATACCGGTTCGACGGGCAAAGTTTTCCTTACGGTGGGGGATTCCGGCGAAATCGTCGAAGACCTCTCCGCGGTGATTGTGGGAGATAAGGTCGTGGATGGTCTCATCAAGGCAGGGGCGCAGTATACGGCCTTGAGTGGTATCGATGGCGATTCAGCTCCAGCCGTTTCTGACGGGAGCCTGCGGATCCCAGCTCTGCGACGGCCTGATGGGTCGACAGTTTCCGGTTCGAGGACGGTGACTTACACCTCTACGATGAGCGCCAGCAGTGAAGCTGCCCGTGCCCGTGCCAGCGACGAAACGGCTGAACGAAGCGCTCCGAAACAAGAAAAAGCCTCACTGTTGCAGCGAGGCTCCTTGTTCGGACTCCGTGGCGGAGTGACGCGGGGTGGATCTCAGTCGTCGAACTCGACCTCCAGGCGATAAGAGGAAATCGGGGCGGTATCGACGATGCGAACCGTGACTCTGACCTTTCCTCCGCCGAGGGGGACGGTTTCCACCGTTCCGCCGGCATCGAGCCAGGAGGCGGTGGAGCTTTCGCGAAGAATCCGCCAGTAGCCACCGCCAATCAGCGTGAATGGGGTGCTGGTATTGAGCAGGCCGTCCCAGGCATCGAAGGAGATCACAGTCGTGGTGCCTTCGCGAGTCAGGGCCAGGGGAGTGGGTCGCTTGGAGCGGTCCGTGGGATCGGACATCATGAAGGACTCAATCTCATTCGGCACGCCGTCGTAGTCGAGGTCTTCCGGGATGGGGATCTGGAGGATGGGGCCGACGGCAGCGGTGGCCGCGCGGGCTTTGAGGTTGGCTTCGATCTGAACGGGGCTGAGCTTGGGGTTGATCGAGCGCTCGATGATGGCGGCTGCCGTCACCAAGGCCGTCGAGGCGCTGCTTCCGGACATGAGGTAGCTCTGCCCGGCGGAGGGGTTGGCGGGGTCGAGAGCGCGGACGTTCACGCCGGGGGCGTAAATGTCGATCGGGGTGCCGAAGTTGGTCCAGGAGACCCGGACGTTGTTGGTGTCTGTAGCTCCGGCGCAGATCAGGCCGTTTTTGGGGCCGAATGAGCTGGGGGTGTAGTTGGCGGCGTTTCCACCTTGGTTGCCAGCTCCGGTCACGACGACCATGCCCTCATCCACGAGGCGTTCCATGGCCTCTTTCACGCCAAGATCGAGGAAGGGAAAATCGGATCCGATGGCAGCGCAGACCACGGCTGGAGGGCCGGGATAGGTTCTTTGGTGCCAGTAGATTTCGTCGAGTGCCGCCTCAAGGAGAACGACGCCGCTCCCCCCGAGAAGGCTCGTAGGGAAGATGTTCATGACGACCACCTCGATGGGGACGCCAGTCGCGATGCCGGCTTCCGGGCCTGCGATGATGGACAGGATTTTGGTGCCGTGGTCCACGATGGGCGGGCCGATGCTGATGCCGATGTTTTCCTGGGAAGCAATCGTCAGTTTCGGATTTCCTCCGAACCAGTTGTTAGGATTCGCGACCGCGGTATCGATGAGATAGAGACGAACCTTGGTCGGGCTCTCAGGGAAGGCGTAGCTGACCGTTTGGGGTGAGCTGATGGCATCATTCAAACGGGCGGGGGCCCAGCCTGCATTGGGATTCCAGCCTTGGGGCGAGATCTCTTGGGAGAGGACCGCGCCGGTGGAAAGGCCGAAGCCTGCAAGCAATGCCATCATGCCGCCGAGGTGTGTGGATCGAGCGTTCATGGTGCGATGTGTCGTGTGGTGATCGCAGATATATCTCCGGCAACGAGTTGTCCACATTAATCTATCATGCTTGAGATATCTTAAAATTCACAAAAAGATATATGATATATCATGAAAATAAGATATATCAAAATGAATGGAGTTGGCGGTAATCCGGGATTTCGGGAAATCTCAGGGGGCTGGAAATGAGCTTGGGTGGATCATTTGAATGTGCTAATGGTCGGGGCGTCCGGAATGAATCCCTCCGGATGCTTGATGCCATGAAGTGGAGACAGATCCTTGGAATCGCGCTTTCCGTGCTGCTGGTGACCGAACGCAGTGCCGGTCAATTGGTGCCCGGAGTGGATCCTTTGTTGCCGGAGGGCGGACCGGTGAGTTCGGTGGAATCGCCCGAGCGTGCGGAGAGGGCGGAGCAGGGAGAGTTTTTGGGAAAAGGGATAGGGCGGGTCGTGCTGGAGCGGCCCGGGATTGCGGGAGTGGCGGCGGAACATGGAGCCCTGGCCCTGGGGCCGGGGGTGGATCTGCCCTCACCTGCGACTTTGGCCGCCAAGATCGCGCCGTATCTGGAAGACGGGCTGTGGCTTGCCGAGTTGGAATCGATCGCGGATGAAATTCTGATTCACTACGACGCCGAGGGCTACCCGGTGATGCTGCTCGATGTCCCCGAGCAGGATTTCAGCGATGGGGCGGTGCACATCGTCGTCGAGGAAGGCCGCTATGGAAACGTGGGCGTCCTGCCTCCGAAGTATGGTCGGCGCGATGTGCTCTCCACGGGAATGCGACTGCGCGGTGGGGAGGTGATCCGGCGCGGTGAGTTGGACCGTCAATTGGCGTGGTTGGGCAGGACGGCGTTCCGGACGCCGCGGCTTTTGGTTTCCCCCGGAGATCTGCCGGCGACGGCGGATGTGGTGATCGTTCTGGAAGAAAAGCGGCCGTGGCGGGTGATGTTGGGTTACGACGATGGTGGCACCCGGGTCTTGGGAGAGGACAGGTTGGTGGCGGCGGTGACGGGCATGACCCCCGGGGAGCATGTGCTGGCCTGGCAGGCGGTGATGGGCACTCCGGCAAGAAGCCTGCAGGCGCATTCGGTGGCTTGGGAGATTCCGTGGCACCAGGCCGGGCAGGCGACCGAGTTGACTGCCTCCCTGGCGGATGTGGAAGTCCAGAGCCTGACCGGCGGGATTGTCACCCGCAATCAAGGCTCCTCTTGGGCGCTGGGATTGAAGCAGAAATTCTGGCTGCCATCGGTGGGGCGCTGGCAACAGCGGATCACGAGTGGGGTGGATCTGAAATCGACCGACCAGTTTGCACTCTTTGGTTCAACGGCTGTGGCTCCGGGCACGGTGAGATTGCTGCAGGCGACTTTTGGATATGGTTTGGAAAGAACCTGGAAGGGAGGGGCGGCTTCGGTGGACTTGGGGTGGGTCTTCTCGCCCGGCGGACTGGTGGATGGAAATGACGACCGGGATTTCCGGGCCTATGATCCCTTGGCGGAGTCGGGCTACCAGATCGCGAGGCTGGATGCCGGAGCGTGGTGGGAACTGCCGGCGGATCTGCGCCTTCAAGTGCGCGGGGCGGCGCAGTGGAGTGACACGCGCCTGCTGCCGGCCGAGCAATTTGCCATCGGCGGGGCGCGCAGTGTTCGTGGGGCCGATGAGCGAGGGGTCTTTGGAGACTACGGGTGGTCGGGATCCGTGGAGCTGATGTCCCCGCTGATCCAGCCTTGGGATGGGGTGGGTTTCCGGTTTCTGGGTTTCGTGGACCATGGCTGGGTGGGCTTGCATCGGACCGGCGGGACGGGGGCGTCATCGGCCACTTCCACGGGCCTCGGGCTCCGATTGGGGTGGTCGGAAACGGTGGATTTCCGGCTCGATCACGGGTGGCGTCTGGATGAGGGAGGTGGCCAATCTCACTTTGCGATCCGCTGGATCTACTGAGTTCGTCCCCTGACACCCATTTCCCGATATCTCCAAACGATGAGCCCGCGCCGGGATTTCTCCCGACGCGGGCTGCGTCAACATCGAGGCGAAAAAGCGTATCCGGATCAGCCGTCCAAGGGCAGGCGCAGGCCGAAGGTGGTGGCGACCATGCCGATGATCACGGGAACCATGGCGACAAGTTCGTTACCCACCGAAATCGCGAAATGGTAGTAGGCCCGGTGACCGGGGCTGGGGAAAAGGACCTCCGGAAGGGTGATGAACAGGGCGCCGATCAGGATGGGCAGCGTGGCAAGGCAGAGGAAAAGGCCCTGCCTGTGCGTGAACTCGCCGCGGAGGACCGCTTTGGGTCCATCGATGTAAGCGGCGCGAAGGAATTTCACAAACCGCCCGGGAAGGCGGCGGAAAAGGTGGATCCACTCCCCGCGTGTGGGCAGGCGGAGGTGGCTGGTGCGGAGCTGGGTAAGGGACAGCATGGGCGTCTCATACCCGTGATCGCGTAATCCGGCAATTCGAAAATCAATGATGCGTAAAAAATCAACTCCGCCTGATATTTTTGGAAATCCGCCCTTCTTTTATCGTGAGCGAGGGGCGATTTGCCAAATTTCCACGATTTGATTGCGTTCCGGGATGCGGGATGAAAAGCGATCCGTCTGCCCGAGGTAGGCGGCTTGGACCTTTTGGCCGGGGCGTTTGACGGTGTTCAGGAGTTCCGCCACGCGGGTGGCGCGATCCGAGGAAAGCTGGCGGTTTTTGTCCACATTTCCGGTTTCCGAGGCGTAGCCGACGACGAAGATCATGGCATTTTCCGGCGCTTCGGCGGGAATCGGGGTGATCCCGGCTTCGAGGTCTGGCGCGATGTCGGATGAGCCGGTGCTGAAGGTGCAGGTTTTCATGACGTTGGCCCCGAGATTCGCGCCAAACTGGCTGTAAGCGGTGGAGATATCCGAGTCTGCCTTGCCTTCGAGGTTCTGGAGGGCGCGGTAGAGGGCAACAGCTTCGCGGAGGATCTGGTCTTCCGTGGTGGCGAAGATCGACGCTTGGGCGAGCTGGCCTTCGAGTTCGGTCACCCGGGCCTGCAGGCGGGCGTTTTCCTGCTCGGTCTCCATCAGGCGCTGGCGGAGTTCTTCCGGGACGCCGCGGGAATCGAGCAGCTCTTTTTCCATCAAGGCGATGCGGGCCTGGGCTTTTTCGAGGTCGGCTTGGAGAGTGGTGGCGAGGGAGGCATCGACCAGGGCTTTGCGAAGGTCGCGATTGGTGGTGTCGAGGAGCTCGCGGAGGCGGTTTTGGTCCTTGAGGGCGGCAACGGATTCGGCGCGGATTTCATCGAGCTGGGCATCTTTCCTGGCGAGCAGGTCCTGGAAACTGGAGGCGAGCGCGGCGAGGGTGTCGGCATCGGACTTCAGTCGCTTGGCGACTTCCTCGGCGGACTCGACCGTTTGAGAGCCGGCGAGGGGTTCGAGGCCGAGTTGCAGGCGGGTGCGGTTGACCTCTTCCCGGCGGCTCTTGATATCGGCCTTGATGGCTTGAATGGCCGGCGAGTCTTCGTCCTCCTTGTTGCCGCCCGAGGGCATGAGGTTTTGGAAGATCAGGATGGAAAGCAGGGTGATGATCACAAAGCCGATGACCAGCACGCCGGTGGAGATGGATCGGCTCGCTGTGGGCGCGGCGGTGGGGTTGGCGGGAGTGACGAGATCGGATTCCGTCTCAGCGGCTCCGGTGGGGAGGTTTTTGTCGTCCATAATTCGGGGAAAGCGTGGCGGAGTTCAGGGCGCGGCGTGGAGGCCGAGGAATTCTTCGGGATGGTGGAGGAGATGTTCGGGGGACTCGGCAGCGAGGGATTCGGGCGAATTGAAACCCCAGGTGACCGCAGCGACAGCGATTCCGGCTTTTTTCGATGCCTTGATATCGCGGATCTCGTCGCCGACGTAGAGCATTTCCTCGGCTTTGAGGGAGAAGGTTTTGCGGATGGCGCGAAGGTGTTTGGCCTTGCCGGTGAGTTTGGAGGTCGAGGAGATGAAATTGAAAAGCTCGCGCAGGCCGTGCGAGCGGAGGAAGAGATCGACATTGGTCGGCGCGTTGGAAGTGAGCACGCCAAAGGAATCGCAGCGCTCGCGCAAGGCGGTGAGCGGGGCGACGATGCCGGGGATGAGGGGGAGCTTGGTGATGTTTCCGCGCATCAAGGTCGTGCCACGGGCGATGAGGCCCGGGACGCGGCGCTTGGGGATGCCAAGGTGGGTGAGCAGCTCCTTGAGGGAAAAGTGCCGGAGTCCGGGAAGCTCTTCCTCACTCACCTGGCGGAGCCCATAGTCGGTGGCCATCTCATTGAAAATTCTCCGGCTTTCCTCCAGCGTGTCCGCGAGGGTGCCGTCGAAATCAAAAATGATGGTGCGGTAGGCCATGCTCCGGCCCCAAGGGGAGCGGTTGCGGGAGCAGGTGCCAAGTTCCAAGTTCGGGGAAGCTTCCGGGAGAGGCGGAATCATCGGTAGTTCCACAGGTCCAGGGCAAAGCCGCACTCTTCCTCGACAAGTTTTCGCAGCGCCCCGTCTTCGGGATGCGGATGGGTCTGATAGGACCGGATCGTTTCGAGATACCGGCGAAGGCGGTCAGGGTGATGGGCGGTGAAGTCCATGCCGAGGTGCTGGAAGATCGCTTTGACCGCAGCTTCGGGATCTAGGGTGAGGTCTTCGTAACGGAGTTCGTGGTATCGATCCGGTGGAAGGAGTTTCCGCTGATCGAGATGGGCCAGGATCATCTCCCGATAGCGACGGTTGATTCCGGCGCTGAAGCGATCTTCGGAGGGGCCGTGAAGGGACAGAGGCTGGATGAGGTTTTTCACCAAACGGCGGGTGGATGCTTGCACCTCGTAAGGATGGCGGACGATGTGGATGAAACGGCTGCCGGGAAAGCGACGGTAGAGAACCCCAATCCGGGCAGTGTGACCGGGGTTTTTCAAAAGGATGGGCAAGGGCTCCACCTGATGGCGGCGGATTTTGGCAAACAGGAAGCGCAGGCAGTGTTCCCATTCATCGAGTTCCTCATCCGTCACGCCATCTAACAGGACTGTGCGACGGAAAATCGGATCGGTGTGATCCGGGAAATAAGCGAAATGGAAACTGGAGAGAGTGCCCATCGCAGCCAGTGCGATTTCGTCCTCCTGGGGGAACTCCCCATGAATCGGCATGCGATCGATTTTTCGATTCGACGCCGCCAAGTGCCGGGAAAAGCGACCGTGCAAGGGATTGTGCGCCCATGGGCGGATCGCATCGACATGTCGCAGGATGGCAAAGGCACCCGTGCTGTGGAGGCAGTTGTGAAGATGGGTGGTCCCGCTGCGCCAGTGACCGACGATGATGATGGGCTCGTTTTCCGGATTCTCGCGGCGCATCCAGCTCTCGATTCGCCGGGTTTCAAGGAGACGAGCCGGGGTTTCCAGGATCATTGCGGCACGAATGATGAGCCGGGTGAGACGTGTCGATGGGTGAGCCGGGCCGTAGCGGTCGATGATCTTCCTCCACGCCTTGCGGCTGGCAAACATCAGGGGATGGTAGAGGAGGGTTTCGGATGGCATGGCTCGGAGCGCTCGGGTTTCGGATGGATGGCAGGGGGGAGAGGGCGGCGTCGAAGCAATTCGCCTGCCGGGCGGATTTTGGGTTTGAGTCGGAATCGGGAAATGCTCTAACGGGAATCATGCGAAGGATGATTTGCGTAGGGTTGTGCAGTGTTTTTCTGATCTCCGGTGCATCGGCGGAGAGGATCGATGACATCCGCGCCTGGTATGCCAAGATCCAGGAATCGAAGGCGCTGTCTGAGAAGAAGACCGAGTTTGCCACCGAAGATGAGATGCTCACGGGGACGCGAACCGTTCGCCAATACGCGGGGAAAATGACCGCGATGACGGTCGAGTGGGGGGCTGGGGATCATGGCTCCTCGGTGGAGCACTACTATTTCAAGGACGGGGAATTGTTCTTCGCCTTCATCCAGAACTATTCGTGGACTTTCGTGGAGGGCGGAACTCCGGAGCAGCCGGCAACTCAGGATTCGGTGACGGAAAACCGCTACTACTTCGATGGGGAGACCTGCATCCGCGCCCTAACTCGGTCGGCGAGTGTGAAGGATGCCTCCGAGCTGGAGAAGAAGATTGCCAAGGTGGAGCAGAAAACTGTCGAGCCGGACGCCAACGCCCTTTCCGCACCGGCACGAGCGGTGAATCTCCTCGGCGCTGCCTCGGCGGAGGCGATTTGCGCAGTCCTTGAAGAGAGGGTCGAGTGAGGAGAGGCTCCGAAAAGGGCTCAAATTGGGAGCAAATCACTTTTCTTGTCCCTTTTTCTGATATTCTGGAAACATCTGGCCCTCTTCGTGCGTTATTGCGGGCATGATGCGACGGGGGATAACGATGATTGTGGGTTTGGCTGCTTCCGCGTGTTGGACGGAGGCGGCGCTTCTTCCCGATCCGATCCCCGAGCGTGAACCCGGCTGGCCCCTGCCGGGTGGGGTGGATGGCTGGCTGGTGGAGGCGGAAAAAAGCTGGACCGCACGGCTCGCGGTTCCGCCGCTGACGGAGAAAGAAGCCGGACTGGAGGGAGAGTGGCGGCTGGCACTTTCGGCTGACGTTTATGGTTCGGCCGATGGGAAGCCTGCAAAGATCCGCTTTGAAGCCATCGATCCCGCCTCGGGCGAAGTTTTTGCATCCTCGGAATCGGCGGTATCGGTAGCGGCTCCGACAGCGCCTTGGTCGGTGATTTTTTCCTCCGAACAACCCGGGAGTGCGGCGGAATTGATGTTTGATGGGGACCCGGGGACGGATTGGCACAGTCGATACGGCGAAGGCGCCCCGCAAGGTCCGCATTGGGTGGGGCTGGTCTTTGGCAAGGCGACGGTATTGGAAGGGCTGCGGTATCTGCCGCGTCAGGGAGGTTTCACCAATGGGGTTCCCAAGCAGTGGCGGGTGGACATCCGTCGCGAAGGGGGAGACTGGGAGAAGCTTGCCTCCGGTGAAAGCGATCGCGTCACCATGGCGGATCAACGGGCAGCAATGGAGGTCCGCTTTGAGAAACCGCTGCCCGTGCAGGCCTTTCGATTTGTGGTCGAGTCCGATTGGTCGGGCGGCGGATTCGGGACGGGAGCGGAGATCGAACCTCTGGGAGTGAAACTGGTCCGCCCGGATCCCCAGGCAGTCCTGCCCGGCGCGGCGGGGCGGGCATGGTTGGAACTCGATCCCGAGTTGAGCCAGCTTCTCATCGACAAGACCTTCGGCCTGCGGGTGGTGGCAGTGGAGGGAAGGACCGTTTTGGGCCAGCCGCGGGCCTGTCGATTGCATTCCAAGCCGAGCCCGGCACTGTTTGGTCGATCCAACGGCGGCACCGGTCCGGACCTGTTAGGTGCGGGATTGCTCGGCTTCGATGCTCTCACGGAACACGGCCAGACGGCACTTTCGATCATGGATGTGCGGAAGGGCTCGCCTGCTTCGAAGGCGAAACTCAAGGCGGGGGATGTGGTGGTTTCCGTGGGCGGGCGTCCGCTGCCGGTCAATGACCTGAACCCGGGTTGGGAATGGTTTCACCACAGCCACGAGTCGGTGCTGGGGAGGTCGGTCGAGGAGGTCTTGGCCAAAGGTGGCAAGACCCTTTCGGTGGGTGTCCTGAGGAAAGGTGTGGAAGTCACGCTGGAACTGGAACTGCCCCGCACGGTGGCTTTTTCCTCCCTCGATCCGGCGACCGATCCCGAAGCCGCCCGGATGCTGGCAGACATGCTGGAATGGCTGGAGGAGAATCAGGATGAAAATGGTTCCTGGTCCGGTGACATCAAGCGAACGACCCTAGGTGCCTTGGCGATGCTGGCAACGGGGGAGCCGAAGCATCGAAGACTGGCGGGCAAGGCGGTGGACTGGTCCCTGGAGCAGTTCCCGACGCCTGAGAAGCATGGCAACCTGGGTTTCTGGGGTGGGGCTTACATGGGCATTCTTTACGCCGAATGGCATCTCGCCACCGGGGATCGCAAGGTCCTGCCGCACCTGGACGCCATGCGCGACTGGGCCTACAATGGCCGCCATCCGAGCAAGTGGGAAGTGCCGGCTCTGGGCCACGGTCCCGATGGTTTGCCCTACGACCAGAAAGCCTTGGTTGCTCCCGCTTGCCACCTGTTGGTTTTCGAAGCTCTGGCCAAGCGCTGCGGCATGAAGTCGAAACTCTGGGAAATGCTGATGCCTTACATGGAGCTGGCCTGGTCCGATCCGAAACAAGGCGGGCATGGGGCGCTGGGATACAATCAGTCGTACAAGGATCTGGACGAGTTCTTTTCCCGCAGTGGTCTCTTCGCCATGGCCTGCGACCTTCGCGGGGAGCGGTCGGACATGCGGGATGCGATGGCGAAAATCATGGTCGAACGGCACCCCTGGCTTCGCAACAGCCATGCCTATGGGGAACCGGGTGGCTCGCTGGGCCTGCTGGCGTTGAATTTGGTGAAACCGGCCGACTACCAGAAAGTCATCCGCGAGTATGCCTGGTGGTTTGCCCTCGCGTGGGAGCCTGGATACGGTTTGCACTTCACCCAGCCCCACATGGGTGCGCCCTACATGGGCGAGGACGATCTCTTCAATGTCGCCTACGCCCTCGTGCTTCAGGGGCCGAAAAAATCCCTCCACCTCACTGGCAAGGATCGCAGCGCTGCGGCGGATTGAAGGAGTTTCCTGATAGCATCTGGGAGGAAATCGAAGGGCGACTCAAATTGCGGTAAAACTCTGATTTTCGGGGTATCGTTTTTCCCGCTTGCCATCGATGGGAATTCCGCAGAGCTTCCCGCCCGGTCACGGGGCGTAACTCAGCCTGGTAGAGTGCCTGCTTTGGGAGCAGGATGTCGTCAGTTCGAATCTGGCCGCCCCGACCACTTTTTTTGCGACAAAACCGCTTTTCAGTTAGGTTTCTCTTTGTGGTGCTGAGGGGATCATGCCACCGGGATCCGACAAATTGCAGATTGGATCTCCTGCCCCAATCCATTGCCGGGCCTTCGAAAAGCGACGGTTTCCACTTGTTGAATCGATTCATCGTGGTGGAGCGGTCGGTCGCGAGAGATAACCGAATCCAGGCAAGGGAGGAAACGATCTTCGGATCGAGCCACTCGGTCTGCCGAACTCATTCTGAATAGCGGCTACCCATTTTGGCATAGGGTCCAAAATCTTGTTCCGGACCTTGTTTGGTGTTGTGGAAGAAAAAAATGGACGATATCCGTCTTTTTCTGCATATCTCAGCACGGATGAGCGATGATAAACCGATTTCGCAAGTTCTCGACGACTTCCAGCGACGGGGCCGTTACGGTTTCGAGCGTCGGGAGTTGGAGGTCGCACTGCCAAGTTCGTCACCTGCAGCTATAGCCAAGGCCCTGCAGCGACTCGCGCAGAAAGGCCGTGTCAGGCGACTCCGAAGTGGCTTTCACGTGCTCGTCCCGGTGGAATTCACCACCCAAGGCCTGCCGCCCTACGACTGGTTTCTGGACGATCTGATGCGCTCGCTGGAACTTCCGTATTACCTTGGGCTGCTGAGCGCGGCATCCCTGCACGGCGCGGCTCACCAGCAGGTCCAGCAACTTCAGATTGTCGTCCCGCGCCAAGAACGCCCATTGAAAGTTCCGGGTCTCTCGATCCGCTTCTTCCGCAAGTCTGGCTTCGCGGCCACTCCGCTTTTGCAGCGCAAGGGGCACTCCGGCATGCTGCCCGTCTCCACCCCGGAGGCCACCGCGCTCGATCTGATCCGCTACGCCCGCCACATCGGCGGACTCGACGCCGTGCAGACGGTTCTTGCCGAACTGGTCGAGAGCATGACTCCCGCCGGCCTTGCCGCTGCAGCAGCCGAACCCGAGACCGCCCAAGTCCAGCGACTCGGCTGGTTGCTTGATCATCTCGATCAATCGGCACTAGCGGACCCCCTGCACGCCGCCCTCGCGCAGGCCAAAGCCTTGCCCCGCGCCGCCCTCGATCCCGGTGCCCCACGCACCGGCTCCGCCGCCAACCGCTGGCGCATCTTCGAGAACGCCGAAACAGAAGCCGACCTATGATCGCACCTGCCTTGATCACCGAGTGGTCGCAGCAATGCCCCTGGAGCTCCCCGGCACAGGTGGAGCAGGATCTGGTGCTCTCCCGCGGGCTCGTCGAGATCTACAGCGATCCTATCTTGCAGGAGCGACTTCTCTTCCGCGGCGGCACCGCCCTCCACAAAATCATCCTCCAGCCTGCCGCGCGCTACTCGGAGGACCTGGACTTCGTCCAACTGCGCGAGGAGCCTATCGGCAGCACGCTGGATCTGATCCGGGAGCGGCTGAACCCATGGCTCGGTGAAGCCAAGAGCGACATCGGCACCCGGGGAGCCACACTCACCTACCGCTTCGAGTCCGAACTGCCACCCGTGATCCGGTTGCGCCTCAAAATCGAAATCAACACCCGCCGTGGCCGCCACCTTCACCCACTACATGCTAGCCGAAGATCACCTGGTTTCATCGGCGGAGTTTGCCCTCAATCTCGCCGCCAAGATGAAACACGCCGGCTTCCTCTCCGACACCCCGCCACTGCTCCGCCCCGGTGTGGACTTCAACCCAGCCAAAGCGCATGCGTGGCTCACAAGTGAATTGCTTCCGCACATCGCTTAGTGCTGGTTATTCCTCTCCATCAACGGTTTCACGGACGAAGCGTTGGCGTCGATTACCCGAGGCAAGCAGCCGAATTTCGTGCTCGCTGACGGCTCTGACCTCAGCCCGGTCTTCGAACAGGCGGTCCGCTTCGACGACCTGCTTCGTCAGAAAGTCAGGAACCTTGCCGAAACCGGGGAGATGCTCACCCGCGTGACCCCCTGATTTGATCCCCCTCCCTCCGTCCCAACTCGCGAGTGAGGTCCAGACCGGACTCAAATCGTTACGGGCGATGGAAACGAAGCCTCGGATTCAGGAATTCGGGAGGCGGGAAGTTTTGGAAGGGCGTTTGGGGGATTGTCGTGAATTCTTCCGGGACTATCGAGCAATCAAGCTTTCGTGGACTTGTTCACAAGTTATTCACCTTGAAGGATGCGAGCGATTGAATGGTTTGATTGAAACAAAGGATCATGACCGCAAACGCGTCGGCTTTTGTCCTTTGGAGTGCTTTGGATACGGCTCAGGCGAGGATGCCTTGGACGACTTTGGCGGGTTTGACGCCGATCAGCTTCTGGTTGAGGCCTTGGAAAGGGAAGGTGTGTTTGTGGGCATCGATGCCCAGAAGGTGGAGCAGGGTGGCGTGGAAATCGCGGAGATGGACGGGGTCGCGGGTGACTTGGTAGCCGAGAGGATCGGTTTCCCCATAGTGAAGTCCCTGCTTCACGCCGGCGCCGGCCATCCAGAGGGTGAAGGAATTCGGGTTGTGGTCGCGGCCGGTGAATTTTCCTTCCGAACCGCCGCGGTTTTCCTGCATGGGCGTGCGGCCGAACTCGCCGGACCAGACCACCAAGGTATCTTCCAACAGGCCCCGTTGCTTGAGATCGGTGAGAAGGGCGGAGATCGGTTGGTCGATCTGCTTGCACTTGCGTTTGAAGCCGATGTTCAGGGCTTCTTCCTCGTTGGATCCGTGGGAATCCCAGCCCCAGTCGAAGAGCTGGACGAAGCGGGTGCCGTTTTCGACGAGGCGGCGGGCGAGCAGGCAGTTGTTGGCAAAGGATTCGCGGCCCGGAGTGGCGCCGTAGAGATTGCGGATCGCTTCGGGCTCCTTGGAGATGTCCATGACTTCCGGGGCGGTGAGCTGCATGCGGAAGGCCATTTCGTATTGGGCGATGCGGGTGGCGGTTTCGGCATCGCCGAATTCCAGTTCGGACTGTCGATTGAGCTTGGCGAGGGAGTCGAGGGCGGCGCGGCGGATGTTGCGATCGATGCCCGCAGGGTTGCGGAGATTGAGCACGGGATCGCCGGCGGAGCGGCATTGGACGCCCTGATAGACGGAGGGCAGGTAACCGGAGCCCCAGACGCTTTTCCCGGCACGCGGGGTCTGGCCGCCGGAGAGGAGGACGATGAAACCGGGGAGGTCCTGGTTTTCCGTGCCGAGACCCCAGGTGATCCAGGAGCCCATGGAGGGGTGGCCGAGATTGGCGTGGCCGGTATGAACCATCAATTCGGCAGGGCCGTGATTGAACTGGTCGGTGACCATGGTGTGGATGAAGCAGAGATCATCGACGTGTTTTGTGAGATGGGGCATCTGATCGGAGACCCAGGCACCGGACTGGCCGTATTGTTTGAAGTCGAACTGGGGGCCGAGGAGCTTGGGGACGCCCTGGATGAAAGCGAAGCGCTGGCCTTCGAGGAATTCGGCCGGGCATTCCTTGCCGTTGTATTTGGCGAGTTCCGGCTTGTAGTGGAAGAGGTCGAGCGTGCTGGGCGCGCCGAGCATGTGGAGGTAGATGACCCGTTTCACCTTGGGAGTGAGAGGGGGCAGGGTGGGCAGCAGCGGTGCGGCGGGGTCCGGCGTGACGGCGGGCGCGGAGAGGCCGTAGCTGCGGGCCAGGGAGGCAAGGTAGATCGACCCAAGTCCGGTGGCACAGTCGCGCAGGAAATGCCGACGGGTGTGCTGCTCAAGCAGGCGCTGGCGGAGGTGTTGCTGAAGGTTCATGGTGAGGTCGGGTTTCATTTCACGATGGCTTCGTCGAGATTGAGGAGGACGGACGCGAGGACGGTGAGGGCGGCACCATCGGGAGTGCCAGCCATGCCTGCCATGCGTTTGGGATCGGCGGTGTATTGGGAATGGAGTTCCTGATAGAGGGCGGTGAGTTCGGCGAGTCGTTCGGGATTCGGCAGCCGGGAGGTGGTGACCCGGTGGCCGGCGGCGAGCTTGGCGGCGAGGTCGCCGGGGAATTCATTTTTCATGCGCCGCGCCAAGCCTTGGGCGAACTCGGCATGGGCGGGGGAGTTGAGGGCTTCGAGCGACTGGAGAGGGGTATTCGAAAGCACGCGGCGCTTGGTGCAAAGATCGCGTGGCGGGGCATCGAAAGTGGCGAATCCGGGGTAGGGATTGGAGCGCTTGGTGTAGGTGTAGATGGCGCGGCGGTAGCGGTCCGGTTTTCCCGGTTCGGGTGTGTTCCATTTTTCCCCGCTCTTGAATGGAGTCCAGCCGCCGGGCGGCATGGGGGGAAAGACCGGTGGGCCGAAAAGGGTGGGGGCGAAGAGGCCGGAGGAGACCAGGCCGTGATCGCGGACGGCCTCGGCACTCAGGCGCACGCGGGGTCCGCGGGCGAGGAGGCGGTTCTGGGGATCGGCCGCATAGGCATCGGCGGTGGTGGCGGAGGATTGTCGATACGTGGCGGAGGAAAGGATTTCGCGCAGCATGGCTTTCTGGGACCAGCGGTGATGGTCGCGGAAACGGAGGGCAAGGTGATCGAGAAGTTCGGGGTGGGAGGGCTTGGTGCCGGAGGAGCCGAAATCCTCCAGGGTTTCCACCAGGCCGAAGCCGAAGATTTGCTCCCAGAGCCGGTTGACCACGACGCGGGAGGTCAGCGGATTTTCGGCGGAGACGAGCCATTTTGCGAAAGCCAACCGATCGGCAGGGGCGTTTTCGGGGAGCCTGCCGAAGAGTTTGGGGATGCCGGGGCGATCGATGCGTTTGTCTTTTTCCAGCCAATTTCCCCGGACGAAGAGGTGCGTGGGGCGTTCGAGGTGGGTGGGCATCGATTGAATCGTCGGCAAGGTGGTGGCGCTATGCTGGGCGAGCGCGCCATCGATCTGCGCGATGCGGGCGATAGCTTTGCCAAAGGCAGGATCGCTGGGGAGAGCGGACCAGGCGGGCTCGGCGGTGAGGAAGACACGTCCGCGCTTCGCCACGAGTGGAACGGCGCCACCGGCGTTGTTGGTCTGATGGAGGGAGAGGCGCAGGCGCTGACCGCTGAGGGGGAGGGGCTGATCGAGAATCAGCACGCAAGAGCGGGGTCGATCGATTTTCGTGTAAGGTCCCCAGCCGCTGCCACCGGCGCGGAGGCTTTCATTGGGATCGTAGAAGGGTTCGGGTTCATCGCCGATGACCCGGGCGATTTTGACGGGGCGGGCGGTGCCGTCGGCAGCGAGGGTTTGGAGTTGGATCAGGCTGAGGATGGCTCCCCATTCGGGCGTGTGGATGGCGGTGTCGGGATCGACGGGCAGCAATTCGACACGGATGGCGCTGACCTGGGTGATTTCCGCAGGAGCGGAGAGAGTCAGGTCGAAAACCGATCCGTTGGGAACGTTGGAGTCGGTGTGGAACTCGGGTGTGCCATCGCCGGGGCGGACGACGAGTTTCACTTTCTTCGATGAGGCTTCGAGCTTTGCCGGAGCGAGCCAGGAGGTGGCGGAGCGGAGTTGCTCTTGCTGACGATGAAGCTGCTGGCGGAGTTTGCTGCGTTCGTTGAGCCCGCGGGCGAAGTCCGCGCCGCGGGCGGGGTCCTTGGGGATGGGGGTGACGGGGAAATGGGGATCGAGGTCGGCATCCCGCGCGTTGTTGAAGAAGGCGAGGGAGGTGAAGTATTCCTCGTGTTCGATGGGATCGTAGGGGTGGGAGTGGCACTGCACGCAGCCCATGGTGATGCCTTGCCAGGTTTCCCAGGTGGTGGCGACGCGGTCCATGACGGCGGTGGTGCGGAATTCCTCGTCGTCCGTGCCGCCTTCGGCATTCGCCTGGGTGTGACGGTGGAAATTGGTGGCGATGAGATCGTCGAGCGTTGGATTGGGCAGCAGGTCGCCGGCGATTTGTTTGATGGTGAATTGGTCAAAAGGCAGGTCGGAATTGTAGGCGCGGATGACCCAGTCACGGAAGGGCCAGGCAGTGCGCGGGCGATCGAGGCCGAGGCCCTCGGTATCGGCATAGCGGGCGAGGTCGAGCCAATTGGCTGCCCATTTTTCCCCGTAGTGGGGTGAGTCGAGAAGGCGGTCGATTTCCTTCTGCCAGGCAGCTTCGGGGTCCGCTTTCCATGCGGTTTCGAAGGCATCCAGCTCGGCGAGCGTGGGTGGCAGTCCGATGACATCGAGCGAAAGCCGCCTGAGAAGCAGGCCGGGCTCGGCTTGGGGGCTGGGTTCGAGCGATTCCTTTTCGAGTCGTGCGAGGACGTATTCGTCGATGCGATTGCGCGGCCAGGCCTTGTCCTTGACGGCGGGGGGAGGGGTGTCGACGGGCATTTCGAAAGCCCAGTGCTCTTCCCATTTCGCGCCTTCCTGGATCCATTGGCGGAGCTTGGCGACTTCCTTCTCTTTCAGGGGCGGGCCGTGAACGGGCTGGGGCATGACCATGTCCGGATCCGTCGAAGTGACGCGGCGCATCAATTCCGATTCCTCGGGTTTGCCGGGGACGATGGTGGGATTTCCCGATTCCCCGATGGCCAGGGCCTTTTCCCGGAAGACGAAGGAGATTCCGCCGGCTTCCTTCACTCCGCCGTGGCAGGCGGTGCATTGGGTGGTGAGGAGCGGGCGGATGTCGCGGTTGAAATCGATCTCCTCCGCGATGCAGGGAAGGCAGGCGAGGGCACTCAGGCTCAGCAGGGTTCGGGGCGAGGGCATGACGGGTAGGGCAGGGGCGATCAGTTTTCGAAAATCCGGATTTCATTCAGTCCTCCGCCTTGGATCGGATGATCGACCGGGCGTTCGGGGTGACGAAGGTGTTCGAGGACGACGAATTTCACGAAGCGGACGCGGGTGGCATCGAAATGGAAATCGTGAAAGGGGTAGCTTTCCCCCGGCACGATGGGTGGGAGGTCGGCTTCGAGCAGCGGCTTGAAATCGTGATTGTCGAGGGAGCCGAGCAGGAGGAATCGCGCCGTTCCCCGATCGCCGATGCCGCGGTTGGCGGTGTTTTGAAGGGAAATGCGGGAGATGGTGGCGGGATCGATGAGATCGACGGTGAATTCGCCGCTCTTGCCATCCGGTGCGAGCCAGAAGGACCAGTCATTGGGCACGCCGGAATCATCGGTGCGGCCGTCGGTGACATTGTCGGGAGGAAACACCGAGCCATGGGGACGGACGCAATAACCCGGGCTGAAGACCGGTTTGCCGAGGGCGAGGTTTTCCCCGGAGGCACGATCGGAAGGAGCGGGGCTTGCCGGTCGTGAGACGTGGACCGGGGATTCATCGAGAGTGGAGACCAACTGAAGTTCGCCACGGTCGCGAACGATGGCCCGCGCTTCGCCGCCGCGAAGGCGGGCGGGAGAACGGTCGCCGGCATGGATTTCGATTTCCCCATCGAAAACCTCCGCCAGCACCACGGGGTGGGAGCCATCGTTTCCCACGGCCACGCCAAATGCGGTGCCGAGATCGACGATCTGACCTCCGGGTGTATCGAGCCGGAAACCTTCCGCCCCCGGGGGCACATTCACGGCGGCGCGGCCGTGGAAAATCGTGAGGGATTCGGGTGCCTGGAGTTCGAAACGGCAGGGGCCTTCAATCGCGACGCTGGCACCGCTGGGGAAGGCGATTTCGATCCATCCGCCGAGCAGTTCGATGGCTTGATGCGCTTCCAAGGCTCCTGCGGCGGGGGTCTGTGACCCGGCCGGGCTGCGGACATCGAGTGCACTGGTGATTTTCGCCCGGGGTTCGGGATCTCTGGGAAACGAGAAAAAAGCCCCTGCCGCGAGGGCGATGCAGGCCGCGAGGGCGATGAGGAGGGGTTTCTTGGGAAAGGGAGTCGGAGCAGGAGAGGCGGGAGCTTCCGTGAGAAACGATGGGATGCTGCCGCTGGCCTGCTGGACCAGGCCGGCGTGAACCGCGGCGCTGCGGAGATAGCGGCGACGGGCCTCGGGATTCGCCCGCAGCTCTTCCTCAAGGGCCGCAAGTGCCTCGGGCGAGATCACGCCATCGAGCAAGGCGTGGATTTTTTCATCGAGGGGATCCGATTTCATGGAGGCAGGAGTTGGAGCCTTTGTTCGATGCAGGATTCGAGACTCTTGCGAATGCGCAGCAGGGTCAGGGAAAGGGCGGTGGGGGTTTGGGAGCGCTCCTGGGCCATCGACTGCACCGAGGCTCCGGGCTGGTAGCGCTCCATGATCAGTTGGCGCTGGCGCCCGGGAAGTTTCGCCAGGCAATGCTCCAGGGCGGATTCGAGATCGCGGGCGTCGTGCGCCGCGGCATCGGTCGCGAGGAGATCCAGCAGGCGGTCATCGAAAACATGGCGGTCGCGGGCGGCATCCCTCCGGGCGGCTTTGACCTGATAGAGGGCGATCGTGAGCGCCCATGGCAGGAAGGGTTGGGCGGGATCGTATTCTGCGGCCTTGCGCCAGAGGAGGAGGTTGGTTTCCTGCACGACATCATCGGCCAGCATCCGGTCCGGCAGCAGGGAATGGACATACCGATGGATCGCTGCCTGATGGGTGGCGATCAGGGCAACGAGGGTTTCCTCGGGATTTCCAGGTTTCGGGTGCACGGCTTCAAGAGGCTTACCGGAAAACGGGGGAATCTTTCGAAATTTTTCCCGATTTCCTTCTGCGGGCCCTCCTGGGCGACCTGGAATTTGCTCATTCCGTCCTTGCAATCCGAAGCAAATCCGCTTTCCTCCGCGGTCCCGAGCAAGGGCGGACCGGCCAAGGTGGCTGGATCGAACCAAACAAACACATGAGCGAAAGCACCATCAATCCTGCGGACTACAAAGTCCATGAAAAGGACACCGGCAGCGCCGACTATCAGGTCGCCCGCATGACCGTCCGCATCAAGCACCTGACCGATCACCTCTCCAAGCACGAGAAGGATTCCTCCTCGCGCCGCGGTCTCCTCAAACTCGTGGCCCAGCGCCGCAAGCTTCTGGACTACCTCAAGGAAACCAACGAGGAGCGCTACCAGAAGCTCATCAAAGGACTCGGCCTCCGCCGCTGATCCGACAAGACCCTCTCCGGAACGGCCACGATCCCCGTGGCCGTTTCGCTTTTTGCCATGCGGCCTGGTTTGGCCGTCATGGCGGAGGCGGCTCCCTCCAACCAAGTATCCCGGGTGCCGCCACATCAACACCCCCGTCCAGGTGGACGGGATCGATAAGACAGAAAAGAAGACACACGTATGAACATCCATCGAATCACGAGCCAGGTCGGCTCGAACCCGATCACCTTTGAAACCGGCAAGCTGGCAAAGCTCGCCGATGGCGCGGTGGTCGTGACCTGCGGCGAAACCACTGTGCTGGTGACCGCCGTCTCCCAAACACGAGTCAAGGCGGGCCAGACCTGGTTCCCGCTCTCCGTCGAATACAAGGAAAAGGCCTCGGCCGCCGGGCAGTTTCCCGGAGGCTACTTCAAGCGTGAGGGACGCCCCACTGAAAAGGAAATCCTCACTTCACGCATGACCGACCGCCCATTGCGGCCGCTCTTCCCGAAGGGTTATCTTTACGACACCCAGATCGTCGCGCTGTTGCTTTCGGCCGACCAGATCAATGACTCCGACATCCTCTCGATGAACGGAGCCTCCGCCGCCCTGGCGATCTCCGACATCCCCTTCGCCGGCCCCATCGGTGCCGTCCGCGTGGGCCGGATCGAAGGAGAGTTCGTGGTGAACCCCACCTTCGAAGAGCGTGAGGACAGCGACCTCGACCTGATTTACGTGGGCAACAAGACCGACGTCATCATGATCGAAGGCGCTGCCGACCAACTTCCCGAAGAGGAGTTCGTCAAAGCCCTCCATTTCGCCCAAGCGGCCGTGCAACAACTCGTCGCCGCCCAGGAAGAACTCGTCGCCCTCTGCGGCAAGCCGAAGCGCGAATACGAACTCACCGTCGCCAAGGAGGAACTCCTTGAGATCGGCTACGAAATCGCCGGTGACCGCATCGAAGACGCCATCTACGCGCCATCGAAAGTGGAGCGCGGCAAGAAGGTCGGCGCCCTGCGCGACGAAGTCGAAAAGGCCATCAAGGAACGTTATCCGGACTCCACCGACTTCGATGTCGAGCAGGTCTTCGAATACATCCAGAAGAAGGCATTCCGGATTTCCATCATGGAAAAAGGCGTGCGCGCCGATGGTCGTCAGATCGGCGATCTTCGCCCGCTTTTCGCCGAAGCCAACTCGCTTCCCCGCGTGCACGGCTCCGCCATCTTTGCCCGGGGTGAGACCCAGGCTCTCGGGATCTGCACGCTGGCTCCGGCCGATGAGAAGCAGTTCTTCGACAACTACGCCGGTGGTGAGGACAGCAAGCGCTTCATCCTCCACTACAACTTCCCTCCCTTCTCGGTGGGTGAAACCGGTCGCATGGGTGGCCTGAACCGTCGTGAAATCGGTCACGGGGCTCTTGCCGAACGCTCGATCGCTGCCGTGATTCCCGATGAGGATGTGTTCCCCTACGCCATGCGTGTGTCCTCCGAGGTGACCGAGTCCAACGGCTCCACCTCCATGGCCACCGTTTGCGCGGGCACCATGTCCCTGCTTTGCGCCGGTGTGCCGCTCAAGGCTCCGGTGGGTGGCATCTCCTGCGGTCTTGTGACCGATTGGAATGACGATGGCACGCTCAAGGAACACAAGGTGCTCCTCGACATCATCGGCTCCGAGGACTTCTACGGTGACATGGACTTCAAACTCTGCGGCACCGATTCAGGGGTCACGGGCTTCCAGCTCGACCTGAAGCTTCCCGGACTTCCGCTTTCCATCCTTGAGGAAGCCATCAAGATCGCCAAGGACGGCCGCACCAAGGTCATCGCCAAGATGACGGAAGCCGTGTCCGGTCCCCAGGACCTCAGCCCGCATGCTCCGCGAATCGTTTCGATCAAGATCCCCGCCGACCGCATCGGCGAACTCATCGGACCCGGTGGCAAGAACATCAAGGGCATCCAGGCCGAGTCCGGTGCCGACATCAACATCGAGGACGACGGCACGGTCCACATCTATGCTTCGAAGGAAGAAGGCCTCAAGCGCGCCAAGGAACTCATCGAGCGCATCTTCGCGGAAATCGAAGTGGGCAAGGTTTACACCGGCCCCGTGGTTTCGGTCACGAACTTCGGTGCCTTCATGGAAGTGCTGCCCGGCAAGGATGGACTCATCCACGTTTCCGAGCTTGCCGAAGGCCGCACCGAGCGCGTCGAAGACGTCGTCAAGAAGGGCGACATCGTCACCGCGAAATGCGTGGGTGTGGATGAAAAGGGCCGCGTGAAGATGAGCCGCCGCATCTGGCTGCGTGAGCAGCAAGCCGCATCCGGTGAGGTCAAGGAGACCGTCACCACCCTGGCGGACTGATCCAACCGACGACAAATCATTCCACCGGCATCTCCGCGAGGGGATGCCGGTTTTTTGTGTTCATCGCGAATCGATTTCTAACAGGGGCAGTGCCGCCAAGCCTCGGGAAAATCGATGGGGTGCCTTGATCCGGTTTCCATCCGTGAGGCTCATCGCCCTTGTCATGGATCAAGGCTCGAAGAAAGGTGAGCCTGCGGAGTGCCAGGAAAGAGAGAAAGCGGGGAGCTTCAGGGCGCTGTGGAAGTCTTGGGCGCGAACTCCGTGGTACTGCTCAGATAGTAGATCCCACCGAGAGTGCCGAGCACGGCAACCAGTACGAGGATGGCGAGGATCATGCCAAAGCAGGACTTCATGGCGCGGAGTGTTTCCCAACCCGCCGCGGGGATCAAGGCCGGAGCGAGGGAGCCGGGGGGCGGCGACAGGATTTGCGCGAATGTCGGATTCCTGGCCCCGGCGCCCATCCGGAAGGGCATCCCGTAGAGACGGGAATTTTCCGCTGGATGACAAAGCCCGGATCCATTGACGTATCAGGCATCGTGAAAACCATCCGACCCTACGTCAGCCGCCGTGGATTCTTGAAATCCGGTTCCCTTTTTGCCGGTGCCGCCCTCGCACCGAATCTTCTGCTCGGTCAGGAACCGGCTCTCAAAAAACTCCAGGTGGCGGCGGTCGGCTGCGCAGGCAAGGGCGCGGGTGACATCAGCGAAATCGCCAACGGCAATGAAATCGTGGCCCTTTGCGACATCGATCACGCCCACGCCAAAGGCACTTTCGACCGTTTCCCGAACGCGAAGAAGTTCTTCGATTTCCGTGAGATGTTGGAGGAAATGGGCGACAAGATCGATGTCGTGACCGTTTCCACGGCGGACCACATGCACTTTCCCATCGCCCTGGAGGCCATGCGCCGTGGCAAGCACGTCTTCGTGCAGAAGCCGCTGACGAACACGATCTGGGAAGCCCGCGCTCTCGCCGAATACGCGAAGAAAAAGGGCCTGATGACCGTGATGGGCAATCAAGGGGCGACGATGACCGGCACCCGGCTGCTACGCGAATGGATCGAGGCTGGTGTCATCGGCGAGGTGAAGGAAGTCCACTACTGGACGAACCGTCCGATCTGGCCGCAGGGTAAGGGCATCGCCTTCCCTGAAACTCCGGTGCCGGATACCTTGAAATGGGACCTCTGGCAGGGCTCGGTGGCAGCCCGCCGCCCCTACAACCCGAAGATTCACCCCTTTGCTTGGCGGGGTTTCTGGGATTACGGCTGCGGGGCCTTGGGCGACATCGGCTGCCACAGCATGAACTCGGCCTTCTGGGCGCTGGACCTGCGTGGGGATTTCGTGGTGGAGGCTTCGAATGTCTCCGAATTCGACGATGTGACCGCGCCGCAGCGTTCGACCATCGAATACCTCTTCCCGGCACGCAACGGCCGCGCTCCCGTGAAAATGCTCTGGCAGGACGGTTTTGCGAACGTCAATACCGACAAGGGTTTCATCCGCCCGCCCGGCATTCCGAAGGATTTGCAGCTCAACGAGCAGTTCGGCCAGGTTTTCGTGGGCACCGAGGGCGTGATGTATTGCAGCGATGCCTACTGCTCGAGCACCCCGGTGATTTTCGACGAGAAGCTCAAGGCCAAAGCCCGGACGATCAAGCCGACCTATGAGCGGGTCAAAGGCGGACCGACCCAGGAACTCGCCCGCGCCATCCGTGGCGAGGGGCCGAAGCCGGTCTCGAACTTTGTCGACCACGCCGGTCCGCTCACCGAGATGGTCCTCGCCGGCAACCTTGCCGTGCGTCTTGGCAAGAAGATCGATTGGGATGCCGCGAACATGGTCGCCCGCGGTGAGGACGCCGCCGGCGCCTTCATCAAGCGCGCCTACCACAGCGGCTGGGAGCCGGACCTCGCTTGAGATTCGGTCAGCCCCCGGCGGAAATGGTCACGATTTCCAACACGTCACCCTCGGTCAATACGATGGTGGCGTGGGTGGAAGGTGGCATGGCTTGGTGGTTGCGTTCGACCACCACCGGCTTCCCGCCAAGCCCGAGGTGTTGAAGGAGGTCGGCGAGGCTGCTCACCGAATTGGGCAATTCCTGGATTTGGCCGTTGATCGTGAGGTTCATGGCAGCGGGCTGGGGTCGAGGATGGCGTCGTCCCAGTCCTTCCAAACCGGGTCCAGAGAAAGCGCGCGCAGCGCGGTGGCCACTTCCGACGGGCTGCGCTGGTCGTGGATTTGAAATTGCTCGGTGGCGCGTTCGCAGCCGGTCTTCGTGGACATTTCCACCCGGCGACCGCGGACGGTGAGGTGAAGGTCATCGTGACCGGCTCCGGTGTATCCGCCCGGCTCGGTTCTCGCTCCGGCGGACATGTGGGTGATCCCAAGGGGCGCGAGCGCATCGCGAAGATTCGCCGGCTCGCGGGTGGAGAGCACGATGCCCACCTGCGGGAAAACCAGTCGGAACGCGCTGACGAGCTGGACCAGCGCCCGATCCGAAAGGAAGAGATCGGGGTCCGGGCTGTATTGATAGTTTCCCGCATAGGGCCTCATGCGCGGGAAGGCCACGGTGAACTGCGCCTTCCAGCAGTGCTTGAGCAGGTATTCCAAATGGGCGGCAAGGCTCATCGCCTCGACCCTCCAGTCGGCCAGGCCAAACAGCGCCCCGAGACCGATGCGGCGGAATCCCCCGCGGTAGGCGCGCTCCGGGCAATCCAGTCGCCAGCGGTAATCTTTCTTCGGACCGGCGGTGTGGAGCTGGCGGTAGGTGGGCTCGTGGTAGGTTTCCTGATAGACCACCAGACCTTCCGCGCCGTGGGAAACGATCTCCGCATACTGTGGGTCCTCCATGGGGCCGACTTCAAGGGCGAGGGTCGGGACGAAGGGACGGAGGGCGTCCAGGCATTCCTGGAGGTAGCCATCGGAAACGAATTTCGGATGCTCCCCGGCCACCAGCAGGATGTTGCGGAACCCGAGCCCGTGGAGGTGGCGGGCTTCGGTGACGACCTGTGGCACCGTAAGAGTGGTCCGCAGGATGGGGTTGTCCCGGGAAAATCCACAGTAGGTGCAGTTGTTCACGCACTCGTTGGAAACATAGAGCGGGGCAAAAAGCCTCATGGTGCGGCCGAAGTGGTGGCGCGTGAGCGTGGCCGAGCGGCGGGTCATTTCGCGCAGGCGGACGTCGTCGGTCGGCTCGATCAAGGCCGAGAAACGCCGGAGCAGGGGACTCGGATGAGCCAGCGCATCTTCGATTTCAGTGGAAAAAGGCATCGGTGCGGGCGGACCATGCGACGTCCGGCGGATTTCGTCAAAAGCGGATCTCGTTCAGCATGAGCTTGCCAAGCGGCGGGATTGCCGGTTTCGTATCGCCAGCCCATGCCGTCCTCGATCGTCTGCAAACCCACCCCCTGGTTCCTGCTGCGCGCCGCCGCCATGATCCTGATGTTCGGGATTTTCGCCGTGATGTTCTACAAGGACGGGAAGTGGGGATACCGGGACAAAAATCTCGTTTATTACCACAAGCAGGCCTTCGCCGCGGCAGTCGCGGCCTTTGGCGAAAAACAAAACGAATTGGGCCCGGCGGAGTGGCGCGAGTTTGCCTCCACCCAGAAGATCGCCCTGCCGGAAGACCGCAGTGTCCTGCCAGTGGGGACGCCGGATTCGATTCCTTGGCCGGAGGAACTTTGGGACTTCGCCGCGGTGAAGGCCGGGCTGGATGCCTGGCCGGAAAAGCTCTTCGATCCCTATCGCGAGCGCGTCGGACTCAAGGCCAAACTTCCCGACACGCCCTATGATGCCCGCAAGATCGCCGAACAATGGTATGTCTTCTGGATCTGTCTCACGCTGACCATCGTCGCCCTGTTTTTCCTGCTGAGAACCATGGGAAGATCGATGCGGATGGAAGATGGCACCTTCCACCCGGCCGGCGGTGCTCCGGTGAAGCTGTCCGAGTTGGTCCGTCTCGACCTCCGGCACTGGCAACGCAAGGGCCTCGCCTTCGCCTGGGCCAAGAGTGAGGGCGGGACGGAAAGAAAGATCCGCATCGATGGTCTGACTTATGGAGGCTTCGGCATCGAACAGGGCCAACCCGCCGAGAAACTCATGGCTGAACTGAAGGCCGGGTTTTCCGGTGAGATCATCGATTACGAAATCAGCTCCACGCCGGAAGAGGCGGCGGATGCGACTCCGACCACGGAGTCAGAAGAAACCAAAGTTTGAAAACCGGTGTTGCCACGATGAACGCGAAGCCCGGTCCATCGTGGAAATCCATCGTTCTGCTCTTCTTGGCCACCCTTTCGGTGGTCATTGCCAGGCCGAACATCGTTGTGGTCTACGCCGATGATCTCGGCTGGAAAGATCCCTCTTACCAAGGTCATCCCACTCATGAGACGCCACGGCTCGATCAATTGGCGGCAGAGGCCATGGTGTTTCAGGCCGCTTATGCGGGTGCCGGGAACTGCGCGCCAAGCCGGGCTTGTCTGCATTCCGGCACCTACACGCCGCGCCATGGGGTGTATGCCGTGGGCTCCACCACGCGGGGGCCGAAGGCATCGCAGCGGCTCATCGCTGTCCCCAATCGCTCCGGACTTCCGGAAAAAACCCTCACCCTCGCCGAAGTTCTGCGCGGCGCGGGATATGCCACCGGTCTCTTCGGCAAATGGCACCTCGATGGCCCCGAAGGCGCCCAGCCGGCGGATCAGGGATTCGATGTCGTCTTTGATCCCCGCCACCCGAATCCCAACCTCCGACGCGATGAGCCCGACGACCCGAAAGGGGCCTTTTCCATCACCCGCGCCGCGCTGGAGTTCATGAAACGCTCCCGCGCCGAAGAGAAACCCTTCTTCGCTTTTGTTTCCCATCACGCCATCCACTCCACCCTTGAAGCCCGGCCGGCGACCTTGGAGCGATTCGAGCGGAAGACTCCTCGGAAAAAGGCGGCGCTTTATGCCGCGTGCCTTGCGGATCTCGATACCAGCCTTGGCATTCTGTTAGATGCCTTGGATCGGGAAGGCATGGCCAGGGAAACCATGGTGGTTTTCACATCGGACAACGGTGCCACAAATGAATCGTCCCAAGAGCCCCTGCGCGGCAACAAGGGCGGCTACTACGAGGGTGGCATCCGCGTCCCCATGGTGATCCGCTGGCCGGGAAAAATCGAGCCCGGCAGCCGCTGCGGCGAGCCGGTTCATCAGGTCGATCTGTTCCCGACTTTCCTTGCCGCCGCAGGGATTCCTTGGCCCGAAAAGCATCTCATGGACGGCGCGGATCTTGCCCCGCTCTTTGCCGGTGAGCCTTTTTCCTCGCGAGCGCTTTTCTGGCATTTCCCGGGGTATCTCGATTCCCCGGTGCGGCGCGGACGGCCATCGGATGTCGACCTGGGTTTCCGCACGCGTCCGGTTTCCGTCATCCGTCGCGGTCCATGGAAACTTCACCTTTTTCACGAGGAATGGTTGCTCGATGGCGGGCGCGCTTCGATCCCAGGAAATGGCGCGGTGGAACTCTATCATCTCGGACGTGATGAAGGGGAAAGAAAGGATCTCGCCGCCGATGAATCCGCCAAGCGCGATGAACTTCTCGATGAGCTGCTGCTCTGGCTCGATAAGGTCGATGCTCCTCTGCCGAAAGTGAGGGAAACCCCGAATACGCCCCTTGAGGGGAATTGAATCATGATCTCGCTGCGATATTTTCTCGGATTTGTATTGTGGTCCCTCCTCAATCCGGTCTCGCCCGCTGCGGAAAGGCCGAACATCCTGTGGATCACCAGTGAGGACAATGCCGCGCATTGGCTGGGTTGTTATGGCAATGCCCAGGCCGCCACGCCTCGGCTCGACCGTCTGGCGGCGGAGGGGCTGCGATTCACCCGCGCCTATAGCAATGCTCCGGTTTGTGCCGTCGCTCGATCCACCATCCTCATGGGAGCCTATGCCCCCACCATGGGCACCCAGCACATGCGCAGTCGCCATCCGATTCCTGCCGACTTCGTTCCCTACGTCACGATCCTCCGCAAGGCCGGTTACTACTGCGTCAATCGTAGCAAGACCGATTACAACTTCCGTGGGCAGGACACGGCACTTTGGGACGATTGCTCCGGGAAAGCCCATTACCGTCGGCGTGCCGCAGGCCAACCCTTCATGGCGGTGATCAATCTCACCACCACCCACGAAAGCGGGCTCTTCCCGGATCAGATCCGCAGGAATCGGGCAGTCGGCATGATTCCGAAGACACCACGGGTCCCGCCGGCGGAAGTGGCACTCCCACCCTCGCTTCCCGATCTTCCGGAGATCCGCGCGGATGCTGCCGTTTATCACGATCTCGTCAGTGCGATGGATCGTCAGGTGGGGGAGTTGTTAGATGAATTGGAGCGCGCGGGACTCGCCGAGGATACGGTGGTCTTTTATTACTCCGATCACGGTGGTGCACTGCCCCGCAGCAAACGTTTTCTTGAAGACAGCGGTGTCAGGGTTCCTTTGCTCATCCGGATTCCGGAGAAATTCCGGCATCTCAGCCCATGGAAACCCGGCGAGGTGATCGATGAAGCCGTCGCCTTTGTGGATTTCGCTCCCACCTTGCTTTCCCTCACCGGTTTATCCGCGCCGGAATCCACTCAAGGACGCGCCTTTCTCGGGCCCGACCGCGTTCCGGCACGCAAGTTCGAGTTCTTGTATGGCGATCGTTTCGATGAAAATCCCGGCATGCGTCGAGGTCTCACCGATGGCCGCTTCAAGTACATCCGTTGTTTCACTCCTCATCTGCATCGGCCTCCCTTCTGCCAATATCCGCTCGGTCAAGGTGCCTGGCAGGCATGGAAATCCGCGGCTTCGGAGGGGCGGCTCGAAAAAGGATATCATCTTGATCTCATGACCCGGCCCTTGCCGGTCGAGGCCTTGTTTGATCTCGAATCCGACCCCTGGGAAATCCGGAATCTGGCGGCAGATCCCAGGCATGCCGAAATCCTCAAGGAAATGCGCGACCAGCTTCAAACCCAGATGATTGGAACCCGCGATACCGGAGTGGTGCCCGAAGCTTTGTGGAAGGAGATGGCGGGGGAAAAGCCCATCCGTGAGATCATCCTCGCTGCCGGGAAGACTCATGATCGGTGGGTCGAACTCGCCTTTCAGGCCACCGCTGTCGAATGGGATCCGAGCATCATCGATGCCTTGGAATCCGAATCGCCGGTGGAAAGGCATTGGGCCATCCTCGCCTGCCATCTGCACCCGGAAGAGTCGCGCCGCTTCCTGCCACTGCTCGAAAAGCGGAAAGAGGACGCATCGCCGCATCTTCAGTCCAGCGCTCGATCAGCCATCGCGGCGATCCTCGACCCTTGAACAAGCCCCGGTCCTGAGGGTGCTTGGGGGGGAAATGGCGGAGGGGACCTTCGGGAATGTGGGCAGGATCAGCGAAGCGCTGGCGGAGGGTAGGGACATCGTCTGCCGGAGCTGGGGTGGCATCTTGCTTGAATCGTGAGCATCGGGCCGGGAAAGGAGAGAGAGCGGATTGAATGCAGGGGGAGCATCAATCCTCCCGACTGCGGGTTTCTCCGACCCCACGCTGCGTGGCGGAACAAGATAGGGATCTTCCGGTGGCGCTTGTTGCAATCCATGAAGGCCTGGCAAGGATGAAAGACAGCTCGGGAAAGACATGGCGAAGGACGGAAGACCCGGAGATTTCTCGCAACCGGATGATCCGTCCTCTAAGCGGCACGCCCTGCCGGATCGATGTCGAACTCGCAAACTTGCCTGTCCCGCAAAGGGTCAGGCGAGACTGTCCTCGCCGGAGGATTTTCCCTCAGGGTTCGCCGATGTCCTCGTTCCAGAGATCGGGGCGGGCGGCAATGAAATCGGTCATGAGTTGAATGCAGTCGTCGTTTTGCAAGACGGTCACTTCGACGCCATGAGATCTCAGCCATTCCTCCTCGCCCATGAAGGTTTGGTTTTCACCGACGACGACCCGCGGGATGCCGTAGAGAAGGATGGCTCCACTGCACATGCTGCACGGGGACAGCGTCGTGTAGATGATGGACTCGCGATAAACCGAGGCGGGCTGACGGCCGGCGTTTTCGAAGGCGTCCATTTCCCCATGCAGCGTCGGGCTGCCGGATTGGACGCGTCGATTGTGTCCGCGTCCGATGATGCGGCCTTGGTGGACGATCACGCTGCCGATGGGAATGCCGCCTTCGGAAAGACCGAGGCGGGCTTCATCGATGGCGGCTTGGAGGAAGGGATCCATGGTGGTTTCAGAGGGGGTCAGGCGCTTCGGCACGCATCTTGCTCAGGGGACATTGCCGGATTCCCCGGCGAAGCCAATCCAGAACAGAATCCATGCCAATCGCCCGCATCTCCGGAACCGTCCGTGGCGCCCAAGATCCCGCCCGCGCCACCCGAGCTTGGTTGCTCTATCATCTCTGCATCGGGGGGTGGGACACCTACAATTCGAATGGTGATCAGCGCATCACGCTTTCGAACATCGAGCGGAAAATCATGGAGTCCGATGCCTTCGTTTTCACGCCAGGAGCGACGCTGGAGGACCTTTTCAAGGCGGTTTCGATTTTTGTCGGCTACCAAACGCTCGACCGCCATCTGAAAGGCAAGGCGACGGTGATTCTGAACAATGATGGCTCCTGGGATGCGTTTTTTGCGGTGTTGGATCACCTCAACCGCATGGGTACAATCAAGCAGAACCGTCGTGATTTCCTTCTCGAAGCCAGCGGCCCGGAGACCGTGACCGCCCTGCTCAATCAGGTTCATGAAAAAGGCCTGCCGGATGCCGGGCGGGTGAAAGAGTTCGAGGGCGAAACCGGGCCGGTGGAGTCATTCGATACCCCGCTGCCCGCCGACCACGCGGGAAATGTCTGCGTGTTCTGTTCCGCCACGATCTCCAATCCGGCTTATCTTCTGGATGGCTATGAGCTCGGAAGGATGCTCGCCAACGAGCGATACGGCTGCGTTTCCGGAGCAGGCCGGTCCGGGGTCATGGGTGAAGTGGTCC
>JALOTY010000077.1 GCA_025457665.1 Akkermansiaceae bacterium | reverse complement strand
TTCGCCCAGTTCGGTTCGGACCTCGATGCCTCGACCAAGAAGAAGCTCGATCGCGGTGCCCGCATCGTCGAACTCTTCAAGCAGAACCAGTATTCGCCGCTATCCATGGAAATGGAGTCGATCTTCCTCTTCGCGATGCAGAACGGCTTCTTCGATGACGTGCCGGTCAATCGCGTGAAGGCCTGCCAGACCGCCATGGGTGAGTTTTTCGAAACCCGCAAGACCGACCTCCTCGACAAGATCCGCAACGAAAAGCCGGATCTCAAGAAGGACGCTACCATGGTCGATGCCGTCAAACAGGCACTTTCCGACTTCAAGGCTTCCTGGAAATAAACCGTTAGACGCCGCCACCTCCTCCTAGTCCCCAGCTCCACGCTTCGCCATGGCCAACCTCCGCGACATCCGCCGGCGCATCAAGTCGGTCAAGAACACCGCCCAGATCACCCGGGCGATGCAGCTCGTCGCTGCGGCCAAAATGAAGAAGGCACAGGACCAGGCGGTGGCCGGTCGAGACTACGCCGACCTCCTCAATCAGGTCCTCGTCAATCTGAAGGAAAACGTCGGCGAGGAAGCCCATCCGCTGTTAGAGCAGCGCGAGGGCGGCAAGGAACTCGTGCTGGTGATTTCCACCGACAAGGGCCTCTGCGGTGCCTTGAACACGAACCTCAGCAAGAAGATCCGCGCCGAGGTTTCCCCGCAGGCCGACATCGTGACCGTGGGTCGCAAGCTGCGCATGCAGCTCGCCAAGTCCGGCCGCACGATGGTTGCCGACTTCGAAGTCAAGGACCCGGTGCCCTTCGCCGAGGCCCGCCCGATCGCCAAGTTGCTCACCAACTTGTTCCTCGATGGCACCTACAGCAAGGTCAGCGTCGCCTTCAATAACTTCATCAGCACCCTCAATCAGCAGCCGGAGATCGTCCAACTTCTGCCCATCCAATCCAGCGGACTGGGCGAAAAGCAGGCTTACGAAGGCATGGGTGACGAATCGGTGAAAGACACCGATCGCGCCGCCGCGCTTTCCAAGGACTACCTCTTCGAACCCAGCGGCAAAGAGGTCCTCAACACGCTGCTTCCCCTTTACGTCAACTTCCAGGTCTATCAGATGCTGGTCGAGGCCCGCGCTTCCGAACACTCCGCACGGATGGTCGCCATGAAGGCCGCCACCGACAACGCGAAGAAGTTCATCAAGGAACTCACCCTCGAATACAACAAGCTCCGCCAGGCCGCGATCACCGCCGAACTCCTCGAAATCACCACCGCCATGAAGGCGATGGAGTGATCCGTGAATCAGCCACTTCACCCCATGTTCGTCACATCTTCCAGACTGCTCATCTCGGCCACCCTTAGCGGGACGCTCCTGCTTTCGAGCTGTGCTTCGATCGTCAGCCGGGCCAGCCGCGACGTGCAGATCCAGTCGGTTCCCTCCGGTTTGGCCTTCTCGATCACCGATGCCTCGGGCACGGAAATCAGCAAGGGTACCACGCCTCAAACGGTGAGCCTCAGTGCTCGTGGTGGTTATTTCAAACCGGCCAAATACACCGTTCGCGTGAAGCGCGGTGGCAAGGTCATTGGCACTCATCAGGTCACCGCCGGCATCAACGGTTGGTATTTCGGCAACATTCTCATCGGTGGACTTATCGGAATGGTCATCGTCGATCCCCTCACCGGAGCCATGTATCGCATGCCGGAATCCATCACCGTGGAAACCCATTCCCTCGCCAGCCAGCAGCCGCGGACGCTTACCGTGGCCAGCATCGATTCCCTCACTCCCGCCCAGCGCGCCCAGCTCGTCCGCCTCTAATCCATCTCCTTCCCAATCATTCACCGTCCACTCCCAGCCATGAGCAACCAAGGAACCATCGTCCAAGTCATCGGCGCCGTCGTTGACGTCGATTTCTCGAAGGCCGCAAAACTGCCCGAGATCTACAACGCCCTCGAGGTCAGCTACCAGCTCTATGGCGAGCCGACCGTGCTCGTGCTCGAAGTGCAGCAGCACCTCGGTGACGGCTGGGTGCGTGCCGTTTCGATGTCCACTTCGGACGGTCTGAAGCGCGGCATGGCCGTGGTCGATACCGGCAAGGCGATCGCCGTGCCCGTGGGCAATCAGGTTCTCGGTCGTATCTTCAACGTCACCGGTCAGCTTGTGGACGAAAACGTTCCGCTGCCCCATCCCGACGTCCGTTCCCCGATTCACCGTCCCGCCCCTTCGCTGACCGAGCAGTCGGCCGCGGCGGAAATCCTGCCGACCGGGATCAAGGTCATCGACCTCATCTGCCCGCTGCTCAAGGGCGGCAAGGGCGGCATGTTCGGTGGTGCCGGCGTCGGCAAGACGGTCGTCATCATGGAACTCATCAACAACATCGCCAAGGCGCACGGCGGTTTCTCCGTCTTCGCCGGTGTGGGTGAGCGGACCCGTGAGGGCAACGACCTCTACTGGGAAATGATCGAGTCCGGCGTTATCGCCACCGAGAAGGATGAGCACGGTCACGTGAAACTCGATGACAAGGGCAACCCGGTCCTCGCCGAGGGCTCGAAGGTCGCCCTTTGCTACGGCCAGATGAACGAGCCTCCCGGTGCCCGTCTCCGCGTCGCCCTCTCCGCCCTGACCATGGCCGAGCACTTCCGCGATGAGGCCAACCAGGACGTGCTTCTCTTCGTCGATAACATCTTCCGCTTCTCCCAGGCCGGTTCCGAGGTCTCCGCGCTGCTTGGCCGGACGCCTTCCGCCGTGGGTTACCAGCCGACCCTTTCCGAGGAAATGGCCTCGCTCCAAGAGCGGATCACCTCGACCAACAAGGGTTCGATCACCTCGATTCAGGCCGTTTACGTGCCTGCGGACGACTTGACCGACCCCGCTCCCGCCAACACCTTCGCCCACCTTGACGCCACCGTCGTGCTTGAGCGTTCGCTGGCGGAACAAGCCCTTTTCCCTGCGGTCGATCCGCTGGCCTCGACCTCCAAGGCACTCGCTCCGGAAGTCGTCGGCGAGGAACACTACCGCGTCGCCCGCGGCGTCCAACAAGTTCTCCAACGTTACAAGGACCTGCAGGACATCATCGCGATTCTCGGCATGGACGAGCTTTCCGATGAAGACAAACTCACCGTCTTCCGCGCCCGCAAGATCCAGCGCTTCCTGACCCAGCCCTTCCACGTGGCCGAGGTGTTCACCAACGTCCCCGGTGCCCTGGTTTCCATGGAAGACACGGTGAAAGGCTTCGCCGAAATCCTCGATGGCAAGTGGGATGACGTGCCCGAAGGCAACTTCTACATGAAGGCCGGCATCGACACCGTCGCCCGCGACTGATCGGTTTCCGCAGCACCGCGTTTCAGACATCTCCCGCCATGGCCATGCACCTCGAAATCGTCACCCCGGAGCAGAAAATCTTCTCCGGCACCGTTGCCAACGTCCTCCTTCCCGGAGCCGATGGCGAACTCGGTGTGCTTCCCGGTCACGCCGCGCTGGTCACCGCGCTTCAGCCCGGTGAGCTGCGCTACGAATCGAATGGTCAGACCGTCACCATCGCCGTGGGCTCGGGTTTTGCCGAAGTCACCCAGGAAAGGATCAATGTCCTCACCGACATGGCCCTGGGCGAGGAGCAGATCGATGAAGGCAAGGCCGAAGCCGCGATCGAGCGTGCCAAGGAGCAGCTCGCCAACCTCGGCCACGACCACGATGCGGAAGAGGTCGCCCACCTCCAAGCCGTCATCGCCAAGTCCATGGCCCAGCTTCGCCTGAAGCGCCGCAACCACTGAGCTTTTCCCGCTGATTTTCAGACCACGCCAGCCCATGCGCTTGGCGTGGTTTTTTGTTTTCGGGGACCGGTTGCGTTTCCCACCTCATCCCTTGTCGCCCGCGCGGGGCTGGTGTATCAAGGGCGGACGCATGAGCGACCCTTCTCTGCTCCATTACTGCCCCGACCTCCTCGCCTACAACCGCCGCCGGTCCCGCGAGGTCGCCGTCGGCCATGTCGGCATCGGCGGAGCGAATCCGATCCGGCTGCAATCGATGATCACGGCCGACACCCGCGACACGCCCGCCTGTGTCCGCGAGGTCCTTGAGCTGGCCGATGCCGGATGTGAAATCGTCCGCATCACCGCTCAGACCAGAGTCTATGCCGCGAACCTGGAAAACATCGCCCGCGAAGTCCGCGCCGCCGGATGCCAGGTTCCGCTGGTGGCGGATATCCATTTCAAACCGGACGCCGCGCTCGAAGCTGCGAAGTGGGTCGAAAAAATCCGGGTGAACCCCGGCAATTATGCCGACAAGAAGAAGTTTGAAATCCGCGAATACAGCGATGCGCAGTATGAGGAGGAGCTCGATCGCATCCGCGAGGAATTCGCGCCGCTGGTGGTGCTTTGCAAGGACCTCGGCCGTGCCATGCGGATCGGCACGAATCATGGCTCGCTGTCCGACCGCATCATGAACCGCTACGGCGACACGCCGCTCGGCATGGTGGAAAGCGCGCTTGAGTTCGCCCGCATCGCGCGGGATCTCGATTATCATAACTTCGTCTTCTCCATGAAGGCCTCGAACCCGAAGGTGATGATCGAGGCTTACCGCTTGCTTGTCGCGCGTCTCGATCAGGAGGGTGCCGACTGGAACTACCCGATCCACCTTGGTGTCACGGAAGCGGGTGATGGCGAGGACGGCCGCATCAAGAGCGCGATCGGCATCGGCTCGTTGCTTGCCGATGGCATCGGTGACACCATCCGTGTCTCCCTCACCGAAGATCCCGTTTACGAAATCCCCGTCGCGCGGGCGCTTGCGGCGCCTTTTGGTAGCTGCCCCGTCCCGGGGCAGGCCGTGGCGGCTGCGTCTCGCGGCCGTTCTTTGGCCGAGGATGCTGCCGCGATAAGTATCGATTGGGATGCCGTTCAAAAACTGGAGGCGAGTTTCCTCCCGCACTGGACGGTGCAGGGTGGGACTTACGCAGTGACTTTCCGGCTTGCAGATTCACTTCCGGAATCTGTGATTCTTAACTACGAAACAAAAAGGGAGTTGCTGTTAAAGAGATTGGAGAAGTTGGCAGTAGCATCGGGTTCCCGCAGTGTGCGGGAGGATCTGATTTCTTTGCGCAATGAGTTGTCAGCGCTCAGAGAGGTGGTGGTTGATACTGCCTTGGATACTTCCCACGGAGAGTGCCTGCTCAAAAAGGATCATGTGGCTCAGATCGTGGCATCGGCCTTGAAGCACTTTGATGGGGAGCGCTACGACTTGTTGGCTTGGTGCGTGATGCCGAATCACGTGCACGTGGTATTGAAGGTTTTTCCCGGTGTCGAGTTGGCAAATGTCTTGCATTCGTGGAAAAGCTTCTCCGCTCATGAAATTAATCGTGAGCTGGGACGCGAAGGAACCCTGTGGCAAAAAGAGTATTACGATCATTTGATCCGCGATGCTGGTGATTTTGTCCGCCAAGTGAGATATGTCCTTGCCAACCCCGGCCGCGCGGGACTTTCCGGCTGGCGCTGGGTGGGCAGTGCTTATGACCCAGAGGAGATTGCGGCGGGACGCCACAACCACGGCCTGCCCCGGGACGGGGCAGCCACCCCCTCCTACGACCCATTCTCCTATGAACGTCGTAGTTCCTCCGTGCTCACGATCATGGGTCATGAACTTGGCGGCGACAAGCTGGTCCGCGTCTTCACCACCCAGGAGAAATGGAATGCGGTGGCCCACAAGATCGCCAAGATGGGCGATTTCAAACCGGAGATCATCGTCGAGAAATCCGACGTCCGCGAGATCGATCCACGCGATGATGCCGCGATCGATGCCATCAATGCCACCGACACCCCGCAGTTGGTCAGTGTTGCCGATGGCCTCGACATGGAGCCCATCCATGCCTTCCGCCTGCTGGCCTTCCGCTTGCAGCCGCGCCACCCCATCCTGCTCAAGGACACCCTGAATCCTCCTGCGGAGAGCGGGGATTTTCTCGATGCCCTGCTGGTCGCCGCGCGCAATCTTGGTTCGCTCATCTGCGATGGCATCGGCGATGCCGTGCTCGTCCGTGGCGAAACCGCCCCCGGCCAATCGCTGCGCCTCTCCTACAACATCCTGCAGGCCGCCGGAGCGCGGATTTTCAAGACCGACTACGTCGCCTGCCCGAGCTGCGGACGCACGCTCTTCAACCTGCAATCCACCACCCAGAAAATCCGCGCCGCCACCGGCCACCTCAAGGGCGTGCGCATTGCCGTGATGGGCTGCATCGTCAACGGCCCGGGCGAAATGGCGGATGCCGATTTCGGCTACGTCGGCGGGGCTCCCGGCAAGATCAATCTCTACGTCGGCAAGCAGGCGGTGAAATTCAACATCCCCGAAGACGAAGCCGTGGAAAGGCTCATCGATCTCATCCGCGAACACGGCAAATGGATCGATGCCCCCGCGGGTGAACCCGTGGAAATCTAACCATGTCCGCGACGCAGACGGTCACCAAGGAAGTCACCGCGCTCGACCAGCCGTGGAATGTCGTGGTGCATGATGATCCGGTGAACCTCATGGACTACGTCACCTGGGTGTTCATGAAGGTCCTCGGCCATCCACGACCGCGGGCGGAGAAGCTGATGATGGAGGTCCATCAGTCCGGCCGCTCGGTCGTCTGGACCGGCGAGCGCGAGATGGCGGAGCACTACACCCAGCAGCTCCAGGCCTTCCAACTGAAGACCACCATGGAAAAGGCCGAGGGATGAAAGCCGCACCCACGCTCGATGGCCGCTTGCGGATCGATGTCGAAACAGAACTCGACGTCGTCGTGCTGAAATCCGTGATCGGGGATGCCGCACCGGAAACCGGATCGCTTGCGGAAAAGCTGGCCGATGGCATGGCGGCGGAAGTCGATGCCGACTGGCGCGAATTCGTCCTGCCGGACTTGCGCGAGCTTTATGATGCCCAGGTGGCCACCGTGGCTCGTGCCTTGGCGGATCTTTCCCCGGGAACGGCGATCTTCGTGGCCCGCGATGAGGCGGAGTCGTGGTATGGGGCCTTCAATCAAGCGCGGTTGGCGCTCGAAGAACGCTATCGCCTGAGTCACAAGGATGGCGCGCCCATCACCCCGGAGCGGCGCACGGCGGTCATCCGCTCGCATTTCTATCAGGTCATCCAGGGCATGCTGCTCGGCTTCCTCATGAAGGAATGAGCGGCCCGAGTGCCGCAGCCACCTGGGGCACTTCCAGCTCGTTCTGGCAGCGCAGGTCCAGCGGGCAACGCTCGGCGAAACAGGGGGAACACTCCGCCTTGCGGCGGATGGCCACATGCTGGCGCCCCAGCGGGCGATGCAGCGCAGGGTCGCCCGGGCCATAAAGTACGACACATCTCGTACCAAAAGCCGCCGCCAGGTGCAGCCGTCGGTTCTCGGCGCTCACCAACAGACCGGCAGCGGAAAATGGTCCGATCTCCGCCGTTTCCACCGTCGCCAAGCCCAAGGCACCCGCCCACTCACGGATCGCCGGGCTGGAAGCCACCACCGCCGTCCGTTGCGGATCCGGCCGGAGGAGGTCGAGCAGGGCCGACCAGCGCTCCAATGGCCATTCGAAATGCCGACCGAAATCGCTCCCCGGGTCCAGCAGCAGGGTGCGCTCCCGCCGCGGCATCGGTGCTGGCAAGGCTTCGAAAAACTTCGCCTCCGCCGGTGACGCGCCTAACAGCGCCGCAGTGTCGAGATAGCGCTTCACCCGGTGCTCGGGTGGTCCGGGATGAACGATGCGTTCGAGCGGATGAGTCAGCCGTTTTGCCAGCCCCGGTGCGGGCAATCCCGTGCGCCGCCGGACTTTGGTCTTCACGGCGGCATCGGCGGCAGATCCCGCCTCCCAGAGCAGGATCTCACGGCAGTCGGCGAGTTGGGCAGCGATTTCCCGGACCTTTTCTGCCATGCTCACCACCTCGCCCGCACCGCTGATTTTCCACCATGCCTGCTGATCCGCGGGCACAAGCATCCGCACCGGCCGCAGCGCGGCGATGGCCCGCACGGCCGGCAGCGAAAAGCAGGCCTCGCGCAGACACAGGGGCGCCGCAATCCATAGCGGTTCACCAACGGCAGCGTCCATGACGACGGAGGCTAGCCACCCAGCTCACCCGAGCAAGCCGACATCGATCCTTTCCGCCACCGGATAGGCATCCGGACGATGGAAATCCGGCTCACCCGGAGTCGGCGCCGCCACGGTGACAAAACGCTGCGCCGGGGAATCGAGGATGAAGGTCACATTCATCGGGGACTCCGCGCCGTAGCCGATTTCCTCCCGGAGGACATCCAGCGGCAGTGCGATCGCTGCCACCCAGCGGCCGTCCGCGCCCATGTCGGCATGGGTTTTCACTCCGGAGAGAGGGGTATCTTCGGCATGACGGCGTTGACGCGGGGCATCGAAAAGGCAGGACCACCAGCCGCCGTTCGGCGAAAGATTGATTTCCAGGTAGGATCGACGGTCGGGCGCGGCGATGAAAAGTTCCGCCACATCATGCTTCCACAACTCGGCCTGAAACTTCCCGGGGCGCGATGCGGGATGAAGTTGCGCCGGTTTCGCCCGGCTGGCGATGAACCACAGATGCCCGGGATCCTCAACCAAACACCAGCCCGCCGCCGGATCTAACAGAGCCCCATGCCAGTCCTTCACACAGCCGAAAATCGGCACATCCAGTTCACCCCAGACCAGGGTTTCAGCGGAGACAATCACGCGCGGCATGCCATCTCGTGGATCACCAAAATGTCTGGAATCAAGAAGTATTAAAAAATTTCTGTCAAATCTCCGAGGACTGTGGATAACTCCGTCAGCCCCTCCAGTCATGGCCCGTCCCAAGCAACGTTCGAATTTCGGCGCAATCGAGTACATCGGCCCGCGGCCCCAAAAACCCGTGCGCCGACCGAACTTTCTCGCCGGATGGATGGTCCTGCTCATTGCCGGCGGCTCCATTTACTACTTCGGCAAGCCGCTGCTGGTCCCCTTGGTCCAGGCCGAGGAAAATGCCGTCACTCCGGAGTCGGCGGATCGAATGATTTCCGAGCTTCAAAGCTCCGCCGCCCCCGGCGAGCGTCTCGCCTCCGCCGCCCTGCAGGCCACGAAAACGAAGGTCACTTGGGACGAAGCCTACTACCAGATCCCCGCGACGAATGGCGACATCCCCCTGGATCGCGGCAAGGCGGAGGACCTCATCGTCCGCTCCTATCGCGCCCTGGGCATCGACCTTCAGGAAAAAGTCCACAAGGACATGGTCGAGAATTTCTCGGACTACCCCCAAATCTTCGGCCGTAGCTCGGCGGACCCGAACATCGACCACCGCCTCACTCCGAACCTCCAGCGCTTCTTCCGTCGCGCCGGTGCGGAACTGACCAAGGAAATGGCCGATGGCCAACAGGCTCCAAGCATGAATTCCGGCGACTACCAGCCCGGTGACGTCATCGCCTGGCGTCTCGCCGGTGGTGGCAGCCACATCGGCATCGTCGTCCCGGGTCCCGGCGACAAGCGCGACGAACGCTGGGTGGTCCACAACAACGGTCAGGGCCCGGTCTGGGAAAACTGCCTGTTCGATTTCAAGATCACCGGCCACTACCGCTATTTCCCGCAAGCCGCCGGGAACTGAGCGCCTGCGCCCGCCCACTCTCGGGAAACATCCCCGATTGATCCTGCCCGAGAGCTTCCTCGGCAGCGTTCCCCCGGTTCATTTGCCCGGCTGAGCCCGACTTCCGTGCCCTGGAATAGCGCGGACTCGCACACCCCCTGCGCCCCGAGGCACCTTGCACCCCTGGTCCATTCTCCCATCCATCCCATCCATCCTGGTCCCCCTTTACCAGCGCCCAACCCCCGGCCGACTTCCAGCTAGCCTGCTCTTTACTCCGCCGGGCGAATCACGCAAGTTCCCCGCCCTTTCACCAGCAACGACTTTCCAAGCCCATGACCGCCGCACAAATCAGGCAATCCTTCCTCGATTTCTTCAGGGAAAAACAGCACACCATCGTGCCCTCCGCGTCCCTGCTCCCGCAGTCTCCGGGCCTGCTCTTCACCAATGCCGGCATGAACCCCTTCGTGCCCTATTTCCTGGGCGTCGAAAAAGCCCCCTACAGCCCGCCCCGCGCCGCCGATACCCAGAAATGCATCCGCGCCGGCGGCAAACACAACGACCTCGAGGACGTCGGCTACGATACCTACCACCACACGATGTTCGAAATGCTGGGGAACTGGTCCTTCGGCGATTACTTCAAAAAGGAAGCCATCCAGTGGGCCTGGGAACTCGTCGTCGAACGCTGGGGCCTGCCCGCCCATCGGCTCCATGCCTCCGTCTATGCCCCGAAACCCGGCGACCCCGGCGAGTTTGATCAGGAAGCCTATGACATCTGGGCCGAACTCTTCCGCTCCAAGGGCTGCGACCCCGCCGTGCAGATCGTCAACGGCAACGTGAAGGACAACTTCTGGATGATGGGCGAAACCGGCCCCTGCGGCCCCTGCTCCGAACTCCACGTCAACCTCACCCCGGAAGGCGATCCCGTCACCGGCCGCCAGCTCGTCAACAACGACTCCGACCTCTGCATCGAAATCTGGAACCTCGTCTTCATCCAATACAACGCCGAGGCCGATGGCACTTTCCGTGAGCTGCCCGCGAAACACGTCGATACCGGCATGGGCTTCGAGCGCGCCTGCTCGATCATCCAGGGCACCAAGGGATTCACGGATTTCTCTAACAAACCGTCCAACTACGCCACCGATGTCTTCCAGCCCATCTTCCGCAAGCTGGAGGAATTGAGCGGGAAAAGATATGTCAATATCTACCCCGAACTCGGTGCCGACCGCTCCGCCTTCAGCGAGGAAATGAAGGACGCCATCGCCTTCCGCGTGATCGCCGACCACCTGCGCACTCTGAGCTTCTCTATTGCCGATGGCATCATGCCCGGCAACAACGGCCGCAACTACGTCCTCCGTCGTATCTTGCGCCGCGCCGTCCGCTATGGACGCCAACTCGGTTTCTCCGGCGAAAAACCCTTCTTCGGCGCACTCGTCGGCACCCTGGTCGATGAAATGGGCGGCGTCTTCCCCGAACTCAAGAACCGCCAGGACACCGTCCGCGCGACCCTGGAACAGGAAGAAGCGAGCTTCAATCAGACGCTGGATCGGGGCTTGAAACGTTTCGAGGACGCGATGGCCGATACCGGCAATAACGAACTCTCCGGAGACCTTGCTTTCCAACTCTACGACACCTTTGGTTTCCCCATCGACCTCACCGAACTCCTCTGCGCCGAGCGTGGGCTCAAGGTGGACATGCCGCGCTTCGAGAAGCTGATGGACCAGCAGCGCAAGCAGGCCCAGGAAGCGCGGAAATCCACCGTCGTCCGCGCCCTCGACATTTCCACCGATGCCGTCACGGAATTCCTCGGCTTCGATGCCGATGAGACCGAGGCCACGGTTCTTGAAGTTCATCCGCAGGATGAGGATCTCTTCGTCATCACCGACAGGACGGTGTTCTACGCCGAAATGGGCGGCCAGGTGGGAGATACGGGAGTTCTAGTAATTTCAGGAAACGAGATCCCCGTCACCGGCGTCCAGCAGATCGGCAAGGCCCGCGCTCATGTCGTCTCCTCATCCGCCATCGCGGTGGGTGACAAGGTCACGCTCAGGCTCGATGCCGCGCGCCGCCGTCCGGTGGAAGCCCATCACAGCGCCACCCACCTGCTTCACTGGGCCTTGCACGAGGCGGTGTCGAAGGATGCCTCGCAGCAGGGCTCCTCGGTCGATGAATCGCGCCTGCGCTTCGATTTCAACAGCGCCCCGGTCACGCCCGAGCAGATCGCCGCGATGGAGGAGATGGTCAACGGCGCGATCAAGCAGGGCATGTCCGTTTCCTGGACGGAGGTGAAGCATGCCGACATCAAGGGCCGTGCCGACATCATGCAATTCTTCGGCGACAAGTACGGAGATACGGTGCGCGTCGTACAAATCGGCGGTGAACCCGGCCAGTTGAACGGCCCCTCCATGGAACTTTGCGGCGGCACCCACGTCCGCAATACCTCGGAGATCGGCCTCTTCAAGATCAAGAGCGAGGGCGCCATCGCCTCCGGCGTCCGCCGGATCGAGGCCGTTTGTGGCGATGCCGCCTGGGCCTACCTGAATGAAGCCGTGGAAAAATGGGATGCCGACCTCAAGGCCGCCCGCGAGAAGCTCAAGGCCGCCAATGAAAAGCTTGCCGCGCTCGGTGAAGCCCCGGTGGAGGTGAATGATTTCCCCCACATCATGGGTGCCCTGCTCGTCGAACGCGCCGATATCGGCGAGATCAATGCCACCTTCGCCCACGGCCAACGCACGCTGGAGGAAACCCAGCTCGGAGCGATCGAGGCCGAGAAACGGATCAAGAAAATCCAGTCCGCCCAAGCCGCGCGTCTCGCCGATGAATCGCTGGCCGAACTCATCGCGGCGGGTGGTGCCATCGTCGTTTCCTTCGAGTCCGATGCCTCGCTGCTCCAGGAACTTCTCAACGGTTTGAAGAAGAAGCAGTTCGCCGATGCCGCCTTCCTCATCGTGGACGATGGCGAAAAATTGCATCTCGGAACCTACTGTGGCGATGCCGCCCAGTCCCGTGGCCTGAAAGCCGGCGACCTCCTCCGCGACCTTGCCGCCCTCGCCGGTGGCAAAGGTGGCGGCAAGCCCGACCAGGCCCGCGGTGCCGCTCCTGAGCGTGGGAAAATCGAAGAACTCAAAGCCGCCGCCCGATCCAAGTTCTGAAGGCATTCATCGTTTCGCGCCAAGTGCCTTAACCTTTGGCTTTTTTGCCGGGCGGGCACCATGCAGTCGGTTCCGCTTCCTCATCCGGCTTTTAGCCTAGCCCTGAGCGGGGCGGGATCAGTCTTCGGACTTTAACTCGGCGCGAAATGGCTCGAGCCATTTCACCGAATCGATCAAAGGTTCGCTAAGCAGTTTCTTGCCGCTCTCCGAAGACGCCGCGATGATGTGGAGATTCTTGCCGTCGCTCCACGCGATCCTGCCGTCCTCGGCGATGTCATAGGCCAGCACGTGCTTGGCGAGAACCGTCTCGGTGCCATCCGCATCGCGGCGCACAAGGACCCAGTCGGCTGGGGCAAGGGCACCCTCCGGCAAATTCGCAGCGGATGCCTTCTGGACATCGATCATCCGCCCGTGGATCCACATCCGCACCGGCTCGGGTCCCTGCTGCTTCGGCCCGCCGGCCGTGGTCAGCGGTTTGCGGCTAACCAGTTGGGAGAAGATCTGGAAGAAATCGACCAAGGCACGGATCACCCGGAACGGAAACAGCACGGAGTCCTTCAAGGTGACCCACACCGACGGCTTGAGCCCCTCCGGCCCCTCGTAAGTCCGGCGGATGAAGTACAGCCGCCCGGAGGCATCGGCATGAGGCGCAAGGAAATCGTGCGCTGGACTTTCCAACACGGTCTCCAGTTCCCCGCTCGCGAGATCGATCCGGTGGATCGAATATGGACCCAGCCCGAGCACCCGGCCTTCGGGGTCTCGCGAGAGACCGGCGGAATGATAGACGATCGCCTCGGTCCCTGGCACCCACGAGGGCGAGGCATCGATCGAGTCGCCCTCTGTCACCTGTTTTGCATTTCGGCCATCCGGATCCAGCACAGCGAGATTTGACAACTCTTCATCGCCGAAGCGGCATGCGATCCGGCCGTCGCCGGCATGGCGGTCGAAATCCGAGACATGGAATCGCTCGCGGTGGAAGACACGCCGTTCGTATTTCTCCGTGAAATCGAAATCCAGCAACGCGCCGACCACGCCGGTCCACAGAACGTAGACCATCGACTCCGGTCGATCTCCGCCCGCCACCGCCACGATCCGCGGCCGCGGTGAGGCCCGGCCCCCGCTTCCGCGCTGGCCCCACAGCGATGAACGGCTGAACATCCCCATCTGCCCCTCATCCCCGCCGCGGAGCCAGGAATTCTTGTCAGCCGAGCGTTGTTCGCGGCGCTCGATGTCTGCGGCGAACTCGCAATCGTGCCGTGCCGAAGTGCCGTCGGTGTTTGCGAGGATCAGCCGGCCGTCGGCGATCAGGGCAATGCGTTCGTTCATGATGAGCGATCCCCTAGCACATCGATCCTCCCGCGGAACACCGAAATTGAACGCGCAGCATCTCCAAGGCCTTCAAGCAGCAGCGGCAGCCAGGCCCCGATCGAACTCGGAAGTCAACAAGGCCGCATGGGCCGATCACGCGACGGTCGGTCCCTTCACGGCGTGGGGTTCGCTGGAGTAAATCTGCTGAAAGCATCCGGATTGAAGGTTGAGCTTGCCGGGTTCTCCCGCTTGAATCTGTCGCGAAATGAGCCTTACACTCACACCCTTGCCACAGCACCGGGCGCTGGTGGACTGGTTGAAGACGAACGAAAGCGAGGTGTGGAAGTGGCAGGCCGATGCGGAACGGCAGATCCAGGATGCCGAGGAGGTTCGGCTTTCGCTGCTGCGCGACACCTACCGAATGGATGCCGAGGGGCACCCGGAGTTGTTCGCGGAGATCGCGGCGGCACGGGAAGCGCTCGGGCTTTCGCACATCGAGGTGCAGGCCTACCAGGCGCAGGGCCATGTCACGCCGAACGCGGCGATCTGCTATCTGCCCGGCGAGGCGCACCTGATTTTCTCCGGCCCCATTCTCACGCTGCTGACGGCGGCCGAGCTGCGCGCGGTGATCGGCCACGAGCTGGCGCATTATCTTCTCTGGCAGATGGATGGTGGCGATTTCTATCTGGCCGACCGGATTCTGCATCAATCGGCGGCCCACCCGCAGGCCGAGCCGAGCCACGCGCAAAGCGCCCGGCTGTGGAGCTTGGCAACCGAGTTGTTCGCCGACCGCGGCGCTTATCAAACGACCGGCTGCCTGGAGACTGCGGTGGCCAGTCTGGTGAAGACCTGCACTGGCCTGTCCCAAGTCAGCGGGAAGAGCTACCTTTCGCAGGCGGCGGAGATCTTTTCGAAATCGAAGCCGAAGACCGACCAGCTCACGCACCCAGAGACCTTCATGCGGGCCTGGGCCTTGCAGTTGTGGGTGGAGGAAAACAGCGAGCTCGATGCCACCGTCGCGCGGTTGCTGGAAGAGTCGGACGGACTGGAGGAGCTGGACCTGATGCAACAGGTGGCCCTCAGCCGATTGACCAAGCGCTTCCTCGCGCGGCACCTGCGGCCGGAGTGGTTCCGCAGCGAGGCGGTGCTGGCGCATGCGCGGCTCTACTTTCCGGACTTCGCGTTGAATGGTGAAGCTGATGATACTTCTCTAACAGATGAACTCGGATTGCTTTCAAAGGCGCGCCGCGAGTTCCTTTGCCAGGTGATGCTGGATTTCTGCGCGGTGGATCCGGATCTCGAAGAACTTCCCGTCGCCGCGGCGATCGAGCGGGCGCGCGAACTCGAATGCCTGAGCCACTTTGAAAAGCTCGCCGCCAAGGAGCTGGGCATGAAAGCGAAGGACCTGAAGCGCCTGAAAGAGAAATCGGCCGAAATTCTCGCCGCCGCCAAGCCATGAACGAAAATCCCTTTCTCCAATTCCTCGACCAGGGGATCGCCCGCGGCGGCTTCGAGGTCGATGACGTGCTGGCGGCGGTCCTGCCGCTGATGCGCGAGGTGGCGGCGATCCACGACATGGGAAAAGTGGCACCGCTGCGGGGCGTGTCGGCGCTGGTGGTTCACGAGGATCGGGCGCTCGGGCTAAGGTCGGAGGAAGGAATCGATGGCTGCACGAACGCGATCAAGATCTATCAATTCCAAGTGCCCGCCAGCCACGGGGTGGAGGTGATCGGCGAACTGCGGCGCGAGTCCGATGCCGAGCATTTCACCTCGAAGGTTTCCAATCTCGACGTCGCCGGGCCGGACGATGAGATCAAGCGGCCAGTATTTCTAACAGGCTACTCGAACTGGGAGCACGCGATCGGTCATCACGACGCGCTGACCGACATCCACTCGCTCGGCATGCTGCTGGCGAGCCTGGCCTGCGGGCTGGACTTCACCGAGCGCGACGAGTTGGAGCGCTTTGCCAACGCGCGGAAGAACCTTTTCATCATCGCCCCGCGCCTGCATCCGGTGGTCGCGGCCGTGATCCTCGAAATGACGGAGCTGCACCGCGGCAAGCGTTCGCAGGATCTTCCCTCGCTGATCCGGCGGCTGGAGCACTACCGCGAGCAGCCGGTGGATGCCGACGTGCTCGCCTTGCCCGGGCTGGAGACGGCGACCAAGGGCGGGCGGCGGCGGATCATCCAGACGCACTTGCGCGACCGGCTGTTCGAGGTCTCGCGGCGCAACCGGCTGCTGTATTTCAAGAGCTCGCAGGCGACGCTGAATCTCACCACCGCGAGCGTGCCGCTGGTGCTCGACTACCGGAACATCCAGCCGGAGCAACTGCTCTATTGGCACGACAGCCTGGCCGCGGAGATCGGTTCGGGGCGCGCGCTGCCGCTGCAGAAATGGCTGCGCTATGAGGAAGCGCCGTATCTTCCCGGCCAGCTCGACAAGTTGATCAGCGACGCCCGCCGCAGTCGCGCGGAGTTCGGCTTCTCACAGCTCCGGCTGGTGATCGCGTTCCTGCGCTGGAACAACCTGAAGGAAGCGCCGCAGGAGCGCATCCACTCGCCGCTGCTGCTGCTGCCGGTGGAGCTGGTGAAACGCAAGGGCGTGAAGGATCACTACACGCTCGAACCACAGGGCACGGAAGCCGAGGTGAACCCGGCACTGCGGCATCATCTCAAGCAGCTCTACGACCTCGATCTGCCGGCGATGATCGACCTGCGGGAAACGACGCTCGCCGCGTTCCACGAGAGCCTGTGCAAACTCATCCACGCGACCGAGCCCGGCGTGACGCTCGCGCTTTCCGACAAGCCGAAGATCCAGCTCGTCCACGAGCGGGCGCGGCAGCGGCTCGACCAGTATCGCCGCCGCATGGCACGGCAGGGGAAGAAGGTGAAGCGTGTCGGCAGCCTCGACTACAGCTACGACCGCGCGGATTTCCGGCCGCTCGGCTTGCAGATGTTCCAAAAGCTGGTGCTGCCCTCGCCGCTGCCGCTGCGCGAGTTGGCCGGTGCGCCGCCGCGGCCGCGGACGCCGTTCATGGCGGGCGCGATGACGGAGCGGAACATGTTCACCCTCGTCGAGGAGGCGGAAGGGAATCCGTACTCGTGGGAATTCGACCTGTGCGCGGTGACGCTCGCGAATTTCAACTACCGCAAGATGACGCTGGTCCGCGACTACGCGAACCTGATCGAGCACGACACGCCCAGTTTGGCCTTCGACCGCGTGTTCTCGATTGAGCCGAGGCCGGTCGAGGAATCCGTGCCGCCGCCGATGCCGCCGTCCGACCAGCATCTGATCATCGCGGCCGATGCGACGCAGGTTGGCGCCATCGCGAAGTCGCGGCAGGGCGACAGCCTGATCATCCAGGGGCCGCCGGGCACGGGAAAGTCGCAGACCATCACCAATCTCATCGCCGACTACGTGGCCCGCGGGAAGCGGGTGCTGTTCGTTTGTGAGAAGCGCGCGGCGATCGACGTGGTGTTCCACCGCTTGCGCCAACAGGGGCTCGATGAGTTGTGTTGCCTGATCCACGATTCGCAGACCGACAAGAAGGAGTTCATTCTCAATCTCAAACAGACCTACGAGCAGTGGCTCGCCGGCGGTGAGGCGCACGATGGAGCGAAGCGCAGCGCCGCCTTGCGCGCGATGGAATCCGAGCTGGCGGCGCTGGAGAAATACGTCGGCCAGATGCAGTCGCAGCCGGCCAGTGCGGGGACCACGGTGAATGAATTGTTGCGCCGGCTGATCGAGCTGCGCGGGACCCATGACGGCTGCGCTTGCCCGGATCTAACAGCCGAGGAGGAGGACCGGCTGCCGCACTACGACGACTGGCTGAAGCATGGCGACGCGGTGCTCCGGCTGGGCGAGGTGCTGCGCGACCTCGGGGCGGAGCCGGTGTTCGCGCGGCATCCGCTGCGCTGGCTCGGGGAAGCGGTGATCGTCCGCGAGTCGCCGCTGGACGGACTGGCGGCGCGTCTGGACGAGGCCGAGCGCGGGCTCGATGACCTCGACGACGCGCTCCAACGCACGGGCCTGCCGGTCGAGCACTGGGACTCGCTGGCGGAAATCGGCCACTTGCTCGCGTTCTCGCAGTGCCTGCTGCCGCTGGCCGAGCGCGGGCTGCTTGATCTGTTAGATGAGAAGAGCGGGCGGTCGGCATCGTTCGCGAAACTGTGGGCCGATCACGAGGCGAAGCGCCAGGAACTCGAGGCGAAGCGGTCGAAAACCGGCCATTGGATCGACAAGCTGCCGCCGGACGACACGGCTGCCGCGCTGGCGCTGGCACCGAAAGTGCAGGGCTTGTTCGGCTTCCTCAATCCCGGCTGGTGGCGGCTGCGCAAGGTGCTGCGGGCGCGCTACGACTTTTCAAAGCATGCGGTCGCTCCGAGCTGGGAAGCGGTGCTTGGCGATCTTTCGGCAGAGCACGCCGCTGCGGCCGCACTGGCAGAGGTGCGGGCACGCTGTGTCCGGGATTTTGCGAGCGAAGAGCCCGGGGCCCTCGGCGCGGATTTGAAAATGCTGGTCGATCCCGCGGCACCGTCGGCGGTGTTGGCCTTGCGGACGCAACTGCTGGCCTCGGACCGCGGGGCGGAGCTGGTCAAGGACCTCGCCGCCCTCGCGCCCGGCTTCCAACGACTGGAGAGCAACCTTCGCGAACTGCTTCACGGCGCGGATTCGCAGGGTCTTTTCTCGCTCGCCGCGGCGATCCGCGAGTTGCGGGAGGAAATGGACGCGCTGCCCGAACTCCTGCCCGCCCTGCGCGATCTCGCCGCGACGCCGGATGCGCTGCGACGGGCGGTGCGCGAATTGCCTTTCACAGTGGAGCAGCTCGAAGCCGCCTGCGCCCGCAAGACTCTGGAGCAGCTCTATCGCGAGGACCGCCTTTTGCAGCGCTTCGATTGCCATGTGCTCCAGCAAAAGCTCGACCGCCTGGCCAACGCTCACCGCCAGTGGCTGGAACACAATGCCGGCTGGATCCGCGCCGGAGTGCGCAAGCGCTTCGTCGAACACGTCCAGCTCGCGAATCAATCGGCGACCGTGCTCACCGCGGACCAGAAGCTTTTCAAGAAGAGCTACACCACCGGCCGCCGCGAGCTGGAGCACGAGTTCGGCAAGACGATGCGCTACAAGTCGATCCGTGATCTCGCCGCGGGCGACAGCGGCGAGGTGGTGCGCGACCTCAAGCCGGTCTGGCTGATGAGCCCGCTCTCGGTGTCCGACACGCTGCCGCTCGACACCGGCTTGTTCGACGTCGTGATCTTCGACGAGGCCAGCCAGATCCCGGTGGAGGACGCGGTGCCGGCGGCTTACCGGGCGCAGCAGGTCATCGTCGTGGGCGATGAAATGCAGCTCCCGCCGACCAGCTTCTTCAGCAGTGCCGGCGACGCGGAGGACGAGATCACGGTGGAGGAAGAAGGCGAATCGGTCAGCGTGCTGATGGACGCCGACAGCTTCCTGACCCAATGCGCGCGCAACCTGCCGAGCACGCTGCTCGCCTGGCACTACCGCAGCCGCTACGAGTCGCTGATCAGCTTCAGCAACGCGGCCTTCTACGGTGGCGAACTTTACACCATCCCCGACCGCCAGCTCTCGATCTCCGACAGCAGCGACCTCGTCGTGGAGACGCCCGACGAAGCCGCGAATCTGGTGCCGGAAATCCTTTCGCGGCCGGTCAGCTACGTCCGCTGCGAAAATTCTTACTACGAGGATCGTCGTAATTCGACCGAGGCGGCGGTGGTCGCGCGGCTGGTCCGCGGGTTGCTGGTTTCGGAATCGAAGCTCAGCATCGGCATCGCGGCCTTCAGCGAGGCGCAGCAGGGCGAGATCGAGTCCGCGCTCGATGCCCTCGCCGCGGAAG
>JALOTY010000141.1 GCA_025457665.1 Akkermansiaceae bacterium | reverse complement strand
CGTTACGGCCGCCGCTACTACGGCCCCTACGATGCCTATTCCATCTCCCCGCAGGTCGATTTCGTCCCCTACCGCCGCGCCACCGTCTGGTTCAGCCGTGACAAGGTCAGCCGCTGGGAACGCGCCCGCTGAAATCCTTATCCCTCCATGCGCGCTCTCGTCCTGCTCCTCGCCCCCCTCTTCCTCCTCGCCTCCTGCGGGCCGCCGCCCACCGGACTCGGACTTCAGGTCTATCAAAGCTACGACCTCCCCGCGAAACCCGCCACCCATCCCTCCAAGGTCGTCGTCAAAGTCTCCCTCGCCCGCCAGCGCGCCTACGTGATGGAGGGCTCCGAGGTCCTGCTCGCCATGCCGGTTTCCGTCGGCACCCCGCAGACCCCCACTCCCACCGGCCACTTCCGCATCCGCGAAAAGGACGCCCGCCACCGCAGCCGCACCGATGGCTTCGCCTCCCGCGGCGGGGAAATCAAACGCTCCCAACGCCGGAACACCGCTCCCGGCTGGAAATTCACCGGCCGCCCCCTGCCCTACTGGTGCGCCTTCACCCCCACGCTCGGCTTCCACACCGGTTGGATCAAACACCACCCCTGCTCGGATGGCTGCATCCGCATGCACGAAAACATCGCCCCGAAATTCTTCGCCCTCGTCCAGGTCGGCACCCCCGTCCACATCGCCACCACCCAGCCCGAGGACCGCGACCACGCTTTCATCCCCCTCCCGCCCGATTCCGGCCCGCTCCCCGATCACCCGAATTCCTACTACCTCGGCGACTCCGCCTTCCGCTGACACCCGACCTCATTTCCCCCGCATCCGGGTTTGAGTTCCCCGCGCCCCTGGCCCATAGTCCCCGCCATGCGCCTCCTGGCCCGCCTCGCCACCCTCCTTTCCATCACCTTCGCCGCCGCGGAAACCCCAGCTCCGGCCGACGATGGCGTGCGCGTCGCCGTCCTCGGTTACCACGATTTCTCGGAAACCGATCCGGAAACGGAAATGAAGATCCGCACCGCCAAGTTCCGCAAGCAGATGGAAACCCTCCGCGAACTCGGCATCCCGGTCGTTTCCATGGCCGATTTCCAAGCCTGGAAACGCGGCGACAAGGACCTCCCGAAACAATGCGCCGTCATCACCATCGATGATGGCTGGAAAGCCGTTTACACCGATGCCTTCCCTATCCTCAAGGAATTCGGCTACCCCTTCACCCTCTTCCTCTACAAGAACTACATCGATGGCGGCGGCAAGGCCCTCACCTCCGACATGGTCCGCGAAATGATGAAACACGGCGCCACCATCGGCTCCCACTCGGTCAGCCACCCCTACCCCGCCACGGTCAAGAAACACCGCCGCGAGGGCCCCGATGCCTACGACCGCTTCCTCCGCACCGAACTCGGCGAGTCGAAACGTTTCCTCGAATCCCGCTTCGGCGAAACCGTCACCACCTACGCCTACCCCGGCGGCTTCCATACCGCCGAAATGTTCCCGCTCGCCGATGAGTTCGGCTACCACCAGCTCTTCACCGTCCTCCCCGGCAAGGTGAGCCGCAGCAGCGACGACCTCACACTCCCCCGCTACGTCATCCTCGGCACCCACGACCACATCTTCGATCTCGCCGTCCGCTTTACCGGCCCCGCCGCCGGCGGCACGGACATCGCCACGATCAGCAAACCCACCCCTTTCCCCGTGACTCCCGAACCCGGCTCCATCACCGGCAACCGCACGCCCCTCATTGCCGCGAAACTCACCGATGTCCCCTCTCTCGACCCCGACACCCTCACCATGCACATCGCCGGCTTCGGCAAAGTCCCCGCCACCTGGGATGCCGATGAAAAAAGCTTCCAATGGCAGGTCAACCGCCGCCTCCGCACCCCCACCTGCCGTGTCGAAGTGAGCTGGAAGGACGAATCCGGAAAATCCCCCGAAACCCCACTCCGCTGGACCTTCCGCCTCGACCCCGAAGAAGCCTACATGCCCCAGGAAAACTAACCCCGCGCCGCGCCGCGGAAGGGCGAAGGTCAAAGGGCAAAGTTCAAAAAACAGCCGGGAAAAGACAGAAGATCCCGCAGGGCGGGAACTCAAGACACAAGACCGGAAAAACAGCCATCCATCCACTCACCTACTTTCCCATAACCCATCCCATCCATCCCATCCATCCTGGTCCAAAATCCATCAACCCTTCCGTGTATTCCGTGACGTGGTCCCCTCTTCAGTAGCGAGAAGCGGGTAGCAAGGAGCAACAAACAGCCATGCCTCCGCGCGAAGCCCCTCTCCATTTCAGTTTTTCAGCATTTCAGCATTTCAGTTTTTCAGCTTTTCAGCTTTTCACCCCCCCCGGCTGTTCCCAACTCCATCCCATCCATCCTGGTCCAAACCACATCAACCCTTCCGTGTATTCCGTGTATTCCGTGGTCCCCTCTTCCCTATCCAAACAAAGATAACGATCACCCACCCCCGCGCGAAGCCATCTCCGATTTCAGCTTTTCAGTTTTTCAGCATTTCAGCTTTTCCCCATATGTTTTCCTCCCTCACCGATTCCCTCGACAAGACCTTCCGCAATCTCCGTGGCGTTGGTAAAATCAGCGAGAAAAACATCACGGATGCCCTCCGCGACATCCGCCTCGCGCTGTTAGAAGCGGATGTGGAGTTCACCGTTGCCAAGACCTTCATCGAACACGTGAAGGAAAAAGCCATGGGCGCCGAAGTCCTCAAATCGGTCAAACCCGGCGAACAGATCGTCAAAATCTTCCACGACGAGATCAAGGACCTCCTCGGCGGCGATTACGAACCCCTGCGCCTCGATCCGCCCGGCCGCGTCTTCCTCTGCGGCCTCAATGGCGCGGGCAAAACCACCACCGCCGGCAAACTCGCCAACCGTCTGAAAAAGGAAGGCCACAAGCCCGTCCTCGTCGCCTGCGACCTCTACCGCCCCGCCGCCATCGACCAGCTCGCCACCCTCGCCGCCCAGATCGGCGTGCCGGTCTATACCCCGGATGCCAGCGAGAAAGACGTCGTCAAAGCCGCCCGCGATGCCCTCGCCTGGGCGGAATCCCAGCCGCACGATGTCATCATCTTCGATACCGCCGGCCGCCAGGAAATCGATGAAGTCCTCATCGAGGAACTCAAGCGCCTCCACAAGTTCCTCCAACCCGGGGAAACCCTCCTCGTGGCCGATGCCGCCACCGGCCAGGGCGCGGTCTCCGTCGCCCGCCATTTCGATGAAGCCGTCGGCATCACCGGCATCATCCTCACCAAGCTCGATGGCGATGCCCGCGGTGGCGCCGCCCTCTCGATGCGCGCCGTCACCGGCAAGCCGATCAAATACGCCGGCGAAGGCGAAAAACTCGACCAACTCTTCGAGTTCCACCCCGAACGCATGGCCGGCCGCATCCTCGACATGGGCGACGTCGTCGGCATGGTCGAACAAGTCGCCCAGCGCATCGATGAAAAGGATGCCATGAAATCCATCGAACGCATGGCCTCCGGCCAGTTCGATTTCTATGACTTCCTCGATCAGATGAAGATGATCTCCAAGCTCGGCGACATGAAGGGCCTCATGTCCCTCCTGCCCGGCTTCAACAAGATCAAGAAACAGCTCCCGGACGCCGCCTTCGATAACAGCCGCATGAAACGTACGGAAGCCATCGTACTTTCCATGACGCCCGACGAGCGCCGCCGTCCGGAGATCATCAAGGCCTCCCGCCGCCGCCGCATCGCCGCCGGTTCGGGAGTGAACATCATCGAGGTGAACCGCCTGCTCAAACAATTCGGCGAAATGCGCAAGATGATGCGTTCGCCCGGCAAGATGAAGAAGATGATGGGCGGCCTCGGCGGCATGCCCGGCATGGGTGGCGCCGGAAAAGGCGGCTTCCCCGGTCTCGGCGGCATGCCGGACATGGGCTCCATGCCCGACATGGGAAACCTCGGCAACCTCGACAAACTCCTCAAAGGCTTCGGCAAAAAACGCTGACCCACCCACACGCCACTCCGGCACCAGTGTTTCGCGCGAAGCCCGGCTGTCGCTCGCTTCCCGCTACTCAGTTCAAGGTGTATTTCTGCTCTGGACTGTTCACGTCGAGACCACGCGTCCCCAACATCGCGATTTCGAAGGCAATCTTCTGAATCTCAGTTTTCGAAAGGCCTTCGAAGCGTTGCAGTGCATCGAGGCAATAGGAAAGGGCATCCGGCCGAAAATCGCTTCCCTGCCCGCGGAAGGTCTTCTCGGCAATCTGGCTCCGGCCTTTCTCGGCGCGCTCGCCAAGTGGCCCGATCGGATCCAAGGCCAGCACCTTCAGATAGGCTTCGTCGGCCTCTTCCAGTTCACCTTCATCCTCAAGGGTTAGACCGAGATTCAGCCAGGTCGATGGGTCGGTCTGCGTCAGTGTGCAGTGGCATCGGTGTCGTGAAGCGGTTGTATGAGCTGAAGGGAATCGTGGCGTAGACCCTCATCGGGAAATACGCTGCGCAAGGTGCCAACATTCGAAGGCCTTGGGGTCGGTTTGCTTGAGTCGGTTCAGGTTGTTCCATGCGCCCTCCAGGCTGGCACCCTGCAGGGTGTCCATGTCGATGGACAGGCAGCGGACGGGATCAAAGAACAGGGCCAGCGAGGTGCCGCCCTAGAAAATGAACTCCAGTCCTCCGCGCCGGAGCCGGCTGACCAACTCCAGAGCGAGGATTTTTTTCTCCAGCGTGCGGAGGTCGCGCGCCCGCATTGCCGCTGCCTGCTCGCGGATCCACGCCTCTTCGAAACAACGGGGTGAAATCATGGCGTGGGTCTGCGGATTGACCCATTATCGGAGAATTTCTTCATTTTTCTCCGATAATGGGTTTGGATTCAGCGCCAACCAAACCCACCAAATCGAGGCGGTGCTTTCCCAACCGGGCGAGCAGGCCCGCCATCTCCACCCTGTGGGTAGTCACCAGCTTGCGGGACATCTCCTGCCGTTCTCCCTCGTCCATCAGGCCCAGGCGGGAGTTTTCCAGCATCAGGTCCACGAGCACTTTTCCCACCTTGGGTTCGGTGGCAGGATCGAAGGCTCGACGGATGCCACGGATCACGGCGCTGCGCTCGCCGGGGGCGAAATCCCGGGCGGTCTTGGTGGTGGGGTTGATGATAACGCTCCAGCCCTCCTTACGCAAAAAGGCAGCCACATCATCCTCACCATCCCTCTCCACCTGCACGAACTGGACGGACTTACCGAGAAGGTGGTGCGTCCACGGGTTCACCTGCCGGGTGGACCAGACGTAATGCGGAAGAAAAGGGAAGCGTCTCGCGAGCATGCCCCGCAGCGGGGCGGTCGCTTCGGGATCCAGCACGGCGGTCGTCGCCAGAGAGCTATACCAACCGCGCCCCGCATCGTGGATCAACTTCTTGTCCATCGCCTCGCTGAGGTATTCGCGGAGGAGACCCGGCTTCTCGCCCAGCGGCGATGATCCAAGCGCGGAGCGAACCGCCGCGAAGGACACGTAGGGGCGCGCACCAGCAAGCTCTCTCAGTAGAGAGAACAATTCGGATTTCATGCTGGAAGGCGCTGGATTCATGAAGTCAAAAATGCCGAGGAACGCGCCATGGCCGATCCATAGGCGGTGGGACTCGTCGCCATCACCTTCCATTCCGGATCCTCCGTCACATGGACCATCCGGTCGGAAAGTTCCTCGACCTGCTGGATCAGTTGCTGGGATTCGGGGTGGAGTGAGGTGTGCTGGATTTCTGGACCACGACCCACTAGAATCCATGTCCATGAACCAGAAGCAACGCAAGCGCTACACCGCCGAGTTCAAGACCCAGGCCG
>JALOTY010000076.1 GCA_025457665.1 Akkermansiaceae bacterium | reverse complement strand
GTTCATTTGCCACCAGGAAAGCTGGGTGGCGCAGATCACGCCGACAAGCATGCCTACGAGTCCCCAGATGATGGAGAAGGTGAGGAATTGCCTGACGGTTTTGTCGTCGTAGGTTATCTTAACGGTGTGGGTCGCTGGGGTGCTCATGGCGGGATAGATGGAGGGTTCAGTTTTCGTCCTCGAGGGGCAGAAGGGAGTATGAAGCAGACGATGAAGATGCCTGCCAGACAGGTGCTCACGAGAATGGTGAGAGCGATGACGTTCATGGGTGGATGAGAGTGGAAGAGTTGCGGGAGGTCGCCGCGTGGATTGCGGGAGGATGTGCGGATTTTCTGAGAACCGTCATTTCATGCCGCATCGCGGTGATGGAGCCATTCGAGGAAGCTATCGCCGAGGATGGGGGCGAGGCATTGATGGGGGAAACCGGCGGGATCGAGGATGATATGGAAATCCGAGCCATCGGCTTCGGGCAGTCCCAGCGCGGCGCGGAATCCCCGGGGTTCTGACATCAGGGCACGGCGGCCTTCCGGGTGATTGATGACGATATGGCCGCGGCGGGCGAGGGCGCGGAGGACCTCGCGGATCCCGTGAGGATCGGTGCTGCGGCTGGCGGAAGGCAGGTCGGTCAGTCCGAGCAGGCGTCGTTGCGCGGGATCGGCAGCGATCGCATGAATGACCTCCGGAGTGGGGGCGATCCAGTTGCCGACCGAGTCATCGTCATACTCATTCAGGTGGCGGGCGATCCTTGCGGCGCATTCGAGACGGGGGAACTCTCCTGTTTCGAGAAGGATGAAGGGCGCGCCTGCCGGTTCCTCGGTGAGGAGCCAGTGATGGAATTCGGTGAGTGTGGTGATGGGCATAGGCGCGATCCGGATGGTGATCGGATGATGCCTGAAGCCCGGAGGCTTGCTCCGCGTGGCGTGCGCAAGAGTGCGCGGATTCTGGCGGCTTGGAGCTGCCTTTTCCGCATATTTTCTCATTTCACCGACCCGGATCAGGTCGAAAAGGAGGATTTGTGAACGCTTTGAAAGGCCGGGCGGGGTTTCCCGCGTAGGGGGCCGGGATGAAGAAAATTCTCTTTGGAATGGTGGGTCTGGCTCTGGCGGCGACGGCAGCGGCAGACGATCAATGGATCGAGTTTCCCGGTGGCAATGGACCGGGCAAGGGCAAGCATGTGGTGCTGGTGAGCGGTGATGAGGAATACCGCTCCGAGGAGGCGCTGCCGATGCTGGGGAAGCTTTTGGCGGAGCGCCACGGGTTCCGATGCACGGTGCTTTTCGCGATTGATCCCAAGACCGGTGAGGTCAATCCGAACGAGCAGACAAACATCCCGGGCATGAAGATGATAGACACGGCGGATTTTGTGATCCTGGGTCTGCGTTTCCGTGAATTGCCCGATGCGGACATGAAGCATTTGGTCGATTACGTCGAAGCGGGGAAGCCGTTGCTTGGTTTGAGGACCTCGACCCACGCTTTCAACTACACCCGCAACAAGCAGAGCCCTTATGCGAAGTGGTCCTTCAACTCAGGCGAGTGGCCGGGTGGATTTGGCCAGCAGATTCTGGGAGAAACCTGGATCAACCACCACGGAGCGCACGGCAAGGAGAGCACCCGCGGGGTGATTGAGGAAAAGAACGCCTCGCATCCCCTTCTGAGAGGTGTGGAGGACGTCTGGGGTCCGACGGATGTTTACGGCATCAAGAATCTCCCGGCGACGGCGACGGTTCTTTTGCGCGGCCAGGTGCTCACCGGGATGTCGCCTGAGGATGGTCCGGTTGCGGGCGCGAAAAACGAGCCGATGATGCCCGTGGCTTGGGTGCATGAGGTGGAGAGCGCCTCGGGCAAGAAGCAAACGGTGATCTGCTCGACGATGGGTGCGGCAACGGATTTCGTGCGTCCCGGTTTGCGGCGCTTCGTGGTGAATGCCGCATTCTGGGCCACCGGGCTGGAAGTGCCGGCGGAACTCAATGCTGATCCGGTCGGCGAGTTCAAGCCGACGGACTTCGGCTTCAACACCTTCGTGAAGGGCCGCAAGCCTTCGGACTACCGCTGATTCAAGGCTGGCTGGGGAGTTCCGTCCTGAAGAACGGGACTCCCTAACAGTTTTTTGATGGCGGAAGCGGGCACGCAGTTCTTGATGACCATCTGGAGGGGGCCTTTGGGGCTGCCGTCCTCGGATTCGTAATAGATCGAGCGGGTGCTGGCGACCATGCCGACGACGCCGTTCTTTCCGATCACGGGACCGCCGGAGGAGCCCTTGGCGAAATCGGCAGTGATGTTCATCCACAGGGTTTCCGGAGAGTCATCGCGCGATGGCTCCGAAGTGTAGCGGGCGACTTTGCCGAAGGTGTGGAAAAAGAAGTTGCGGTGCGGGTGGCTGATCACCTGGACGTCGGAGCCGATTTCGGCGGGTTCGCTCAAGGTGAGGGTGGGCAGGGAGTCCGCCTTGACGCGGAAGAGGGCGACGTCCGAGGCGGCGTCTGCGGCGAGGATTTCGGTGATGGGATAGGCATTTCCGTGGCGATCGCACACGGCCATCACTTTCCCGCTGGCGTGAGCGAAAACGTGCTGGTTGGTGATCATCAGGCCATCGGTTCCGATGGACCATGCGGTGGCGACTCCTCCCGGGTGCCACTTTTCGCAGCGACCGCATTTGTATACAGAGCCGATGAGGAAGACTGCATCCACGGCGGAGGCGGCAGGCGATGACTTGATTTCGAGCCCCTCCGCTGCGGATGGAGGAGCTTCTTCGAGTGACTTCTTGAGCTTTTGAGCCGTGGGAAACTCATCGAGTTCCGCGAAGGCGCCGACCTTCTTTTCGAAAGCAGCGAGGATGGCGGCATCGTGAATCACCGGTGGTTCCGCCGAGGCGGTGAGAGTGGCGGCGAGGAGGAGGGCTGCGGGTTTCATGGCTCAGGCGGGGAAATGGGAAGGCGAAAACGGGTCGGTCGGGATTTGTTCTAACAGCGGGTCCACTGGCTAAGGAGGGAGCTGGTCCACTGGAACTTGCGGGCCGTCTCGCGGATGAGGAAAGGCTCCTCACGGGTGGACTCTAACAAAAAAGATCCGCTGAGTTCGGAGACGAGCCAATCGAGGGTGTTTCCCGGCGGCCAGTTTTCTTCGGGAGTGAAGGTATCGAGCCAGGTGCAGGGGGTGACGAGGAGGAGGGTGCCGCCCGGACGCACAAGTGAGGGGAGACGCTGAAGGAGTTTGCGCGGTTCGCGGAGGCGGCAGAGGAGATTGGCGGCGTGGACGAGATCGAAATCGGAGAGGGCTTCGGGGAGGTCCATGGCATCGCCGCGGAAAAAGCGCACGCGCTCCGGACGGACTCCGGGAGGAAGCGAGGCTTGGAGGGGCGTGGAGAGAGTGGCTTCGTCGTGACGTGAGTAATCCAGCGGCCCGTGACGGAGGGCGGCGGCGGCATCGATGAAACGGCGGGAGAAATCCACGCCGACGACCTCGGTGAAAGTACGAGAAAGCTCGTAGCTGGATCGGCCGACGGCGCAACCGAGATCGAGGGCGCGGCCGTTGGGGATTTCGGCGAGGCCGGAAACGGTGCGGACGGCGAAGTCGAGCGCATCACTCATGCCGGCGGGCGGATGCGGGGGCAGGATTTCCGCGGGGCTGCCGTAGTGGAAGAGGAGGTATTCGGCGAGCAGGCGATCGCTTTCGTAGTAATCCGGCATGAGGGTGGGCAAAGGATCAATCGTAGAAGAAATCGGCATCGTCATGCCGGGGAATCGGGATATTGATGATCTTCATGCGGCCGATGGCGCGATGGCGGCAGCCGGGGCGGATCATTACCGCACTGAGCGGTCTAACAGGCACCTTCTCGCCATCGAGTTCGAGGAAGCCTTCGCCTTCGAGGACGAGGTAGATCTCGGTGGTCTTGCGATGATAGTGGCATTTTGGCTCATCGCTGACATCGAGGTAGTGGGCGGAAGCAGGGGCGTCGGCGACATCGACAAAGGCCCGCCGGGTGGTGCCGCAGCAGCACTCGACGGGCGGGATGTCGGTGAATTGGATGAATTCGAAACCTTTCACGGGATGATGGGCTGGCGGGAAGAGATGGTCCACCCGCCGCCTTGGATCAATCCCGATCGGACGCGAGTGCGTCCATGAGATAGCGGGAGGGCCGGAAGTTTTCGATCAGAATTTCCTGTTTCCCACCGCGGTTCATGCGGACCTGGCTGATATTGAAGTTCGGCGTCTTGTGAGGGGCAAAGAGGATGTCGTCGTGGGTGGAATTCTCGTGTTTCTTGAACATTTCCGGGACGATGTCTCCGCCGAGATGGTCATCGCGACCGGTGGCGAGGTGGCAGGTGCCGAGGACCTTTTCGTCCTGGATGTCCGCGCCGGAAACGGGGAGGACCTGGGTGCCGAAACCGAGTTCGCCGAGGGTGCCGGTCATGGGGTCATCGGCGAGGCGGGCGTTGTGGGCATCGATGGTGGCCTGGTTGCCGGCGATGAGTTCGGATTTGATGATGCAGCGGTTTTCCACGGTGAGGACGCCGAGGGTGCCGTCCTCATATTTCATCGGGAAATGGCCGCGGGCATCGGAGGGGACGAAGTAAACCTCACCGGCGGGGAGGTTGGCGACATCCGGGGTGAGGCCTTGGCAGAGGCCGTGGGATTTCTGCGCTTCCTGGCGATCGAGCCCGAGCCAGGCGGTGAGGACGCGGCCGTCTTCGAGGGTGAAATCGATTTCCATCGAGTCCGCGCGGGTCATGGCGAGGCGGAGGCGTTCGGCATCGGCGGAGACTTCGTAGTAATCGACGGCGAGTCCGGAGTTCAGGATGATATCATTGAGGCCGTGGAGGGTGGCTCCGCGGAAGCCGAACTGCTTGCATTTCGCGGTGAGCGGGGCGGTGGCCGAGTAGGTGGAAATGCAGAGGATGATATCGTAGTTCGGGTAGATGTCGCGATCGAGCGAGAGTTGGTTGCCTTGGGTGTCCCAGACTTCGTCGCGGAGATCGAGATTCGAACCATGGGTGATGCGGTAGGCGAACATTTCGCCGCCGTGCATGCCGAGTTCGCTCATCACTCCGGCGTGCAGGGCCTGGTAGATGGCGGAGTGGGCTTTTTTCTGCACCGGGAAACCGGGTTGATCGAGGTAGGCGAAGTCCTTGATCAGTGCGGCGGGTTCCTCGAAATCGGTGAGGATGCAGACGCGACAGCCCTGGGTGGGCTTGAAGACGGTGCCGAGGAGGCGGGCGAGGTCGAAGGCCGGGAATTTTCGTTGCCCGGGGTTGAGAAGGATTTCTTCTTCGAGGTAGGCTGGCAAGGCAGGGGCGGCAGTGGTCATAGCGCCGGACCCTAGGGTCGGGCAGCGATGACGCAAGGGGAGTTTTTGTAGTGGTCCGTTCAGAGCATTTCCGCGGCCTCGAGGAGGAGGGTTTCGGTGGTTTCCCAATCGATGCATTTGTCGGTGATCGAGCGGCCGCGGACGAGTTGATCAAGCGGCTGGGGAAAGGGCTGGTTGCCGGCGAGGAGATTGCTTTCGAGCATGGCGCCGATGATCGAGGCATCGCCTGCGGCGCGTTGGGCGATGATGTCACGGAAGACGCCGGGCATGCGTTGGTCGTCCTTGCCGCAGTTGGCGTGGGAGGCATCGATCATGATCGCCGGGGGCAATTTCGCGGCGATGAGGGCCTCGCGGGCGGTGGCGACGGAGGTGGGATCGAAGTTCGGCCCGTTTTCGCCGCCGCGGAGGATGATGTGGCAGTGGGGATTTCCGGTGGTGGTGACGGCGGAGGCGACGCCTTGTTCGGAGACCCCGAGGAAAGTCTGGGGCATGCCGGCGGCCTTGGTGGCATTGATGGCGGCGACGAGGTCTCCGGCGGTGCTGTTTTTGAAGCCGACGGGCATGGAAAGGCCGGAAGCCATCTGGCGGTGGGTCTGGCTTTCCGTGGTGCGGGCGCCGATGGCGGACCAGGAAATGAGATCGGCGATGTATTGCGGCGTGATGGGGTCGAGCAGTTCGGTGGCGGTGGGCAGGCCGAGATCGATGATTTCCCGGAGGAACTGGCGGGCGGTGCGGAGGCCTTCGGGGATGTTATCGGTGCCATCGAGCCGGGGGTCCATGATGAGGCCTTTCCAGCCGGTGGTGGTGCGGGGTTTTTCGAAATAGACCCGCATGACGATGAAGAGGCGGTCCTTGACCTGCCCGGCGAGGGCGGCGAGGCGCTGGGCGTATTCGAGGCCGGCATCGGTATCGTGAATCGAGCAGGGGCCGACGACGATCATGGGCCGGGGATCGGAGCCGAAGAGGATGGAGGCGATGGTTTCGCGGGAGGCGGCGACGAAATCGGCCTGGGCATCGCTGCGCGGGATCTCGCTGAGGAGAAGTGCGGGGGCGGGAAGGGGGATGTTGCGGGCGACGTGGAGGTCGGTAACGCGCGAGCTCATGGCGGGAGCTTGGCGGCGCGGTCCCGGTCAGGGAAGGAGGAAAGCGGGGCTGCGGGTGAAGCCACCTCAGGCTTTTCGATTTCGCAGGCGATCGATGATCACGGCGACGACGATGATGGTGCCGGTGATGATTTCCGTCCATGGCGTGGGGATTCCATTGAGGACGCAGCCGGTGCGGATGGTGGTCATCAGGAGGGCGCCGATGATGGTGCCGAGCACGGTGCCGACGCCACCGGAGAGGCTGGCACCGCCGATGACGACGGCGGCAATGATATCGAGTTCCCAGCCCATGGCGGTGGTGGGGTCACCTTGTGAGGATTTCGCCATGTTCATGACGGCGGCGAGTCCGGCGAGGGCACCGCCGATGACGTAAACGAGGAGTTTGGTGCGGGTGACATTCACGCCGCAGAGGGTGGCGGTTTGTTCATTCGAGCCGACGGCGAAGACATGCCGGCCGAAGCGGGTGTAGCGGAGAATGAGGGTGAAGAGAATCGCGAGGACGACCATGAGCCAGACGCCCCAAGGGATGCCCGCGCCGCCCATCCACGGTTTGTAGGCGGTGACATCGAAGGGCAGGTTCACCGGGGTGCCGTTGGTGGCGACTTTTCCCGCGCCGCGGAAGACCTGCATGGTGCCCAGCGTGACGATGAATGGCATCAGCTTGAGCTTGGTGGAGAGTCCGCCATTGAGCAGGCCACAAAGCCCGCCGAAGCCGACGGTGGCGAGGAAAACGACCGGCGGGGAAATTTCCTTGGTCACCAGCGTGGCCCCGACCACGCCGCAGAGAGCGATCATCGAACCCACCGAAAGATCGATCCCGCCGGAGATGATGATGAGCGTCATGCCGATGGCAGCGGTGCCGACGATGACCGTCTGAGTGAGGATGTTGAGCAGCACATCCTCGGTGAACATCGCCGGGTTGCGAACTCCGAAAAGGGCGTAAACAACCAGCAGGGCGATGAAGGGGCCGAGAAGGGCAAGGAGGGATTTGAGGCGCATGGGAGAAAGGTGGAAGATGTTCGATCTCAGGATCTGATCGCCGGCTGGGGCAGATCCTGAGCTTTTCCGGTGGCGACGAGCATGACGTCCTGCGGAGTGAGATCGGCAACGGGGACGGCGCGGGTGAGTTTCCCCTGGCTCATCACGGCGATGCGATCGCACACGCCGAAGAGTTCGGGCAGGTAGCTGGAAATGATGATGACGGCGCGGGGCCGGGAGGGATCGGTGACGGCTTCATTGATCGCCTCGTAAATGCGGGCCTTGGCGGCGATGTCGATGCCACGGGTGGGTTCGTCTAACAGCAGGACATCGACATCGTATTCGAGCAGGCGGGCGAAGGCGGCCTTTTGCTGGTTTCCGCCGGAGAGGGCGCCGATGGGCTGGGCGGGGCCCTGGCATTTGATGCCGAGTTTTTCGATCCACAGGGCCGAGCGGTTCATCTGGCGCGCGGGTGAGACCGTGCCGCCGCGGCCGAAGCGATCGAGGCAGGGGAGGGTGATGTTATCGGCGATGGAGAGATTGAGCGCGAGGCCTTCTTCCTTGCGGTTTTCGCTGAGCATGCCGATTCCCTGCTTCCAGCGTTGGCGGGGTGAGGAGGGGCTTTGGTGGGTGCCGATGCGGACTTCACCGGATTTCACCGGATCCAGCCCGAACAAGGTGCGCAGGAACTCGGTGCGGCCGGAGCCGACGACTCCGGCGATGCCGACGACTTCGCCGCGGCGGAGAGTGAGGCTGGCATCGGCAGGCTTGGTCTTTCCGGCGAGCTTGCGGATTTCTAACAGGATTTCGCCGGCTTGGCGTGCGGTGCGCGGGTAGAGGTCCTCGACATCGCGGCCGACCATCATGGCGACGATTTCCTCCGGTGCGGTGGTGGCGACTTCGCGGGTGCCGACCACCGAGCCATCCCGCAGGACGGTGAGGCGGGAGGCGAGGCGGTTCACTTCCTCAAGGAAATGGGAGATGTAGATGATGGAAATGCCCTGCGACTTGAGGCGATCGATGAGCAGGAAGAGCCTCTCGATGTCTTTCTGCGAGAGTGAGGAGGTCGGCTCATCGAAGACCAGCAGCTTGCAACCCATGGCAAGCGAGCGGCCGATTTCCACGAGCTGTTGGGCGGAAACGGAGAGCGTGCCGGCGAGGACCTCGGGTCGGATGTCGGGATGATCGAAATGGGCCAGGGCCTCGAGTGCGCGGGCTCGCATGGCCTTGCGATCCACCAGGGGGCCTTTCATCGGCTCCATGCCGAGAACGATGTTTTCCTCGACGGTGAGATGGGGGGCGATGGAGAGTTCCTGATAGATCATGCCAACGCCGCGTGCGCGGGCATCGAGGGGATTGCGGGGTTGGTAGGGGGAGCCATCGAACTCCATTTCCCCGCCATCCGGAGCATGGGCTCCGGAGAGGACTTTCATAAGCGTGCTTTTGCCAGCGCCGTTTTCCCCGACGAGGGCGTGCACCTCGCCTGGCAGAACTTCCAGGTCCACCCGCCCGAGGGCGATGGTGGGTCCGAAGGTCTTGCGGATGCCCCGCATGACGAGGCGTGGTGGTGCTGGGGGCATGGGTGGAAGGTGATCGGTGATCGGTGATCGGTGATCGGTGAGCAGTGATCGGTGAGCAGTGATCGGTGAATTTGGTGATCGGTGAATGTGGTGATCGGTGATCGGTGGACAGTGATCGGTGGAGTGCGGAGGGCAGGGTTCCTTTGGCTTTTCACCGATCACGGATCACCGATCACCCGGCACTTCTCTTCACTGCAATTGAGTTTTCACCAGCGCGTCGATCTTGGGATCGGCGAGGTTGTCGGGAGTGACGAGGGTGGCTCCGGTGTCGATGACGGCTTCGACGGTTTCGCCCTTGAGTTTTGAGACGGCGGTTTTCACGCCGAGGTAGCCCATGTTGACGGGGTCTTGGAGGACGGTGCCCTGCATCTCGCCTTTTTTGAGGGCATCGATGAAGGTGGCATCGCAATCGACGCCGACGAACTTCACCTTGCCGGCGAGGTTCTTGCCACGAAGGGCCTGGAGCATGCCGTAGGTGGAGGTTTGGTTGGAGCAGAAGATGCCCTGGACCGTCATTTCGCCGCCCTCGGTGAGGCGGGTGACGAGGTTGGTGGCGGTGTTCTGGGCATCGCTGGCCGTGGCCCCGGCGAATTGTTCGGAGCTGACGACTTCGATGCCGGGATACTTGGCGATTTCCTCAAGGAAACCCTGTTCCCGTTGTTCGGTGGAGGCGCTGCCCTGCATGTAACGAAGCATGGCGACCTTGCCTTTTTCCCCGATGGAAGCGGCGATCGCGCGGGCACCGATGCGGCCGCATTCGACGTTGTCGGTGGCGACATAGCTGGCGATGAATGCGGAGCCATCGGCGAGGCTGGAGTCGATGATCACGACGGGTTTGCCCTTGTCGGCGACTTCCTTGGCGGCATCGCGCAGGGCCACGGCATCGAGTGGGGCGAGGACGACGGCATCGTTTTGCAAGGACTGGTTTTTCACCAGATCGATCTGCTGGGAGCGGTCGTCTTCGCGTTGGGGCCCGATGAAGGTGACTTTCACGCCGAGTTCATCGGCTGCTTTCATGGCCCCGGCTTCGACGGATTTCCAATAGATGTGGGTGGTGCCTTTCGGGATCACGGCGATGCGGAGTTGATCCGAGGATTCACCGGACTTGTTGCAGCCAGAGAGCAGGGCGCCGGCGGCGAGAGCGAGGAAGAAGGAGGATTTCATTTGGGGTTATCGGTTGGAGGATTCTTGAGGGATGAGGCGGAGAAAGTCACGCAAATGGGTGTCGGGTGCGAGGATTCGGGCATTCAGGCTTTGCTGTAGAGCGGGCCGAAATTCGCGCAGGCGCGGAAGTCGGCGCTTTCGAGATCGGCGGTGCCAAAGGCATTCCATGCGGACGGGCGGAAGATGCGTTCTTCCGGGATGTTGTGCATGTAAACGGGGATGCGCAGCATGGCGGCGAGCGTGAGGTAGAGGTGGCCAATGTGGCCGTGGCTCATGACGCAATGGTTCGCGCCCCAGCGGTTCATGACCTCGTAGGTGCTGCGGAAAGCGCCTTCGCCGGTGAGGGTGGGAACAAACCAGGTGGTTGGCCAGGTCGGGTTGGTGCGTTGGTCGAGGGCGTCGTGGACGGCATCGGGGAGATCGATGGTGTAGCCCTCCGCGAGCTGGAGGGCGGGGCCGAGGCCATCGACGAGATTGAGGCGGATCATGGTGGCGGGCATGCCGCCGCGGGTGCGGTAGCGGGTGGACCAGCCGCCGCCGGGGAAATACTCGGTGATCGAGGGGTGCCAGGTGGTGGCATCGAGGCAGGCCTGCATTTCCTCATCGGTGATTTCCCAAAAGGGTTTCATGGCCGGGCGGCCATCGAGGCTCTGTTCGCCGGTGCCATCGAGGGCGGCGGGGCCGGAGTTGATGAGGTGGAGGATGCCATCCTTCACGAGGGGGTGGGACAGGGATTGTCCGCTGGCTTTTTCGATCGCCTCGGTGGACCAGTAGGTGCGGAGGTCGGCGAAGATCTGCGCGGTGTGGGTGAGGAGGTGGCCGAAGAGCATGCCGACGCCGTTGAGGGCATCGTTTTCGGTGGCGACGATGTAGGGGGCGCGTTTGCCGTTCCAGTCGAAGGAAGAGTTGAGGATGGCTTCGAGGAAATCGCCATTCGGGAAGTGGTCGGTCCATTGCCGCTGGCCTTGGAAGCCGCCGGCGATGGCGTGGTGGCCTTGGGCCTGCTCGGCGAGGCCCATTTCCGCGAGGCGGGGGTTGCCGGTCATGAGGTCGCGGGCGATGAGGGCCATCTTGATGCTTGTTTCCCATTCCTCATCGAGGGCCGGGCGGGGGCGGGCCGACGCGGGGTCGTTGTAGTCACGGCCTTCCTTGCAGTTTTCCTTCACCCAGGCGAGGGCGCGCTGGAATTCCTCCTGATCGAACCAGCCCTTGCGGATGCGGCCGGCGAATTCGCTCATGTCGATGGATTCGACGCGCATGCCGAGCCATTTTTCGAACAGCCTGGGATCGACCACCGAACCGGCGATGCCCATGGAGGTGCCGCCCATGGAGAGGTAGGCCTTGCCGCGCATGGTGGCGACGGCGAGTCCGCAGCGGGCGAAATCGAGGAGCTTGTCGCGGACGTCAGCGGGGATGGCGGTGTCCGAGGCGGCTTGCACATCCTTGCCGTAGATGCCGAAGGCGGGCAGGCCTTTCTGGGTGTGGCCGGCGAGCACGGCGGCGAGGTAAACGGCGCCCGGGCGCTCGGTGCCATTGAATCCCCAGACGGCCTTGGGCATGTGGGGGTCCATGTCCATGGTTTCCGAGCCGTAACACCAGCAGGGGGTGACGGTGAGCGAGAGGCCGACGTCTTCACGGCGGAATTTTTCCGCACAGGCGGCGGCTTCCGCGACGCCGCCGATGCAGGTATCGGCAATCACGCATTCGACCGGCGAGCCATCGGGATAGCGCAAGGTGGAGCGGTAGAGTTCGGCCACGGCTTTGGCCTGGTCCATCGTTCGCTGTTCGAGCGACTCACGGACGCCGCCCATGCGGCCATCGATGGTGGGGCGGATGCCGATTTTCGGATGGGTTTGCAACAGGGTTTGCATGGGCGGCATCTACTGTTTTGGCGGGTATGCTGGCGAGTGAAAATTGCTTATCATGACGATAATTGTCTTTTATGGATTTTGCTGACGGATCTCTGGGCAACAAATTCTACCGTAAATGGGGTGTATCATTTTGATTGCCAAGGAGGGAGGCGATGCCGTGAGTTGTCGGCGTTTCCTGCGCAGATTTCCATGATGGCTAGTGATATTGCGGCTCCCGGCTACTTTTCAACTCAGGTTGAGGCGTCGCGTTTGTTCTGGTTTGATGAGAGGGATGGGGCGGTGGAGGTGGTGTCCGGGGGCTTTGAGAGGTGTCTTGGCGATTACCGGATCGACCGCGAAGGGTTCCAATGGATCAGTTTCGAGTTGGTTTTGGGGGGAGGCGGGGAGGTGCGCATGGATGGGCGGACGGAGAGTTTGAGGAGCGGGGTGTTTTTCATCTACGGCCCCGGGGTGCCGCATCAGATCATCGGCGATCAGGAGCGGCATCTGGCGAAGTATTTCGTGAGCTTTCGCGGTGAGAGGCTTGCGGCGAAGATGGCGGCGCTGGGGCTGGCACCGGGGATGATTTCCGAAACGACGAGGGTGGAATCGATGACGCGTTTGTTTGATGAGTTGATCGACCGCGGAGCGAGGCACAGTGGCTTATCGCAGGATTTTTGCCGGACCATGGTGGAGCTGATCCTGATGATGGCGGCGGAGGACTCGCTGGATGCGGGATTGGCGGACACACGGGCTTTCCGGACCTATCAGCGGGTGAGGGATTTCATCCAGACGCGATATCTCGATGTCACCACGCTGGATGGAGTTGCTGCCGCCTGTGATCTGGATGCGGCCTATCTCTGCCGTTTGTTCGCGCGATTCCAGGACGAGCGACCCTATCAGTTTCTAACAAGACTGCGGATGGAGCATGCGGCGAACCGTCTGGTTTCTGAAAAGGTATCGGTGAAGCAGGTTTCCGAGGAAATGGGTTTCAGCGATCCCTTCCATTTTTCGCGTGTCTTCAAATCGGTGCATCGCGTGCCGCCGTCGAAATTCCGGGGAGGTCGCTCATGATCGCGGAGGGACCTTGCGACGGGCTGACTTTCGTCGAGTTGGCGGCCCGGCTCGAGCGGGATGGGGTGAATCCGGTGCATGCGGCGGCGTTGTTCCGGCATCTGCATGCGGGCGGGGCGGGTGAGTTCGAGCCGCCCTTGAAGCGTTGGTGGGAAGCGAAGTCCGCGGAGATCAGGACGACGATGGAAGTGGTGAAAGTCACCGCGAGTGCCGATGGATGGACGAGCAAGCGTCTGCTGGCCTGTGGGGACGGGCGTCAGGTGGAAGCGGTCTTGATGGGATTTCACGGTCGGCTCACCGCCTGCCTGAGCACCCAGGTGGGCTGCGCGATGGGATGTGTTTTCTGCGCGACAGGTCAGATGGGTTTCCAGAGGCATCTCCGCCCGGGAGAAATCGTGGCCCAGGCGCGGGTCTTGAGTGAGGTGGCGCGGGCTCGCGGTCAGCGCATCCGCAATCTGGTGATGATGGGCATGGGCGAGCCGCTGCACAACTATGATGCGACCATGCAGGCCTTGGCGGTGATGACCGATACGCGGGGAATGAACGTCGGCCCGGGAAGGGTGACGATCAGCACCGTGGGTCATGTTCCGGGGATCCGCAAGCTGGCGAGGGAGCGTGCGCCCTACTCGCTGGCAGTGAGTTTGCACGCGGCAAGTGATGAGGAAAGGCAGGCCCTGATCCCGGTGAACCGCCGCTGGCCCCTGGCTGAGCTGTTAGATGCCTGCCGTGAATACGAGGCGCACAAGGGGCGTTTGTTCATTGCGTGGACCTTGGTGGACGGCGTGAATGACAGCCCGGATCATGCGAGGCGGCTTGCCGAGTTGCTGCGTGGGCTGGATGTGCATATCAATCTGATCCCACTGAATCCGACCACGGGCTTCAATGGCGGAACTTCGCGTGCGGCACGGCAGAGTGAGTTTCAAAAGACCCTGCGTGAGGCAGGTTTCCCGGTGACCTTCCGTCAGGCAAGGGGGCTGGATGTCGCGGCAGGCTGCGGTCAGCTTGCGGCGGGTTGATCGTGCGTCCGGCGAAACCGCCGGGTTTCACTTCAGGCCCTTTTCCCCTGACCCCGATAGCAGGCCACTGCTTGGGCGCGTGAGCGGACGTGAAGTTTTTGTAAATGCGGCGGATGTAGGTGCAGACCGTGGGCACGCTGACTTGAAGGGCTTCGGCGATTTCCTTGTAGAGCTGGCCCTGGGCGAGGAGTTCGAGGACTTGTTTTTCCCGCGGCGAAAGCCGTTCGGACTCATCATCGGCCGGAGTCTGGGCTGGCGACTGGAAGGTTTGGATGACTTTGCGTGCGATGTTTCCGGCCATGGGTGCGGAAACCTGATGGCACGGGGATAAGGAGAAGGACTTGCGGTGTTCGACGGCGGATCAATCCCGCCGACGCCTCAAAACCGCCAAGGCACCAAGGACACCGAGAGCCATGGCCGAGGGTTCGGGGACGGCGGTCAGGGTGTTCAGGATGTTTGCGGTGCTTTCGCCGCCGGTGAATGTCACCACCCGTGCCTCGTCCATTTGACCATCAAAGTAGGTGGCACCGCCAGGAGCCACCGAAAGGTGGGCGGCGCCATGAACTGGGGTGCCGGAGTAGGTGCCTTGAGCGACACCATTGATGGGCGAGCTGAAGTGGCGGCTGCCGACGCTGTCCTGAGGGTTCTGATTCGGCCCGCTGATGCTGCCGGACTCTCCGAGATGGTATTCGGCCACAAGAGTCACGGCGGCGTGGGCGGAAGCGATGAAAACCCCTTGGAAAATCAGGGGAAAGAGGACGAGGCGTGGGTTCATGGGGATGGGCTTTCCGGGGAAGAATTTGGGTTGTCGACCTTGGGAGCATGCGGATTTCCGAGACTTTGGGAAGTCATCAAAACTGATGACAAAGCCCTCGGAGGAGGAGGGTGCTGGATCGGGCATGATCATTTCTGCCTGCGGGCCCGGCTTCCCCGGGCTCTTTGCCGGAGCGGATGCCTGTCCGTCCCATCGAAGGTCTCGCCGGAATCATGGAATCCGTGCACGCCCTTGGCCCCGTTCCCGAAGGGGCACCTCATCGTTTCGGCGGAGTGTCGATCTCCTCGACCTTCACGAATGCCACGCTGTCGGCGATGACGAGGCCATCGCAGCCGCGGGTGGAGAGGATGACCGACGATTTCAGGTCGGCTTTGAATGGCCATTGGCCAATCGGGACGGCGAAGCCGTGGCGAGAGCCTTTTCGCATGTTCCAGAGGATTTCAGTCTCTCCTTCTGCGTGAATGATCCGGATCGGCACGCGGGAGGCGCGGTCCTTGCCGGGTTGGTAGAGGAGGCTGATCTGATAGATGCCATCTTCCGGGATGGGAAGACGATAGATGGCTTCCGAGGGTTTATCGGCCGTGCCGACGAGATGGTTGAAGCGGAAAAGCCCCCACATGCCGGTGGCGGTTCTTGGCTCCCATCGGCCACGGGTGGAGACCTGTCCGGCATTTGCATGATGGATCACGCTGCCGATGAGGCGGTTTGAGGCAAGATCGATCCCGTGGGTCGCCGTGCCCAGCGGGCCGACTTCATCCACGAAGGGCGGGACGATGCGGGTGTCGGACTCGCGGTTGTCTTCGATGGTGAGATTCTGGTTCTGCCAGATCGGTTTGATGGCTCCGCCAACCGAGTTGTAGATCCAGTTGTTTTTCACCGTGGTGTTGCTGGTGTCCCAATCGAGGAAGATTCCGTTGCCAAGTTTTCTCTCCGGGCGGCCATCCGGTTTTTGTTCGTATCCCCAGGCATCATAGAGCCAGTTGTTGAGGATATGGTTGGGGGCGTTGAGATGATTCATGGTGGCGAAATGGATGCAGGCACCATCGATGGTCGTCTGCATGGCATCGTGGATGTGATTGTATTCCACCACATTTCCTCCCTGATTGCGGAAAGCGAAAACGCCATTGCGCGAGAGGTCGTTGAAGGAGTTGTGCGAAATGAGGTTTCCGGGCTGCATGGACATGCTGAAGGGCCGGGAATCGAGATGAACGCCCCCGCCATAATAGCGGATTTTGCCGCAGTGTTCGACGGTGTTGCGGGTCACTTCATTGAGGATGGGTGCGACCTTGGAGGCCGCCTCTCCGGGGGTGAAGATCTTGGTGTCATCCATGTAGGAGAAACGCGCTCCAGTCATGAGCACTCCACCGGCGCCGGAATGGCGGACGATGTTCCGGTCGAAACGGTTCCGGCGGCTGTCGAGATGAAGCCAAAGGGCATAGCCGCCGATGTTTTCGAAATGACATCTCGAAACCGAGCAATCGAGGGTGTTCTCAAACAGGATGGCCGTGTCGGTATGGACGCGCGCCTCGATGTGGCCGAGAGTGAAGGCAGTGTGGCGGAATTCGAGGCCCTCGAAGTGGAGATGCGAGACGTGGGTGCCGGCATCGACATCACCCCGAACGGTAATGAGGCGATCGAGCCGTGGCGCCACGATCCGAAGTTCATTCGGGTCCGCGCCCACCGGGGGCATGTAACGGAGCACGCGTGAGGAGGAATCGAAGAACCATTCGCCCGGTCGATCGAGTTCTTCGCGAACACCTTCGATCCAAAACCAGTTTCCCGGGGTGATTTTCGCATGGCGCTCGCTCTCGGCAAAGTCGATGCGGCCGTTCTGCCGGTTGACCTGCGTGACGGTGTTCCATTGATTGAAGAATTTCCACTGGGGAACGATGTTGATCTGCGCGTCATCCGCCCGGCCCCAGGATTCGCGGATAAGGGCGGGATCGATGATGGCATGATCGAGCCCGCCGCCGGTGGCATAAAGAAAGGGATTGGCTTCATCGGCATTCGGAAAACGGGCACGGGTGGCGCGGTGACCATCGACGAAGAGTTGTCGGAAATTCCAGTTTTCCGGACCGGTGCCCGCCAGAGGAATTTCCCAAACTCCCTCTTCCCCTTCCTTCCATTTCCGAGGGATTTCGATTCCCGCGTCCAACACCGCTTTTCCTGCTCCTGACGATTTCCAGGTGATGGGAAATTTCTCGGTTCCCGAGTCTCGCGGGTCGAATTCGAGGGGCCGGGCAAGCGGATAGGTTCCCGGGTGAAGGATCACCTCGACGGGTGACGTGAGCCCCTGGGAGACAAGGGTGCGAACCTTGTCACGGGCCGCGTGGAGGGTGGCCAAGGGCTTTTCCGCCGAGCCGTCATGGGAGTCATTTCCCCGGGGGTCGAGATGGAGGGTGGTTCCAGAGAGATGGGTGACAAGCAAACAACCGAGAACCGGGAGATGAATGAAGGAACGCATGATCTCGAGGAGAGATGGATTAAAGATCCTGAAGCGAACGCAGCTCACCGGTCTGTTGGGTTTTTTCCAATCGATCGATCAACTCGCGGCTTGTGGTCGCAAGCGGGGCGAGCATTTTTGCTTCCTTGTGTTGGGCCAGATCCTTTTCCAATTGTCGGAGTTGAGGGAGGACTTCGCGGGCGGCGGGGCCGTAGCTTTCGATGACTTTCAAGCATCGCTTGATGCGATCTTTTTTCCCCCAGGCATCGATGTCCATGACTGTGAAGGCCAATGGCAGGCCTTCGCGGATGCGGTGTTTGGCGAAAACCTCAAGTCCGGCCACGCGGATGCCGCTGGCAAACATGATTCCGCTGGGTGCGGGTTTGACGATGGCTTCATGGATCGCGGGAAGCAAGGGGCGGATATCCTCGAAAGAGAGTTGCTGATAGATCTCGCCGACCGCACTGCGTGCCCTGCCATCCTGATTGCCGAGTCCTGCGGCGATGGCTTGGCGGAGGAGGTCGCGATCGACCGCTGGCAGAGCCTCACGAAGGAATTTCCCGAAGAGGGCGTAGCAGAGATAGCGTTGCTGCATGTTGCGCGGATCGCTTTCGGTGGGCCCTTGAGCCACCATGGTGAGAAGCTCGGGGATGGCGGCGGCGGCAGGTTCGCCGATGGCGGCGAGGGCTTCTGCGGCCTTGATGCGGAGCCAGAGTTCCTCGTTGCGCAGGGTTTTCATCAGCATCGGCACGGCAGGCGCGGCGTCGGCTTTCAGAGCGGTGAGGGCTTCGCAGGCACCGAGTTTTTGTTCGGGGTTTCCCTCCTCTAACATCTTGAGAAAGGGCGCGACCTCCATGCCGCCGCGGCGTGCGAGAGCGAGGGCGGCGCGGTGGCGCACGATGGGGGACCAACTGCCGAGTTTCGCGAGGAGAGTGTCGGGTGTCAGCGAATCATAGGCGCTGTAGCGATCGATCTCCGTCCATCCGCGACCATCGTTGACGATGGCCTCGGCCGCGGCGGCATCGAGCTGCGGAACGAGGCTGGGGGATTTTCCCGTGAGTCGGATTTGTCGCAGGGGCATGGCATAAGCGAGAAGATAGGTGCCGGTGCAATCCCATGTGGCATAGGAATCCTTCTTCGTCTGGGGTGGTCCGAGGTGCACGAAGGATGCGTCCCAACTGCGGGCGAGATCGAAATACCAGGCACCGAATTCTTTCATCCATGAGCCTGTGGCATTTGCTCCGCCAAGGCTGATGGCGGGAATGGCCCAGGTCATATTGAAGAAATTTCCGGTGTGCCCGGTGTCCCTCTCATTGCCATGGGAAGCGAGGGCCATGCGGGAAAAGAATTCCGCTGGTTGAGCTTCACCGAGAAGATGGAAGAGCACGGCGGCTTTGCCACATTTCCCATTGTCCTCATGAGTGAGGATCCAGGGCGCATGGTCGCCGTAAGGCACCGCGCCCTTGCCGGTATAGAAGCGAAGGAGATCCGCGCTGCGGCGGATGACGGTCTCGACCTCCGGATCGTCCACTCCGGCATCCCGGGCCATGACCAGCGCGATGGTCAGAGGCACACCGGTGGAATTCATCATGCCGTATCCGATGAGGCGGCCATCGGTTCCGGCGTAATTGTGGCCCCAGGAACCGACGATGCTGGCACCCTTGGCGGTATCGAGCGCGAGACGGCGGAGGCCGGGCAGATAGGTCTTGTCTGCCGTGAAGGTGGTGTATTCCGCAATCAGCATCATGGGCCCGGCGAACCACCAGGGCTGATTGCTGGTGGCCTGGAAACCGGAGGCCCATTCCACCTCTTTGCGGACGAGAGGCAGATAAACCGGATTTCCGCTGGCAAGAAGGGCGAGGGCATTGAAGGAGCGGGTGATGGGGTTCTGGGTGCGATCGTATCCCGCTGCGGTCATTCGTGCTGCCAGCGCCATGCAGCCGGACTCGAGGATCTGTTTGGATTTCGGACAATCGAAGGGAGCTGTGGCTGAGTATCTCCCCAGGACTTTCAGGTGCAGGGTGATTTCAGAGATCTTCCCGGCACGCCAAACCGTGAGCGTGAGTTTGCCGTTTCCCTCCTCGGACTCCGCTTCTGTTAGAGCCATCCCGAATTCGGTGCGCGGGTCGGAGGCGAAGCGTTTCCCGGCGACTCCGAGAATGACATCGCCCTTGAGGATCATCGTTTCCGCCGGCGATGCGGGGGCGACATCGGTGACGAGGATTTGGCGCGCTTCGCTTGTGGACATCCTGCGGCTGAACATCCATCCCCGCATGCCGGTGGCACCCAGGTTCCAGGTATGATCGGCCTTTTCGGGGATCCTGCCGCCTGCGGTGAAATCGGGGGGGACGTCATCGCCCGTCGCTGTGGCGGCGCTGGCGGCAGGCAGGGTGATGGCAGCGAGGAAGGGAAGAAGAAAGCGGGCGATCATGGATTGGCGAAAAGGTGGGCGTAGCGGCGTTTGATAAGGGAGATATCTTCGGCTTGGAGTTCGGTGAGTTTCACCGGTTTGTCTTCGGGGCGGGTGCCTTTTTGGTTGATGCGGTTTTTCAGACTCCAGTTCCGCGAGTGCGAACCGGGTGAGGGATCGGCCGGTTCTTGGGCAGGCAAATCGTAGCGGGTGAAATCGATGACTTTTTCCTCCCCGTTGTCATCCTTGAGCAAGGCAAGGCGGAAATCCTGATTCATGAACCAGCGGATTTCCTTATCGGCTTCCGAAGCGCGGATTCCGCAACCGCGGTGGACGAATTGATATTCGATTTCCGAGTTGTCCTTGAATCGCTTCCGCCAGAGTTCCCCGAACTCGCCTTGGGTGATGAGATGGGCGTCCGGCCAGCGCTGGCGGATGCCAGTGAGCCATAGGTGGAGGCCCTCCATGCCATTCCGGCCGCCGTATCCATAGATCTTCCGCGCTTCCACGAGCCCCATTTCCCA
>JALOTY010000075.1 GCA_025457665.1 Akkermansiaceae bacterium | reverse complement strand
GGTCGACGACGCGGGAGACGAGGTGGTAGATGGCGGGTTTGAGGGAGGAGTCTTTCCAGGGAGCGAGCCAACGACGACGAGCCATGGGTGGAGCTTGGAAGGGTGGGAGTGGCTTGGCAAGGGGGAAGATCACTAAAGGAATGTCCTTTTATTTGTTCTGTGGATGCGTTTTGACATTTGTCCGGTGGCCTCTAGGCTCCGCCGCTTCCAGCACCGCATGGAGGCAACCGAAATGGCTGAGGGCCCATGACCGCAGCTCGGATGCGACACTCCAGGATCACATTACGCACTTCAGGATCAAATTCACGAATCGACCAACTCACCATTCCATGGACACCCTCCGCACTTTCACCACTGGATCCGGCTCAGAAGGCAAATTCCACTCTCTACCGGCACTCGCCGACCTCGGCTTCCCCAAGCTCACCCGACTCCCCGTCTCCATCCGCATCGTTCTCGAGTCGGTTCTGCGGAACATGGATGGCCGCAAGGTCACTGAAACCGACGTCCGCAACCTCGCCGGCTACGATGCCAAAAATCCCGGCGAATACGAAATCCCGTTCACTGTCGCACGCATCGTCCTTCAGGATTTCACCGGTGTGCCTCTTCTCGTCGATGCCGCCGCCATGCGCGATGCGGCCGTCGCCCGCGGGGCCGCGCCTGAGAAGATCGAACCGCTCGTGCCCGTCGATCTCGTGGTCGATCACTCCGTCCAGGTCGATTTCTCCGGCTCCCAGGCCGCCCTCGATCGCAACATGGCCATCGAGTTCATCCGCAATCGCGAACGTTACGAATTCCTCAAGTGGGGCCAGCAAGCCTTCGAAACCTTCTCGGTCGTCCCTCCCGGCATCGGCATCGTCCACCAGGTGAACCTTGAGTATCTGGCGAAAGGTGTGCTCTCGAAAGACGGCGTCTATTACCCCGACACCCTCGTCGGCACGGATTCCCACACCACGATGATCAACGGCCTCGGCGTCGTGGGTTGGGGCGTGGGTGGCATCGAAGCGGAAGCCGGCATGCTCGGCCAGCCGGTCACCTTCCTCGTCCCGGAAGTCGTCGGCGTTTACCTCCACGGTGACCTCGCCGAAGGCGTGACCGCCACCGACCTCACCCTCCGCATCACGGAAATCCTCCGGAAACACGGAGTCGTCGGGAAATTCGTCGAATTCTACGGCCCTGGCGCCCGCGCTCTCAGCCTCCCCGACCGCGCCACCATCGCCAACATGGCCCCGGAATACGGCGCGACCATGGGCTTCTTCCCGGTGGACGAGGAAACGATCAACTACCTCCGCGGCACCGGTCGCTCCGAGGAACTCTGCAAGACGGTCGAGAATTACTACAAGGCCCAGGGCCTCTTCGGCATCCCCGACCGCGGCCAATGCGATTACACCGACGAACTCGAGCTCGACCTCTCGACCATCGTGCCCTGCGTTTCCGGCCCGAAACGCCCGCAGGACCGCATCGACGTCCCCGCCCTCCGCGATCGCTTCAACACGCTCTTCACGGCAAGCGCCGCGGATGGCGGCTTCGGCATGACCGCCGACAACCGCGACCGCAGTGTGAACCTCCACCTCGACTCCCCCGCCGGCGAGTTTGAGAACCCGCTCGTCCCCGGGGAAACGATCACCGCGACCCGCACCGATACCAGCCTCCGCCATGGCTCGGTCCTCATCGCGGCCATCACGTCCTGCACGAACACCAGCAACCCGAGCGTCATGCTCGCCGCCGGACTGCTGGCGAAAAAAGCGAACGCCCTCGGCCTCACGGTTGCCCCCTATGTGAAAACCTCCCTAGGCCCCGGCTCGCGCGTGGTGACCGATTACCTCAACGCCACCGGCCTGCAGACGGAACTCGACCAACTCGGCTTCGAAACCGTCGGCTACGGCTGCACCACCTGCATCGGCAACTCCGGCCCGCTCCACCCCGCGATCGAGGGCGCGATCAAGGAAGGCGACCTCGTCTGCGCCTCCGTGCTCTCGGGCAACCGCAACTTCGAAGCCCGCGTCCACGGTTCCATCCGCGCGAACTTCCTCATGTCACCCCCGCTCGTCGTCGCCTACGCGCTCGCCGGTCGGGTGGACATCGATCTCACCACCGAACCGCTCGGCATGGATCGCGATGGCCAGCCCGTTTTCCTCAAGGACATCTGGCCCAGCCAGGCGGAAATCAAGGCCCAGCTCGATGCCGCCTTGAAGCCGTCCGTCTATCAGAAACTCTACGGCGATATCGACAACGCCAACCCGAAGTGGGGCGAAATCAAAGGCAGCGCCGGAGCCACCTACGCCTGGGACAGCGCCTCCACCTACATCCAGTCGCCGCCTTTCTTCGATGCCAAGGTCGGAGCCAGCACGAACATCACCGGTGCCCGCCCGCTGGGCATTTTCGGCGATTCCGTGACCACCGACCACATTTCCCCCGCCGGCTCGATCAAGCCGACCTCCCCTGCCGGGAAATACCTCCTCGACCACGGCGTGCCCAAGGCCGAGTTCAACTCCTACGGTGCCCGCCGTGGCAATGACCGCGTGATGACCCGCGGCACCTTCGCCAACGTCCGCATCAAGAACCTGATGTGCCCCGGCATCGAAGGTGGTTACACCCAGTTCTTCGGGAAATCCGCCGTGCCCGCGCCCGATCAGGAAATCACCGCCGTCGCCGGAGCCACGCCCGCCTTCATCTACGATGCCTCCATCGCCTATCAAGCCGAGGGCACGCCGCTCATCGTCATCGGTGGCGAGGACTACGGCATGGGTAGTAGCCGCGACTGGGCCGCGAAAGGCACCCGCCTGTTAGGCGTCAAAGCCGTGGTCACGAAATCCTTCGAACGCATCCACCGCTCCAACCTCATCGGCATGGGCGTGCTGCCCCTGAACTTCATCAACAAGGCCGATTACGACCTCGTCAAAGGCCTGGCCGACGCCACCTTCGACATCGTCGGCATCGAGGGTGAACTCAAGCCCATGCAGACCGCCACCCTCATCGCCCGCAAGGCCGATGGCTCATCGCTGGAAATCCCGCTCAAGGTCCGCCTCGATACCCCGGCCGAAGTCGATTACTACAACGCCGGCGGCATCCTGCCCTACGTGCTCGATCAGATCCTCGCCTAATTTCCGCAGCCCGGCCCTTCTAACAGATCACTCCGTCGTTTCCGCTTCCGCAGGTTCGGGCGCATCGCCTTCACCTGCCGGAGGCGGTTCATCGGAGGTATCGAGCAAGGCGACCACGGCCCGATGGTCCGAGGCCCTCGCCTCCTTGAGCACCACCGCCTTTTCCACCACCCGGAGGCCGCGGAAGAGGATGTGGTCGATCTCATGCTTTGGCCGATGGGAGGGCGATGTGGCCTTCGGCTCCGTTTTTTCCACCGGGATCCACAGCGCGGTGACGGCGTTCATCACGGGTGAGACCGGCACATCATTGAAATCCCCCGCCAGCACCGCCTTGGGTGAATCGAGCGCCAATTGCGCCACCGCCTGCGCTTGGGCCAGACGGCGTTCGTCCGATTGATGATCGAGGTGCGTGTTCACCACCGTGATCGATTCCCCGGCATGTTCCAGCACCACTTCGAAGCCGATTCGCGGCTCACCGGCCTCTCCGGGAAGCGGGTGGACCTTTCCCGAAACGATGCGGCCACGGCTCAAGACCGCCAGGCCATACTCGCCCTCGCCAAAACCCACCGCCTTGCCGAACACCGAATTCATCCGCAACAAACGCGCCAGCTCGGACGCTTGATCGACTTTCCCCGAGCGCGGCATGTTGCGATCCACCTCTTGCAGCATCACCACATCGGGCGATTCCTTGCCGATCACGTCTGCGATGCGCTGGAGATCGATCTTCCCGTCCGTTCCCTCGCCATGATGGATGTTCCACAGCATCACCCGCAGGGGGGCGGCCGTGGCCATGGCATGGCCCATCATCACCGCCACCGCGATCCGCGAAATCGTGCCGAGTTTCATGCCCGCAATACGCCGCGCCCGCCGCCCCGCTAACAAGCAAGATCCTCCCGAGCCCCCCGGGAAATCCGCTGCACTGGCTTGCCCTGCGGCCGCCGATCCGCCATGCTCCTGCCATGACCCTCGCCAGCAAGATCACCCTCGCGAGGATCGCCCTGGTTCCGGTCTATGCCTTTCTCGTCGCCCGCTACGGGCTCTCCGTCGCCGCCGGAAACGCCCAGGAAAGCCTCCGCTGGTGGGCCGTGGGACTCTTCATCCTCGCCGCCTCCACCGATGGCCTCGATGGCTGGATCGCCCGCCGTTTCAACCAACGCTCGAAGTTCGGCGCCTTCATCGATCCCCTCGCCGACAAATTCCTCCTCATCACCGCCATCGTCTTCCTCAGCGCCTTCCCCTGGGACCCCCACGGCTGGCGGATACCGGCTTGGTTCGCCTGGCTCGTCATCGGCCGCGATACCCTCATCGTCATCGGCATCATCCTCGTGAAACGCCGCGCCGGAAACGTCCACTACCAACCCCACTGGACCGGAAAAGTCTGCACGGTCACGCAAATCGTCGCCATCGGCTGGGTCATGCTGAAGTTCCGTTTCCTCCCGCCGGACCTGCCCTGCGCGCTCGCCGCGATCTTCACTCTTGCTTCCGGTTACCAGTATTTCCGCGAGGCCCGCCGCCAGCTGCCCCATGGCGATCCGGCTCCGTGAAATCCCCCCGGAGCACCCGCTCCAGCCATTTTCGCATTTCCTCATTTCCATTCCCCGCGCCTTCCCCGATGGTTCCGGCATGCCTTCCGTTGCCATTGTCGGACGCCCGAACGTCGGCAAATCCGCCATCTTCAACCGTCTCGCCAAGCGCAAGATCGCGATCGTCCATGACCAGCCGGGCGTCACCCGCGACCGCCTTTCCGCACCCTGCATGGCCACCCAGACGCCCTGCCAGATCATCGATACCGGCGGCATCGGCGCCACGCTCGACGATGGCTTCGCCGCCCAGGTCACGCTCGAAGCAGACATCGCCATCCAGACTGCCGATCTCATCCTCTTTGTCGTCGATGCCCAGGAAGGCCTCACGCCGATCGATCAGGCCCTTGCCCAAAAACTGCGCAAGGCCGACCGCCCCGTGATCCTCGTCCTCAACAAAGTGGACGACCGCAAACACGAAAACTCCTTCGGCGAAATGGCCGCTCTCGGCCTCGGCTCCGGCGTCGGTGTCTCGGCCGAACACGGCAGGAACTTCGATGAACTCGTCCGCGAAATCGACCGCCACCTCGCCCCGCTCGCCGGGGAAATCGAACAAGCGGCCGAAGAAGCAGAGGTCCGCGGCATCAAGCTCGCCATCGTCGGCAAGCCGAATGCCGGCAAGTCCTCGCTGGTCAACGCCATCCTCAATGACGAGCGCACCATCGTCTCCGAAATCGCCGGCACCACCCGCGATGCCGTGGACCTGCCCTACGATTTCGAGGGCGAGCGTTTCACCCTCATCGATACCGCCGGCCTCCGCCCCCGCGGCCGCCGCGATTCATCGGTCGAGGTCTTTTCCGCCATGCGGACCGAGAAAGCCGTGCGCCGCGCGGACCTCTGCATTCTGGTCATCGACCTCGCCGCCGGCATCACCGCCCAGGACCGCAAGATCGCGCAACTGATCCTCGAGGAGAAAAAGCCGTGCATCATCGTGCTCAACAAATTCGACCTCTATCATCCCGGCGCGCCGATGAAGGAGCGCAAGAAAGAGGCCGAGGCCCACGTCAAACGCGAACTCTTCTTCCTGCACTACGCCCCCTTCCTTTGCGTCTCCGCCAAGGAGGGCAAGGCGGTGCACGAGGTGCTCAAGGAAGTCCTTGCTGTTAGAAAAGCCGCCCAGGCCGTGCCCACCACCGGCGCGCTCAACCGCATGCTGCAACTCGCCTTCCAGGTGAATCCGCCGCCGCTCGTCGCCAAGGGCACGAAGCGCCTGAAACTCTACTACGCCACCACGGCGGTGAATGAACGCTACGCCGTCATCCCGGTGCCCACCTTCGTGCTCTTCGTCAATGACAAGGCGATGATGTCATCGAGCTACGAACAATATCTCACCAACAAACTCCGCCAGGAACATCCCGCACCCGGCGTGCCGGTTGTCTTCAGCGTCCGCTCCCGCCGCCGCGAGGAACGCGATTACCGCTGATCCCCGGCTTCGCCTTCCTTCTGCCGCGCCTCCTCGGCCTGCTTGCGGGCGCGGACGAGGCCATCGATGAATTTCCGATCCTCCTCGGAAAGCTTCGCCAGCGGGTAGGGCGTCACCCGATTTCCCGGCAGCAGCAAACGCACCTTGCCGTCCTGCACCAGCGTGAGATCGAGCCGACCCTTCGCCGCCTCGGCATCCTCCCACGCCACCAGCGACGCCTGGATCGTCCGGCCATCGCTGTTCTTCCAGTCCCGCGTTTCGCACACCGCCACATAGGTGATCTTCCGTGGCTGCCTTTCGACCTCCTTCACGTTTCCCGAAACCGAGTTGCCGCCATCGATGTTCCGCGTCGTCCAATCCCGCGGGTTCGCCGGCACTACCTGCGCTTCCGCCGCGGAAATCGAAAGCAAGCTCATGAAGACGATGGCCTTTTTCATTCCCCCTATCTCGCATCGATCCCGCCATCTCTCCAGCGAAAAAGACTGGGCGCTCACCGCAAGATCGAAGGAAACGTCAGTTTCCAAGAACCCAAAAAACAAAATCCCCTTCATCCTACCCATCCCATCCATCCAGCAAGCTCACCCTCCAAGGCCGCATCACCCTGAGGCTCCGCATATCCTCTGAGATTTCATAATCCCCGCATGGCATGGCGCAAGGGGCGCATGGCGCACCGGCCCATTCCGCCCCTACGCTCCCTCACCCATGGCCACCTGTGAACACTGCGGCACCGCTTTTTCCGCCGCGACCCCCGAGGAAAAATTCTGCTGTCGCGGCTGCGAGTTCGTCGCCGGCATGATCCAGGAGGCGGGCTTCGATCGCTTCTACGATTTGAAACAAGGCCTCGCCACCGCCCCCGTGCGCTCCCGGCCCTTCGAGAATCACGACTTCCAATGGCTCGCCCCGCGCATGGCCGAAGCCGAATCAAAATCCACCGACAACACCGCCAATCTCGACTGTGCCATCGAGGGGATTTCCTGCGTCGGCTGCGTCTGGCTCATCGAGAAACTCTTCGAAAAACACCCCGGAGCCATCCGCGCCGCCGCCCATCCCTCCGCCGGACGCCTCCACCTCGAATGGCAGGCCGGGAAATCCGATCTCATCGGCTTCGCCACCGAACTCACCCGCTTCGGCTACGTCATCGCCCCCTCCGCCAGCGGAAATTCCGATCACGAACGTCGCAAACTCGGAGCCCGCATGGGCCTCTGCGGTGCCTTCGCCCTCAATGCCATGGGCTTCAGCCTCCCCGGCTACCTCGGCATGCCCCAGGATTTCGAGTTCGCCGGCCTCTTCCGCCTCATCGCCTTCCTCTCCGCTACCCTCGCCATGCTCGTCGGCGGCTCCTATTTCATCGATCGCGCCTGGCGCGCCCTCAAAGCCCGCACCCTGCACATCGATCTCCCCATCGCCCTCGGCCTCATCAGCGCCTACTCGGGCTCCATCGCCGGCTGGGCCATGGGGATCGAAGGCCTGATGTATTTCGATTTCGTTGCCACCTTCGTCTTCCTCATGCTCGGCGGCCGCTTCGTGCAGACCGCGGCCATCGACCGCAACCGCCGCCGCCTTCTCCGCTCCTCACCCATCCCTTCCCAGGTCCGCTCGGCCGGGGAAAACATTGAGCTGGAAGCCATTTCGCCCGGACTTCATTTCGAAATCGATCCCGGCCAGGCCGTCCCCGTCGCCGCCACGCTTGGCAGCGATGAGGCCGAGTTCTCACTCGAATGGATCAATGGCGAAGCCGAGCCGCGCCTCGCCACTCCCGGCACCCGCCTGCCCGCCGGTGCCATCCTGCTCTCCCGGCAATCCGCCGATCTAACAGCCGATGAAACTTGGGCCGAATCCCTGCTCGCCCGCCTCACCCGGCGCGAGGACACCGAACGCTCCTCGCCCATCCTCCAGAAAATCCTCCGTGCCTACCTCGTCGTCGTCCTCATCATCGGTCTCGCCGGTTTCATCGGTTGGTCCATCGCCGGTGAAACCGCCATCGGCCTGCAAGCGATGATCTCCATCTTCGTCGTCTCCTGCCCCTGTGCGCTCGGAGTCGCCATCCCGCTGGCCGATGACCTCGCCGCCTCCCGCGCCGAACGCCAGGGTGCCTTTATCCGCGCCGCCTCGCTCTGGGGCCGCCTCCGCCATGTGCGCAAAGTCATCTTCGATAAAACCGGCACCCTCACGCTCGAACGCCCCGTGCTGCTCGATCCCGAGCAAGTCGCCGCGCTCGATGACCCCTCCGCCCTCGCCCTCGCCCGCCTCACTTCCGGTTCGCTTCACCCGGTCGGTCGCACGCTCCACGAAACCCTCGGCACCCGCGGCCAGAAACTCCTCGCCCGCGAAGGCCCCTCCGCCATCACCGATCATCCCGGCCACGGGGTGTCGATGGAAAGCCCGGCTGGCACCTGGACCCTCGGCCGCTCCGGCTGGAAAGACGATGGCTCGGATCGCGCCACCGTCCTGGCCCTCGATGGCAAACGCATCGCCGCCTTCCATTTCCAGGACTCCGTCCGCCCCGATGCGAAACAGGCCATCGCTTCGCTCCGCAGTCGTGGCTGCGAACTCCACATCCTTTCCGGCGATGCCCCGGAAAAAGTCGCCAAACTCGCTGCCGAACTCGACATCTCTAACAACCAAGCCCACGGCGGGCTCGATCCCGATGCCAAGGCCGACCGCGTCAGGAAACTCGACCGCCACGACACCCTTTATCTGGGCGATGGTGCCAATGACTCGCTTGCCTTCGATGCCGCCCACGTCACCGGCACTCCGGTCGTCGATCGCTCCTTGCTCGAAGCGAAATCGGACTTCTACACCCTCGGTTCCGGCCTCGCCTTCCTGCCCGAGCTTTTCCGCATCGCCGATCGCCGCGCCCACGGCGTCCAGCGCGCCTTCACCTTCGCCCTCGTTTACAACAGTTGCGCCGTTTTCCTCTGCCTGCACGGCCACATGAATCCTCTGCTCGCCGCCATCCTCATGCCGCTCAGCTCCATCATCTCGGTCCTGCTCGTCACTCTCGGCCGCCGCTGAAACCATCGCTCAGCCATTGCAGGATCGCCTCCGCACCCTTTTCGGAAATCCCCGGGATCGCGGAAATCTCCGCCACACTCGCCCGCCGGATCCTCGCCACGCTGCCGAATTTCTCCAACAACGCCTGCTTCCGCTTCGGCGAAACCGCCGGACAATCGTCTAACAGACTCTCCTTCATCCGCCGACGGTAGAGCAGTTCGTTGTAGCCGTTGGCAAAGCGGTGCGCCTCATCGCGGATCCGCTGCAACAACTTCAAGGCCCCGCGATCGTGCGGAATCAGGATCGGCTCGCTCTCGCCCGGCACGAAAACTTCCTCCCGTTGCTTCGCCAGGCCGATCACCGGCAGCTCGTGCAAGCCCAATTGCCGCAACTCGCGCACCGCCGAGGAAAGCTGGCCCTTGCCGCCATCCACAATCACCAGATCCGGCAGCACGATCTTCGCCCGCCCTTCCTTCGCCAGCCGCCGCTGGATGTCCACGACGTCCTCCTGCGATTCTGTTAGATCGGGAGCGGCTCCGGCATTTTCCATCAGAATCCGCGAGTATCGACGCCGGATCACTTCGGCCATCGAGGCAAAGTCATCCTGCCCCTCCACCGTGCGGATGCGATATCTCCGGTAGTTGCGATTGTCCGGCCGGCCATCGGTGAAACGCACCATCGAGGCGACGATGTGATTCGAGGAAACGTTGGAGATATCGAAACACTCCATCACCCGTGGCGGCCCACCCAGCCCGAGTTCCTCGCCCAGTTCGGCCAGGTCTTCGGTCGGTTTCACCGTCGTCGGCACCCCGCGCCCACGGCTGAACTGGCGTGTCGGGTTCAAGGTTTTGCGCAGGTTGTCGATGACATCGCGCAACAAAGCCGCCTTCTCGAAATCCAGCCTTTCGGCCGCTTTGGCCATTTCCTCCTCGATCTTCCCCAACCACTCGCGACGACCCTTGCCAGCCAGCACCTCGCAGGCTTCATCCACTTTCACCATGTAGGCCTCGCGATCGATCCTGCCCACACAGGGTGCCGCGCAATTCCGGATCACATCCGCATTGCAATGGCGGTAAGCGACCTCATCGGGATCGCGCGGCCGGCACACCCGCAGACCGAACTGCCGGTTCACCCACGAAATCGTCGCCCGCAAGGCCCCCGAATGCGCGAAGGGCCCGAAGTACCTCGACCCGTCGTCCTTCTTCAGCCGCGTCAAAACAAAGCGCGGCCACGGCTCGGACGGATCCAGCTTCACCAGCAGGAACCGCTTGTCGTCGCGAAACGAGACATTGTAGCGCGGCCGGTAGTCCTTGATCAGCTTGCCTTCTAACAGAAGTGCTTCGGCCTCATTGCGGACGACGTGAAACTCGAAGTCCGCGATGGTATCGATCAAGGCCCGCGTTTTCAGATCCGCCCGGGTTTTTCTCGATGCCATGAAATACGACGACATCCGTTTCTTCAGATCCCGCGCTTTGCCGACATAAATGATCGAGCCCAGGCGGTCTTTCATCAGATAGACCCCCGGCTGGTGCGGCACCTCCCGCATCTTCGCTTTCAAATCCACCGCCATGCTTTCCCTGCCCCGAACAAAGACTCGGAAGGGCCAAGTGCCAAGTGCCAAAGAACAGCCGCGCTTGGGAAGGGCGGAGCGCCTGGCAAGCTCTCTGGTCTTGCGTCTTGCGTCTTGCCGTCTTGCGTCTTCCTACCCCCCCACAAAACACAGACCGGCGATGGCGGCGCTCATGAGGTTCGAGAATGTTCCCGCCACCACGGCCAGCAGGCCGAAACGGGCGATCTCCGCTCGACGCGTCGGTGCCAGGCTTCCCAGACCGCCGAGGAGGATCGCGATCGATGACAGGTTCGCAAATCCGCACAAGGCCACGGTCACGATCGCCCGCGTCCGTTCGCTCATCGCGTCGTGCCATTCCTTGAATTGCACATACGCGACAAATTCATTGAGCACGAGTTTCTGGCCGATGAGGGATCCGCCCTGAGTCGCCTCGCCCCAGGGGATTCCGACCAGCCATGCCACCGGCGCGAAGAGCCAGCCAAGCGCCGCTTCCAGACTCCAGCCCGACTGGTTGAACCAGCCGCCCACTCCCTCCAACAGCATATTCACCAGCGCGATGAGTCCGATGAAGGCAAGCAGCATCGCCCCCACATTCAGGGCCAGCTTCATGCCCTCGGATGCCCCGCCAGCGGCCGCATCGAAGACATTCGCCGGCTTTTCCTCACTCCATTCGAGCATCGCTTCGTCCGGCTTCTCGGTTTCCGGCACCAGCAATTTGGCAAACAGCAAGCCCCCGGGAGCCGCCATGAAAGAAGCCGCCAGCAAATGCTCAAGCTTTGCCCCCAGGCCCGAATACCCGGCCAGCACGGACCCCGCCACACTCGCCAAGCCACCACACATCACGGCGAAGAGTTCGGACTTCGTCATTTTCCCGATGTAGGGCTTCACCACCAGCGGCGCTTCGGTCTGACCCACAAAGATGTTCGCCGCCGCACTCAGCGACTCCGCCCGGCTCGTGCCTAACAGCTTGCTCAGCCCGCCACCCAGCACGGCGATGACGACTTGCATGATCCGCAGATGATAAAGCACCGCGATCAGCGAAGAGAAAAAGATGATCACCGGCAGCACCTGGAAGGCGAAAACGAAACCGATCCCATCGCCGGTCGAAAGATTACCGAAAAGAAAGCCGATCCCCTTTTTCCCGGCATCGATCACCATGGCCACCCGGTCCGATAGCCACTCCAGGCCCGTCCGCCCCCATGGCACGCGGAAGGCGAGGATGCCAATCGCCACTTGCAGCAGAAAAGCCAGCCCCACCGTCCGCCAGCGCACCGCCTTCCGCGCCCGCGACAATCCCCACGCCGCCGCCAACAACACGATGATTCCCAAGATGCCCATGCCCCACCCCTAGCGGATTCCGCGCCGATCGACCAGAAACAGTTCACAATCCCCGTTTCACCACAAACCTGACCTCCGCCACCCACGCTGGGTGCTTGCGGGATGGGGTCGGGCGTTCTAGTTTCCCGCTCGAAAGGCCATCGTCCGGGTGGCCGCCCCCTCATCCCCATGGCACCCGATTCATCCCCGGTGGAGATCGCCGAAGAAGAAGAACCACCCGTGCCCCACTCCCCCTTGCGGGTGGCAGTGGTCGACGACCATCCCATCATCCGCAGCGGCGTGCGGGCCCTGCTGGAATGCGAACCGGGCTTCGAATGGGTCGGCGATGCCGAGTCGCCCGAACGCGCCATGGACCTGCTCATCAATACCCGCCCGGATGCCGTGGTGCTCGATCTTTGGCTCGGCGGAAACGACGGCATCGAAATGATCAAATGCCTGCGTCCGCTGGTTCCGGAGACGGCCTTGCTGTGCTACACCATGAACAGCGCCTCGATCTACGGCGAGCGGGCGATCCGGGCCGGTGCCGCAGGCTTCCTTTCGAAAAAGGAACCTCAGAGTGAACTGCTCGTCGCCCTCCGGACGGTCTGCCGCGGAGGACGCTACATGAACCGGGAATTGATGAACACCGTGCTCGATGGCATTGCCTGGGGACGTGCCTTGGAAGGACATGAATCCCTGACCGATCGCGAGCTTCAGGTGCTTCGCCTGTTAGGCATGGCCATGTCGAACCCGGACATCGCCCTTCAGCTCGGACTGGGCGTCAAGACGGTCAACACGCATCGCGAGAACATCAAACGCAAGCTGGGCATTCGCAGTTCAGCCGAGCTGATGAGACAGGCGGTGCTCATGGTGGAAAGGGGCCTGTTCGGCGGGTGAACACGCCGGCGCTATCTGAGAGCTGGGGAAAAGGCCTGCTGCGGCAAGCCTTGGTGGCCTTGCTGTTCTTCGGCCTCTCCTATCTCACCCTGAGTTTCGCAGGAGAAATCGAACGCCATGTCAGCCCGGTCTGGCCCGCTGCAGGATTGGCCATGGCGGCGGTTTTCTTTTTCGGCCCGAAGATCCTCCTCGGGATCTTCATCGGTGCCATGGCCAGCAATGCCATGACGACCTGGCAGGAGTTTCCCGACATGGCTCTATGGCGGATCGCCTTGTCTTCAGGCGGCATCGCCATGGGCGCGGCTCTGGAGGCCATGGTGGCGGCACGCTTTCTCCAATCCCGCGCCGGCGGCCGGAATTTCTGCCTCAGCGCCGGTCATGCCAGCGCCTTCGTGCTCGTCGTGGCCCTCCTTCCGGCCGCGATCAGCGCCCTGATCGGTCCGAGTTTCCTCACCCTCTGCGGAGTGTTTCCCACGGATCGATGGCTGCTGGTGGTGCTCACCTGGTTTGTGGGCGATGCCACCGGCATTCTGGTCATGGGTGCGGCCCTGATTTTCCCGTGGCGCAGCATCGATCCCGTTTCCCTCCGCGGACGCTGGCCGGAAGCACTGATGCTGTTGCTCACGCTCCTGCTTTTGATCGGGAACATCACGGGCATTTACGAAAAATCCGCGATCAAGGAGTGGCCGCGCGAATACATGATCCTGCCCGTGATCCTCTGGGCCATCTTCCGTTTCAACCACCTCGGCACCCTGGCCACTCTGGTCATCCTCACGGTCTGTGGGGTTGTCGGATCGAGCCTCGGTCACGAAGTGTTTCCCTCCACCAAACCGGGCTACGGATTGTTTTTCCTGCAAATGTTCCTCCTGATTCTTTCCGCCGTCGCCTGGGCCGTTTGCGGGCGGGTCAATGAACTTCAGATTCTAACAGGACGCCTTGAGGACCTGGTCGCCTCGGGCATCGTGACCCAGCGTGAAACCTTGAGACGGCGGGAGGAGAAACTCGCCGTCCTGGCCCACGACCTTCAGGTCCCGCTCATCGGCATCCGCAATCTGATCGAACTCCTTCTCGACCCCCGCCGCAGCAGCCATGATCCGGAGAAATCGCGACATCTCCTCACGGAAATCGGCAAGGCTTCCGAACAAGCCCGCCATCTTGCGGAGCGGCTCCTGGAGGAACAGGAAATCGATACCCTCCACCCCCAGCAGGAGGAACTCGACTGGGTGGAACTCGTCCGCGGCGTTGCCCGCCGGGCCAGTCTGTTGGATGCCTCACGCGAACTCCGTTTCGTCACGCTGACCGATTCCCCCCGGATCATCGGCACGGTCGATCGTGTCGTGCTCATGCAGGTCCTCGAAAACCTCTGCCACAATGCCGCCAAGGTCTCTCCGCGCGGCGGAACCGTGAGCCTGCACCTGCGCGAAGAGGGCGATGCCGTGGTCATCACCCTCGCCGACCAAGGCCCCGGCTTCCGGCGTGAGGAAATTCCGATGCTTTTCACCAACTTCGGATTCCGCGAGCGCCTGCGCAAGCAGCGCGGGTCGAGCGGCCTCGGTCTTTTCATCGTCGGCAAAGCCGTGCGCGAACTCGGCGGCACCATCGCCTGCACTTCCGCGGAAAACGAAGGCGCGATCTTCGTGATCCGTCTGCCGCGGCGCGCGATCTAGGAAAGATTCCTAGAGCAATCTAGGAACTCCGTCTCGTTGACGGCCCCGACGGCTTCCTCTTGAACCCCATGGAGGAACTGTCGTGCGGGAATCCTTCACCCCACGCGGCGGGCTTCCCTTGCAACCCTCCGCCACGCTATGAAATTGCTCTTCGTCCCTCTGCTTGCCATCGCCTTCCTTTTTACCGGTCTGGCGCACAGCCAGGACATCCTCGCCACCGTGGCACCCAATGTCGGCGGGAGCGACAATTTCGTCGATCTTCCAAACACCACCGGGGGACTGCTTTACTTTTTCACCAACCCTTCCCCCTCGGCCGCCCGGATGGCGAAGGTCACCGGGGGAACCGGAGTGGCGGAGTGGCCCTCGATCGGGAACTTCGCACCCGATCCCAACAACTCGTTCAACCGAATCTTCGGCACGCAGACCCTGCGCGTTTATCCCAAGACGCTGCCAGCCGGCACGACGATCCTGATCGAGTTCAGTTACTCGCCCGTCGGGACACGATATTACTATCGCGTGCTGGTGACAGATGGGGTGCAGGTCACTTCGATCAACACCCTCGATCCCTCCCCGACCGCGGCGGTCTCTGTGAGATGGCGCGTGAATTTCGACAGCCCGGTGAGCAATGTGACGGCGAACAACTTCGCCTTCAGCCAGGGCAGCGGCAACAACACCGTCAGCGGCGTGTCCATCACCAGCGTGGTCCCGGACACTCCTCAACCCAGTTCGTCGTGGACGGTAACGGCAAACACCGGAAGTTACCTGGGCCTCCTCTATCTCAACTGGGCCGGCAGCAGGACCGAGTCGCCAGTGGTGCCGAACACCTTCACGGGATTTCCCTACACGTTCCAGGTCGCACCCTTTTTTGACCAGAATCTCGGACCGGTGGGGATCAACCGAACGAGCACCGTCACGCTTAACGTCAACGCCACCCTGCGGAACGGCGACCCGGTTTACTATCAATGGTACACCGGCTCCGCGTTCGATACCAACCCCGTCGCAATCCCTGGTGCCACGGGTGCCAGCTACACGCCACCCGCATTCAATACGGTCGGAACTTATCTTTACCACTGCGTTGCCTACCCCAATCCCCTCAACCCGGCGATCAACTTCCAAAAGAGCGCCACAGCCACCATCACCGTGGTGGACCCGCCGCAGATCACCAGCCAGCCGTCGAGCCAGTCGATCTTCATCGGCCAAACCGCCACCCTCACCACCTCCGCATCCGGCACCTCACCCCAATACCAGTGGTATCGCGGCACCGCGCCGGACACCAGCCAACCCGTCGGCGGAAATTCACCCAGCTTCACCACTCCCGCCCTCAACAACAGCGCCAGCTACTGGGTGCGCGTCTCGAATGCCGGACCCACCGTCGTCAACAGCAACACCGCCACCATCACCGTCACCGAACAACCCAGCCTCACCGTTTCCATCCCGGGTGACGTATCTAACAACCTCGACTCGCAAACCAGCCTTCGCGAGGCCATCGCCTACGCCCACTCCCTCGGCGGTGCCCGCACCGTCGACTTCGCCCCGTCCCTCGCGGGCCAGACCGTGACGCTTTCCGATGGCTGGGCCGGTGGTAGCGATACGTCCACCCTCCAGATCACCGGAAACATCACCGTCCAGGGCCTGAACACTTCGCCCGGTGTCACCCTGCGCGTCGGCACGGGCGTCCCCAGACGCCATTTCAGTGTCCAATCCTCCGGCTCACTGACTCTGGACAGACTGACCCTCAGCAACGGCTACTCGACCGACTACGGCGGTGCCGTTTGGAACTTCGGCAATCTCATCGTCCGCAACTGCACCTTCGTCGGAAACTTTGCCGAGTCCGAAGGCGGTGCCATCCAGGCATGGGGAGACTCGCCGTCGGTTTTGTTGGAAAACAGCACCTTCACCGGAAACACTTCTAACAGCAGCGGAGCCGCGCTGAACCTTGGCTCGGTGTCGATGACCCTGCGCCATCTCACCATCACCGGAAATGCCGGCGCCGCAGTGCCCGTTTCTTTCTGGACCCACCAGGCCACCGCCACCAATTGCCTCATCGCCGGCAACTCCGTCGAAGGCGTCGCCAGCGCAAACGGTGGCACCTTCCACGCCTCCAGCGCCGGCAACATCCTCGGCACCGGCACCACCGCCGGCCTGACCCACGGCGTCAACGGCAACACCACCGGCATCAACACCGGCACCCTGCGCCTCACCTCCCTCGCTGACAACGGCGGCCCCACCCAAACCATCGCCCCGCTCAACGGCTCACCAATCATCAATGCCGGTTCCTCCAGCACCCTCACCACCGACCAACGCGGTCAGGCCCGCGTCGGCGCGCCTGATGTCGGCGCGTTCGAAGACAGCTCCGGATTTGGCGATGCCGACTTCGACACCCTCTCCAATCTCACCGAAGCCATCCTCGGCACCGACCCCTTCCTCCGCGACTCCGATGGCGACGGCTTCAACGATCCCACCGAGGTCCTCAACTCCACCAACCCCACCGTTTCCTCCAGCAAACCCGGCACCACCCACTTCGCCCGCGTCCTTGGCACCGGCAGCACCGATGGCCTCGACCTCAGCGGAAACTTCCCCTACGCCATCAACATCGGCACCAACGGCGCGACAGGCACCATCGGCAATGCCCAGTTCACCACCGATTCCGCGTCCGGAATCACCATCACCGCGCCCAACCAAATCTCCAACTGGGCAAGCCGCAACTTCGGAAACAGCGCTGCCGAAAATGTCCTCGAAGGCGTGGTGCAATCGATCCGCTGGGGCTTCCCCAGCCAGCCTGTTCAAGTCGAACTCGCCAACACCGTCCCCGGCCGCCGCTACAAAATGCAGGTCATCATCGCTGAAGGCGGAGACTACAACCGCCGCTTTGATGTGCTCATTGATGGCAGCCTCGTCGCTGACGACATCAATCCGTCCACCCTCCAAGGCATCCCGATAAGCACCTACTCCGCTGGCGCGGTGGTCCACGAGTTCACAGCCAACGGCTCATCCGTCACTCTCACTCTCGATGGTTCGAATGTCACCACGCCATCCGTTGACAACAACCCCATCCTCAACGCCGTCACCCTTGAGGAAATCCCCACTCCGGCCCTCGCTCCCGTCGTGCCACCCTCCGGCACCCACACCGGCAGCTTGATGGTGACCCTTGAAACGCCTTCTCAAGGCGCCGCCATCCGCTACACCACCGATGGCAGCCAACCTACGACCACCCACGGCACGCTCTACACCGCGCCTTTCACGCTCCACACCACCACTACCGTCCGCGCCATCGCTTTCGGTGGCGGCTGGCTGCCTTCGGAAGAAAGCAGCGCCACCTACACCCTTCAAAACGGCTTGGAGAACTGGCGCAGCCTCGAAGGTCTCGCAGCCGATGGCTCCCAAGACCTCGCCGAACCCTACAACGACGGTATCCCCAACCTCCTCAAATACGCCTTCAACATGAATCTAACAGCCGGGAACACTTTGGCCCCCGGCGGAAATTCGGGCCTCCCGCTCATCACCGTCAATTCCACCCCGCAGCTCAGCATCACCTTCATCCGTCGCAAAGCCTCGACCAACCCCGGCGTCAGCTACCATGTCGATGCTACCGGAAATCTTGAAAACTGGAGCCCGCTCGACCTTTCCACCGCCACCCTCCAGTCCATCGACTCCCAGTGGGAGCGCGTCACCGTCACCGATCCCACATCCGGCGAAAAACGCTTCGCCCGCGTCCGCATCGAGACCCTCTCAGCCCTCAGCAACAACTTCGCCACCGGTCGCGGCAACGCGACCCTGCGAGGCGGTGCCACGTGGAGCAACGGCGAGATCGTCCTCACCGAAGCCATCGGCGGACAAGGCGGCTCCATCGTCCTCGACGATCTAACAACCACCCCCGCCCTCAACGGCTTCACCGCCCGTTTCGATCTCAACATCGGCCCTCCAGGCCAAGTCTCCCCCGCCGATGGTGTCAGCTTCTCCGTCGGCAACCTCGGCACCAGCGCCTGGGGCGAAAACGGCCCCGCCACCAACCCGAACCTCACCGTCGGCTTCGACACCTACAACAACGGTCCCGCCAGCCAAAACATCGGCATCCACCTCTGGGTCAACGGCACCAACATCGCCATCAACCCCACCAACCCCTTCACCAACGGCGCCACCGTGCCCGTCGAAATCAGCCACGACCTCACCAACGGCATCACCGTCAAATTCAACCACGCCATCATCTTCTCCCAAGTCCCCACCCCCGGCTTCTCCTACCCGGAAAACGGCCGCTTCGGCTTCGGCGCCCGCACCGGCGGCGCGGTCCAACGCACGGTCATCGACAACGTCGTCATCACCCCCCGCTGATTCAGAAATCCAGAGAGATCACAGCATTCATCCAAGCACCACACTCCCTCCCTCGCAGGGCCCGACCCCAACTCTTTGATCGTAACACCGCGGATCGATTCCATCGCAGACAAGGCACTTCCCCAATCTCATGACATCACCTCGTTTTTTCAGAAATCTCCTCCCGACTTTCATCATTCCGTGCGTGTCGGGGATGACCCTTGTCTCTTCCGCCCACGCTCAGAATCCCCAACTCCAGTTCCTGCGCCAACCGGACACGATTCCTGCCGCCTCCGCTGTCTTTCCCTTCGCCATCGGTGATGTCACGGGCGACTCGGTCCCGGATTTGCTGCGCCTCGTCGTGGGCAACCAGGTGTCGATCCAGCCCGGCTTGGGCAACGGCCGCTTTGGCACGGCATCTTTTCTCAATACCGGGAATCAGCCGTGGGCACTGGCCACCGGTTTGATCAGTGGCGATTCGTATGCCGATATCGTGGTGGCGAACTCCGCAGACCAGACGGTGGGTTTGTATCTCGGACAGATGGGCGGCGGCTTTTCCGCGCCCATCCTCTCACCCATCGGCATCTACCCGCAAAACATGCTGATGGTGGACTTCGACCGGAATGGCCGGATGGACCTGGTTTTCACAGGCTATACGGGTGACGCGCGGGAAGGCTTCCTCAAGACCTTCCGCGGCCAGGCGGACGGGACCTTCACCCAGGGGACGACCTACCCTACATCTCCAGCGACTCTCTACACAGAAGCCAACTCGGTGGCGGCGGCGGATTTCAATGGCGATGGCTGGCTGGACCTCGTGGTGACCAACCCGCGCACACGCAGGTCCTTAAGCGTCTTCCTGAACAACCAGGCCGGCGGCTTCACCCCATTGGCAGAAGCCATGCTAACAGGGCCTCCCGGACAGGCGATCACTGGTGATTTCAACTCGGATGGGATGGCGGATGTCGCCTTCACCGCCATCACCGGATCCGACTACGGCACGACCGGTGCGGAAATCGTCATCGGCGTGGGACTCGGAAATGGCGATGGCACCTTTGCCTTCTCTTACGTCTCTGCCACGGATAGCATCACCACCTTTCCCCAGAATATTGCGGCCTCGGACATCGATGGCGATGGCGACCTCGACCTGGCGATCACCCCGAGGTCGATCAATACCAGCACCAACCGCCTGATCATTTTCCGTGGCGACGGTACCGGTGGTTTCACGGTCGGCACACAATTCGCGGTCGACTATCTTTCCAACTGGGTGATCCCCTCTGATCTGAATGCTGATGGTGCAGTGGATTTGGTTGTCA
>JALOTY010000015.1 GCA_025457665.1 Akkermansiaceae bacterium | reverse complement strand
CGCCGGAATCCTCGACCGCTACTCCCTGGCACAAGTCGTCGAAGTCACTTTGCGAAAAATGAGACGCGACGGAGTCAATCCTCCGTTCTCCCACCTACCTGGCGCTATGAATTCCGATACCCAATCTCGTCGCCATGCCGATCCGGCCGATGGATTTCTTGCCAGTCTCTCCCAACTCGCCACTCCCCATGAAATCCCCGATCGCCTCTGACAAAAGGCCGGACCCCACCCCGGATTCCTGGCTCGAAGTCGTCCGGGACCAGGTTTCCAAGCTGCGCTTCGGCTCGGTTCAAATCACCGTCCACGATGGACGCGTGACCCAGGTGGAAAGCACGGAACGCACCCGCTTCGCCGCCACTCCGAAACCGCGCGATTGATCTCCCGTTTTCCTTTTTCCCGCCATCCGCACGAGCGGAGGCATGTCATCCCACATTCTGCGAACGACCACCGGACCACCGGAGACGGACGCTCTGCAGAATCCTATGAAAAACATCGACCGCAAAGGTCCTCGAAAGCCGTCACGTCGTCACCCCTCGACGCCCCCATCCCGCCCCGCAACGCTTCCTCAGAGATATGTGATCGGACGCATCCGCGTCCGCCGAAGCATCGCTCTCGGCCTCCTGTTAGGGGGCGCAGCTCCGGCGTCCGCCTTTTCGCCTTTCTCTCCGCCATCCGCTGGCGAAAAGAAGGCCCTTGAGGCGTGGTGGCAGGCAGCCACGCTCTACAAAAAGCCGGAGAATCCCATTCTTCAGGAATTCAAGCTCCGCGGTCGATACCAGGGGCAGTATCATGATGTCGACGCCTCCCAGGGTTCGGATGATGGATGGGAGGACCGCCGCTCGCGCTTTGGCTTCGATGCCAAGCTGTTCGACTCGAAACTGGAAATCCGCGCGGACTTCCAAAGCAACGATGGATTCCTGGATGGCTATGATGGCCTCGTGGATGCCTACTTCCACTGGCACGCCACAGATCACATCATGGTGTCCGGAGGTCGGATGAAACCCCTCATCGGCTGGTATGACTGGCTGCAATCCTCCGTCGACCAGCCCACCTTCGAGCGCTCGCAAATATTCAACCAACTCGCCGTCGACCGGGCCACAGGTCTGACGGTCGAAGGCACATACGGCCGCTGGGGTTGGCATCTGGGCGTTTACTCGAATGCCATCGACCCCGACCGCAACAGCCTGTCCGATGCCTTCGGTCGATTCAACGGCTCGTGGAGTTATGCGGTGGGGGGATCTTATGATATCTCCGAATGGTCGGGATTCGATACCTCGACCCTTCACTTTCACTGGCTGCACAGCGGACGCGATCCCGACGATGGTGTGCTCAATCGTTATCAAGACATCCTGTCCCTGACATGGAATGCCGCCGATGGTCCCTGGACCCTGGTGACCGAGGGCTTCGTCGCCACCGGTGGACGCGGTGCCGATGGTGATGTTTTTGGCGGATACATTCAGGGAACCTGGGACCTTGTTCCCGGGAGAATCCAAGCAGTGGGGCGGATCTCCGCCGCCTTTGGAGATGGTCCTAACAGCCTGCGTGGTCAGCGTCGTTATTAAAGCACGGTCTCCCCGGCTCGCGGCGATCGCTATCATTCCATCTATCTCGGCACCCAGTATCTCATCCACGGCCAGAAGCTGAAACTCATGGGCGGCGTTGAATACGCGTCGCTCGATGGCGGGCCATCGAATCGTGAATTCGGCGGATTCACCTGGCTATCCGGTGTGCGCTTTGCCTTCTGAAAAACTTGCTCAATCATCATCATGAAAACTTGGATCAGAACCTTATCCATCGTCGCCCTCGCCACTGCTTTTGCCGCGTGCAAGAAACCGCAGGCCGATGGCACACTCGAACTTCAGAACGTTTCCTACGATCCCACCCGCGAATTCTATGAGGAGGTCAATGTGGCCTTCGCAACGAAATGGGCTGCCGATGGGAAGGGTGAAATCAGGATCACTCAATCGCACGGCGGATCGGGCAAGCAGGCACGGGGGGTGATCGATGGCCAGCCAGCCGACGTCGTGACGCTCGCCCTTGCAGGAGATATCGATGTCATCGCCCGCGAATCCGGGCTCCTGCCGAGCGATTGGCAGAGCAAGCTTCCGCAGAACAGCTCCCCTTACACCTCCACCATTGTGTTTGTAGTGCGTAAGGGAAACCCGAAAGGGGTGAAGGATTGGGGGGACTTGGTCGCCTCGGGCACCCAGGTCATCACTCCGAATCCGAAGACCTCCGGTGGCGCCCGCTGGAACTACCTCGCGGCTTGGGCATGGGCGGAGAAAGCTTTTGCCGGAGACCGGGCCAAGGTTCTCGATTACATGACCCGTCTGTTCAAGAATGTTCCTGTTCTTGATACCGGGGCACGCGGATCGACGACAACCTTCGCCCAAAGAAAGATCGGCGATGTCTTCCTCTCGTGGGAGAACGAGGCACATCTCATCGAGAAAGAGTTCCCGGGAGAAACCGAGATCGTTTATCCTTCCTTGAGCATCCTCGCCGAACCGCCGGTGGCCGTCGTCGAGAAAACCGCGGAAAAAGGCGGCAAGCTCGAAGCCGCGAAGGCCTACCTTGAATTCCTCTACACACCGGAAGCTCAGGAATTGGCAGGCAAGCACTTCTATCGGCCCCGCGATCCGGAAATCCTCGCCCGATTTTCCGCGAAGCTTCCGACGATTCCACTCGTGACGGTGGATCAGGACTTCGGTGGCTGGGAGAAGGCACAGAAGGAGCACTTCGATGATGGTGGCACCTTCGATCAAATCTACGGCATCCGCTGAGACACCTTCACGACCTCATGGGCAAACCACGTGTCATTCCGGGCTTCGGGCTTTCGATGGGGATCACCATCTTCTGGCTCAGCAGCATCATTATCATCCCCCTCGCCGCCTTGTTCATCAAGGCGGCGGGCCTGGGCTTGGAGGAATGGTGGAACATCCTCAGCTCGCCACGGGTGCTTGCGGCTGCCCGCCTCACCTTCGGTGCCAGTGCCGCGGCCGCCCTGGTAAGCATGGTGCTCGGGCTTCTTGTCGCCTGGGTCTTGGTTCGATACGAGTTTCCCGGGAGAAGGGTTCTCGATGCCATGGTCGATCTTCCTTTCGCCCTGCCCACGGCGGTGGCGGGCATCACGCTCACCACCATCTATGCCCCCACCGGATGGCTGGGCAGATATCTCGCTGAAATCGGCATCCAAGGGGCCTACTCTCCCTTCGGGGTGTTCATTGCCCTGACCTTCATCGGCTTCCCTTTTGTTGTTCGAACCGTGCAACCGGTGATGGAGGATTTGGGCACCGAACTGGAGGAAGCCGCGGCGGTTCTTGGAGCGAGCCGATGGACAACCTTCCGTCGCATCATTTTCCCGGCACTCACCCCCGCGCTGATCACCGGCTTCACCCTGGCCTTTGCCCGGGCGATTGGCGAATACGGTTCGGTGATCTTCATATCGGGAAACCTGCCGATGAAGACCGAGATCCTCCCCCTGCTCATCGTCTCGCAGTTGGAGCAATTCCGGTATGAAGCCGCCGCCGTCATCGCAGCGGGCATGTTGATCGTTTCTTTCATCCTGCTTTTCCTCATCAACCTCCTCCAAAGACGCCTCGCGCGTTGATTCCGATCATGACATCCCGCCCTGTCACTACCGAATCCGCCCCTGTGCGCTGGCTGCTGATCGGACTTGCCGTCACGATCCTCTCCCTGTTCCTGCTGCTGCCACTCGCCGCCGTTTTCATCGAGGGTTTCCGCCGCGGAGCCACGGTGTTCTTCCACGCCCTCACGGAGCCCGCCGCACGGTCGGCAATCCAGCTCACGCTTCTTGCTGCGGCGATTGCCGTTCCGCTCAATACGATCTTCGGGATTGCCGCCGCCTGGCTGATCAGCAAGTTCCGGTTCAAGGGGCGGGCCTTTCTCATCTCCATGATCGATCTCCCCTTCGCCGTTTCGCCGGTGATCGCAGGTCTTGTCTTTGTCCTCCTCTTCGGCGCGAAAGGCTGGTTCGGGCCATGGCTGATGGAACACGACATCCGGATCATCTTCGCGCTCCCGGGCATCGTGCTGGCTACGGTGTTCGTGACCTTTCCCTTTGTTGCCCGCGAACTCATCCCCCTCATGGAAAGCCAGGGCACGGATCAAGAGGAGGCCGCCGTCACGCTGGGTGCCGGCGGGTGGCAATTGTTCCGCAGGGTCACGCTGCCCAACATCAAGTGGGGTCTCCTCTATGGTGTCCTGCTCTGCAACGCCCGCGCCATGGGCGAATTCGGCGCGGTATCTGTCGTTTCCGGCCACATTCGCGGAAAAACGAACACCCTGCCCCTCCACATCGAAGTGCTCTACAACGAATACCAATTCAGCGCCGCCTTCGCCGCCGCCACTCTCCTCGCCCTCCTCGCCCTTGTGACCCTCGGCTTGAAAACGCTCATCGAGCATCTGCTCGGCCACACTTCTAACACCCGCCACTGATCATGTCCGTCTCCATCCAGAACATCCACAAAACCTTCGGCAGCTATCAGGCGCTCGACGACGTGTCGCTGGAGGTCCCGAACGGTTCGCTGACCGCCCTTCTCGGGCCATCGGGATCAGGCAAGACCACTCTGCTGCGCATCATTGCGGGTCTTGAATTTCCCGATCCCGGAGCGGGTCGAATCCTCTTCCATGGCGAGGATGTCGCCATGACTCCGGCCGGGCAGAGGGGGGTCGGCTTCGTTTTTCAACACTACGCACTCTTCCGACACATGAATGTCGCGGAGAACATCGGCTTCGGGCTTTCCGTTCTGCCCCGCAAGGACCGACCTTCGAAAAAAGAGATCCACGAACGCGCGCTCGACCTACTGAAATTGGTCAAACTCGAAGGACTTCATCATCGCAAACCCTCCGAACTCTCCGGGGGCCAGCGCCAGCGGGTCGCACTCGCCCGTGCCCTGGCCATTCAGCCCAAGGTCCTCCTGCTCGATGAGCCTTTCGGCGCCCTCGATGCCCAGGTCCGCAAGGATTTGCGGCGATGGCTCCGGCAGTTTCACGATGAAATCGGCCTCACCACCCTTTTCGTCACCCACGATCAGGAAGAAGCCCTCGAACTCGCTGACCAGGTCGTCGTCATGCGCAATGCCAGGATCGAGCAATCCGGCCCGCCCCAGGAGATCTACGATCATCCTCGTACTTCCTTCGTTTACGAATTCCTGGGCGAGGTAAACAAGCTCGCGGACGACCGCTACGTCCGCCCCCACGAAATCGAACTCCGCTTCGCCGCGGAAGAGGGCGTGGATCTCACTGGCAGGGTGAGTCACCTTTTCGTCGCCGGTCCCATCGCCCGTCTTTCAATCGTCCCGGAAAAAGGTTCCAAACGGGAAATTGAAGTCTGGGCAGGCCGCGATCAGGTCGATCAAATGGCCATTTCCCAAGGCGATGTCATCGGCCTCCGCTTCCCTTCCAGTCGGAGGAAACCGCAAGCTGCGGAGGGCCTGCCGGAGTCTTGATCGTCTCTCGCCATCCCCGACCTCCCCAAAACCCGCGCTTGCAGCGCGCCTCAGGAAAGACACCATCGGCCCCGGCCGGTCCCCAACCCCGGCCCGCCCGCCGTGTCCATTCTCCTTCTCTGCTTCTTCCTCGGAGTCACCCACCTCGTCTCCACCCTTTCCTATGGTGTCCGCATCGCCGGGGCGCGGACCGGGAAAATCGCCTTCTGCCTCTCGCTCTTCAACCTCCTCGTCCTCGTTTCGCGAAGTGCCAACACGCTGCTGACCCCCAGTCTCTCGAAACGGGTGGAATCCCAACTCCACGGGGAAACGACGACCCTCGAAAGCGATTTCCACTGGCTCATCATCTCCACCAGCGTCGCCACCCTGCTCGGACTCCTCGCGATTCCCAGCTTCCAGCGCTATGTGTCATCGATGGTGTCGTCCTTCGATCGCTTTCCCTCCGTTGGCAAGCTCGTCGTCCGCGCCATGAGCCCCAAGGGGTGGTCCTACATCCGGACTTCGATCGCGGTGCCATCGATCAGGAATTTCTCCTACTTCAAGAGTGGCGTCCGCCTGCCATGGAACGTCTTTCTTCTCAACGTCGGCGGCACCGCCCTTCTCACCACCGGGGTCCTCAGCTCCCTCTACGCCGGGGTCTTCGCTCCGGAACTCCGCATGACCACCGGCCAGCTTTCGGCTGTCGTGAATTTCATCGGCACGATCCTGCTCTTTGCGTTTGTCGATCCCTACCTCTCTTACGTCACCGATTCCACGGCCACCGGCAAGGAAAGCTCGGACATGCGCCTGCGCGCCGCCGTCGTCGGCATGGCAGCCAGCCGACTGTTAGGCACCGTTCTTTCGCACTTCCTCCTGATCCCCGGGGCAAAAATGATCGCCTGGGTGGCTCATGTGATCCCGGATTGAAGAGTCGGCTGGCTCAAGGGAGGCGATTGAAGAAAGGCACCAGGATTTGGAGCGCCAGATCGTCGGGCGGCGCCGCTGCATCGAGCACCAGAGCCTGCGTGGGCAGCTCCAAGGCCTCGAATTGACTGTCGAGCAAAGACACCGGGAAAAAATGCCCCGGACGATTTTGCAGACGCTCTAACAGCAGTTCCCGCGATGCCGAAAGATGCACAAAGACAACCTGCGGACCGGCCTCGCGGAGTTTGTCGCGGTAGCTTTTTTTCAAAGCCGAACAGGCCAGGACAAGGGTCTTTCCCCTCTCATTTCTTTCGCGGATGTGGTCCCGCAATGCCTCCAGCCATGGGCCCCGGTCCTCATCGGTCAAGGCCTCGCCCGACGACATCTTCGCGAGATTCCCCGGCGGATGGAAATCGTCCGCATCGGCAAACTCACAGCCGGCCCGTGAGGCCACCAAGCGACCGACCGTGGACTTCCCGCACCCACTGACCCCCATCAAAACCAAGGCAAACGCATGGCGAATCGGCATGCCTGCCAGCTCATCCCGAGCCCACGCCAAGTCAACCGCCAATCCCCATAATCCGGCGCGCCACCCTCATTTTATGCCTTTTAACCTGCGTATTTTTGCCCAAGTGCGAACTTGACGCTGGAAATGGCGCAAAAAGTGCCGTGGCATGCTGGGTAATCTGCATTCTAGGGAATTCATCCGCTCGACATTGATCGGACCGAACCTTCTCTCGTTTTTCAGACCTTTTCCTGACCATCGATACCCAAAAACCACCATGAAAGCGCCACTTAGCAATCCATTCATTCGCATCCATCAGGGTTCAAGGACCGCCTGTTTCACGGCCGCGACGCTGCTCGGAACCTTCTCCGCGACGGCGGCCGATGTCTTCTGGGACATCAATGGGGACGTGGCCGGCCCGGGAGGGATCGCGCCGTCGGGAAACTGGGAAGACGCGAACTGGAGCACGTCCGGGAGTGGTGAAGCCGTGACATCGAACTGGGCCGGTGGCGGTGATGTCGCGGTCTTCTCTGCCGGCACGGAGGCGACCGATCCGTTCACGGTCACCACCTCGGCAGCGCAGGCCATCGCGGGGATCAATGTCGAGGAAGGAACTCCCACCATCGATGGCACCGGTTCCCTCTCCATCACCGATCCAGGCAGTCCCTTCCGAGTGATTTCGAATGCCTTCATCAATGTTCCCATCACCGGAACGGGTGGCATTCGCAAGGTCGGCAGCGGCACGCTCAACCTCCTCGGCAACAATAGCTTCAGCGGCGGGGTCCGGATCGAAGGCGGCAAGGTGGTCTTGGGCGGAAACGTCGATGTCATCTCCGGCGGATTGACCTTCGGCTGGAACAACACAGGCAGCGTCCAGGATCTCGACATCATCGCAGGGGCCGATGTCACGGTGGACCGTTTCGTGATGGCCGATTGGTATTATACCGAAAATACCGTCAGCCAAAGCGGCGGCACCCTCAACATCACCGGAAGCAACGACAACGGCACCTCGGCCTCATTTCTGCTGGGTCACTGGGGGTATGGAAGCACCTGCGTTTACGGACTTTCCGGAGGCACGCTGAATTCCCCCAGCGCCCGCCTCAGCCTGGGTTGGGATCGTTCGAATGTTCAGTTCAACCAAAGCGGTGGAACGGCCAACATCAATGGCATCAACCTCGCCAACGGACGCAACAACACCGCCGCCTACAACCTCACCGGAGGCAGGCTCAATCTCGGCGCAGGCGGCATCAACAATGCTTCCAACAAATCCATCAATGCCGGCGGGGCCACGCTCGGGGCATTCTCGAACTGGACTTCCACCAAGTCGATCACCCTCACCGGAGACATCACGGTCGATACCCTTGATTCGGCAGATGGTGTGACCGAGCGCGTGATCTCCCTGCACGGCAGCATTACCGAAAGCACCACCGCCGGCATCACAAAGGTCGGAGCTGGAACCCTCTCGCTCTCGGGCACGGTGAACTACAGCGGCGATACCGTGGTCGATGGCGGCACCCTGCTTCCAGGGGCAAACCTGCCGAACAGCAAGATCATTGTGAACAGCGGTGGCTCGCTTGGTGCGGGCACATCCGCAGCTCCGGGCGTGAGTTTGGTGAGTGATGTGGATCTCGACGGCGGCAATCTCGGTTTCCGCGTCGGCACTGCATTCGATACGCTGGATGTCCTCACTCTGAACGTCATCTCTGCGTCCACCGTCTCGGTGATCCCCTCCCAAGCTCTCACCGTGGGACAGGAATTCCCTGTGCTGAAATACTCCTCGTTGACCGGCCTCGGGCTTGCCGGACTGAGCGCTTCGCTGCCGAATCCGCATTACAGCGCCTCGGTCATCGATGATCCGGTCAACAGCCAGGTCATCGTGAAAATCGACAGTGCCGATGAACTCATTTGGACCGGCAGCAGCAGTGCCGTTTGGGACGTCAACACCACCGCCAACTGGAAGCTGGGCAGCGCACTTCCTTCGACCGTGGCATCGAATTTCTACGAGTTCGATGTGATCACCTTTGATGATAGCTCGGCGGTTGGAAACGTCACTCTCAGCGGCTCCATCAAGCCCGCTTCGATGGTTGTGGACAACAGTGTCACGGACTACTCGTTCACCGGTTCACCCATCGCCGGCGGCACCTCGCTCACCAAGTTCGGCTCAGCCAAGCTCTCCTTGCCTGGATCAAACACCTTCAGCGGTGACGTGAACCTCCAGGAGGGCAGGGTTGTTCTCGGCACGGCCACCAGCCTCGGCACAGGCACCAGTGCCATCAGACTGGGGCCAGGTGCCATCGTCGAGCCCGCCACTTCCTTCAATATTGCGCGCAATCTTCGACTCACCGGCGGCGCGGCGGAGCTTGAGGTCAACACCGGCATCACCACCACTCTCACCGCGCCCTTGAAAGGCGGCGGCACTCTCACGAAATCCGGAGAAGGCACGCTTGCGATTCAAGGATACAGCAGCGGGAATGGCTTCGAGGATACCGGCATCGTGGTCGAAGCCGGTCGCTTGGTGGCCAACACCGGAGCCTTCAATGCAGACCTCGACCTCCCTTTCATCACGGTCGAAGCCGGGGCTGAACTGGTGATCCCTTCGGGGGTCTTCCACGCCCTCGGCGGAGCTTTCACCGCCTCGCCCATCATCAATCTGAATGGCGGCCTTTTCACGATCGGTCAGGAGCAATACCTCGACAAGATCAACATGACAGGTGCCACCATCAATGCCAACGGTGCCAACCCTCAGATCCGGGCGGATTATGCGTTCGAGTTGAAGACCTTTGCTTCTGGCGACTCGTCGATCATCAACGGCGTGAATTTCCAAAGGGTGAATTCCAACTTCCTCTTCAATGTCGAGGATGGAGCCGCCGATGAAGACCTCGTTTTCAATTCAACTTTCGATACCGCCTCCAACACTTTCCCGATCACCAAGACGGGAGCCGGAGTGATGGTGATCACGGGAACCCAGAGCTACACCGGTGCGACCAATGTCAATGGCGGCACGCTGGTGATCGAGGGCTCGCTTGGGAACACCGCCGTCACCGTGGCATCCACCGCGGTCCTCTCTGGCGATGGAGCGATCGCCGGACCGGTTTCCGTGCTGGGCGGCGGAGCCATTTCCCCCTCGCCGGACACTTCTCCGCTGGCCACAGGGAGTCTCTCGATCGCCGGTGCATTTGATTGCGAAATCGATGGGATCTTTCACGACAAACTCGAAGTCGAGGGCGACCTCGATCTGACCGGCGGCACACTGAACCTCACCGAAATTGGAGGCGGAGCCACGGAGCCGACTTATGTCATCGCCACTTACACCGGTACGGCCACAGGAAACTTTGCCACGGTCAATGGACTGCCACCGGGATACTCGGTTCAAATCAAGGCCGCCACCAAGGAGGTCGTCGTAACCACCGAAGCCGCCGATCCCTATGATAGCTGGGAATCGATCAACGGCATCACGGGTGCCGGCGGCGACGTGGACTCCGATGGCGATGGCGTTCCCAATGGTGTCGAATTCGTGATTGGTGGCGATCCTTCCGGCCCGGGCTCCGACTCCAACGGACTGCTCCCCACGATCGGTTCGGATGCGACCTATCTGATCGTGACCTACCGCCGCACCGATGATTCGGTTTCCTACGGACCCACCATCCAATATGGATCGAGCCTTGGAGCATGGACCACTGCGGTGCACGGAGTCGATGGCGTCGTCATCACGGAAACCAACGACGGTTTCGGTGCCGGGATCGACAGCGTGGAGGTGAAAATCCCGCGCGCACTCGCGGTGGACTCGCGGCTCTTCGCCCGCCTCCGCATCGTCATTCCTTGAGTTGCCTTCGAAACGATGATCCACCCTGCCTCTGAGTCATCGGAGGCAGGGTTTGATTTTTCCGAATTCGCAGGAGAAGGTTAGGATTCATGAATGTCGATTCACTCTCCGACGACCGCCTTCAGCAACTCGCCGCGGCGGCGAAAGATAGCGGAAACGATGTACTTGCCCTGACACTGATCCAGGAGGCCTGCCGTCGTCACCCCTCGCATCCCGGCATTCTGTTAGAAAAGGCGAAATGCCTGCATCGCTTGCGTCGAGCGGATGAGGCTGCTCCAGTCATCGCGAAACTCCGCAGTATCATCGCGGCGGAGCCGGCCTTGATCGACCAGTTGGGCGAGGAGCTTCAGAAGATCGGGGCATTCGATGCCGCCACGGAATGCTTCAGGCAACTGCTGGCGGATTCCAGACCGCTCGTGAAGGCCGTGGCCGGTTCACGCCTTGCCGCGCTGAGCTTGCGCAGTGGGCAACGGCAGGAAGCTGAAGAATTTCTCGATGCAGCGGAAAGCTTGGCCCCGCATATCCCGGAGGTGCGGGCCGTCAGGGCTCGTCTCTGCCGTGAGCAGGATCCTGCATCCGCCAGACAAATCCTGAGCGACCTCACCCAGAACCATCCTTCCCTCCCTCCTCCATTCCGCGCGTCTTGTGCCTATCTGCTGGGCACGGTTTGCGATGAGATGGATCTCCCGGGGGATGCCATGAAAGCACTGCACCTCGCCAAGTCGATCGAAGCCACATCCCCCCTCGTGGCGCGGTTTCGCCACCAGCGTCCGGCGTGGCGGAAATGGCATGCGGAGGCCAATCGATTCTCCGCCGACGATGCGCGGCGCTGGCATGCCGAAGCCTCTGGCCGGGTCTCGCCCGCACATGCATTTCTGTTAGGCCACCCCCGCAGCGGCACCACGCTGCTGGAGCAGATGCTCGATGCGCACCCGCGACTGGTCAGCATTGAGGAAAGCGACATTTATTCGAAATGCATCGATTCCGCCCTCGTGCAACGACATGAAATGGTTTCTCCCGCGATGGATTTCGGGAGCTGGGTGCGTGAGCGGGCGGATCACGAGTTGGAGGAATTTCGAGCCGACTACTTCCGCCGTCTCTCAGGGGAATCCACTGAGGCATCGCCCGACAAGCTCCTGCTCGACAAGAATCCCGGACTCACCGTGAGCATCGGTCGGATCGCCCGGACCCTGCCTTGTTCCAAGCTGATGGTGATGCTCCGCGATCCCCGGGACGTCTGCCTGAGCGCCTACTTCCAGCACACCGATCCCACTCCATGGAGCGTCAATTGGCTGACCCTTGAGGAATGCGTCGACCAATATCGATTCGCCATGAATGGCTGGCTGGAGTTGAGGGAAAAGCTTGCCCAGCCATTTCTTGAGATCCGCTACGAAGACCTGATCTCAAATCCCGTGGAGATTGCCCAATCCACGACCCATTTTCTCGGTCTCGATTGGCACAGTGCCCAGGCGGATCCCGCAGCCCATGCCCAGAAGAAGTTTGTCAAATCCCCCACTCATCAGCAGGTCCTGAAACCCATCCACTCCCGATCCATCGGTCGCTGGCAACGCTACGCTTCCTGGCTGAGCCCCCACGAATCCAAACTCCGCCCCCTTCTCGAGGCCTTTGGCTATTCCGATTCGTGATTTCCCAAATCATGGATCGTTCCTATCATCATCGACTGATGGATAAAAAATCCCCATCGGCCCTGAAGCCGATGGGGATGGAAAGGTCAGCAATCGCCGCTGCGATCAATAACGGTAGTGATCGGACTTGAAGGGGCCTTCGGCCGAGACACCGATGTAGTCGGCTTGTTCGCTGGTGAGTTTGGTCAGCTTGGCACCGATCTTCTCGAGGTGGAGGCGTGCGACCTCTTCATCGAGATGCTTCGGCAGAACCTTCACTTCACCGGGCTTGTAGGTGTCCTTGTTCGTCCAGAGGTCGATCTGCGCGAGGGTCTGGTTGGTGAAGCTGTTGGACATCACGAAGCTCGGGTGACCGGTGGCGCAGCCGAGGTTCACCAGGCGGCCTTCAGCGAGCATGTAAATGCTGCTGCCGGTCGGGAAGGTGTACTTGTCCACCTGCGGCTTGATGTTCGTGCGGACCACACCGGGGGCGGAGTTGAGCCTGTCGATCTGGATCTCGTTGTCGAAGTGGCCGATGTTACAAACGATGGCCTGATCCTTCATCTTCTCCATGTGCTCGAGGCGGATGATGTCGAAGTTGCCGGTGGTGGTGACGTAGATATCGCCCCAGCCGAGGGTGTCCTCGACGGTCAGCACACGGAAACCTTCCATCGCCGCTTGCAGGGCACAGATGGGATCCACTTCGGTAACGACGACCTGGGCACCTTGCCCGCGCATGGCCTGGGCGCAGCCCTTGCCGACATCGCCATAGCCGCAAATGACGGCGACTTTGCCGGAGATCATCACGTCAGTGGCGCGCTTGATGCCATCGACCAGCGACTCGCGGCAGCCGTAGAGGTTGTCGAACTTCGACTTCGTGACCGAGTCATTCACATTGATGGCGGGGACAAGCAGTGTGCCGGCCTTGGCCATCTGATAGAGACGGTGGACACCGGTGGTGGTTTCCTCGGAAACGCCCTTCCATTCCTTGACCATCTCGTGGAAGATGCCGGGTTGTTCGGCGTGGATCTTCTTCAGGAGGTCTTTGATGACGCTTTCCTCGTGGCTGCCGGAAGGGGTGTTGACCCAATCGGAACCATTTTCGAGTTCGAAACCCTTGTGGAGGAGCAGCGTCGCATCGCCACCGTCATCGACGATGAGCTGCGGGCCCTTGCCACCGGGGAATTGCAGGGCTTTCCAAGTGCACCACCAATACTCTTCCAGAGTCTCGCCCTTCCATGCGAAAACCGGAATGCCGGCAGCGGCGATCGCGGCGGCGGCGTGGTCCTGGGTCGAGAAGATGTTGCAGGAAACCCAGCGGACATCGGCACCCAACTCGCGCAGCGTCTCGATGAGCACGGCGGTCTGAATGGTCATGTGCAGCGAACCCATCACTCGCACACCGGCGAGAGGCTTTTGCGGGCCGTATTTGGCACGGGTCGCCATGAGGCCGGGCATTTCGTGCTCGGCGATTTCAATTTCCTTGCGGCCGAAATCGGCCAGGCCGATGTCGCGAACTTTGTAGTCGGTGAATGTGGACATGATAGAATGAGATAAAGGATGGTGAATGGGTAGATTCGGAGGTGAAGGGAGATACGACAAAGACAGAAGACAGGAAGACGACAGACAGAAGACTTGAGTTCAGAACAGCCAACCAAAGAAGATTCCGAGGAACCCTCCGCCTTTGAGGCTCTTTCGGAGACCTTGGATCATGGCAGAGATTTCTTTGACTTCGGCGATCAAGGGGCAAGCTTGTTCCTCGGTAAAAACACCGGCACGAAGTCCGATGTAGAGCTGAGTGCGAAGTTCACCCGCCGAGCCCTTCGCTATCGCGAGAAAACGGCGGAACTCCCTGTCACTTTCCCGCTCGGAGCCTTCCGCGATGTTCGAAGGGATGGAAATCGAAGATCGCGCCATCTGATCTCGCAATGAGTAGAGTCGCACTGATTCGATCAGCTCCAGCACCGAGACCGCGAGGCGGGAGGACCGCTTCCACACTTCAAGCTCTTCAAAATTGTGCACGGCGGCTTCCTCCCTTCTCTGGTCTGTCGTCTGTTGTCTTATCGTCTTGTGTCTCTTATTTGATCGCCTTTTTCAGCGCGGCGACTTTGTTGGTTTCTTCCCAAGGCAGACCTGCGTCTTCCTTGCCGAAGTGGCCGTAGTTGGTGGAGGCGGAGTAGATGGGGCGGAGCAGGTTGAGTTGCTTGACGATGTCCGCAGGCTTGAAGGAGAAAACCTTGAGAACGGCGGAGAGGATCTTGTCATCGGAAACGACCCCGGTGCCGAAGGTATCGACGTGCACGCTGACGGGCAGCGGGTGGCCGATGGCATAGGCGAACTGGATCTCGACCTTGGTGGCGAGGCCGGCAGCGACGACGTTTTTCGCCACCCAGCGACCCATGTAAGCGGCGGAGCGGTCGACCTTCGACGGGTCCTTGCCGGAGAAGGCACCACCACCGTGGCGACCCATGCCACCGTAGGTATCGACGATGATCTTGCGGCCGGTGAGACCGGAGTCACCCTGCGGCCCGCCAACGACGAAGTTGCCGGTGGGGTTGATGAGATACTCGGTGTCCTTCGTCAGCATGTTCTTCGGCAGGACCTTTTTGATGACCTGCTCGATGCAGAACTTCTCGATTTCCGCGTGCTTCGTGCCCGCGGCGTGTTGGGTGGAAATGACGACGTTGACGATGCGGGTCGGCTTGCCATCGATGTATTCCACCGAAACCTGGCTCTTCGCATCCGGGCGCAGCCACTTGACCTTGCCGGTCTTGCGGATGCGGGTCAGTTCGCGGCCGAGGCGGTGGGCATACATCACCGGGGCGGGCATGAGTTCCGGAGTTTCATCGCAAGCGAAACCGAACATGATCCCCTGGTCACCCGCGCCCTGCTCGGCGGTCTTTTTGCCCTCGACCTTCTTCGCGTCCACGCCTTGGGCGATGTCGGGCGATTGGGTGGTGAGGTAGTTGTTGATGAAAACCTTGTCGGCGTGGAAGACATCGTCGTCGTTCACATAGCCGATGCCACGGACGGCAGCGCGGATCACGGAGTCGATGTTGATCGCCTCACCGATCGATTTCTGGCCGATCTTCGGGATGGTGATTTCGCCACCGACGACCACCATGTTGGACTTCACAAAGGTCTCGCAAGCCACGCGGGACTTCGGATCGACCTTCAGGCAGGCGTCCAGAATGGCGTCCGAAATGGTGTCGCAAACCTTGTCCGGATGGCCTTCGCCGACGGATTCAGAGGAAAAAATGTAGGAGCTCATAGGTGTCGTTGATTTTTCGTATCGTCAAATCGCGATGCGTTGATCTATCCCTTTGTCCATGCCGTCAATGCTGAAATCCTTGAAGCTGCTTTCCGACCCGACGCGCTTGCGGATTCTGCATCTGCTTTCTCAGGAGGGCTTGAGTGTGGCGGACTTGCAGGAAGTGCTGGGCATGGGCCAGAGCCGGATTTCCACGGCACTTTCCCAGCTCAAGACCGGGGGGCTGGTGAGGGATGAGCGGAGCGGCAAGAACAACATCTACCGCTCGGCCATGGAAACCGAGATCCTCGCGCTCGCGACGCAGGCGGCCACAGAGCTGCCGGAAAGCGGCAAGGACCTCACGGCTCTCAAACATCTGCTGGCGAAAAGGCGCGACCGAACGCGGCTTTATTTCGATCAGCTCGCCGGTCGATTCGGTCGGGACTACGTTCCGGGTCGATCCTGGAAAGGTCTGGCGGAAGCCTTGCTGAAAGTGATGGCGCGGGGGGTCGTCGCGGACCTGGGAGCAGGAGAAGGCACGCTTTCGCAGTTGATGGCGCAGCGGGCGGAAAAGGTGATCGCGGTGGATCTTTCCCCGAACATGGTCGAATTCGGCACCGCTCTGGCGCGGGAACACGGGCTCGACAATCTGGAGTATCGGCTTGGCGACATCGAATCCCCTCCGCTCGATCCCGGCTCGGTCGATTTGGTGGTCCTCAGTCAGGCGCTCCATCATGCGGGGCACCCCTTGAATGCCCTCCGGGCGGCTTTTGTTGCCTTGAGGCCTGGCGGGCGGCTGATCGTGCTCGATCTGTTGGCACATAGCTTTGAAGAGGCCCGCGATTTGTATGCGGACACCTGGCTTGGCTTTGCCGAGGCAGATCTCGCCGCGATGCTTGAAGAAGCGGGATTCCGGCAGGTGGAAACGGCAGTCGTGGATCGCGAGGAACAAGCGCCGCACTTCCAGACGCTTTTGGGTGTGGCCGCCCGACCTTCCTGATTCCGAGCCCCTGTCCCTTTGAAATGAAACTTCTTCCTCTCGCAGCGCTGCTGCTTTCCTTGGTTTCCTGTCGACCCTTGGCTGATTCCCCCACCCCGCCCCCGCTGGCGGCACGGGCATCCGCGGGAGAAACCCCAAGCGGCGCGGGAATCCAGCCCGAGGCGGTCGAGGTGGATCGAGCTGTTGCGCCCCCTGCTGTCGCTTCCTCTGCGGCCTTTTCGCCACGGGCTTTTGACTCAACGATTGGCGGAATTTCCTTCGAGGGCGTGGCCTTTCATGCGGGCACGCATCGCCTCAGCGTCGCCGATCAGGCGGCTGGACCGGGGAGCCAGTGGGCCGATGCCAGAGCTGCGGGAGCCGGGGGCTTGGCAGCGATCAATGCCTCCTTCTTCAATCCCGACGGCAGCCCTTTGGGCCTCGTGGTGACAGGCGGATCGCGTCGTGGAAGCATCAACCGGGCGAGCTCGCTGGGTGCAGGATTTTTTGTGGAAAGCTCCAGCGGCGAACTCCGCCTGGTTCGCCGTGAACATTTCCAAGGGGGCCGTGAGGCGGTGCAAGCCGGGCCTTTTCTCGTCGAAAATGGCAGGGCGGTCGGCGGCTTGAGCGACGCAGGGTCATCGGCCCGCAGTTTCATCGCTACCGATGGTCGGGGCGGCTGGGTGATGGCCCGGACGGGGCCGGGATCGCTGGCAGCGCTTGGACAGGCCCTTCAAAACGCGGAACTGGGAGGAGTGAAGATCCGCAGCGCGTTGAATCTCGATGGCGGCAGGTCCTCCGAGATCTGGGTCTCCGATCAGGTCGCAGGCGGCCCGCGATTCACCCGACCTTTCTGGAATAGCTCGGTCCGAAACTATCTGGTCCTCCGAAAGCGATGAAAGCGCCACAAAGTGTGGATTGACCTGGAATCGGCCCGGGTCTAATCTGCACGCGTCCCGTGATGAATGCTTTCCCCCTCTTTGCCACGGCCGCCGTGGTCTCTTTGTTGTCCTCGTGCGGCACCGTCCAGTCCCTTTCCTCCGCCACTACCGGGGGGATCAAGAAGGTTGGCACCGGCGTGAGCGACGGTTTCGGAACCGTGAAAGATATCGCGATGTCACCGTTTGAGCCGGACATCCCGGTGGTCGAAGCCCGGCCCGAGGACTTCCGCAAGCAACAGACCGGTCAAGAGCAGGCGATCGCCTTCCAGCGTGAACAGGAACGTCGCCGGAGCTTCTGGAACTTCGGCGGTGCCTTCGATTTCGAGGAACCGGATCTTCCTGACGAACCCCAGGGAGTCATGGATGGGGGGCTTCTCCCTCCCCTCGAACCTTGAGGTGACCGGAGGAACATGCGGGATTTTTCTCGCCCACCTGCCCGGCGTCCCCTAAGCCTCCCGCGCCATGCTCAAGGCCGGAATCGTAGGTATGCCAAACGTGGGGAAATCCACGCTCTTCAACGCCCTCACCCGCACCCGAAATGCGGAAGCGGCCAATTATCCCTTCTGCACCATCGATCCCAACGTCGGGGTCGTCACCGTGCCGGATGAGCGCCTCGCCGTGCTCTCCAAGATCTCAGGCTCGAAAAAACTGGTCCCCACGGCGATCGAGTTTGTGGACATCGCCGGGCTGGTCGAAGGCGCTTCGGAAGGTGCGGGACTGGGCAACAAATTCCTCGCCAACATCCGCGAGACCGATGCCATCGTGCAGGTGGTCCGCTGTTTCGAGAATGACGACATCATCCACGAACTCGGGTCGGTGGATCCCGTGCGGGATATCGAAATCATCAATTCCGAGCTGATCCTCGCCGACATCGCCGCCCTCGACAAGCGCCGCCAGTCGCGGGAAAAGAAAGCCAAGTCCGGCGACAAGGAGTCGAAAGCCGAAGTGGAGTTGATCGACAAGCTTTTGCCCCACCTCAACGAAGGCAAGCCCGCCATCACGCTGGCGCTTGAAGATGCCGAGCTGAAACTGCTCAAGGAATTCTTCCTGCTCTCCTCGAAGCGCACCATCTACGCCTGCAACGTCAATGAAGGCGAGCTGGCCGATGCTCAAAAGAATCCCGATGCCCACCCGCTGGTTTCCAAGGTCCGTGCCTACGCCGCCGCCTCCCATGGCGCGGAAGCCGTGGTGATTTCCGCGAACATCGAGGAGGAACTCATCGACCTCGATCCCGCCGAAGCTGCGGAATTTCTTGCCGACATGGGCGTGGAAGACTCCGGGGTTTCCGCACTCATCAAAGCGGTCTATCACCTCCTCGGCCTGCGCACCTACCTCACCACCGGCGTTCAGGAAACCCGCGCGTGGACCATCCATGAAGGCGACAAGGCCCCGGCCGCGGCAGGCGTGATTCACACCGATTTCGAGCGCGGCTTCATCGCTGCCGAAGTGGTTCACTACGACGACCTCGTTTCCCTCGGCTCGAAAGCCGCCGCCCGGGATGCCGGCAAGCTCCGCATCGAAGGCAAGGAATACACCGTCAAGGACGGCGATGTGATCGAGTTCCGTTTCAATGTTTGATCCCCCCTTCCCCATGTCACTCATGCGCCACTTGATCTCTCTGCTTTTCCTCGTGGTGGCCGCCGCCGCTCAAGGTCCGCCCTCGGAGGTGTATCGTTCCGTGGTCCGCATCGAGGCGGCGGTGCAGATTCCCGATTACAGCACCCCATGGAACAGCGGCCGCTTCAGCGGCGGCATCGGCACGGGTTTCATCGTCGGGAAAAACCGCATCCTCACCAATGCTCACGTCGTCTCAAACGCGAAACGCTTGATCGTCACCACCCACGGCAACCCCACGAAGTATCCCGCCAAGGTCGAATTCATCGCCCACGATTGCGATCTCGCCATGCTTTCGCTGGAAGAGTTCGGCGACTTCGAGGAGTTCCCCGTTTTTGATCTCGGTGAGGTCCCCGAACTCGAAAGCCAAGTCCGCGTGATTGGCTATCCGATCGGTGGGGAACGTCTCAGCGTCACCCGTGGCATCGTTTCCCGCATCGATTTCTCCTCCTACTCCCACTCGCGTGCAGATCAGCATTTGGTGATTCAGATCGATGCGGCCATCAACCCCGGCAATTCCGGCGGTCCGGTGCTTCAGGACGGCAAAGTCATCGGTGTTGCCTTCCAGGGTCGTCGCGATGCCGACAACACCGGCTACATCATTCCCACTCCCGTCGTCCGCCGTTTCCTCAAGGACATCGAGGACGGGGCTTACGATCAATACGTCGATCTCGCCATCAGCACCTTTCCGCTCTTCAATCCCGCCATGCGCCGGGCTCTGAAGCTGCCTGCGGACGGCCATGGCATTCTTGTTTCCAGCGTCGTTGCCGGTGGCTCATGCGATGGTGTCCTCAAACCCGGCGACATTCTCGTCTCCATCGATGGCAGCCCCATCGACAGTGCCGGCCAGATCCTCATCGATGGTGCCAAGGTGGACCTCAATGAAATCGTCGAGCGCAAGTTCGCGGGAGATACCGTGCAACTCCGCTTCCGTTCCGAGGGCACTTGGCATGATCAGGATGTTGTGCTCAAAAACCTGCCACAGAACCGGATGTATGCCATCCAGTATGAAAAGCAGCCGCGTTATGTCGTCTTTGCCGGACTGGTGTTCCAGCCGCTCGATACGAATCTTTTCGCCGCGCGGAAATTCACCGATTTCCATGTCAGAAAACTCTATCAGGACTACCTGCCCGAGGCTGTCTTCAAGGAACGCGAAGACATCGTGATTCTAACAAGAATCGAGGACGACCCGATCAATTCCCGCATCGAGGGTTTCACCGGCATGGTGGTGGACAAGGTTAACGGCACGTCCATCCGCAATCTCCGCCAACTTTCCGAAGTGCTCGCCCAGAAACCGGAGTCCGATCATTGGGTGATTGAACTTCTGGGAGCCAGCCGCCCGATCGTTCTTCCCGCTGCCGAAGTTCCTGCCGCCAACGAACGGATCAAGGACACCTACGGCATCGATCAACTCATGAACCTCGAAGACTGATGTTCCCGCGTCCCGCCATCTTTCTTGCCGCCGCATCCTTCGTCGCGGTCCTGCCCTCCTGCGAGCGTCCTCTCACGCAACCTGCGGCGGTGGAAAAAGCCCCGCCGGCAGAGGCCGAACCTGAGGCCGCCGCGCCCGATCTTTCCCTCTCCGTGCTTCGGGTTCATGCCACACGTCAGGAGTGGAATGCCGGCCAGCCTTGGGAAAAACTTCCTCCGGCACGGCGAAGTTCCCTCGGGGCCGTCGTGGGGAAACACCAGGTGCTCACGACTGCCGAGATGGCCGCGGATGCCACCATGATCGAACTCGAAACTTCCGATGGCCTCCATCTCGCGCCTGCGGAAGTCATGGCCGTCGATTACGCCGCGAATCTCGCCCTTCTCACCGTCAAGGACGAGGCCGAAGCCGCCAAACTTTTCAAGGGCCTCATTCCGGTCGACATGGCAGAAGCCCTTCCGCTCGATGCGGATTTGGAAATCGTCCAGGTGGAAGACAACGGCAACACCCTCGTGACACCGGGTTCCATCCTTGGCGTGGATGTCACCGCTCCCTATCTGCCGGGTGAATTCTTTCTCACCTACCGCGTCAAGGCCTCGATGCAAACGGCTGCCAGCAGTTTCACCCTGCCCACCTTTGCCAATGGCAAGCTTGCCGGGATTCTCAACACCTATGACTCGGAAGACCAGGTTTGCGAAATCCTCGCCTCCCCGGTGATCGATCTCTTCCTCAAGGACGCCGCGGACGGAGATTACATCGGTTTTCCAGCCCTTGGTGTTTCCGTCTCCACCACGGAGGACCCGCATTTCCGGAACTGGCTGAAACTGCCGGAGGATGGGGGTGGGCTCTATCTTGCCAAGGTCCGTCCGGAGGGCCCTGCGGCAAAGGCAGGAGTCCTGCAAGGGGATGTGCTGGTGGCGATCGATGATGCTGAAATTGATCGACTCGGTTACTTCGAGCACCCGGTTTTCGGTCGTCTCTTCTGGAGCCATCTGGTGAAGGGTTCCAAGGCTCCCGGTTCGGAGATCGAACTGAAGGTTCTTCGGGAAGGAAAGGAAATCACCATCGCTGCCACCTTGGAGAAACCAGATCCCGCCGAAGATCTTGTCCCTGTCCACATCCACGGTCGGGCACCGCTCTATCTCGTGAAGGGGGGCTTCATTTTTCAGGAACTCACACGACCCCTGCTCTCGGCCTTCGGTGAAAACTGGCGTGAAGAGGCTCCGCTCTCGCTCATCGATCCACTCGAAAACCCGGAGGCCTATGCCGATCGCATGGATCGCGTGGTCGTGGTGACCGGCGTGATCCCCACCCCGGCCACCTTGGGTTATGAGGGCTTGCGCAACCTGATCGTTACCGATGTCAATGGTCAGGCGATTCGCGACATGGCCTCGCTCTTCAAGGCTTTTGAGAAGGCTCCGGCCGATGGCATCCATCAGATCGAATTCGATGGCGAGGAGTTTCCCATCCATCTCGATGCCGCAGCGTCCGACTTCGTCGATGGCGAACTTCTCAAACGCGGACTCACGCGCCTGCATCGGGTGGAATGACATTCACCCTGCCTGCCGATTCGCTCGATCGGCAGCTTTGGCTTTTCATCGACTCAAGTCCGCCTGCCTCAGGAGCTTGAAGCCGGCTTGATTGAGGACGCTTGTGGCAAAGTCGGCATCCTCGACATGGAGGGCAAGCAGCGATTGTCCCGCCTGACTCGGCATCAGCGCATAGGCGAAATCCACATTGGTCTCGGCGACCATCAGGGTATCGAGCACCTGAAGCAATCCAGGCCCCGCTTCCCGCAGGGAAACCACCACGAGAGTCGATGAGGTGAAGGGAATCCCCTTTTCGATGAAGATCTGCATCGCCAGGTCCGGATCGGTCAGGACGAGCCGCGCCACCGTCGCATCGCGCGAGTCCTGCACGCTGATTCCCACGACTTCGATCGCGTGATTTCGCAAGAGCTTCACCAGCGCGGCGAGAGCACCGGCACGGTTTTGCAGCATTACTGAAAACTGCGTCACCGGATCGGCCGGCTCCATCACGTCGGGTTCCATATCTTGGGGAAAATCAGTGGTCATCCGCGCGGTCCGCTGAGGGGAATCGTCCGGGTTTCGCCGGTTTTCACATCCTCAAGCACGATCTGATTCGGCCGCACATCTCCAACCAGATAGTCATCGCCGTCGGCCGTGCGGAAGCGTTGGCCAGTACGGGCCACATAGTATTTCCCGGTGCTGGCGTCCTCGACCAGGGCCACCGGATCATGGGCGAGCGCCGGAAGACCCACCACCAGGTCGCGCTCCACTCCACTGCGACCATCGCTCAGGGTAACCACGGAAACCTCGACCGGCTCACCCTGATTCTCCTTTCCGCTCTGCATCTTCCGGCTGATTCGGATGACCTTGAGCGTGGACCCGGGAATCGTCGAGCCGACCGCCACCTCTTGCTTTGCCCCGCCCACCACCTGAATCATGGCACTCTCTTCCGTGGTGGAGTCGACCCGCAAGGGCAGTTCGTTTTCCCGATAGGCCCGCATGACCACCGGGGCCGGGTCAGTCGCGGCTTGCGTGGTGGATCCACCCGTCGATGGCTCAGCGACATCATTCCTGCCCGCCTCCTCTGCGGGAGTTCGCGCCGGCCCTCCACCCACCACCACACCTTCCAATTCCGAAATCCGCTCCCTGCGTGGGGCCGCGACTGCCGGCCGACCCGGTTCCGCGCCGGGGTCCACGGGTTCGATGACGACGCCACTGCCCGTTTCCTCACCACCTTGCTCCGCCTCAGGATCAGCCGAAGGCAAGCCCCCCCCCGCGATCTCCGGTGCTTCGCCCGTTGGCGCGTCGTTGGCATCGACCGGCGGATCGGCGCCGTTCTCATTGTCAGCAAGGCTGGCATCGCCCTCCTCGTCACTGACTTCCTCGCGCCCGGTTTCCACCTCTGCGACCATTTCCTCGGCCAAGGCATCGGCCTCTTCCAAAACAAAGTCGCCCTCTCCCGGCTCTGCGGCGAGGCGGGCTGCGAGATCCTCGTGCCCCGCCTCCTTGGCAAGCTCCGCTGCCGTCTTGCCATGACTGTCCATGGTGAAACGGTTCGCACCGATATCGAGCAGCATCTCCACAGCCTCCGCCCTGCCATGCTGCGCCGCCAACATCAGCGGAGTCCTGCCGTCCTCCAATCGGGCGTAAATACTAGCCCCATAGTTGGTCAGTTCATCGATCACCTGCGCCTCGCCGAGAATCGATGCCGCGAGCAGGGCATCGTCGAGATCCTGCCTCACATACGGTGCCAACTCCGCGACCATGTCCGCCCGTCCGGCCTTCACCGCCAGCATCAGCGGCTTGTATCGATCGGAGTCCTTCAGGGACGGGTCGCCCCCCTGGCGGAGAAGGAATTTCACCATTTCCGGATCGGCATGCATCACCGCTTCCATCAGCGGAGTCCGCCCGGACTGATCCGTGAGATCGATGGGCACACCACGATCCAGCAGGAGCGTCGCCGCCTTGACCGATCCCGCCGCCGCGGCCGCGTGAAGGGCACTGCGACCCTTGGCATCGGTCACCCCTGCCGCGATGCCTCCGGACATCATGGACTCGAGGGCCTTGAGATCGTCTCCCTCCGCCGCCCGCAGGAAATCTTCGGGTGTCATCGAGTATCCCGCGTCCTCAAGATTCTGACGCTGACCCTCACCGGGATCCTTTTTGCAGGAAACGAGCGTCACACAGGGAAGAATTCCTGCCGCGACCAGCCATGGGATGAAGGTTCTCACGGCGGAGAGCTTACTACGGAAATCTTAACCATTCAATCCCGAAGAAAGAAGCAATTCAGAAGCCGTCTTCTGAAAAAGGCGAAGGCCCTGTCCTTCGAGGGACGAGGGCCTTCAAATGGCTCCGGCGGTTGGGATCGAACCAACGACCTAGTGGTTAACAGCCACCCGCTCTGCCGCTGAGCTACACCGGAATCAAGCACCCCGTGTGGGGCGGGCGGAAGATGGGATGGACGGAACGGGGGACGCAAGGGAAAAATCGATCCGTTTTCAGCCGATTTCCGCTGCCAGACCCCACAGCCCCCCGCCATTGGCCCTCCGCCGACCTAAACCCCGTGGCGCTTTCGACCATTTGGAATCAGCGATTTCCCGCTGCGGATCGCCCTGGAAACCCTCCTCAAAACCCATGCGCCTGCTTCCCTGCCTCGCGGCTCTGACCCTGCCCTGCGCCGCCCAGAATGTTTACGTCAGCCGCATGTGGCACAACCACCAGCCCCTCTACTGGCCGGAGTGGAACAGCAACGGCAGCCAGACAAACCGCGTGGAATTCGCCTGGGACTCGATCGTCCTCAAGCCCGCCCGATCCTATCCCGGCAGCAGCGCCAGCCACCCCGAGAACAACCTCACCGACATCTTCGGCCTCGATGACCGACGCAACGCCTACCAGGGCAGACCACGGGATTCGCTGGCCTCATGCCCCCCATCGGCCGGGTTCTGTCTATCCTACTCCGGTTCACTCATCGACAACATCCGCCAGCTCGGTGGCGGGGGTCATCTGGGTTACGGTTCCGGTTGGTGGGATGGAAACCGCACCGCGCGAAATTGGACCACGCCCGCCGGTTCCCGCCGACTCGACCTCGTCGGTTTCACCTACCACCACTCGCTTGCCCCGCTGCTGCCCGAGGCAGTGCTGCGAAAGGAGATCCAGATCTTCAAACAGGCATGGTGGAAAGCCTGGGGTGGGAATCCGAACCTCTCGGATCACTCCAAAGGATTCTTCCCCACTGAAATGGCCTTCTCCCGCCACATCATCGATGTCCTCGCCGATGAAGGCTACGAGTGGGTCATCGTCCCCAGTCACCACCTCTCGCGCACCTGCCCCACGTATTTCAACCAGTTCGACCTCGAAAACAACAACTACGGCATCTTCAGTAGTCCCCCGAACCGGGCCGACCTTCTGGGGCCGTCACCCACCACCGGCTGGTGGTATGGCCAGCCGAATCCGGGAAATGCGGCATGGAACGTTGCCCCTTTCGCCTATCAACTTCATCGCGCCGAATCCATCGATCCGGCCACCGGCAATCGCCGCTCCATCCTCATGGTGCCATCGGACGACGTGCTCTCCTATCGATACGGTTACGCCAACGAGGGCACTTCCAAGATCGGTCAGTTCATCGCCCCGCATGCCACCGACCCCTCACGACCAGTCATCGTGATGCCTTCCACCGATGGCGACAATGCCTGGGGCGGCGGCTATTCCTCATGGATGGAGGCGACTCCGGGATTTTTCAATGGCGGCTACGCACCCACCTCGGTGCAGGATTTCGTCAATGCCCATGGTGCCCAAGCGCAAACAGTCCACATCGAGGATGGCGCGTGGATTTTCCCCGAGTCCTGCTATGGCTCGCCGAATTTCCTGAAATGGATCGAGCCCCCCGTCGCCGCCACGGCCGCTAACCGATATCCGGGGACGGTGGTCGACATGGAAAGCCCCGGTTTCGCCCTGAAATTCTGGTCATGGGCTCCCGTGATCACCGGGGCGAATTGGGTGGAGACCGCCGAGCAGGTTCTCCGCGACGAAGGCGGCAGCATCGAGCCATGGAGGATTCAGGCACCCTACGATTGGGATGGCACGCCCACGAATCCCAACCCGGTGGAACTCGCATGGCATATCTATCTTGGCGGGCTTGATTCCGGTTTCAACTACTACGGCGGACTGGGAAATGACGATGAGGTCAAACCCGCCCTCGCGACCACCCGCGCCATCGAAAAACTCCAACCATGGTTCACCGCCCAGCGCCGGGCCAATGACCGCACCGCCCCCAGTGTGCTCAAACCTCAGAGGTTTCCCTACAACCCGGGAGCATGGACTTTCGGCTGGTTCAATTCCATCCCCGGAGGAGACACCCGCTATCTCAAAAAAATGCCATCCGATTTCTATATCTGGACCCATGCTTATGATATCTCGGGACTCGCGTCGGTGAATCTCAAGGTCCGCATCGATGCCGATGGCACCAACCCACTCGCCTCATCCCAAAATGAAACTTATGCAGGCGGGGGCGAAGTGGGATCCTGGGTCAACATTCCCATGACATCCCGCGAATTGCCCGATACGCAGGCAGAGCTGAATGCCGCCGCAAACAACGGTCAAATCAACTATTTCATCACTCCTCCCGAATTGGCCGATTATCATTTCGCGAAAATCTCCGAAAGCTCCCTTCCCGGTTTCCGGGGAAACTTGCTTGATTACTACATCGAAGCCACCGACACCCGCGGCAACATCCATCGGTCCGAAATCCAACATGTTTTCGTCGAGGACGATGGCGGAGGCACCCCGGTTTCCCCACCTGCCGCCCCCACCGGCCTGCAGGTCACGAACACCGCCGCCACCCGTGTGTCGCTGGATTGGAATGACAGCCCCGGAGCCACCTCCTATCGGGTCTTCCGCAATGGCACGGCAGTGGCAAACCCCACGACTTCCTCGTGGCTCGATACCGGACTCCAGCCATCCACCACTTACATTTACACCGTCACCGCCTTGAATTCCGGCGGAGCGTCCAGCGCCGGGGGACCGGTCAGCGCGACGACCTCCGCCACCTCGGGGCCCCTGCCCTTTGTCATCGATGGTGCGGCGGACTTTCCCGGCTACCTCTTGTCCTCACCCGGCATGACCATTTACGCCGCACTGCGTGGAAACATCCTCTATCTCGCCACCTGGTCTCCGGGGCAGTATGGCAATGACCATTTCCTGCTGCTTTCACCCACCCTCTCCCCAAGCGCCAATCAACCCGCTCCCTGGGCCAAGGCCGGTTTCACCGCCATGGCTCCCAACGCCCCCTTTGTCGGCGCGGAAAGCTCTAACAGCTATATCGGTTGGTTCAATGCAGGCACCGCCACCACCCAAGCGATCCGCGGTCCTGAGGGTGGACAAATGGAGGCGACCCTCGATCTCGCCGCAGCTTTCGGCACGCTCCCACCGGTGATTCATCTGGCCTCCGCTGCCTATCAAACCAGCGATTCCGGCATCCTTGGCTCGCAGGCACCCGCGGCGGTGAATGGCGATGGAAATATCGATCCCTCCGAGTTCCTCAGCCTGCCCACCGAAGTGCTGCGCGATGAAAATGCCGATGGCCTCTATGACCGCCTCGATCCCACCCGCTCCTTCCGCATCACCTCCTTCGAGAAATCCGGCACCGGAATCACCCTCCGCTGGAATGCTTTTCCGGGGCGGAGCTACCACATCGAGTCCACCCACGATCCCGCCACCGCCTGGACAGGCGTTCCCGACACCTCGATCACCGCGGAAAGCATGCAGATCGAACTCCAACGCACCCTTCCGCTTTCCACTGATAACAGACGCTTCTATCGCGTGGTGCTCGATCCCTGAATTCCTCCGCCGAAGATCTTTTCGCCGCCGTAGCGCTTCGGCATTGATCGATGGCGGCGGATGGCATCGGATACCCCCGTGCCAGTCCACGATCCCAACGATCTCGATGGATTCCTCGAAATCCTCCGCCATCTCGTCCGCGAGCCCTCGGTCACCGGGGCGGAGGACGCGTTTTTCCGGGTGCTGCGCCGGGAGTTGGATGAGTTGGATGTGCGGATCGATCGTCATCTCGGCATCCTCGTGGTTCAGGGAAATGAGCCCGAAAGCATGGTGCTCTCCGCCCACGTGGACAGGCACGGACTTCTCTGCACCGGCCCGAACGAATTCCAATACGCGGCCTTCATCGCGGGCAATCGCGGCGAGCTTTCGGGGGACTCGGTGTCGGAGCAGATGATGGCATCCATCGCCGGTCGATTCGCCGGTCAGAGGGTCCAGGCGCACATGCCCTACACCGGCACCTATCTCGGGCAGGGAATCATTTCCAACAGCTATCACTGCCCGAAACGACGCAACCTGATTTTCGAGATCGACGGCCTCGCCTTCCTTCAGCCCGGAACGCCGGTATCCTTTGTGGACCGGCTGGAAATCGATGGAAACCACATCCGCGCGCAGTTGGACAATGTCGTCAGCGTTGCCCTGATCCTTCATCTTTTCCGCCTCGGCTTCCAAGGCACCGCTCTTTTCACGGCGCAGGAGGAAGCAGCACGGAGCTGGCGATTCGCCCTGTCCTGGTTTCAGCGGGAATCGATCTCCACTCGGCGCTTGCTGGTCCTCGATACCAGCCCCTACCCGAGCACGCTGGAGGCGGATGCGCAGGATCTGGTTCTGCGGAATCGCGATGCCACCGCCGCCTTCGATCCCGCCTTCACGGCGGAAATCGCCCGTGCGTGCAGCCGATTGGGAATCCGGCATGATTTCAAGGACCGTTGGATCGAGGAACAGAATCAAACCCGCAGCAAGCCGCTCACTTTGGGGCGCACCGAGCTGGGTCGCATCGTGGCCGCCACCGGCGGTGACATCAATGGCACCACCCTCCAAATCCCGACGACCGGATACCATACCACCCGCGAAACGGCATGCCTCGATTCCGTCCGTTCCGCCATCCGCCTGCTTTCCAGCTACATCCCCCGCTCGTCCTTCACTTGAATCCCCAGGAAAATCATCATGGAACCGGACATCAGTAACTTCGATCAATGGACCTATCTTTCCCACGAGATCGGAGTCGCCGGATTTTCCATTGCGATCCTGGCCACCGCCTGCATCCGCAAACCCCGGCTTCCCAAGCTGCTATGGACGGGCATGATTCTCATGGCCCTTTCCCAGATCTTCCCTCTCGCCACACTGATTTGCGGAGGGGTGAGAATGGATGAATTCCTGCACGCTTGCAAGGGATCGGAACCGGACATCCGCCACTTTTCCATCACTGTCCCCAGCTTCGTTGGGAGCCAGAAGGTCTCCATTCTCTACTATCAAGTGAGCGGCATTTTCGGCCTGATCTTTGCCATCGCCTTTCTGCTCAGCTCCATCGCCATTTGGCGGATTGCGAAACGCCTGCTTGCCTCACACCTTTCCGCGATCGAGCCATCATGAATGGATTCAACTACCTCCAGTTCCTCCATCATGCCTTGATGTTTGCCCAAATCGTTGCTTGGACCTTCCTGGTCCTGGGCCTGTGGAAGCTCCGTTTCGTGGTGAAATCACGATGGGTCCATGTGGGATTCTTTGCGACATGGAGCAGTCTCGGCTTCATGCTGATGACGGGAACCCTTTTGAGCCTCGTTGAATTCCTGCCTTCGGACCTTGTTCTCAGAATATTCGATATCCCTTATCTCTTTTCCACCTTTTCGGTCCTCGCGACCATCTCGATGCTGGTTGGGATGTTCTGCCTCATCGGCATCATGGCCACCCGCTTCGGCGGCACGCTCGCGAAGCCCGCGGAAAAATCCCACTGAAATTCACCGCCACCGACTAGGAGCGACGAAATTTTCGTTCCTTTCGTTGTTCCCTGTTTTGGAGCGAGACGCAGGGAGCGGCCATGCCATCGGCTGGCCATCCACCAGGGTCCGTCTCCTCTCTGGACTTTGCGATCTTCGTGCCTTGGCGGTGAACTTTTCCGGATCGCGTGATCGAAACCGACCTCAAACACTCCTTCCCCACCCCATCATTCCACCACCGGCCAGCCATTCACCCATTTCAAAGGCAGGCCGCGGAGTTTCGATCGACCCTGGTCTTCGCGGTCGTAGTAGTGATGCATCAGCCACGGCTTGCCAGAGCGATGATAGATCGAGGCATGGCCCGGGCCGATGAATCGACCCCGCGTTCCTAACAGAAGCGTTCCCCCGCCGGCGGTGAGAGGCGTGCCATCCTTGTCGAGATACGGCCCGGTGATCTCCCGACTCCGGCCCACGCGGATCTCGTAGGTGCTTTCCACTCCACGGCAGCATTTGCCCCAATTCACAAAAAGATGATACCAGCCATCTTCCTTGTGAATGAAGGGTGCCTCGATCTCCGGCGCGGCGGCCAGTCGCAGGGGTTCAACTTCGGGGTCCTTGAGCATGCCGGTGCTGGGATCCAGCTCGACCATCATGATCCCGTCCCAAAAGCTGCCGAAGCTCATCCACAGCCTGCCGGCATCGGCAATCAGCGCAGGGTCGATGGCATTGTATCGATCCTCCCGCTGCGAAGTGATCACCACACCTTCATCCTTCCATGGCTCTTCCGCTGTTCCCGGTCCCAATTCACTGCGGCTCGCCAGACCGATTGCCGAGCGATTCTTGCCGAAGCTGGAGACCGAGTAAAAGACCCACCATTTCCCGCCCGCGCGAATCACATCGGGCGCCCATAGGTGGCCGCGATTCTCCGGAACCTTTTCCCGGTGCCAGCCGGGCAATTCATGGCGTCGGAACATCTCACCCGCATGCTTCCAGCCACTGTCATCGCGCTTCAGGACCGAGACGCCATTACCCGTGCTGAAACACCAGGTCACACCCTTTTCCTCCACCACGGTCGATGGATCATGCAGCCGTGGCAGGGTAGGCAGATCGAGCCCCAGCGACACGCTCACGAGGACATGGATGAGGCAGGAAAAAAGGCAGGCGACCTTCACGCCTTCTGAAAACGGCCCAGCGCGGCCCATCTTGCAGGAAGATCGCAGGCTGTCGCGCTTTCTTGGCGGCATCCACCCTTGCCAATCCCGCCTCCATGGACACTCTGCCGCTGCCCGCCGCCCTATGTCCCTGCTCTCCGCCAACGAAATCCGCCTGTCCTACGGATACCAAACCCTCCTCGATGGCGTGACGCTCGCAGTCGAGTCCGGGGAAAAAGTCGGTCTCGTCGGCCGCAATGGTTGTGGCAAGACCTCCCTGCTGAAGATCCTCGCCGGCCATCACGCGGCGGATTCCGGTGACATCTCCCGCCGACGCGAACTGCGCACCGGCTACCTGCCCCAGGAATTCGAACTCGATCCCTCACTCTCCGTTCACGAAAACATCGCCGCAGGCGCGGCCGATGTCGTGGAGGCGATTCGTCGATACGAAAATGGCGATGGCTCCGAAGCACAGCTCGCCGAGTTGCTCCATCTCATCGATCACTCCGACGGCTGGAATCTCGACGCCCGCATCCTCTCCCTTTCCAATGCCCTCGGCACCCCGCCACTCGAAACAGAGACCGGACCGCTCTCCGGCGGGGAAAAACGCCGTGTCGCCCTTTGCCGCGCGCTGGCTTCCCAGCCGGACCTCCTGCTGCTCGATGAGCCCACGAACCACCTCGATGCCGACTCCATCCGCTGGCTGGAGGATTTCCTGAAGACCTATTCGGGGGCCGTGATCTTTGTGACGCACGATCGATACTTCCTCGATGTCATCGCCACTCGCATCATCGAGATCGATCAAGGCAAGGCTTTCTCCCATCCGGGAAACTACACCGCCTACCTGGAATCGAAAGCCGTCCGCCGCCAGATCGCCGAGCAAACCGAACGCCGTCGCCAGCGCTTCCTTCGCGAGGAACTCGAGTGGGTCCGTGCCGGGGTCAAGGCACGGACCACGAAGTCGCGTCACCGCTTGGACAAGTTTTATGAAATCGAAGGCATCGAAGCTCCTCCCGAAGAGCGCGAAATGGACCTCCTCATCCCGCCCCCGCCGCCTCTCGGCGACAAGGTCGTGGAACTCGAAGATGCCGGCGTCAATGTCGGCACCGCCACTTCGCCCCGCTGGCTTTTCCGTCATCTGACGCTCACCCTTCGCCCCGGCCAATGCACCGGCATCGTCGGTCGCAATGGTGTCGGCAAAACCACCCTGCTCAAGCTCTGCCTGGGAATGATTTCCCCGAGCGAGGGCCGTGCGGAAATCGGCAAGAGAGTCCGCATCAACTACATCGACCAATCCCGCATGGTGCTCGATGGCTCTGGCTCGCTGCTCGATGAAGTGGCGGAGGGAAATGAGAAGCTGCATTTCGGCGATGAAGTCATCGGTGCCCGCGGCTACCTGCGTCGATTCCTTTTCACCGATGACCGCATCAACGAACGTGTGGACCTCCTCTCCGGCGGCGAGCGCGCCCGCCTGATGCTTGCCAAAGTCCTCAAAACCGGCGGCAACCTTCTTGTTCTGGATGAGCCGACCAATGACCTCGACCTGCCTTCGCTGCGCATGCTTGAGGAGGCCATCGCGGATTTCGATGGCTCGGTGCTGGTCGTTTCGCACGATCGTTATTTCCTCGATCGCATCTGCGATCAGATCATCGCCTTCGAGGACGGCGGCGTTCATTTCACCCCCGGGAACTTCTCGTATTATCTCGAAAAGCGCCAGCAGCGCGAGGCCATCCACCGCGCCCAGGCGCAGAGTGCCGCCCGCGAGGCGGATGCCCGGCGTCGGGCGGCTTCACCGTCCCAGGAAAAGCCCCGGAAGCTGACTCTGGCGGAGAGAAAGGAACTCGATGCCATGGAGGAAACCCTCCTCGCCGCCGAGGAAAAGGCCGCAGCGCTCGAAGCCGCCATCCAGGATCCCGAAACCCAGGCCGCGCGATTTGCGGAACTTCCCGCCATGGTGGCGGAACACGAACGCGCCGTGGCTGAAGTCGCCCGCCTTTACGCCCGCTGGGAGGAACTCGAAGCCCTCGCCAACCGCTGACACAACCGCGCGCTCCGTTTTCGATTCCTGTCTGCTAGGTCACCTCTGTTCCGCCACCTACCCATGAACCCATCAGAGTCCTCCTTTCCCTCCTTCGGCACCCTTCCCTGCGGTCGCGAAGCCAGCCTTATCGAACTGACCAACCGTCACGGACTGCGTGCCCGAATCACCAATCTCGGAGCCACCCTCGTCGGCATGGAGGTCCCGGATCGCGATGGGCGGATGGCCGATGTCACTCTGGGCTATGATTCCGCCGCCGATTACCTTTCCCCGGCCAATCCTTATCTCGGTGCCACCGTCGGACGTTTCGGAAATCGCATCGCTCACGGTCGCTTCACGCTCGATGGAAACCTCTATCAACTCGCGCTCAACAATGCTCCAGGTGGCATTCCCAGCCATCTGCATGGAGGCGATGGCGGATTCCATCGAAAGCTGTGGGAAATCGTTTCGCATGGACCCTCGGAAGTCCGCATGCGTCTCGTTTCCCCGGATGGCGACGATGGCTATCCGGGCGAACTCGAAGTCGAAGTCCTCTACGCTCTCAACGATGACAACGAGCTCATCTGGCAAGCCACGGCCAATTCTCGCGCGGCGACCGTGCTGAACCTCGTCCATCACAGCTATTGGAACCTTTCAGGAAATCCCATGGCACCCGTACTCGATCACGAACTTTCCCTCAGGGCTTCCCGCTATCTTCCCACGGATCCCGGCCTCATCCCCACTGGCGAACTGCGCTCTGTCGCGGACACGCCTCTCGATTTCACCTCCACTCATCGCATCGGCGAGCGGATCGATGGCGACTTTCCCTGCCTCGGATACGGAGCGGGATACGATCACGCGTGGGTGCTGGACGATGGGACCGATGAATCCCAGGTCGCCGCCACTTTCCATCATCCGGAAAGCGGGCGGACCTTGGAAATCCTCACCAATCAGCCCGCCATCCAAGTGTATGCCGGAAACTTCCTGGGTCCGGAATGTTTCGGCGGGGACCATCCAGCGGGGAAATCCGGGCAAATCTATCCGCGCCGCTCGGGCCTGTGCCTCGAAACCGAAAACTTCCCGGACGCTCCAAACCATCCCCATTTCCCTTCCGCCGTCCTTCGCCCCGGCGAAACCTACCGCCACATCGAGATCCATCGCTTCTCCGTCCGCTGAATTCCTCCATTCGGGTGAAGGAAACGAATCGGAGTCCCGGGTTATCTAACAGCCTTTTCCCAGTGCATCTAACAGTCGAAGGCTTGAACCGTCTCCTGCTAACCGGACTGAGTTTCGATCAGAACTCGCAGTTTCCCGGAGTGCGGGCGAAGGGGATGACATCGCGGATGTTCTGCATCCCGGTGACAAACATCAGCAGACGTTCAAAGCCCATGCCAAAGCCAGCATGGGGAACGCTGCCGAAGCGGCGGGTATCGACATACCAACCGTAATCATCGATGGACAAGCCGTGGCGATCCATGTTGGCGAGAAGGACATCGAGCCGCTCCTCGCGCTGGCTGCCGCCGACGATTTCACCGATGCCGGGAACGAGGAGGTCCATGGCGGTGACGGTGCGCCCATCGTCATTGATCCGCATGTAGAAAGGTTTGATTTCCTTGGGGTAGTTGAAGACGGTCACCGGGCGTTTGAAGTGCTCTTCGGTCAACCAGCGTTCATGTTCGCTCTGGAGGTTCAGTCCGTACTCCACCGGGTATTCGAAGCTCTTTCCGCTCTTCCTCAGGATTTCCACCGCATCCGTGTAGGGCAGGCGCTCGAAAGGATGGGTGGCGACGAATTCCAATCGACGACGCAGGTCCTTATCGATGAACTTCTCGAAAATCGCGAGGTCGCCCTCCTGTTTTTCGAGTGCTTCCACGACGAGGTATTTGACCATCTCCTCGGCCAGATCCATGTCCCCTTGCAGGTCACAAAAGGCCATTTCGGGCTCGATCATCCAGAACTCGGCGGCGTGGCGTGACGTGTTGGAGTTTTCCGCGCGGAAGGTGGGACCGAAGGTGTAAATGTTGCCCAGCGCGCAGGCGAAGGTCTCGCCTTCCAGTTGACCCGAAACCGTGAGGTGGGCGGCCTTGCCGAAGAAGTCTTGTTCGAAGGATTTCTCTTCCTGACTCAGGGGATCAAGCGTGGTGACCCGGAACATCTCTCCGGCTCCTTCGCAATCGCTGGCGGTGATGATAGGCGTGTGGATGTAGTGGAAATGCCTTTCCTGGAAAAAGCGGTGCACCGCATAGCTCATCCGGCTGCGGATGCGGAACATGGCACCGTAGAGATTCGTTCGAGGACGCAGGTGGGCGATGGAGCGCAGGAATTCGGTAGAGTGACCTTTTTTCTGAAGCGGATAGTCTTCCGGCACCGTCCCTAACAGCCGGATTTCCGTGGCTTGGACCTCCCACTGTTGGCCGCCCCCTTGCGATGGCACCAATCGACCGGTCACCGTCACCGAGGCTCCCGTGCCCATCTTCGTCAGATCCTCGGAACCCGGCGTCCCGGCATCGACGATCACTTGCAGGTTCCCCATACAGGAGCCGTCATTGATTTCGAGGAATGAGAAAGCCTTCGAGTCCCTGCGGGTGCGCACCCAGCCGGCGGCTTCGATGCAATCTGCGGACTCGGTGGCGGTGAGGATTTCCCGGATCAATCTTCGCATGCCCCAACCCCTACCAAGCGCCCGCCCTGCCGCAAGTGCCGAGCGCGCGAAAGCATGGATTAGCGATGGTTCCAGGCCACGAGATCCTCGTAACGAAGCTTCTTGCCGCCGAAAAGATCGAGCGCCGATCCCACGGTGACATCGATGCGCCCGGCGCTATGCACATCGATCCATTCCAGGTCCTCCATCGAGGCCACGCCTCCGGCATAGGTCAGGGGTCTGCGGCCCCATTGCCCGAGCATTTCCACAAGGTCCCGGTCGATTCCCCCGCAGAGGCCCTCCACATCGGCCGCATGGATGAGAAATTCATCGCAATGGGCCGCGAGGTCATCGAGCACGGCCGGAGAAATCAACAGATCGGTGATCGTCTGCCAGCGGTGGATCGCCACCGCCCAGCCATCGGCAGTTTTCCGACAGGAGAGATCGATCACCAACCGCTCCCTACCCACCGCAGCTTCGAGCTCAGCGAGTCGGGCGGGAGAAAAGTGACCATCCACAAAAAGCCAGGAAGTGACGATCACATGGCTGGCCCCGGCATCGATCCATGAAGCGGCATTGGTGGCATCGATGCCCCCGCCCATCTGCATCCCTCCCGGCCATGCGGCCAGTGCCTCGCGGGCCGCCTCGCCATTTCCCGGGCCGAGCTGGATCACGTGACCGCCGGTCAGGCCATCGGCCCGGAATTTTTCGGCGAACCATGCCGCGCCCTGCTCGGACGTAAAGTTTTCCACCGGTCCGGGACCATCATCCCGCAGCGTGCCACCAACGATCTGTTTGACCCGACCTTCGTGGAGATCGATGCAGGGACGGAAACGCGACTTCATCCGCGGGGAAACTGAACGGGCAGGGCGGCAATCCAAGTGCGAAATTCGAGGCGGCGGATTCATCGACCGCCGGGATCAATCGGTCCCTTCGAGTCGGAGAAGCCTGAGTTTCACCTCCGAGCGCTGTCGGATCCGCACGCGGACGAGTTCGGCGAGCGGTTCGGTCGGAAAATGATCCGGAAAAACCTCCATCACGACATCACGACCATCGGGAACCAGGGTGCTCCACCACGGCGTTCCATCGGTCGCGCATTTCACGGCCAACGCCGGATGATTCTTGCGTCGGCGGAACTCGACCGTCCACCAAGGAACCCCTTCGATGATTTCGGTTTCCATGCGGGAATACCACGGGCTCCGCGGCCCCACGGGATTGCGGGCGAGATGAAACTCCATGGCATTGGTCACCCCGTCGCCATTGGCATCCGCCGTCGGCGAGGAATTGCGCCCGAGCCAGTTGATCCCCGCCTGCCAGGTCGTGTAAGTCAATGCCGGTGGCTGGATGAAGCCGACCTGAACGGTCACCGTCCCGACGCTTTCCGCCAGTCCGTCCCAAGCGGTCACCGGAAAACGATCATAGCCCGAAAATCCCGCTTTGGGCTGATAGGTGAAGGTCGGTCCGTTGCCAGTGATTTCGCCATTGGCGGGAGGGGCGCCGATGAAGCATTTCACGGTGTCGCCATCCGGATCGGTCATCGATGGCGTGAAATTCAGACTGCCATTGATCGGGATCGTGTAGCTCCAGTTCTGAACCGTGGGCGGTCGGTTCACCGTGCTGCCCTGGACTTTCACGAAAGCACCCTGACCGGCATTGAGATAGCTGCCCACCGGCACCACCTCGCGCTTCACCGGCCGGACCATGTACCAGGAGGCACCTCCGGGGGCGGCGCTATCCTTGTAGCTCAGGGATTTCAGGGGCCCGGAAGTGAGACGGGTGAAAGGGCCTAACAGAGAGCTGGAACGATAGACGTGAAAACCGATCACCCGGAAGTCGTCCGGTGCCTGCCAGCTCAAGACCGGACCGCCGCTTGCTTGGGTCGCCGCGAGGGCCCGCACGGGGGGAACCGGATGGATCCTCAAGGTGGGATCCCCCATCAGGTTGAGATGGACGAAGCCATCGAGCCATTCATCGAAATCGTCACCGGGCAGATAGTCGAGCGGCTGGCTGGTGTTGACGTTGTTGTTATTATTGACGGTACGATAGTTGCAGTAGCCCAGCGTCTGACCCATGCCGGCGAAGTGGAAAAGCCAGTTCGGTCGCACACCCCAGGTGCAGGTGAGTCCGTACCAAGGCATCGCCAGCATCGCACGCATCTGGTTGTTTTCCCACTCCCAGGCCTGCTTGCCGCTGGCGAAGTTCACGGTGAAATGGGATTTGAAGCGGTAGTTGGGGTAGTTTGACCCATCCCAATCCCTCCCGGCGATCCCCCAGAGCAGTGGACGCGACTGCTCGGTCTCCCCGTCGTCATAGGCCTCCACCCCGTTTTCCGGACCCAGCATCGCCACGACTGCCGCAGCTTCCAGCGGGCTGTCATCATAGGCCATGGAGGTGAAATACACCTCACGCGGCACGACATGGCGGCATTGGCGGAAATGGTGGTTTTTGTTCAGGTATCTCCGCAACAGCTCGACCTCACTGCTCGGCCACGCGGGCATGTCCGCCATGTCAATGCGACCGATGGGAATCTCGATCCGGTGGTTCGGCCCCGGGACCGATTCATGGTCATAGTCGCCATCTCCGGGGAAGTGATTCGCATCCTCAGGATCGAAGGTCTCCAAAACATCCTGCCAAACCCCATCGACATCGGCGTAGAACAGATCAGTCGCCTGCCGGTAGAACTCATGCTCGTCCGGTCGGATCAGTCCGCTTTTCACCACCGGCAGGTGGCCGAAGAGGATGATGGAGGAAAGGGGTGTCGTGGCATGGATGCTTTGGATCTGCGCTCGCAGGGCCTCCGGCGTGGCACTGCCGTGACGACCAAAATCGAGCCGACTGACCGTCCAACCATCGCCCGTGAGATCGCGGGTGAATCGACCCAGTTCCACACTCAGCGCTGTGGCCACGGTTTGATCCACGACCAACAAGACCCGTCCGCGTTGGTCCACCAATGGCGCATCGATCCCGCAACTGACGTAGGCTGCGGTCTCGTTGGGGAAATCATTGTCGGCCGGGACGTAAAACCGGTACTCGTAAATCGTTCCGGGATTCAGGCCGGAATCACTCCATTCCGCCGTTTCCCGCGGCAAATTCGCCCGCCACTGCCAGCTCGATGGCCCGCTGCTTCCCTCGATCCGTCGGTGGACCTGCATGGCGGGCCCGAGTTCATCCTCGCGCTCGATGCCGAAAGTGACCGCGCCGATGCGCTCGTCGACCTGGACATCCAGCTCGATCAAATGGCGCACCGCCAAGGCAGGAGAGCACAGGGCAAGCGCAAGCAGGCCCTGAAGGACCGCACGGCGGAAAGGGAAAAACAGCATCTGGGGGAGCCATCGCTTTATCGCATGGGCGGTCGGTGTCGAGACCGAAACCCTCCGTGATCGCGTAGTCCGGGCGGGTGAAATTGGGGAAATCCGGATTTTCGGCGTTGTCCGGGACTTTAAAAAATCCTCGTTCGGAAACCTGAATTTTCGATTTCCCTTGCCATCAAGATCCTTTTCCTGCACAGGCCTCGGCGTGGACCGCGCCTTGGCAACGATCAGGGCATGGAGTGTTGCCAGGTGAGTTTAGCGATTCGGTGGTAATCTGAGACCCGGTTAGCGGGAACAGTCTGCGAGAGTAAGAAGAATACCGCGCGGCCACCTGATACCATGAAAATGTATGTGGGGAATCTCCCCTTTGACACCCATGAAGACGACCTTCGCGGTCTGTTTGGCACCTACGGCAGCGTGACGGATGTCCACCTGCCCACCGATCGCGAATCCGGCCGTCCGCGTGGATTTGCTTTCGTCACCATGGATTCCCGCGAAGCGATGGAATCGGCCATCAAGGGCCTCGACGGCGAAGACTTCAACGGCCGCGCCCTGCGCATCAATGAAGCCCAACCCCGCGAAGAGCGTGGTGGCGGCGGCGGCGGATACGGCGGCGGTGGTGGTGGTGGCGGTCAACGTCGCTCCGGCGGCGGTGGCGGTGGCTACCGTGGTGACAGCCGCGGCGGTGGCGGCGGTGGTCGCGGTGGTGACAACCGTGGCGGTGGCGGCGGACGCCGCTGGTAAGCCATCCGGAGGCTCCTTTCGAGGATCCCCCAACAATCTTCCCAAGGCGGCGGCTCTTCGATGAGCCCCGCCTTTTTTCGTGACCCGCACCGCCTGCTCCGGCGACGCGGGCCATGTGGGGTCATTGACCCACGACTCAGTATCCCTGCTTGCGCAAAAGGGCGGAAAGCTGGGTCTGGAACTCCCGGATGTCTTCGGCGGATGGCCGGTATCCGGGTTCATCCGGATCCAAGGCCGGGCGACCGTATTGATCGATCATCCAGACGCCGCTGGCACCATCGGAAAATACCACTTTCCCGCTGACCAAAGCCCCGGGAAGGGCAATGGCATCGGCTGAAATCGACACCGCTCCAGCGGCATTCGGAATGCCGGCATCCTCAGGCGACGCCTCGGCTTCAGCCGGTTTCGCTTCCTCTTCCTTCACTTCCAGAATCTCGATCTTGAGATCCAGAACCATGAAGCGCGCATCCATGTAGGTGATCGACAGCCCATGGCTTTCCTTCAGTCGTTTCTGAAGATCCGCGATCGATGCTCCCTCTGCGGCCCACCGATGGAGGTCCGCCTTCTGTTCTTCCGTCAACTTGCTCGCACTGAACACAGCCGCAAGATGACCGGGCGGCGATCAATCCCAAGTGCAAATCCACTCGGTGGCGAGGAAATCGCTCAGCCCTCCAGTCCCCCCGTCCCTTCTCGCCTGGCCTCCACCGCCAGGCGAAAGGCCTGGCGGTCGCCATAGCGACGGATCGAAAACTTCACGCACCGCCTCTGCCCCGCTCCCGAGGACCAGGTGGCCTGCCAGAAGAAATACGATTCCCCATTCGCCGCACTCACGCAGATCCGGGAAACGCCGACCACACCCGACGAGTTTCTGACCGAAACCCGGCAGACGCGACCCGCCGGGACCGCCGCCAGCTCAGCCAACACCTGATCCCTCCATCGCCGGGCCTCGACGAGCGCCCCAGCGGCACCGCCATACTGACGATCCCCGAAGTATTTCGCGTAGCGCTGACCGCGACGTTGCAGCCGCACCTGCCAGCCGTGCGTGCTCGCACCCGGCAGGTCGATCCTGGCAATCGCGTATCGGTCCTCGCTTTCGTCCATGCCTTCGGAACCGAAGTTTCCCCCGGCTTGAAGGCTTGTCAACGATGCACCACCCGCACCGCCACGGAGCGGCCGTGGGCATCGAGACCTTCCACCCGGGCAAAGGCCTCGACGTGCGGAAGCGAACGACGGACCGCCTTGGCATCGAGCTTCACGATGCTGGTGCGCCGCTGGAACTGATCGGCCCGCAGTCCGGAAAACGAGCGGCCCGCCCCGCCGGTGGGCAGCGTGTGGCTGGGACCCGCGAGGAAATCGCCCACTGCCACCGGTGAAAGGTTGCCAAGGTAGATCGCTCCCGCCGTGCGGACCTGTTTCACCCGCTTCGCCTCATCCTCACAGATCAGGGAAAGGTGTTCGGGTGCGAAATCATTGCAGATCGCGATGCCGTCCTTGAATTTCTTCACGAGCACCGCAAAGGCCGATTGATCGAGGACCTGCTTGATGTACTCGCCGCGGCTCAAAGTCGCCGCTTGGGTATCGATTTCCTTAAGCACCGCATCGAGAAGTCGCTTCGAATCGGTCACAAAGCCGACCAAGCTATCGCCGCCGTGCTCGGCTTGGGCGAGAAGGTCGGCTGCAATGCAAACCGCATCGCCCGTCTTGTCCGCCAGAACGAGGATTTCGCTCGGACCAGGGAGGAGATCGATGGAAACCGCGCCGACGAGCTGCCGTTTCGCCTCGACCACAAACTTGTTTCCCGGGCCGAAGATCCGATCCACCGGCCGGATGCTTGCCGTGCCGAGGGCCATTGCCGCCACGGCCTGGGCACCGCCGATCTTGATCACTTCGCTGACCCCGGCTGATTTCAGGGCGAAGAGCAAAGCGGAATTCACCTTCCCATCCGGGCCACAGGGGGTCGCCGCCAGGATTTCGGGCACACGCGCCGCCTTGGCGAAACCGGCCGTCATCAGCGCGGTGGAAACCAAGGGGGCCTTGCCGCCGGGGACATACACACCCACCCGATCAAAGGGCAGGAAACGCTCGCCCACTTTGGCCCCCTCGGCATTCCGGAAGGACCAGTCCTTGCGCAGGCTGTGTTTGGCGAAGTCGGTGATGTTTCGCAGGCTGGCGCGGATTGCTTTCTTGGTCGCTGCGTCTGTCTCCTTTGACGCGGTGGCAAACTCTTCCTCACTCACCCTCCAGCCACCGGGCTCGAAATCCACGCCATCGAACTGCTTGGCATAGCCCGCCAGGGCCTCATCGCCCCGCGCAGCCACCTCGCGGATGATTCCTGCGACCGTTTCACGAACCTCATCACCCGGAACCGCGCGGCGATTCAGACCGGCGATGAAATCCCCATACTCCTCATCCGAAAACGTTACCACTTTCATGCGTGCGGCGCGAACATGCCGCTCACTCCGCAGAGCGCCAAGCCCATTCCGAGCTTGGGGGAAATCGTCACATTTCCCGCAGCCATTCCTTGAGCACCGCGATCATACGCGCTGCCGCCGATTTCCCGGTTTGCACCACATCGGCATGGTCCAGGCAGGCACCCGGCATGCCGGCTCCGAAGTTCGTGAGACAGGAAAGCCCCACCACCTTCAGCCCGAGCCGCCGTGCCTCCATCGTTTCCAGCACCGTGCTCATCCCCACGGCATCCGCGCCCATGGTCCGCAGCATCCGGATTTCCGCCGGGGTCTCGTACTGCGGCCCGCGCAGGCCCGCATACACCCCCTCGCCCAGCACCCAGCCCTGAGCCGTGGCGATCTCCTGAAGCCTGCGACCGCCCGCCGCATCGTAAGCCCCCGTCATGTCCTGGAAATTCGGCCCGCCTTCCAGCGGAGAGGTCCCGGTGAGATTGAGATGGTCCGTGATCCGCATCCACGACCCCGGGGGCAAATCATCCCGCAAGCTTCCCGCAGCATTGGTCAGCACCAATGTTTCCACCCCGCGCTCGGCCATCCAGCGGACGCCCGCCGTGACATCACTGGCCCGGTGCCCCTCGTAAAGATGAACCCGCCCACACATGACCACCGCCGGGACTCCATCGATTTTCCCCAGCACCATCGCCCCCCGATGCCCCGCTACCCCAGAAACCGGCAAGCCCGCCGCAGCGAAATCGATGCTTTCTTCGACTTCGATCTCATCGACCATCGATCCCAATCCGGATCCCAACACCAAGCCCACGCGACCTTTCATGGCCGATGACTACACGATTCCACCGACTTCGGGAAACCCGGAATCACGGTGAAATTTCACCCGCTCAATCGCTTGCCGGGTTTTCACTTCCGGGCTTGAGGGTGTAGAGGACGGACATGCGGACGGCGATGCCGTTTTCCACCTGTCGATTGATCAGGCTGCGACCGTAATCCATCGCTTCATCACACAGTTCCACGCCGCGATTCACCGGGCCCGGATGCATCAGCCAGATGCCCTTGTCATCCAGCTCCGCCAGACGCTCGCGGGTCACACCATAGACCCGATGATATTCCCTCAAACTCGGGAAATACTGCACATCCTGCCGCTCCATCTGCACCCGCAGGAGATACATCACCTCCGGTCCCCAGGCCATGGCTTCACGGTAGTCGGTGAACCTCCGCACCCCTTCCGCCCCATGCTTCGGCAGCAAGGAGCCGGGACCAAGAAATGCCACCTCCGCACCGAGTCGGCGGAAGACGTTGCAGGTCGATCGCGCCACACGACTGTGCAGCACATCGCCCACAATCAAGACCCGCCGCCCCGCCGGATCCGGGAAAACCTCCTTCAGCGTGAAGGCATCTAACAGACCCTGCGTCGGGTGGGCATGGGCACCATCGCCCGCATTGATCACACTCGCCCGCGTCTGCCGCGCGATCATGGCCGGCAAGCCGCTGCGACCATGCCTCACGACGATGTAGTCGGTCCGCATGGCCTGGAGGGTCTCGACCGTTTCCCGCACCGACTCCCCCTTCACCACCGAGGAATGCGGGACATCGAAGTTGGTGACATCGGCCGACAATCGTTTCGCCGCCACTTCGAAGGACGAGTGGGTGCGCGTCGATGGCTCGTAAAAGAGCATCAACACCGATTTGCCCTTCAGCGCCGGGACTTTTTTCACCGACCGGGTGAACAGCTCCTTGAACGGCACGGCCTGATCGAGGATACGGTCGATTTCCTCGCGTTCGAGATGGGCCAGTTCGAGCAGATCCTTACGTGCCATGGATTTCGGGGAAGAAATAGAGGATTCCGGCAGTGAGGACAAGCACTGCGGCAATGGTCAGAAGAGCCGCATGGTGAGCGGCCCGTTTCTTGAAAAGGGTCAGCCAGCCTGCCGAAAGCAGCATCAGCAACACGCCCGCCGCCGTGGCAAACATCCAGGTCTGACGCGCCGATTCGGCAAAAACCACGTCGCCCCACCAGCGCGGCAGATCCATGGGCTGCGCATGGGAAGAGAGGATCCCGATCAGGGCAAACAAGGGCCCGGCAAAGGAAACCAGATACACGCCTAACACCCCCCACCAGCGCAGTTCCATCCGCATCAATCGTTGCGCGGGATCGATCGTCGGAGGTCCGCTGCTTTGCTGGATCTGGCGCAGCTCTCTTTCGCTGCGGCGTCGTGCCGGCAGTTTTCCCGATGCCGCCACCGCCCGCGGACGCGGCTCGATCGGGACTTGCTCGGACTTCCGCAAGGACTTCGAAACCCTGAGCCGCGGAGGCGAATCATGGATCACCGGCTCGGGCTCCACAGCTTCGAATGCCGCCGCCGGAGCGGTTTCCTCCGCTGCCACAGGTGCCGCTGCCGTTTCCGCCGTCTCGGGAATACCCAGCGATGCTCGCAGCGCAGCGAGCTCCTCGGCACTCTTGCGGCGTTGCGGAAGGGGTGTCACGCGGGTTTGATCTCGATCTTGTCCTCTCCGTCGGTGCCCTCCAGCGAAACATACACATGATCGTGGCGCGATGTCTCCAGGCGGATGCCGACAAAGTCCGCCTGGATTGGCATTTCCCGATGCCCGCGATCGATCAGCACGGCCAGTTCGATCCGCCCGGGCCGACCGTAATCGCAAAGCGCATCCAGCGCCGCACGGATCGTCCGTCCGGTGAAAAGGACATCGTCCACCAGCACGATGCGGGTGGCTTCGATCTCGAAATCGATCTCGCTGCCCTGAAGCTGCGGGTTCTCGTGGAGGTGCTCGTAATCATCCCGGTAGAGCGAGATGTCCAACACCCCGAGCATCAGGTCGGGATCGTCTTCAGAAAGCACCCGGCAAAGCCTTTCCGCCACCTCATCACCTCGACTGCGGATGCCGACGAGAGCGATAGGTTCATCGCCCAGCGTCGCCCGGATCTGACGGGCCAACTCCTGGATTCCGGCTTCGATGGCCTCGGCGTCGAGTGTACGGTTCATGATGCTTCGAAATGGAGGAGCCCGATATCGCGTCGCCGCTGCATCCCGTCGAATGAAATCCGATCCGCCGCCGCATGTGCCTTGGCCACCGCTTCGGCCCGCCCGGCAGCGCCGGCCACCACCGCCAACACTCGACCGCCATGGGTTTCCCACTCGCCCGACGCATTCAGCCGGGTTCCGGCATGATCCACACGACCCGCCGCATCGATGCCCTGAATGACATCGCCCGACCGCGAGGTTTCCGGATAGCCGGCCGACGCCAGAACGACGCAGACGCTCCAGCCTTCATCGAATTTCAACAACTCCGGCGCAAACTCACCCTTCGCCCCGGCGAGACAGAAGGAAGCCAGATCGCCGTGGACCAAGGGCATCACCGCCTGGCACTCCGGATCGCCGAAACGGCAGTTGTATTCGATCACTTTCGGCCCGTCCGGCGTCAGCATCAGCCCGAAGTAAAGGAAACCGCGGTAAGGCAAGCCGTCCTTCGCCAGCCCTGCGATGGTCGGGGCGATGATCGATTCATCGATCACCTGCATCAGCTCGGCGGAAACGAGTTGCCGACTTGCCACCGCACCCATTCCGCCGGTGTTCGGTCCCTCATCGCCATCGCCCAGGCGCTTGTAGTCCCGTGCCGGAGTGAAAACGAGATAGCGGTCATCCACCACCGCCGCAAAGATCGATACCTCCGGACCCGTGAGGCATTCCTCCACAAGAAGATCCCCGGGGCCGAAGCGGCGCTGGACGAGCACTTCATCCAGGAAAGCCTCGGCCTCCTCCGCCTTTTGACACACCGCCACTCCCTTGCCTGCAGCGAGACCATCGAACTTCAAGACCACCGGATAAACCCCGTCTATCGCCGCCCTTGCCTCATCGGCATGGCCCACGGTCACCGCTTTACCCGTCGGGATCCCGTGGCGTTCCAAAAAGGCCTTGGCGAAAGCCTTCGATGCCTCGAGCTGCGCCGACTCCCGCGGCGGTCCCCAACAAGGAATTCCCGCCTTTTTGCAGAGGTTTGCGAGGCCTTCCCCTTTCACCAGATAGCTCTCTTCCCCGGCGACGCAGAGGTCTACGCCGTTTTCCACCATCCAGGAAATCAGCCCTTCAAGCCCGTCCGCTTCGACGGGTTTGGCCATCCGCAAAATGGCATCGCTGCCGGGAAAACAAAACAACTCCGGAGCCCCGGGCGCTTCGCCCAAGGCCCTCACCAACGCGTGCTCACGCCCCCCTTTGCCGACCACCAGGATCTTCATCTCGCCCCCTTGTTGACCATCCCCCTCCCGGCATCAACCCCGAATCCACCCTTCCCCGCCCTTTCCCGCCCTTTCCCCTGTCAACGTGTGACCACTTTCACGCTCGTCCCCGGCAGGGCTTCCGCTTCCACCTCCAGCACGCCCTCGCCCGTCCCGCCCACGATTCCCCGCAGCACCACCTGACAAAGCCCATGAAAGGCCGGCAGAGTGTCGCCCTGCATGTTTTCCAGGTTGGTGGGGTCCCCATTGCACACCCCGGCGATTTCGATCGGTCCACGGACCTTGAAACGCAGCCGATGCATCGCATCCGGAACCACCCGCCCGGCCTCGTCCACCACGGCCAGGGTGATGTAGGAAAGATCACGACCGTCGGCGCGGATTTCGGACCGATCCGCCGTCGCCCGGACTTTCGAAGCCGGACCGGTGGTGGATCGATCCGCCTCCGCCCACGGCTTGCCATCTTTCCATGTCTTCACGGTGAGACTGCCCGGTTCATAAACCACATCCTCCCAGACCAGCCGATACTGATACGCCTCCTTCTTCTTTCGCCCCAAGGATTTGCCATTCAGGAAAAGCTCGGCCTCATCGCCCGAGGTGAAAACATGCACCGGAGTGACCTCGCCTTCCCGCCCCGGCCAGTTCCAGTGCGGCAGAAGGTGGGCCATCGGATGATCCCGCCGCCAGCGGGACTGATAGAGGAAGTATCGATCCTTGGGGAAACCCGCCAAATCCAGAATGCCGAAATAAGACGACCTCGATGGTGCCGCTCCACCCAGCCTGCGGAACTCCTCCATCGCCTTCTTTGCCACACCCTCGTTGTTGAAATTCAGGGCGATGCTGCTGTCGTCATTGAAAGGCGTCGGCTCGCCGAAATAATCAAAACCGGTCCACACATATTCGCCCGCCACCTCCGGATGTTTATCTAACAACTCAAAGTCGAGATCCGGTCGATTCGCCCATCCGGGAGCGTAAACCTCATAGGAACTGATCTGGAACCCGGAAATTCCCGCCGCCTTGTTCCAGCTCATCGGAAAATGATAGAAGCCCCGCGTGCTGATGCATGAGGAACTCTCGGAACTCAGCAATGGCACTTTCGGACGACGCTCACGGATCTTGCGGAAGATGCTGCGGTCCTTGACCGGATAGTTGAGCCCGATGATGTCCACGGATTCGCCAAAGGGCCCCAAAGCGGCGCCGAGATGATTGATGCCGAGGGTGATCGGGCGACTCGGATCGTGTTTGCGGAAAAGCCGTGTCAACTCCTGCGACACTCCGACAAGCGCCGGATCCTTTTGCTCGGGCAGCTCGTTGCCGCTGCTCCAGGCAATCACACTCGGATGGTTGCGATCGCGGCGAACAAAAGCCGCAACGTCCCTTTCATGCCATTCCTTGAAAAAGAGATGATAGTCCCCTGGCTTCTTGGCCTTCGTCCAGGTATCGAAGAGTTCATTGAGCACCAGGATGCCCATTCGGTCGCAGAGATCCAACAACTGCGGCGCCGGAGGATTGTGGGCGGTGCGGATGGAGTTGCAGCCCATTTCCTTGAGCAATTCCAACTGCCGCTCCGCCGCGCGAAGGTGAAATGCCGCCCCTATCGCCCCGAGGTCATGGTGATTGCAGACGCCCTGAATCGTCACCCGCCTGCCATTGAGATAGAATCCGTCCGATTTCCATTCCGCAGAACGGATCCCAATCGGGATTTCCTCGGCATCGAGGACCTCCGCGTCCCGCATCAACTCACTGCGCAAAAGATAAAGATAGGGGGAGTCCAGATCCCACAATTTCGGCGATTTCACCACGAGCCTCACTTCGGCCGCTGCCGACTGCGCCTCCGCCACCACCTTGCCCTCGCGGTCCAGCAGTCGATGCCGGATCTGCAAGCCCTCGGCAGCACCATCGATTTCGGCGGTGACAACAAGCTCAGCTTTGTCCCCATCGATGTTTTCCGACCTCGCAAAAATCCCGTGATGGGCGAAGTGAATTGGTCCTGCCTTCACCAGCCAGACATGGCGATAAATCCCGCCTCCCGGATACCAGCGGGAGGAATCGGCAAGATTGTCCAATCTCACCGCCACGGTATTCTTCCCGCCGAAATTCAGGTGCGGCGTGAGATCAATGCGAAAGGAGTTGTAGCCATAGGCCCACTCACCAGCAGGCTTGCCATTCACATGCACCACCGGCTGGGACATGGCCCCATCGAAGTCGAGATAAAGCCTCTTGCCCCGATCCTCTGCGGCGACCTCAAAGCTCTTGCGATACCAACCGATGCCCGCCCACGGAAGCCGCCCGGTCCGATTCGGCAGATCCATGCTGAAAGGCCCCTCGATTCCCCAATCATGCGGCAGGTTCACCACCCTCCAATCCGCATCATCGAAATCCGGCAGGGCAGGATTTCCCGATTCGGGATCAGCCTTCCGGAACTTCCACTCCCGGTCAAAATTCTCACGCTCGGCAGCCCCCGCGACACAGGCGAGGAAAAGGAAAACAAGGCAGAGGATGGGTTTCACGGCCCCCTCAGGCTCCCGGCATGGCAAGGAACTGACAAGCCCTATCGTTTGAACCATTACTGCTCCGGATCATTCATCGCCGCCCCATCTGCCAGAGCAAAAGGGCAGTCGCGGCGGCCGGGTCGAGGGAATCAACACCGGAGACCCCGGGGATGCGGACAAGTTCATCGCAGCCCCGACGCCAGAAGGCATCCAAACCATGGACTTCGGAGCCGATCACCAAGGCTCTACGACGATCCTCGTACTTCACGCCACCCAGATCCCGCCATGCCTCGGGACCGGAATCCGCGCCCACCATGTGAAAACGTGCGGCCTTCAGGCAACGGAGGATCAGTCCGCCATCGGCCACCCGCACCGGAATCCGGAAAAGCGCCCCTGCCGAGGCACTCACGGCTTCGCGTTCGTAGGGCGACACCCCGGCATCGCCGAAAAGAACCCCGCAGGCACCCAGCGCCGAGGCATTCCGAAGGATCGCCCCGGCATGGGCCGCATTTGCCAGATGCGGACAAATGACCACCAGCGCATCGGGCGGAGTTTCACCTAACAGTTTCACCACCTCGGCACGCTCCTCCGGCAGCGCGGCGAGACCGATGACTCCGCCTTGAAACCCCGGACCAGCGATTTCCACGAGTTCCGCCCGCTCCATGCGGGTCAGCTCCAGTCCGCTCCACAGCGGCGGCGTCCACTCGCAATCTTCGGCGGCAAGGATGACCTTCACGTCCCACCAACCCGCCAGAGCAGCTTCCACCGCGCGCTGACCTTCCAAAGCAAGCCATGGATCGCGGCGTTGTTTGAACTGCCTGCCCAACTCCTCGATCCAATCGATTTCCCCGCCCGTCATCCTTGCCCGAAACTCCGCCACGATGAGGACCGCTCGGCAATCAAGAATATCGCATTCGCCAACTCACAGTCGCCCAGCCGCCTTGATTTCGAGATAGCGGTTCGCCAAAGCCACCGGAAGCTCTTCCGCAGAAACATCCAGGGTGATCACCCCGTGACTTCGCAAGGTTGCCAGGACCTCCGACCTTTCCCGATCGTAGTATTCCGCTGCCGCAAACCTCAGCGCGGCATCAAAGTCAGCGACCGGGTTCCGTCGCGCTTCTTGCAAGGATTTCTCCCGCAGGCTCGCCAGCACCACCAGATGGCGGGCGGAAAGGATTCTCAACGCAGGCACCAGATCGCCCGCATCCTCGCCGCGGAGATTGGTCATCAGCACCACCATCGATCTCCGCCGCTGCCGCATCTGCAAGCGCTCCGCCGCCGCCGCGAAATCACTGGGCTCCGAGCTGGTCTGATAGTCGAAAAGATGATTCAACAGCACCGGCATGGAATGCCCCCCTTTCACTGGAGGCAGCCAGCGGTCCGCACCGCCAAAGGCTTGCACGCCCACCTGATCGCCCTGACGCAGCGCGATGTAGGACAGCAAAAGCAGGGCATTCAAACAGTGGTCAAACTGCGGGAGCCGACCATCGATCGCCCTCATCCGCCGTCCCGTATCGAGCAAAAAGACCAGGGTCTGGTTCCGCTGTTCCTGGAATTCCCGGCTGATGAGATTCATCCTCCGCGAACTGGCTTTCCAGTCAATCTGCGCCAAGGGATCCCCTTCCCGATACTCGCGCAACTGATGGAAATCGCGGCTGTGACCGGCGATGGATCGACGCACGATGCCCATCTGCTCCTGCCGTGCATCCATCGCCAACAAGGCAAAGCGCAGCACTGGCTCGTAATCGGGGTAAACCTTGATCCGCTCTTCACTGCCGAAGGTTTTTCCCCACCACCACAAGCCCAGCGGGGAACGCAAGCGACCATGAGCCAGGGGGAACTCCGCCCAACCCCTTTCCATGAGCACCAAGGGATAGTCCACCTCCGCCACTTTTCCTGCGGGAATCCTTCCACGCCATGGCAGCGCCTCCGTCGTTGCTCCCTCGGGGATGCCGTCGAACCATTGCACTTCCATCCTCCGCCGCCCTTCATTGCGGATCCGCAGGGAAACCGTCCCCGCCTCGCCCACGGCAAAACGGTTCGGCAGACGCCTTGTGAATTCGATCCTTGAAGACCATCGGCACCACAACAAATCCACCAGGGCCACAAAGCCTAACAGCCCACCGGCGATCCACCAGGCGGTCACGACGCCACGATCGACCGCGGCGATCACGCCCAGAACGGCCCACGCGATGCCGAGCCACAGGAATCGTGCGTCCGGAATCACTGGCGAGGTGCTGGCACGGAGTCCACAAGGTTGCGCAGGATTTCATCCACCCCCTGCCCGCCGATCGCCACTTCCGGCGCAAGCTGCACGCGGTGACGCAGCACCGGCAGCGATGCCGCCTTGATGTCGTCGGGAATCACATAGTCGCGGCCGTGGAGGATCGCAATCGCCTTGGCAATCCTCACCAGGGCGATCGCTCCACGCGTTCCCGCGCCCAACGCCACCGCCCGCGATGAACGGGTGGCCTGCACGATGGCCACCGCGTAGTCCACCACCTCCGTCACCACCCGCACCGCCGCCGTTTCCGCCTGGGCGCGGACGATGTCTTCCGGCGAGGCCACCATTTCCACCTTCGCCACCGGAGATTGACCCGGTGCCTCCGCAGCGGATCTCGATACAATCTCACGCTCCGACTGCGCCTCCGGATAGTCCAGCAGCACCTTCATCAGGAAACGGTCCAACTGCGCCTCGGGCAGCGGATAGGTTCCTTCGTGTTCGATCGGATTCTGCGTCGCCAGAGTCATGAAAGGCGGACTCAAGGGCAGCGTTTCGCCATCGATCGTCACCTGTCTTTCCTGCATCACTTCGAGCAGTGCCGACTGCGTTTTCGCCGGAGCGCGGTTGATTTCATCGGCCAAAAGAAGGTGGGTGAAAACCGGACCATGGCGGAGCTGGAAGGTCTGGCTCTTCATGTCGAAAAGCCGGAAACCGGTCACATCCGATGGCATGAGGTCCGGAGTGAATTGAATCCGTCCGAAGTGGCCGCCGAAACTCCGCGCCATCGCCAGCACCAACTGGGTTTTGCCCAGCCCCGGCTTGCCTTCTAACAGAACATGACCGCCCGCCAAAAGTGCCGCCAAAACCTGGTGAATCACCTCCCTTTGTCCCAGCACCGCCCGCTCGATCTGCTCGCGCATGCGATTGGCGATCGATGCCGCATGGGACATCGGCGGCGGAGCCACCGGCTCGGCAGCGACAGGAAATGACTCGGGTTCGGCGGATTCGTTCATGGCAGGGATCGGTGAATGGATTGAAGATCGGCGGTCAGACGGGTGAAACTGGCGGAATCCTTGGGCGCTTCCTGAAGCATCGCCCGCTGGGCGCGTTCGCGGCCGATGCCGCTCCGCTCGCCTAACAGCTCGAAAAGATCCGCATCGGCCTGGCCACTGGCGATGGCCATCCGCTGCGCCCGCTCCATGAGCGATTCCCGCAAAGGATGCAGCAGCGCGCGGGCACGATCGAGTTGCCAGTGAAAGCCCCCGAGGGCCTCCAGGTGATGCCCGGCGGCACGAAGCAGGTTGGTCGACTCCTTGGAATCCAGCGGTCCGAAACGCGGAAGGTTCTTCCACAGCCAGAGGAAAACCACCACGAGCAAACCGATCACCGCCGGCCAGGCACGTTCCCAGAGCAAGGTCCAGAAGGACACGGAGGCGAAACGCAGGAAAATCACCGGACCGTCATCAGGCGAAAGCTCGGCCAGACTCCTCAGCAGGGAGGCGTGATCGTAATCGCCGATCCATCGGTTCCGGAAGGGTCGTGCATCCGCCACCACAGTCACCCGGCCATACTGCAATTCACGGGAATCGATGAATCCATCCCCCACCCTCCGTGCGCTTTCCATCCAAACTTCGAATTTCCCGCCCTCGACCTCCACTTCGTCCGTGGATTCATCTACGGCATCCTCGACCTGAAGCCCGATTTCCTGAAGCCACCCTTCACCCGGCAATGCCTCTTCCTCCTCACCCCAACCCAAACCATCCAGCGAATCCCAATCGTCCACCCCGGATTCCGCATGATCTAACAGGATGACCGCATGCCCGCCCCATTGGACCCATTCCGCAAGGTCATCCACAAAACCTTCCGCATTCAGCACGGAGAGGGGCAGAACCACCATCGATGGCGATTTCTCGTCGAAATCCGGCCACCGCAACGCATCCTGCACCTCATAGCCCTGATCCCCGAGAAAGCGCTGGGCCGCGAGGTAGGGATTGATCCTTGCCATGCCCTTGTGGCCCACCTCGCGCGTGCTTTCGACCTTCTTGCAGGACGACAGCAGCAAGCCCCCGAGAACAAGCATCCAAAACCACCTCACGGCAGCCCCCCTTTCCGGAAAGGCCATTGCGCGCAGAGCTGCTCGACCACCGGATCCCCCGGCAATTGCCGCGCGTAGGCCAGACGCATCCAGACATCGGTGAGACCCTCGAAATACTGCGTTTGCCGTAGCCCCGCCTCGCGCACGCGGCGCAGGCAGTCGGACTCGGTATCGGACTCGGCGATCCCCACTCCGCCATCGCCGATCATCCAGGAAATCGCCCCGCGGTAAAGCAGCCCCAGGGCCTCCTGCGCCCGCCCCTCCCGCCATGCCCGCAGGGCGGCCCCGGTGATGTCCTCCGGCAAGGTTTCCTCGCCCACCTCCATGCCCATCACCACCCGCGCCTTCGCCCGGGCCGGCGCGGCGCCCCCGCCACCACCCCGCTGGAAGACATGGCGGAATCGATAGATCAGCCAGGCCAGCAGGGCCACCAGCAGGACGATGCCGGAAACCTGGATCAAGGTCAGAACCCAACCGAACGATCCGCCCGAACCCGCGCTGGGAGAGTTGAAATTGAAATTCCACCAATCGGCCGGCAGCCAGCGGACTTCCTTTTCCGTGTGAACCTCGAAGGCCGGGTCCTTGAGGATCCTTTCGATTCTCTCCTTGTCCCCCTCTTCCGCCCCTGCGTTCGGAATCAGCAGAAAGGCCAAGGCGAGCGCCGCCACCACCCGGGCGATCCTCGTCGCCATGCGCCGGAAGGCCAGCTCGACATCCCAGCCCTCGATCCAGGTACGATGGTTCACGTAGATCCCGAAGCCCGCTCCGGTGACAAAGAGGTCGGTCAACGAAATCCCCAGCATCAGCGAAAGCAGGATCGCCGCCTTGCCGCTGGGTGGAAGCACGAGATTGCCGCCACTGAAAAACATCTGGAACGCCAGTGACCATTCGTCCTGGGCGGCCTGGGAAAGCAGCAGCACCAGCAGACAGAAAAGGGAAAGCGCCAGCCACAGGGTCAGCCCGCATTTCCACATCGCCAGCATCACCAGGGTGGAATCCCCGCGCCGCATGAGCACCCGGCAGCGGTTGCGGTAGGCCTTGCCACGCAGGCCTTCGAGATCCTCCACCGCCATGGTCAGAGGCCGCCAGTGGGACAGTCGCGCCCATAACATCCGATAGCCGAAACGCCGGAAACAGGCACGGGGAAGCTCGCGCCACCAATCGGCGGCCGACGGCACCTCCCCGAAAAGATGCCGGCTGAGGTGAAAGAGCGCCATCCGCGAAGCGACCGGCACCCACCACCAGAAAAGCACGAGAAACCACCCGGGGAACCCGAAAATGAGCAAGGGCGAGGACAGCAGAAGCATCGGCAACATCCCCAGCCACCAGGCGGCGAAGACCTTGCGAAAGTCACGCCTCACCAGGGCCAACCCCAGATCCACCGCCTCCCAGTCGCTCCGCGGGCGGAGTTCGGCGGTCACAGCCTCCAGCTTCAAGCCGACCTCCTTCCCAACAGACCGAAGTAGGCGAAATGAAGCGCCCACATGGTTCCGCCAAAGGCATATTTCACGGCATGCGGGAAATCCTGCGCCGACCAGAAACCCTCGATCACCGCCGCGATCGCCGTCATGCCCGCCGCCCCGAGAATCAAGGGCAAGGCCCCCTTCGCCGCCACGCCGATGGCTTTGGCCCGCGTCATCCGCCCCGGCCGCAGGACCGCCATGCCGAGCTTCATCCCGGCGACACCGGCAATCACCATGCCGATCAATTCAAAGGAGGAATGCCCGACCACAAAGGTCCAGAAAGCCGTGGGATTTCCCGCATAGCTCACATAGCCGGCGGCGGAACCGATCGCCAGACCGTTGTAAACGAGATAAAACATCGTCCCCAAACCGGCCACGATGCCCCCGGCGAAGATCTTGAAATCGATCCCGATGTTGTTGCGGATGTAGTGACCGAACATCGCGAAGTTCGATCCGAATTCATCCCGCATCGCCGCGAGCGAATCACTATCCTTGCCGTACATCTGCTCCATGCTCGCCATGCCTTGCGGACCGAGGATGGCTTGAACCCAATCGAGATCGATCCAGGCCATCCCCAACATCCCGAAAAAGGGCAGCCAGAACAAAACACTGCACAGCCAGAACAATCGCGCATCCGCCCGGACGGCCGCAGGAAAGGTATCGCCCACAAAGCGCACCAATCCCTCCGCCGCATGGCGTCGGCGACGGTAAAGCAGCTTGTAGCCGCGGATCACCAGGGCGTTGAGCCGATCGATCGTCGATCCCCGATACATCCGATGCGTGGCCAGCGAGAGATCCGCACAGACTTCACGGAAACGGCGCGGCAGTTCGTGACTGCCGGGAGGAGTCTGGCGTTTTTCCACGGCGGTGACCATCTGGTCAAATTCCTGCCAGGCCGCCATGCGTCGTTGCTCGAAATCGGTTTCCTTCACGTCACTTCCTTTCTTGCAGCCAGCGGGCAATGCCCATGAGTCTCGTCACCCCCGCCGACCCGGCGGACCCGGTCAGTTCGCGGGCGTGATCGCCGATTTCGATTCTCCGGCCCTCCGACCACAGCCCGGCACGATCCCGGAATGCTCCGACAGCACGGATTTCCTCGGGACGCAGGGCGACTCCCGGCGGGATGGATTCCAAGGCCGGGGGCGAAGGGGCCAAAGGCTCTGCCGGAACCCGATCGTAAATCACCACGGTCCGCGCCGCCAGGTCGCCGAGACGCTGGAATCGGGAGGTGGCCAGCATCGTCGCCAGACCGATCCCGAAGGTCGGAATCAGGCCCGCCACCCCGTAGCCGATCATGAATGGCATCCCATCGGCCACCCGCAGGAAATTCCGCAGGATCGCTTGGCCGAAGGTGATAGGCGAACCGGAAACCTGCACGACCCGCAGCCCGAAGACCTTTTTGCCAGGGGTTGCCCCCCATTTCCCCGCTTCGAAAAACACCGGATACCACCAACTGAAAAAGAACCACAGCAACTGCACCACCCCCCAGCTCATCTGACCGCCTGCGACCCAGCCCACGGTCAAAGCGAAGAGCAAAGTGAGCGCACCGATCAGCAGCCACTGGATGAGCACGTCGAGCAGCAGCGCCCCGCCCCGCAGAATCGGCCCCGCGATGCGCAGGCGGACCTCCACCCCTTCGGCAAGCTCGATGGCTTGCAGGGTGTCGAGTTTCCTTTCCACATCTCCACTCATGCCTGTCTGGGCCTCAAACCTAAGGAGATGTCCGTGCGGGTAAACCCGGAAATGAGGGCGCGGGCAGGAAATCGCCAATTTCCGCGCTTCCTCCGTGCATTCCCGTCCATCCCCATGCGATGCTCCCGCCCATGCAACGCCTCAGCGCCTCCATCGTCGGAACGCTCGAAAAGGAAATCCTGGCCGGCACCCTCCCTTCCGGCGAACGCCTGCCCTCCGAAGAAAAACTCTGCGCCCGCTTCGATGCCAGCCGCACCGTCATCCGCGAGGCCATCCAGCAACTCCGCGGCCGTGGCCTGCTGCGGACTTTGAAAGGCTCCGGGACCTACATCGCCGACCCCTCACTCGATGCCCTCGGCTCGGCGATCGAAACCTACTCTGCCCTCGTCGGAACCCCGGATTTCCTCGAACTCATCGACTTCCGCATCCTCATCGAATCCGAATGCGCCCGCCTCGCCACCAATCGCGGCAGCGCCCGCCAGATCAGCGCCATCCGCAAGGCGATCGAACGCATGGTCGCCGCCAAGGGCGACTTGCAGGCCTTCAGCGAGGCCGACATCGCCTTCCACCTCGCCATCGCCAAGGCCTCGGGAAACCGACTCTACGATACGATGCTCACCGCCCTCGAAAAACGCTGCATCGAGTTCGCCCAATCGAACCGCGGGGATCATGACTGGTTCGACGAGGTCATCGATTTCCACCGCGCGGTGCTCGCCGCCATCGAGTCCGGCAATGCCCAGGATGCCGCCGCCGCCATGCGCCGCCACCTGCTCCATTCCCGCCGACAGTTCATCGACGTCGTGGAAAATCCCAAAGCCTGATTCCCCCGAACTCCGCCACCCACCTGGCCCTTTTGCGGGCAGGTCGATTCATGGATTTGCATCGCGGATATCCTTGGAACGGCAGAGTCTCGCGCCATCCAATCCTCTCTTCCTGTTTCCTCGCCAACCCCATCCCATGAAACCCCGATCTCTCCGCCCCTTGTCCGTCGCCATCGGCATGGCGATTTCCGTCCTTTTCCCCATCACGACGATCGCCGCGGAAAAACCGGTGAAGGTCTACATCCTCTCGGGTCAATCCAACATGGTCGGCATCGGCCAGGTGACAAGCGGTGGCGTCCGTTGGGGAGATGAGTTCATCGATCCCGTGGTCTCCGTCTATGAAGGGGCTTACGATGCCGCCAAAGACTACAACAGCCTCACCCCCATCAAGACCCTCAAGCTCGCCAGCTTCGGCGGTGGCCAGCCCACTCCCTTTCCCGGCGGAGGCACGCAGGTCGTTCGCGGAACCCTGAATCCGAAAACCAGCGGCGTCTTCGAATTTCGACCGGGATATGGCGGATCCACGCACAACATCATGAGCATCGATGGCATCGAAGTGCATCGCTTCGAACCCGGCGGCAAGCAGATGAAAAAGGGCATCAAGCTCGAAGCCGGACGCAAGGTGCCATTTCAGATCACTTATCTCACCGCCGATGCCAATGGTCTCGGCTGGACCACCCGACTCGATGTCCCCGGCACGCTCACCACTCTCGTCAAGGAGCAGGGAAAGTTCCCCTATCTCATCGATCAGGACGGCGAATGGGTTTCGCGGAACGATGTCTGGTACAAGGGAGTCGTCACCGCCACCGCCAACAAATGGCTGAGCATCGGATGCGGCGCGGGCGAAAGCCAGATCGGCCCGGAACTTGGGTTCGGACACTTGATCGGCGATTTCCATGACGAGCCGGTGCTGCTCCTCAAAACCTCCCAAGGCAACCGCGGCCTCGCTTGGGATTTCCTCCCTCCCGGCAGCGAACGCTATGAAGTCGATGGCACGGTCTATGCCGGCTACAAGGACACCGCGCCCTCATGGAAAAAGGGTGAGGAACCGAAGAGCGTGAACTGGTATGCCGGCAAGCAATACGACGACTGCGTCACCGCCGCCAAGGCGGTGCTGGCAGACTTCGATCAAAACTTCCCCCACTGGGAAGGCCGCGGATTCGAGATCGCCGGATTCGTTTGGTTTCAAGGCCACAAGGACACCGGCAGTGAGGTCCATGCCGCACGCTATGAACAAAACCTCGTCCGCCTCATTCACTCCTTCAGAAAGGATTTCGATGCACCCACCGCCCCCTTCCTCGTGGCCGTGGGCTGCGGCAATGAAGCTCGTGAAGGCAACGGCCTGACCGTCGCCAACGCCCAACTCGCCGTCGATGGCGCCAGCGGCAAATACCCGGAATTCAAAGGAAATGTGAAGACCGTGGACACCCGCGATTTCTTCCCCAAGGTCGAAGACTCCCCCAAGGAACAGGGGTTCCACTACCACCAAAACGCCGGGACCTACATGCAAATCGGCGAAGCCATGGGCCGGGGGATGATCGAGCTGATCCAGCAGTGATGACAACAGCACCCCTTGAACGGCTCAATTTCCAAGGTGAGATGCAACGGATTTTTGGACCAAATTTTTGTTAGTTTGTGGTGTTTAAATCGGCCTCGAATTTGGCCGGGGTGAGGTAGCCGAGGGAGGAGTGTTT
>JALOTY010000074.1 GCA_025457665.1 Akkermansiaceae bacterium | reverse complement strand
CCGGCGATCCCGCGGATCAGGCTGCGCAGCAGGGAAAAGGCGGCGGCGAGGATGAGGAAGGCGATGATGAAAACGCCGAAAACGAGGCCAAGCAGGAGCCATAGCGGCCACCAGCGTTTGTCGAGCTTCAGGACGCGGCCGTGGAAACCATGGAAAGTCCGATGCCCGCCCGCGCGCTGGGATTCACGGGGTTCGGGCGGAGGTTCGGGCGGCTTGCCATCGATGGCGATGACTTCGGCTTCCAGCGTTTCGGGCATGAAGCGAGCATGGCCTGGAGAAAAGTCGATGCAATGGGAAGCTGGGAGGGATTTTGCAATCCGGCTTCGATCCCGAGGCGGAATGAAGGAACAACGAAAATCTCGAAAGGGACGAAATGGTTTGGAAATGGAAGAGCTGCGCTTGGAGCCATCCCAGGGTGCTGGGCTGGTCCGATCTTCCTTCGCGGTGTTTCAGCGGACGGCGAGGCAGCCGGGGCAGTTTTGGGCCTGGTGGCCGGGTTCGATTTCCGCGAGGTCCGGAATGCGGTCGGTCAGGCAAAGATCCGCGAGGCCCATGCGGTTGCGCGGCTTGAAGGCGCAGCCTTGGGGCGGGCGGGACATGTCGGGCGGGAGTCCGGGGATGGTGTAAAGCTCCTCGCCTTTCGCATGACGCGCGGGGATGCTTTGCAACAGCGAGCGGGTGTAGGCGTGGAGAGGCTTGCGGAAAAGGACTTCGCGCGGTGCGCTTTCGACGATCCGGCCGGCATACATCACGTTCACGTGATCGCAGACCTGGGAGACGACTTCGAGGTCGTGGGTGATGAAAATCACCGCCGTGCCAAGCTCACGCTGGCGATCGCGGATGAGGTCGAGGACCTGCTTCTGCACGGTGACATCAAGCGCGGTGGTCGGCTCGTCGCAAATGAGAAGCTCGGGCCGGGTGATGAGGGCCATGGCAATCATGACCCGCTGGCGCATGCCGCCGGAAAACTCGTGCGGGTAGGAAGTGATGCGTTTCTCGGGGTCGGGAATGCCGACTTCGGCGAGGGCCTGGATCGCGCGGTCGAGGGCTTTTTTCCCATGCAGGTTTTCGTGAAGGGCGAGCGGCTCGGTGAGTTGATCGCGGATCCGCATGTAGGGATTCAGCGAAGTCATCGGGTCCTGGAAAATCATCGAGATCCGCTTGCCACGGATGCCGCGCAGCTTTTTCTCCCCGCAGGAAAGGAGGTCGATGCCATCAAAGATCGCCTGACCTGAATGGATGCGCCCCGGCGGCATGGGGATGAGGCCGAGCAAGGAATAGCAGGTCACTGATTTCCCCGATCCGGACTCGCCAACGATGCCGAGGGCCTGGCCGGCCTCGACCGAAAACGACACGTCTTCCACGGCATGGACGATGCCATTGCGAGTGTGGAAACGGGTGGTGAGATGGCGGACGTCGAGGAGGGGCATGGTGGGAAAAGCTGAAATGCTGAAATGCTGAAATGCTGAAAAAGGCGAATCGATCAGGGGAGGGTGGTGCGGAGGAGGGTGGTGGGGGCTTGGGCGGTGAGGGTTTCGGGGCCGCGGGGGAGAAGGAGGAAATCGCCGGTGTGGAACTGCCGACCATCCGAGCCTTCCACGTGGCCGGAAGCAATCGAGAAGATGGAAAAGCGGTCTTCCCGGGCATTCCCACAGCTTTCACCGGGGGAAAGGTCGATTTTCTCCACATGGAAATGCTCGCAGCGTGCCAAAGTCAGGCCATCCGGGACATCCATCGTGGGTTCGAAGTCATCGAAATCGATGCTCTTCAGCGAGGCATCGACGTGGAGATCGCGGGGTTTGCCGTCGAGGCCGAGGCGGTTCCAATCGAAGACGCGGTAGGTGGTGTCGGAGTTTTGCTGGATTTCGTGGATCAGGAATCCGGCGCCGATGGCGTGGAGGCGGCCGGAGGGGATGAAGATGGAATCGCCGGCGCGGGGTTCGATCGCGTGGACGACATCGGCGACCGAGCCATCGGCCAGGGCGGCATCGAAGTCCGCGCGGGTGACGCCGGATTTCAGGCCGACGTAGAGCTCCGCGCCGGGATCGGCGGCGGCGATGTACCACATTTCCGTTTTCGGTTCCCCGCCGAGTTCCGGGGCGAGGGCGGCGGGCGGATGGACCTGGATGGAAAGGTCGTCGCGGGCATCGAGGACCTTGATGAGAAGGGGGAAACGGGGGCTGTCGGGCAGGTCGGAGCCGAAGATTTCCTCGCGGTGGCGGGTCCAGAGATCGTGCAGGCTGAGGCCGGTGTAGGGGCCGCTGGTGACGATGGAGGCTTCGTTTTCGCGATCGGTGATTTCCCAGGACTCGCCGTAGGGGGAGGCATCGGGGAGCTGGCGGCCGTAGGCGGTTTCCAGGGTGCGTCCGCCCCAGACGCGGGTCATGTAGAGGGGGTGGAAAGTGATCGCTGGCATGCCGGAAGCTTGGTATCTCTTTCCACGGAGGTAAATCCCGGGATTGCGTAAAGATCGGCGAGGCAGGCGGTTTTGCTAACTTTTCCTGATTTTACCCGACCCGAAAACAACCTTGCCCCTGGAGAGGCATCGGGGGATGCTGCGCGGGGAGCATGGCGAAAGCAAACAACCGGAAGAGGGGAGAGAAGGAAACCGCGCCGAGTTGGTCGAACGAGGTGATCGGCATCATTTTGATCGGCTTGGGCCTGTTGGGTTTTCTTTCGGTGATGTCCTTCACTCCGTCGGACCTTCCGGTGATGGGGCTGGGTGAGGCGCTTTCGACGAATGGGGAAGCTCAGAAGCCGCGGGAAAACATCATCGGTGCCCTGGGTGCCCTGGTGGGATTGGCGCACGTGTTTCTCGCCGGACGCGCCGGATTCCTGATTCCCCTGGCGATGGTTTGGTTCGGGGTGGTGAAATTGGTTTTTGATGGTCGGTTGTGGCCGCGAACGGGACTGGGATTCATCGGTCTGGTGATTTCCGGTGCGGTGTTCCTGCACGCTGGATGGGCCAAACCGGGCGAGTTGCCGGGGGCAGGAGGGCTGTTAGGTCGATTGCTTGGAGATTTGGTCCTGATGCCGGTGATCGGGAAAACAGGAACGATGATCGTGACGGGCATGACCTACGCCGTGGCTCTGGTGCTCCTGACGGGTCAGCGTCCGCTCAGGTTCCTCAAAGAATCCTTCCGGCTTTCCTTTGCGGGAATCGGAGGCCTGATCGCCTGGATTTCCAAGCGGCGCGAACGCCAGTCTCGCGAGGCCCTTCTGGCCATGGAAAGGGAACGCGAACGCGAATCCCGCCGCAAGGAGCGCGACCCCGCTCCGCCACGGGCGAAAAAGGAGGCACCGACGGAACCCGTCGTCAGTCCGCCCCAGCCGGAGCTGGCCTTGCGCGAGATTCCCACTCCCCAGATCATCGATGCCGCCCAACGCCGCATCGAGGCACCGAAGCCGGGCGACAAGCCCTTCGATCGCAAGAAAGCAGGTCATCTCTCGCTGAGCACCGCAGGTTTCGAGGATTACGATCTTCCGGGTTTCGATTTGTTAGACCCTGCGGGTCCTGCCGAAGAAGCACCGGAAACCAATCGCGAGGAGCTGTTAGGGGTGCAGAAGACCATTCTGGACACCCTGAAGTCCTTCGGCATCGATACCACGGCGGGCGACATCACCCGCGGCCCGACGATCACCCGTTACGAAATTTATCCGAGCGTGGGTCTGAGGGTCTCCCGGATCGCGCAGTTGGAAGCGGACATCGCCCGGGCGACGCGGGCCGAGAGGATCAACATCCTCGCGCCCATTCCAGGGAAAGACACTGTGGGAATCGAGCTGGCAAATTCGCAGAAGGTCGCCGTGCCCTTGCGGGAACTGCTGCAAGACCCGGAATTCCGCTCGGCGAAAAAGAAAATTCCTCTGGCTCTCGGCAAGGATGTCTATGGCAAGACGGTCATCGGTGACCTCGCTGCCATGCCCCACCTGCTGGTCGCCGGTGCCACGGGTTCGGGGAAATCGGTTTGCATCAACTCGATCATCGCCTCGATGCTCTTCAAGTTCGGCCCCGATGAATTGCGATTCATCATGGTCGATCCCAAGGTCGTCGAAATGCAGATGTACAACCGTCTGCCGCACCTCGTCGTACCCGTGGTGACCGATCCGAAGAAGGTCGTCGCCGCCCTGAAATGGGTCGTGAACGAGATGGAGAAACGCTATCGGGTTTTCGCGAAGTGCGGGGTCAGGAACTTCGATGGATTCAACAACCGCGTCCGCCCCGAGAAGGTGGAGGTGGTCAAGGAAACCATGCCCGAAACACCGCCGTGGGAAGAAGAGGAGGTGGATCAGGAGGAGATCGAATCGATCGCCGCCGCCCTCGAAAGCGGCGAACTCGGGCCGGAGGCGGCCGAGGAGGAACTTGAAATCGAAGAGGACGAAATCCCCGATCGCTACCCCTACATCGTCGTGCTCGTCGATGAGCTTGCCGACCTCATGCAAACCGCCCCGGCGGAGGTGGAAATGAACATCGCCCGGATCGCGCAAAAAGCACGGGCGGCGGGGATTCACCTCATCATCGCCACCCAGACGCCACGGGCGGATGTGGTCACCGGCATCATCAAGGCGAACATCCCATGCCGGATCGCCTTCCAGGTTTCCTCGCAACTCGATTCCCGCGTGATTCTCGATACCAAGGGAGCGGAGAAACTCGTCGGCAAGGGCGACATGCTCTATCTTCCTCCAGGATCGGCGAAGCTGGAGCGCTCGCAGGGTGCCTTCGTTTCCGATGAAGAGGTCGAACGACTTGTGGCCCACTGCGCCACGCAGGCATCACCGAACTTCGCGAGCGACATCCAGGAGTCCATCGACAGCGGCTCCTTCGATGACGGCGAAGAGGAGATATCGGGAGCGGATGAGGACATGATCATGAAGTGCATCGATGTCGTCCGCCAGGAACAGAAGTGCAGCACCAGCCTGCTGCAACGGCGATTGCGACTCGGCTACACGCGGGCAGCGCGGATGGTCGATATCCTTGAGCAGCGCGGCATCGTGGGCCCGGGAGACGGCGCGAAGCCGCGCGAGGTTTATGTGAAATGATCGGCGCTGCCATCCCGCCGCTTTCACCCGTATGGGTGACTCAGTGATCCCTCGACGTGACGGACGGCTTTGCGCTATGCCACTGGCCATGCCGACACGGCAGAGCCATCGACCATGAGTGCCATCAACGAATTCCTGCTTCGCCATGATTTGAGAATCGCCACCAACCCCTGCGTGAGTCCGGATTTCTGTCTGGATTGGCCGGGGCTTTCCCGTGACCTGCTGGCCGGCTCGGGTTTGGTGAAACACCCCCACAGCGCCATTGAGACGGCGGCGGGTGCTTGGGAGTTGGTGGAGAATGCTGCGGGTGACCATGCCTGGATCTTCCGAGGTGAAGGCCGACCCTTGAGCGGGGAGTCCGTGGTGCTGGGCGATGGTGCCATCGCCTTTCCGGCGACTTTTGCGCATCTGTTAGAGATGAAAAATCTCATCCTTGAGCACGATGGCGCCGCCACGGTTTTCCCCACGGCGACGGCGCGGCTCGGGGAATCCACGATCGGGGTTGGCGCGAGATTTACGACCCTGCATTGGCCGGGAGTCGATTGGGCGATGGCCCATCTTGGCATCGGTGTCACCGCGAACCAGAACAGCATCCCGCGCGAGCTGGTGTATGATGTGGATGTGATGTTGGCGGGTCGTCTGGACCGTGTGCCTTTTCCCTTCATCGGTGCCGATGTGCCGGAAGGCCACCAGGGACAAAGCGTGGAGGGCATGAGTCATGGGTGCGTGCTCGCCAAGCTGAAGAGCGGATTTCACAAGCGCCGCATCGCCTGGAGTTTCAATGCCGACCATCAGCCGATCGGTGGAGCCTTTGACATTCGTGAGGACGCCCTGGTGAAAGGCTGTCTGCTGGCATCCTACATCACCTTCGATCTTTCACCCGAACTCACCGTGACCCGCGTGCCCGAAGGTGCGGCGGCCCAGGCGGCTTATGTATCGGCGGAAATCGATGCGGACCTGGTGGCCAAGGTCCGGGAACGCGTGGCAGCGGCCGGACTATCCTTGGATGAGTCCGCGTTCCACGAACTCCTCTGCCGGGTCTGGCCGGCGATGCGGAAGATGAAAGTAAGGGATGCGAAGTATCAGGCCGTACGCAGGGCGCATTTCACCACCGAGGTGGGCTGTGCCTATCTGCGTGAGCTATCCATCGATGAACTTCCGGGCCTCACCACGCCCGAAACCACGGCGATCATGCTTGCGCTCTGCGAGGCCATGGACATGCCGGTCAATTTCGTGGCTCCGGCCTTCGGTTTCCAAAAGAATCTGCCCTACCCCGACAACCAGGCCCTTCGTGAGATGATCGCCCGTCAGTGGTCGGTCTGCCGCAGCTTCGGGGTCAGCATCGGTTTCCACTCGGGATCGGGAAAATCCGCCGAAAACTATCGTGTGATGGGCGAGGTCACCGGAGGCAAACTGGAAATCAAAACAAGCGGAAGATACACTTATGAGATGGGTCGTGCGCTTGCCGCATCATCCGATGCCGGAGACCAGGCACTGTGGCGGGATTGGTATGCCTTCACCCTCGAACTTGCCGTGAAAGGGGCCTTCGCCGAGAGCAACACGGAGCGGGAGATGGCGCGGACTTTCATTCGCGGATCTTTCCAGACTGCCGCCGCGGCGGAGCCTGCCGATCTGTTTGATTCCCCTGCGGCGTGCCACTCCGCGCTTTCCGCACTGCGTGCCGATCCCGAACTGATGTTCTGGTTTGAGTACAACTTCCTCTTCGTCCTCGCTGCCGATGGCAAGCCGGAGAAGTCCGCCCTCGGTGATCACTCGGAGGCGGGCTACCGTCAACGGGCCCGGTTTTACTCGATCAGTCGTGAAGGTCGCCTGCGTTTCGCCTCCCTTGTGGCCCGCTACATCGTTTTCCTCTGCGAAACGACAGGCATCGCCGATGCTGCGACCTGTCAGGCGGCGACGGCGAAGCTCGATACCTACGGGGATTTCGATGCCTTCCTTGGCGACATCGCCGGTTGACGAGGCCCGAAAAAAGCGGCGCGGGAAGGACCCGGGCCGCTGGGTAGTCAGACGCTGGCTTTGTCCCGCTTCACTTGAAGAACTTGCCGAGCAGTCCACCAGCAAGCTGGGAGAAATCGGGCGTGCGTCCTTCGAGGAGGTCATCGACCATGGGCTGATAGTTCTCCGGAAGTTTTTCCTTCACGAAGTTCGCGACGGTCTGGAGGGCGGAATCGACCTGCTCCGGGCTGAGTCCGAGAGCGGCAAGGCGTTGTTTGAGTTCTTCCATGGTTAAAGATGCTGATGTTTCAAGGGTGGTGCCGGGAACAGGACTCGAACCTGCACACCTTGCGGCGCCGGAACCTAAATCCGGTGCGTCTACCAATTCCGCCATCCCGGCTGACGGCAGCGATCATCCATGCTCACCCGAAAATGGCCAGAGGATTATCGGGCGGCAGGGACGGAGCTTGGTGCACCGAGCTTCAAGCCGTTCCAGTCCTTGATATTGCGCTTCACACAGATCCCCTTTGGGGCTGTGATCACCTCGATAACGCCATGGGCAATAGGCAGAATCGCCCCGAGGCCTTCGCAATCGAATTCGCTGAAATGAACATCTCTTCAAAATGGATCACTGCGGCCTCGATAGAGTGGATTTTTCCACCTGTATCGCACCTTTTTCGACGAACATCCTCAAAACTTTTCTGCTGGAAGCTTCGACCTGAAGTGCCAAAAAATCTCTAGTCGCTGCGTTGCTTGGGCAACAGCCTATCGTTGCTGTGGTCTCAGTGCTCCTGAACGTCGTCAAGCTAACCAGAGATCACGGCTCAAAGTAAATCGGCTGATTCCAGGGCAATGGAGATCGAGCTGTTGAATGGTCAGGTCAAAGTAACCCCCACCGCAGCTTCAGTGAAGTGCGACGATAGTCGGTGATTCGTTGCATCAAAATCGAAAATTTGTAACCATCAATGCCAATCGTGGGGGCGACAAAAGAATTTCAAATTCGAGACATTCGTCTTGGGATGATTCCATTGGGTATGGATTTTGTTGATCAGCTAGGACTTCTACTCGGCCTCTTCTAGCCGTGGAAAAACTCGCATCAAGAATCGAGATCGATCCTTCAAAAACAGACTCGAGTCCGAGAAGTTCAGCACCGATGTCCGATAGCGATTCGATATTCTCGTTCAGAATCCGAATCAAAGCAGTTTCACGTCCTTGTTCGAAAAGCGCCTCGTAATCAGTCGGCGTGATTGCGATTTGTGTGGCTGAAGCAGTGTAGTGTGGTGACATGCTCAAATTGTATCAGATTGACGGATGCCGTCAAATAGCGCGCCGGATGGGGCTTGGGGGCGGAGATTAGTGAGACGTTCTTCTCCGTTGCTTGTTTTTCCGACTGCCAGCCGTAACCTCCTTCATGGCCTGTTTTGCCCGCTACATCGGCATCGACTACTCTGGCGCGGAGACGGTGAGAAGCAGTCTGCCGGGACTGCGAGTTTATGAGGCCACTCCTGACTCCCCTCCCGGCCCTGTTCTGCCTCCGCCCAGTCCGCGGAAGCACTGGACGCGGCGGGGGATCGCGGAATGGCTGTTAGAAGAACTTCGCGATGGGCCGCCGACTTTGGTCGGGATCGATCATGCCTTCTCGTTTCCTTTGCGATACTTCGAGGTTCACCACCTGCAACCGGATTGGAATGCGTTTCTCGAAGACTTCTGCGAGCATTGGCCGACGGATGCGGATCTGATTTACGTGCAGGATGTGAGAGAAGGTCGTTGTGGCAAAGGAGCCGACCGCGGAGGGAATTCCCGCTGGCGGCGTCTTGCGGAACAGCGCAGTGGTTCGGCCAAATCGGTGTTTCATTTCGATGTGCAAGGCAGTGTGGCCAAGTCCACCCACGCCGGGATCCCCTGGCTGCGGTATCTGCGCAAGGAGCTGGGGCCGCGACTTCACTTCTGGCCTTTCGATGGCTGGGAGCCATCTGCGGGACGCTCGGTGATTGCCGAAGTTTATCCTTCACTGTGGAGCAAATCCTACCCCCGCGAAGATCGGAGTCCGGATCAGCACGATGCCTACAGCGTCGCCCGCTGGATGCGGGAAAAGGACGCGGTCGATGAGCTTGACGGTCACTTCTGTCCCGCGCTGAACCCATTCTTGAAGGGTGCAGCCCAAGTGGAGGGATGGATTCTGGGGATCGATTGAAGCTCCATCCTTCAGGTGCACGTTGATTCGAATGAATCCATGGCACTCGATCTAACAGCTCTTCTTTCCCCGGCCCTGACTCAGTTCAGTGGCAAGGAAGGGGGCGGTGGCGGACTTTTTGGAGGTGATGATTTTTTCCGGCGGACCTTGGGCGATAATCTGGCCACCGGCATCGCCGCCTTCGGGGCCGAGGTCGAGGATCCAGTCGGCCTCGGCGGCGACGGCCATGTGATGCTCGATGACGACGACCGTGTGGCCTTCATCGACGAGGCGGTGGAGGACATCGATGAGACGACGGACGTCTTCGAGGTGGAGGCCGACGGTGGGTTCTTCGATCAGATAGAGATTGCTGGTCTTGAGTTCGCGGGTGGTGAGCTGGGCTTTGGCGGAGCGGCCGCGGATGAGTTGGGAAACGAGTTTGATGCGCTGGGCCTCGCCGCCGGAAAGGGTGGGCGAGGGTTGGCCGAGTTGCAGATAGCCGAGGCCGGTATCGGCCAGGAGTTGCAGCGGGGTGGCGATGCGGGGTTGGCTTTCGAAGAAGGCAGCGGCTTGCTCGATGGTCATTTTGAGAACCTCGCCGATGTTCTTTTCGCGGAAGCGGACGTCGAGGGTGGCGGGATTGTAGCGGAGTTCATCGCAGGCCTCGCAGGGAACCCAGGTGGTGGGGAGGAAATCCATTTCAAGTTTCACCCGGCCATTGCCCTCACAAACCGGGCAGCGGCCATCGCCGGTATTGAAAGAAAAACGGGAGGCATCGTAGCCACGCATGCGGGCGTCGGGAAGCTGGGCGAAGAGTTTGCGGATGTCATCGAAGACTTTGACATAGGTCGCCGGACAGGAGCGCGAGGTTTTGCCGATGGGCGATTGGTCCACTTCGTAGGTGGACTTGAGCTGCTGGAATCCACTGGCACGCTGGAAGGTGGAGGACTTGGTCACGCGTTCCGACGCGGCGGCGACGGCGATGCATTGGTGCATGAGCGTGGATTTCCCGGAACCGGAAATGCCGGTGAGAACGGTCAGGCGGCCGAGCGGGATGCTGACCTCGATGTTCTTGAGATTGTTGACCGTGCAGCCGGTGAGTTTCAGCTGGGGATGGGTTTTGCCGATCGCCCGCCGGCTGCCGCGCATCGGGTGATGGATGGGATTTGTTAGAGCCTGATAGGTGGGCGATTGAACCGGTGCCGGATGCTGCTTGTCGGATGAACGAATGCCCGTCCGTGGCGGCGGGCCTTGATAGACGATCTGGCCACCGAGGCGGCCGGCACCGGGGCCGAGGTCGATGAGATGGTCGGCACGGGCGATGGTGTCTTCGTCGTGCTCGACGATGATCAGCGAATTGCCGCGGTTGCGGAGCTGGGTGAGCGTGTCGAGCAGCTTGGCGTTGTCGCGCGGATGGAGGCCGATGGTCGGTTCATCAAGCACGTAGAGCACGCCTTGCAGGTTCGAGCCGAGCTGGGCGGCGAGGCGGATGCGCTGGCTTTCCCCGCCGCTCAAGGTGTTTGCGGAACGGTCGAGCTGGAGATAGCCGAGGCCGACGTGGTCGAGGAAGGCGAGGCGCTGGGTGATTTCCGGGAGGATGTCGCGGGCGATCAATTGCTCCCGCGAGCCGGTGAAATGAAGCTTGGCGAAATGGCTGGCGGCAGTGGCAACCGGCAGACGCGAAATCTCCGCGATGCTCGGGGGTGTCCCACGGCTGTTAGATAAGGCATGAAGACGGACGGCGCGCGACTCGGGATTCAGGCGGGAGCCATGGCAGTCGGGGCACTCGATGAGGTCCGCCTCCTCCATGCGTTCGATGGCGCGATCCGCATCGAGTTCGGCAGCAAGCACGGAATCGTGGCGCGAGAGATCAAGATGGATGCCACGTTTCGTGGTCCGGCCGTGACCGCGGCAGTTCGGACACCAACCGTGGGGGGAATTGAAGGAAAAGAGGCGGGGGTCGAGTTCATCGAAGGACCGCTGGCAGGACGGACAGGCGGCTTCGGTGGAAAGGATGAGGATCTTCTTTTCCGGCGTGATGAGTTTCAGCGTGCCCTTGCCGATTTCCAGCGCGCGGGCAATCGAGGTCCCGAGCGAGGTGCCATCCTTGGTGGCGGATGTGGCCTTTCCGAGTTCGGCGACGACGACATCGATGTGGTGTTCCTTGAAGCGTTCGAGGCGGGTGAAACCTTCAGCTTCGCGGAGTTTACCATCGACGAGAAGTTTGCTGAACCCCTGTTTCAGCGCCCAGTCGGCGACCTCCGTATGGAAGCCTTTGCGACCGCGGATGACTGGGGCGAGAAGAGCGACGGGACCGCGTTTGAGGTGGGTGAGGATGCTTTGTTCGATGGCGGCGATGGATTGTTTTTCGACCGGGACATCACAATCCGGGCAATAGCGGGTGCCGAGTTTCGAGTAGAGCAGGCGGATGAAATTCCAGAGTTCGGTGACGGTCGCGACGGTCGATTTCATGCCGCCTTGGGAAACGCGTTGTTCGATGGCGACGGTGGGAGGAAGGCCGATGAGCTGATCGAGATCCGGTTTCTCCAACTGCTCCGCGAACTGGCGGGCGTAGGCGGACATTGAATCCAGGAAGCGCCGCTGGCCTTCGGCAAAAAGGATATCGAAGGCGAGAGTCGATTTCCCCGAACCCGAGAGGCCGGAGACGACGACGAGTTCGTTGCGGGGGATATCAACGGAGATGTTCTTGAGATTGTGCTCGCGGGCCCCGCGGAGGGAGATGGAGGATGAAGGGGCTGCGCCGCTGGGCGGAGATTTGGCCACAGGCGGGACGCCTGTGCTCCCTTTTTTCAGGAAGCGGGAGGTCTCGGTATTGAGCGTGGCGATCTTTTTCGGCGGGCCTTGGGCGACGATTTTTCCGCCGTCCTTGCCGGCCCCCGGGCCGAGTTCGATGAGCCAGTCGGCCGAACGGATGACATCGAGATTGTGTTCGATGACGAGCAGGGAATGGCCGTGATCGACCAGTTTCTGGAAGACGCCGAGCAGGCGTTCGACATCCGAGAAATGGAGTCCGGTGGTCGGTTCGTCGAGAATGAGGAGTTTGGTTTTCGATCCGCTGTGACGGATGGGATCGGTCGCGATGATCTGGCAGAGCTTGAGTCGCTGCGACTCACCGCCGGAGAGGGTGTTGAGCGGTTGGCCGAGCTTCAGGTATCCGAGGCCGACTTCACTGAGCGGGAGCAGGGCGCGGCGGATCGAAGAGTGGCGCTTGCGGGTGGAGGAGGTGGAGGATGGGTCATCGGCGTAAAACGCAAGGGCCTGATCGATGCTGAGTTCGAGGACATCGGCGATGGACTTGCCCCGGTAGCGGACTTCCAGGGCGCTGGGCTTGAAGCGGCGGCCACCGCAATCGGGACAGGTGACCTGGATGTCGGAAAGGAACTGCATTTCCACCTTCTCGAAACCCGCGCCGGAGCAACGGTCGCAGCGGCCATCGCCGGAGTTGAACGAGAAGAATCCGGTGGTGTAGCCATGCGAACGGGCATCCCCGGTCTGGGCGAAGAGCTGGCGGATTTCATTGAACGCGCCGATGAGGATGGCCGGGGTCGAGCGGGGAGTGCGGGCGAGGGGCGATTGATCGACGATGAGGACATCGGTCAAATACTGGGTTCCTCGTAGATCCTTGATGGGCGCGGGATCGAGTTCGGCGAGGTCCTTGCGGAGACGGCGGGCGAGATTGGCGAAGAGAACATCGTGCGCGAGGGTGGATTTCCCCGAACCGGAGACCCCGGTGAGGCAGACGAAGATGCCGAGGGGAAGATCGAGATCGACCTTGCGGAGGTTGTGACGTGAAGCGCCGCGGAGCGTGAGCCTGGCTTCGCCGGGTGGGCGGACTTTTTTCGGCGGCTGGATGGATTTCTCGCCGCTGAGCCAGGGGAGGGTGCCGGGTGAAACGGAGGCGGCGGCGGGACGCTCCCGGGACGGACTTGAGCAGGATGCTCCCGCCACGGGGCCTTGATAGAGGAGGCTGCCGCCGTTTTCGCCGGAGGCGGGACCGAGGTCGATGATCTCATCGGCCGCACGCATGACGGACTCCTCGTGTTCTACGACGACTATCGTATTTCCCTTGTCGCGCAGGTCATGCATCACGCCGACGAGGCGCTCGACATCGCGCGGGTGGAGTCCGACGGTGGGTTCATCGAGCACGAAGAGGGTGTTCGAAAGCGAGGCACCGAGGCAGGTGGTGAGGTTCACGCGCTCGATTTCGCCGCCGGACAGCGTGCGTGCGGGACGATCGAGCGTGAGATAGGAGAGACCGACCTGATCGAGATAGCGGAGGCGTGAAGTGATTTCGGTGAGGACGACATCGAGCGCCTGCTGATGGGGCAGTTTCTGATGCAGGCTGGAGGCGAGCGGGAGGAGTTCGGCGACGGGGAGTTGCCAGAGTTCGGGGAGGGTATGGCCGGCGATTTTGAAACAGAGGGCCTCGGGTTGGAGGCGTTTGCCACGGCACTTCGGGCAGGCGGTGTAGGAGCGGAAACGGCTGAGGAAGATGCGGACGTGCATCTTGTATGCCTTGGTTTCCAGCCAATCGAAGAAGCCCTTCACGCCATACCAACCGCCATCGCGCCAGAGGTCTTCCATTTCCTCCATGGCGGCATCGGGTTTGTCGCCATACTTGATCCATTCCTGCGTGGCTTCATCGAGATCCTCGAAGGCCGTGGTGATGGAAATGCCTCGCTCACGGCAGTTGCGGAGCAGGTCGCGCTGGCATTCCTCGCCGCGCTCGCCCTGGAAGGGCTTGATGGCACCTTCCTTGATGGAAAGCGAAGGGTCGGGGATGGCTTTGTCGAGATCGATGCCGATCACACGTCCGAATCCTCGACAGTTCGGGCAGGCGCCGACGGGGTTGTTGAAGGAAAACAGCGCGGGCGTGGGGGCTCGCAGGGTGAAGCCGGTGGCGGGATTCTGCCATTTGTTAGAGAAACCCTTCGTCGGTCCCTCGGGCGTGCCGGTGATGGTCGCTTCGCCCTTGCCGAGATTGAAGGCATGCTCCAGCGCTTCTAACAGGCGGGCGCGGTTTTTCGGTGAAACCGTCAGCCGGTCCTGAATGACGGCGAGGGTCGCGGGGAGTTTCCGCAGCGTGGCGGGCTCGTCGGTCCGGAGGATGCTGCCATCGGGCGCGAGGACGCGGAGGTAGCCCTGCTGATTGAGAAAGGGGAAGACCTCGGCGGGCTTGGTATCGGCCGGGATAGGGACAGGAAAGGTCACAAGCACCGCTTTTTCCGCGAGATGCTCGTGGGCCCAGGCGTCGGCGCTTTCCGGGGAATCGGGGCGGATTTCATCGCCAGTGTGGGGATCGAAGCCGCTGGCGGCGCGGGCGTAGAGGAGTTTGAGGTAATCGTTGAGTTCGGTGAGTGTGCCGACCGTGGAGCGGGTGGTGCGGATGTGGTTTTTTTGCTCGATCGCGATCGCGGGCGGGATGCCATCGATGCGATCGACGTCCGGTTTGTCCATGCGGTCGAAGAACTGCCGGACGTAGGGGGAGAAGGTTTCGACGTAGCGCCGTTGGCCTTCGGCATAGAGGGTGTGGAACGCGAGCGAGGATTTCCCCGAGCCCGAGGGGCCGGTGACGACGGTGAGTTTGCCGAGCGGGATATCGAGATCGAGGTTCTTGAGGTTGTGCTGGCGGGCGCCACGGATGGCGATGGCGGAGGGCTGCGTGGGGGATGAGGGCCGGGGGGCCTTTTTCGAGGCCGGTTTCCGTGGGGCGGTCTTTTTCTTCGCGGGCACGGGGTGAGCGTAGGCGGCGGGACGATGGGCGCTAATGGAAATTTTTCGGCTTGGCTGGAAGATCCGTCGGACGCAGGGAGGGGCATGGAAACGTTGGAGCAAATCGTCGCGCGTGGGTTGGGTGCGGATGGGATCAATGCGATGGTGGCGGCGTTTTATCGGCGGGTGGCGGGGGATGATTTGCTGGGGCCGATGTATCCGGCCGAGGACATGGAGGGGGCGGAGGAGCGCTTGGCGGATTTCCTCAGATTCCGGCTGCTGGGAGACCCGGTCTATCAGTTCAAGCGCGGGCATCCCCGACTGAGGATGAGGCACATGCCCTTTGCCATCGGCGAGGCCGAGCGGGACCGATGGATGGACCTGATGGTGGCGGCGATGGAGGAAACCGGGGTCAGCGCCGAGGTGAAGGAAGTGCTTGTGCCCTTTTTCGCGCAGGTGGCCGATTTCATGAGAAACCGCTGAAAGTGGCGGATTTTCGGGTTTTGCAGACTGGCGGGATCGTGTTCGTTGGGGGCGAGATGACCGATAAACAAAGGATCGAAGCCTATTTTGCAGCCTTCAATGGTGGCGACACCGCTGCGATGCTGGAAATGGTGGATGAGCAGGTGGCCCATCATGTGAACCAAGGCGGAGTGAGGCAGGGGAAGGCCTTGTTTGAGGAATTCAATACTCACATGACCCGCTGCTATCGGGAAACTCTGGAGGATATCGTCGTCTTCGAGGCTGCGGTTCCGGGCCGGGTGGCGGCGGAGTTTATCGTGAGCGGCGAGTATCTGGCCACCGATGAAGGCCTCCCGGAAGCGAGCGGCCAACGATACCGGCTGCCCGCGGCTTCGTTTTTCGAGCTTCGCGATGGCCGGATCACGCGGATCACCACCTACTACAACCTGCCCGAGTGGATCCGGCAGGTCGGTGGGTGATCGTGGAAATCAGTCGAGGTGGAAGACCTCGCGAAGGGGAGAGGAGATCGGTGAGTGGTCGGGGTTCGATGGCATCACGTCAGCCATGTGAGCCCACCATCGCTGGCAAACGGGTGTGCTGGCGATTTCTTGCCAGCGTTGCTCGTCCTCGATTTCCGCATAGGCGAAGAGCTGGCGGGTCTCCTCTAGGAGGAAAATGGAGTAATTGTGAACGCCGTGGGCCTTGAGGACGCTTTCCAGTTCAGGCCAGACTGGCCGATGGCGGCTCTCGTATTCGGCTTCCTGTCCAGGGTCGACGGACATCACAAATGCCTTGCGGATCATGGCGGGAGCCAAGCAAGCGGAAGCACGCTCGCCCAGAGCAAAGGGGTGCATTTTTGAGGGAAAACTCGATCTTTCCGAATAATTTTAAAAATCTGACCCGACTGATCTCGACAGGAGACCTAGGAGACCTGTAATGCTTTCGGCCATGAGATATCGACTTTCCTTAATCATCCCGCTGATTTTGCTCGGTCTGCTGGGTTTGTTGTGGTCGGGGAAAGAGAAATCCACCGGGACTCAGGGATGGGTCGAAGGAGGGGAAGGACTTCGTGTCGCGGGCTGGTCAGAGCGTTGGGAGAGAACCGCTGGAGACAAGGTGGCTCAATCCGAAGTGATCAAGGAAGCAGAGCAGGAAAGGGAGCGGTTCTTGGAAAAGATGAAACGGGATCCTGCCGCAGCCCTGGCATCGACCATGAGCTTTGCCGCCCATGCTTCGTTGCCCGCTGAATTGAAGGACTTTTTCCCGCGACCGTTTTCAGGCAGGGCGGAACTGGACCAAGAATGGGAAGTCAGTGTGGATGAGCAAGGTCGGCGGGCGTGCAAGGTGCGATCGGTGATGCGCCTGGAGGGAAACAAGCTTGAAGTTCACGGGGCGAAAGGCGGGCGGGTTCCTGTTTTGAGGGATGCTCCTGTGGCAGGGGTTCGTCTCGGTCGCCATGCTGTTTTATCAGAGTGGCCAGTTGTCACCCTGTCCCGGGAGGATCGCCAATGGTTGGATATCGCGAAGACCGGGGTCGATCCCATGAGCGGAAGGGAGACGGGCGATGAGCATGCTGCCATGGTGGCGGGTGAGGTCGTCTATTTTGAAAGTGCAGCGAACCGTGAGGAGGCTGGGGAAATGCTCCATGCCGCTGTCGAAAAGGCTGCGGAAAACAAACATGGCGCGATCGACGAGCCCTTCGAATGGCTCGCCGGTGACACGGGAGGAGATGTAGGCGGCAATCAGGCCACACCTTATCAGCAAAATCAGATCGACGTTCTTTTCATCCGTGTCGACTTCTCGGATTTTCCTGGCGAGCCTGTCTCAAAGGCGGCTCTCGAGACCACCCTCGCGTCCGTCAATACCCATCTCTCCAACTTCTCCTACGGACAAGCGGGGATCACCTACACGGTGAGCAATTCGGTTTATCGGATGCCGCAGCCAGGGGCAACTTATGCCGTGGATGCTGATAACGACGGTATCCAAACCGACGCTAGAGCGCGCGCCGCAGGAGATTACACCTTGACGAATTACGACGTTATCGCGGTTTTCTTCCCGAACCTCGGCGGTGTGCCAGGTTCGGAGATCACCTACGGCGGCCTTGCTTCAATCGGTGGAGCCAATCATTGGATCAACGGATTCAACAACGTGGGCGTGATTGCCCACGAGTTCGGCCACAATTACGGACTTTACCACGCGAACTATGAGCACCCCGAGCAAAGCCTTGCCGGGTCATACGAACTTCCCGGAGTGTTGGAATATGGCGATATCTTTGACATCATGGGAAGTGGCAATGCTCCGGAGGCGCACTTCAGTCACCTTGCGAAGAACCAGATGCAATGGATTTCCGATTCCAAGGTGGTGGAAGCCACGGGCGACGGGGAGTTTGTCATTTACCGGTTTGACCATGTGAATGCCATTTCCAATCCGACATTGGCAGTGAAAGTGCCGATTTCGGGAGATACGAACTACTGGATCGGTTATCGACAGCTTTATACTTCATCGACTTTCAATCTCCTGAATTCGGCATACGTCGTGGGTGAAAATATGGGCGAGGGGAGGGAGACAAGTTTGATTGACATGACTCCCGAATCCAAGGTCAGTGAGACGGAAGATCGACGCGATGCAGGATTGCCGGTCGGTTCTTCCTATTACGACGCTGCTGCGGGAGTGACCATTCGCTCTTTGGCCCGGGGTGGAACCGAGCCAAATCAGTGGATCCGTGTGGCAGTGGAGTTTGATTCGCGTATCCGAATGGCGCAGAGTTTGGTGGAAGTGGATGAGGCCAGGGGTGTCGCGAGAATCAGTGTGGAGCGTTATTTCGGATTCTCCAATGAGGTCAGCGTTAATTACACCACAGTCGCTGGGACCGCTACGGCTGGATCCGACTATCTCACCGTTTCCGGCACCTTGCATTGGGGGCCCGGGGATGAGACGCCCCGTGAAATCACGATTCCAATCAAACCGGACAGCACTGTGGAGAACCGTGAAAACTTGACCGTTCAGCTCTCCTCGGTCGTGGGCGGAGTGCTCGATAGCGGTGCGAGTTCCACCACCATTCGTTTGCTGGATCCAGGTCAGCGATTTGCGGATTTCGCCCCGCCCTTCTTCAATACCACTGTCGAAACCGTGGCACCCCTTGCCGATGGGAAGGTGCTCATCGGGGGAACCATCAGTAACATCAGCGGACAGACAATTTCGAACATCGCGAGACTGAATGCCGATGGGTCGCTCGATACCACGTTCCAAACCGGGACCGGATTCGACGCTGCGGTTCGGGTGATTCGCGTGCAAAGTGACGGCAAGATCCTGGTTGGCGGAAGATTCACGACTTACAATGGAACACCATGCAAGTCGATCGTCAGATTGAATTCAAATGGTGTTATCGACTCTGCTTTCACAGCGGCGAACGGCACGGGCCCCAACAACACGGAGGTCTTCAGTATCGCGATAGAAAGCACCGGTCGAATCCTCGTTGGCGGAAACTTTGACAGTTTCAATGGGACAGCCTCCGAAGGTCTGGTGCGATTGACGTCCGGAGGGAGCAGGGATGCGGTGAATGCGCTGAGTTTGCCTTTTGTGACAAGCTGGGCAACGAGTGTGCGGGCCATTCATCTGGATCCCGATGGTAAGATCATGGTGGGTGGGGGACTCTACATCAGTGGCGGTGCAAATCGATCCGGTATCGCGAGATTGAATGTCAATGGCACTAGAGATACGACTTTTGACCCGGGTGGAGGCACACATGTTGATGGTTCTCCCAATGTACTCTCACCGGTCTATTCGATTGACCGGACTCACGATGGCAAGTATCTGATTGGCGGCTTTTTCTCAGCTTTCAACGGCACAGCCCGGCCGGGGGTAGCAAGACTGCTTTCAACGGGAGGTCTGGATGGCGCTTTCGTACCGCCAGCATTGAACTCCACCGTTTTTCAAGTTTTCTATCAACCAGGCGGCAGGACTCTCGTGAGCGGACAATTCTCCAGCCCTATCTCAAGATTGGGTCGCTTGGGTAGCACAGGTTCTGCTGATCCTGGGTTTGGCCCGGCAGGAACCAGTTCCTCATCGACCTATGCCTTGGTAGAAGGTGCGGACGGTGCCTTGTTTGTTGCGGGAAATTTCTTTCAGTATGAGGGGACGACAAGTCGGCCTGTTGTGAAAGTTGCTTCAGGAATTTCTCCTTACCTTGAGTGGCAGGAGAGCAATTTCACTTCCGCTGAAGTCATTGCCGGGACGGGGGCGGACGATGTGGATGCAGATGGTGATGGATTGAGCAATCTCGCGGAGTTCGCCTTTGGTACGAATCCGCGTGTTGCGCAGGCGGCAGGGGGATTCGGCTTTGCTGAAGACGGGGTGGGGGTGGTCGAGATTGGAGGGGAGCGATATCTTCAAGTCAGCATCGACAAAGGCTCTCAGGCGGCAGGTGCTTGGTATGCTGCGCAATTTGGTGGTGGGCTGTCTTCATGGCTGCCTGCCACACCTGGCCCGCAATCCAATTCGGTGTATGAAGTTGTGGAGGATTCACCCACGCGTTACACCGTTCGTGATAAAACTCCGATGACCGGGACACAAAGAAGATTTGCGAGAATCCACCTCTTGCCTGCGGAGTAGGAAGCACCTGTGGCATATCCCACATGGGGATGCCGAATCGGTGAATTCTTTGTCCGATGGATGAAACGTTAGGTTCGGATTTTTTCTCTACACCACATCCTTCTTCAGATCGCGGGCGGTCCAGATTTCGCCTTCGAGGGCTTGGAGGGCGCCGCGGGGTTTGCGGGCGCCAGTGCGACGCTGCGGGCCGAAGTAGTCCCGTGAACTTCGAAAGACCTCATCGACGAATTCACGGCCGCCGATGACCGAGCCATCGGTGAAATGGCGCACGCGATGACGGATGATTTGTGAAATCCGA
>JALOTY010000140.1 GCA_025457665.1 Akkermansiaceae bacterium | reverse complement strand
TCGGGAGTGCGTCCGAAATCCGTGGCCCGCGAGATGATCGAGCGTTGGGAGAGCTTTGAGGATCACGTGAAGCGCTATGGCTTGGAAAGGAGTGAGGGGGTCCTGCTGCGCTACCTTTCGGAAGTCTGGAAAGTGCTGGCGCATACCATTCCTCCGGATCTCAAGACCCCGGAACTGGAGCAGGCGGAGCAATTGCTGGAGGAAACCGTGCGGAAAGTGGACTCAAGCCTGTTGGATGAGTGGGCGAAGCTGCGTGATGCCGAGGCCCGGGGAAAAATCATTTGAGCGACCGGGCATTCGTGGGACGCTCTGCGGGAGGAAACATGGCAGGAATCGAAGAGCCGATATGGAAACGACCGGAGGCATTTCCTCCGGGCGGGGAGGGCTGGGGCTGGGTGGACCGCAAGGGACGTCGGCATCCTTGCTCGGACGAGCAGGCACTGGCTGCGGCCATCGTCGATGATGCCGGTGCGCGAGTGGACATGGTGTGGACTCCGGCATCGCCCAATCTTGTGCTGCCGGAGGAAGTTCCAAGCCTGTGGCCAGCTCTGAAATCGGCCCGACTGAAATGGGCGGAGTGGGAGATGGAGGAGGGGCTGCGGCAGATGAAGATCTTCGGGATTTTCATGATCGGATTCGCCGTCATTTCCGCCTTGGGTAGGGGCGGGGCGTCGGTTCTGGGGACTCTCGGTCTGGCTCTCATCCTTTTTTTGGTGCTGGGATTTTTCCCTTGGTATCAAGGGCGGAAGCGATGGAAGCGGGCGAAGGCCTGGGCGGCGGATGAGGCGGAACCGGATCTCGACGGCTTGAGATTCGAAGTCTGGCTGATGTCCCAGAAGACCCCGATCACCCTCGCGCTGGGTGTGCTGTTAGGCATCGTCGCTCTTGCCCAGTGGCTGGGGCCATTGTCCCTTTCCCAGCAACTGGCCGAGGTCGGTCTGACCAAGGAAGCGGGGCGGGCCACCGACTGGTGGCGTCTGGGCACGGCGGCTTTCCTTCACGGCCATCCCTTGCATTTCATCTTCAATCTCTCGGCTTTGCTCTATCTGGGCCGACGCATGGAGGTTCTGGTCCGCTGGCCTCATGTGCTGATCGTCTTTGCTCTCTCCGCGTGGGTGGGAAATGAGTGTTCCGCGCGCTGGCTGCCCGCGCCCTCGCTGGGTGCATCGGGCGGATTGTTAGGCATGCTGGGTTTCCTGCTTGTTTTTGAATGGATGCACCGTCGGCTGGTGCCGGAAAGCTCGCGGCGGCGCCTGATGGCGGGGCTATTGACGACCGCCTTGATCGGTCTGGTGGGTTTTCGCTTTGTGGACAATGCCGCACACGCGGGAGGCACGGTGGCAGGGATGATTTATGCCTTTGCCATGTTTCCACGCTCATCGGCCGCGACGAGGCCGCGGATGTCGATGGTGGATCTGGGTGCCGGAATGATGGCAGCAGCAGCGATCCTTGTTTTCGCCGGATGGGCGATGGGCAAGTTGCTTGCTTGACGGGAAATCAGACAGGGGTGGCCGTCTTCACTGCGGCCAGCGCCATGCTTCCGCCCACCAGCGGTATCCCTTTCCTTCCGGGAGAATCCGGCCGAGGCCGGGCCAAGGGAGATGAAATCCGAAGCACCGACTGCGTCTGCCTGCCGCTTCCGTCCAGAACCGACGACGCGTTTCCACCGCGAGGGCCGGATCGTGGTCGAAGGCGATCGTCCAGGCCGGATCAGCAAACATCAGGAGGTGATGATGGGCGAGATCCATCAGGTGGAAGAGTTCGTCATCGCCGGAGCGGATCATGAAACAGGCGTGACCGGCGGTGTGGCCGGGCGCGGCGAGGACGGTGACGAGGCCGTCAAAGAAGCTTTCGCCATCGTGAACCTTTTTCGTCAGAGGTCCCAGGATATCGAAGTTTCGGCGAACCTCATCGATCATCCCAGGGATCGGCTTGGGATCACGCTTGGATTTTGAGAAGTCCGGCGATGGGCCGCGCCAGAAGTCGAGTTCTTCGGCAAGAACATGGAAAGTGGCCTTGGGGTAAGCAGGTTTGCCATCAGCAACGAAGCCATTGAGGTGATCGGCATGGGCATGGCTGAGGAAACCGGCGGTGACATCCTCGGGGCGGATGCCGATGGAGGCGAGTCCGTCTGCTAGCCATCCGAGCCGGGGATTTCCCCGACCGCCGAAACCGGCATCGAAAAGAATCACTTCCCCCTGGTGACGAACCACGAGCACATTGACATAGAGAGGCAATGCTCCCTCCGGTTCCCCGTGGGCTTCCATGATCGCCTGCATCCGCGGGTGTTCCTCACGCGGCCACATCAGCCCGAGGCCTTCGCCGAGCATCAGGTTGGCATCGGAGATCGACCATGCCTCGGCATCGCCGATGCGGAAGGGGAAGACAAAGGGACTGCGAAATCCCGTGGCGGCCGGAGCCGGGGCATCGGCCGCATGGGTGGAAGCCGACCATCCTGCGGCGATGGCAGCCAGTGAGGTGCCGGCGAAGCGGCGACGGGAAAGATGGGGATTCTGCATACCGCGGATACGCCGGGGATGAGACTCACTTATCCGCGGGCTTAATGGACGGTGTAATCGATCACAAAGACATCCGCGATGAGTCCGTCCAGTTTGGCGATGAATTCCTTGTGGGCCGGGTGGGGGATGTATTCATCGAGATCCTTCTGGCTGGCAAAGGTCAGTTGGAAGCAGTGGGTGAAACCCTTGTCCTTGCCTTCCTTGCTGATGTTCGTACCCCATTCGTAGGCTTTGATGCCGGGGATCTTCGAGGGGAGTTCGGCAAAGGCCTTTTCGACCATGGCGATCTTTTCCGGTGTTGCCTTCTCGCTGAATTTGAAGCAAACGATGTGGCGGATGGGTGCGGGCTCGGGAGTTTCGGCTTGGCTCATGTTGGTGAAAAGGACGGTGAGGAAGAGGAAGGCGAAGAAACGAATCATGGCGGCAGTGTGGTGAGGATCCGCCGGGAGTCAATGCAGCGTCGTGACCGCGATCCAACGGGCCCATCCGAATCCGTCGGGCTTTCCAAACAGCAGTCATGATTCCCATGGCGGCGATGGGGCGTCGATGCAAGCGTCGGGGCGTGCAAAAAACCCACAGCAAAACGATCGGTTACCTCCTCTGGATCTTCGGATTTTTCGGCGCGCACCGCTTTTACTACGGCCGCAAGCTCACCGGGATTCTTTGGTTCTTCACGGCGGGCTTGTTCCTCATCGGCTGGATCGTGGATCTCTTCCTGATCCCCGGCATGGACCGCAAGGCGGGTGAGAGATACAGCGTTGGCAGGGTCGATTACTCCGTGGCGTGGATCCTCCAGACTTTTCTGGGGATGTTTGGGATTCATCGATTCTACATGGGCAAGATCTGGACCGGTCTCTTGTGGTTGCTGACCGGCGGATTGTTTCTGGTGGGATACGTTTACGATTACCTGACGCTCAACACGCAGATCGATGAGGTGAATCGGCGGGGCTGAGTCATGAAAAATTCCCATGTCGTGGCGGGCCGGGCGGAAAGGCTTGCCATGACGTGCGGATGGGGCCCAATTGCATCGTGAAGCCACTGATCCTTGCCCTCCTTCTTTCGTCCATCCCTGCGGGTGCTGTCGAGCCCATCCGCCAACTGGTTTTCGTTTCCTGCTTCAAAGAGCAACGGCCGGCACCGGCTTTGGAGACGATCGCGGAAATCAAGCCGGATGTCTTCATCTGGATGGGCGACAATGTTTACGGTGACACCCTGGATATGGAAGTGCTGAAGGGGAAGTATCAGGTGGCCCGTGAGAACCCGTCCTACGCGAAAATCCGTCAGACATCGAAAATTCTCGGGACTTGGGATGACCATGATCTGGGAGCAAATGATGCCGGCAAGGAGTTCCCCAAGAAGGTGGAATCGCAGAATCTGCTGCTGGATTTCCTCGATGTCCCTGCAACGAGTCCGCGCCGCAAGCAGGAGGGCGTCTATCACGTGGCCGATTTTGGTCCGCCGGGCAAGATGGTCCGTGTGATCCTGCTGGACACCCGCTATTTCCGCGATCCGGTGGGATCAGATGGAGAGATGCTGGGGGAAGCGCAGTGGAAATGGTTCGAAAAGATGCTCGTGGAAAGTGAGGCGCAGGTGAATGTGGTGGTTTCTTCCATCCAAGTACTTTCGGCCGAACATCGCTGGGAGAAGTGGGCGAATTTCCCGAAGGAGATGGATCGACTGATGAAACTGCTGGCCCGCAAGGATGTGCCGCCTGTGATTCTTTTGAGCGGAGACCGTCATGTGGCGGAGATATCGGTGGATCGCGAGGCCTGTGCTTACCCGCTTTATGACATCACCTCAAGCAGCCTGAACCTGCCGCTGGGCGAGGGGGATGAGGCGAATGAGAAGCGCGAGGGAAGGCTTTTCCGTCCGGCGAACTTCGGTTCGCTATCGATCGACTGGGCATGGGAAAAGCCGGTGGTGACGGCATGCATTCGTGATGCCGATGGGGTGCCTCACAGGGCGGTGACCTTGGAAATGGGGTCGAAGTAAAGCCAGATGCCGTGGGCTTGTGACCGCCTTGCGTGAATTCCGCGCTTGGCGGGTTGCGCGTTGGGGGATGCGTGGCATGGTCACGGCCCAATGAAGATTCACGTGCTTGAGCAGACCCAGAGGTTGGCGATTTCCACCGAGGAGGCGTGGGCCTTTTTCTCATCCCCGCGAAATCTTGATGAGATCACTCCGCCGGAACTGGGCTTCAAGATCCGGAGTTGCCTTTCGGACAAAATGCATGAGGGCCAGATCATCACTTACAAGGTGAAGGTTTTTCCGGCGGTCTGGGTGGATTGGGTGACGGAGATCAAAGCGGTGGAGGAGGGTCGATGTTTCATCGATGAGCAGCGCTTCGGTCCTTATGCCTTCTGGCACCATCGGCATGTCTTCGAGCCCGGATCGGGAGGGGTGGTGATGACCGATCTGATTCATTACGGGCTGCCTTTTCAGCCCTTCGGAGAAATGGCCCATGGCTTGGTGGTGCGGCCGAAATTGGAACGCATCTTCGGCTTTCGCCGTGAGATTCTGGCGAAGCGATTTGGAGAGTGGTGATGGATACTTTCCATCACAAAATGGAAAACCCCGGCCGCCATGATGGCGGACGGGGTGGTTGGAATGGATAGAGGGGTTGAAACCCTTGAAGGATTACAGCGAGGCCTTGAGGGTCTCGAAGCGGGTGCGGAGCTTGAGGAGATCCTGCTCGGCGCGGGTGATCTCGGAAGCAACCTTGCGAAGCTCGTCGAGCTTCTTCTCGATACCGCCGGAGACAGCGGAAACGACGTTCTTGGAACCCGGCTTGCGACCGCGTTTGCCTTTGGCCTTGGGAGCTTCGACAGCGGCGCCTTCGGCACCGGCTTCAACAGCAGTGGCTTGTTTCTTCGGTCTGCCACGGCCCTTCTTGGCCTTGGCTTTCACTTTGCCTTTGCCCTTGGCTTTGACAGGGGCGCTGCCGGAAGCCTTAAGCCATCCGGCGATGCTCAGTTGAGAGATGGAGAACTCCTTGGAAGCGGCAGCCTGGCCACCACGGCCTTTTTCGGCGTTGTACTTGTTCACGAAGTCAACGACCGCCTGTTTTTCTTCGGCGGAATACCGCTTACCTTTGCTCGTATTTGCTTTCTTTGCACTCATGGCTGGGCAAGGGCTAACCCTCTGCAAGGTAGCGATCAAGAAACATTTCAAACATTTGATAGAAAATCAGATGATATCGTGCGGGTTTCCACGCAATGATGGAAGTTTATCGAATGGAAACTCCGACATGTCTTTGATCCAAACATCGGCATTCCATCTTACCTTCTCGCGATCGATCACTCCGCCATATCCCACGAACAGGTCACAGGCGCTTCTCGATTCGAGATCCGATACGCCATGGAGCGGCACGGCTTCGACATGTTCGATGCCAAGTTCGGCGGCGAGGGGTTCGATGAGGGGCTTGAATCCACCGGAGAGGATGATGATGGTCCAACCTTGATGTTGAAGCTTCTTCACGAGTTCGCGTGAGCCAGGCGTGATGGTCTCGATGTAAAGCTTCGCGACCTGATCGCAAAGGGCCTTGTCTGGAGCGATCAATTCCATGCGGCGTGGAAATACCTCATGAATGGGGACGACACCATTCATGGCGGCATGGGTGAGTTCCTCGACCTGACGGAACACATCTCCGCCCCGGGCGCGGGCGAGTTCATCGATGCCTTCAATGGAGGAAAGCGTGGAATCGCAGTCGAAGAAGATCAGACGGTGTTTCATG
>JALOTY010000002.1 GCA_025457665.1 Akkermansiaceae bacterium | reverse complement strand
AAACACTCCTCCCTCGGCTACCTCACCCCGGCCAAATTCGAGGCCGATTTAAACACCACAAACTAACAAAAATTTGGTCCAAAAATCCGTTGCATCTCAGAGTGGCATGAATCAGGCGGGTAAAATTAAGGTTAATCGTGCATCGTGACCTCAAAAAAGGTAACAGGCAGCCCCAAATAACGGTGTAATTTCTTAAGATCCTGCATCTTCTGGGCTGTCGAGCTGTGGGTGAGGACGCAGTAGTTGGTTCCTGGGATAGGGTGATTTGTATAGATATCACCGTTTCTTCCATTGACGAAATCCCTCCCTGGGTTATCGCTAACTAAGGGCCCGCGCGAAACTCTGTATTCCGCCAACTTCTTTAGTGTGTCTGCACCCAGAACCTCGTCGAGGCGTGAAACGACATGAACGAGAGTGGCGGCTGCAGTTGAAGCACGGATAGTCTCGCGATCTCCTTTGCCTAGCAGGTCCCAACGGATAACCACTGCCATGCTTGATCGAGGCCTATTAGCGCCACCTGGCTGTTGAGTTAAAGGCGTTCGTGGATGCCCCTGTACGCCCGACAGCGCAGGTGGTTGTGGGAGAGGTGCAGTGGTTTGCGCGGGCTGAGGCCCCGGCCCAGTCACTTTAGGGAAACGCGTCCTTGGGTCAGCATCCTCCGCCAATAGAGCAAGGATGTAGGCCGACAAATCGAACCCCGCTTCCGATGCCTTCTGCTGGAGTTGTTCGTGAAGATTGTCGGGCAGGAGAACTTGGATGGTTTTCATTGCTTCTCCGTCTTGGATTGGGCGGTGATCAGATCGAAAAGCTTCCGCACATACTGGTCAGGCTGATCTTTCTGAAGCAGGACATGAGCTTTACCGAAGTCTTCTTCGTTCTTCATGTCGTCCCACCAGTGGATCTGCTTGTAGGAGGTGGTCGATATGATAAACGAGTCGAGAAAGAGGTCAGGATTCCCCGGCTTCAAGCGGGCCTCGAGTTCTTTGATTTTCTCAGAGAAGGCAATTTTGGGATCATTGGACCCTTGTAGGTGTAGCAGTCCCTTCGGATCGACGAAGGCGACATACTGGATTCGACCAACGATCAGCCAAAGGATGAAGTCTGGATAGAAATTACCTGCCTCGAAGAAACCGATACCCTTCTTGCTGCGGTTGCGGAGCAGGTAGAGTTCCTTGCCCTTGAAGAAATCAGGGTGGGAGCTGTGATGGTTTTTCAGGTCGCGGACGAATTGCCACTCACCAGGGTTCAGTGAGACCGGGCTAACCTCGACGACAGTGTTCCCATCGATGTGGATGAGCGGAGAGTAGAGGTGGTTCTCCCATCGCATCGCGAACACCTTGGCAAACGCGAACTTCTTGAATGTGGGGCTGGTGACTTGATGTGACAGATCCTTGAGTTGCTCGATCAAGGCCTCCTCTTCACGCTGCACCCGGAACGTGTATTCCTCCACGAAATTGGGATCGTCAGGGCCGAGTTCGAAAACAGTGGCGTGCTCGCTTTCCCATGCCTGTTTGCGGTATTTGTAGATCCGTTCGCAATAGCCGGCGAGGAGGGCCTCGGCAACTTGCTGCCAGATCCGGACGCGGTCGAAGCGCGATGGCTCCAACTCTTCCGGCGGGATGCACAGGGTATACCAGTGGGAATCGGAGAGCAGGTGGTCGATCTGTTCCCGGTCGATGCGCAAATTGGAGTATCCGCGCTCGGTCTTGAATTGCTGAAGGCGCAGGTGAAGGGCCTCGCGGTCAATGAAAGCGAGGTGATTCGCATTCAAAGTCCCTTCGTGCCGGGTGCCTTGGAGTGCGGATGTGGTCTGGCCGGTGGCTTTGAGGGCCTCGATGCGGGGATACCAATCGACCTTTACCGGGAAGCGCTTGAAGTAATCTTTTTCCAGATCGAGGCGCGGACGCGGAGCATCGCGCTTGTAGTTCAAATTTTCCGGGACGCGGACAATCTTGAGTTTTTTCGAAGGCAGATCCGAGAGGGTCGGCAGTGAGGGCACGGTGATGTCCTCCCACTCGGGTTCCGTCTGGATGCCCTCGGTTTCGAGGTATTCGCGGAATTGATCCATGTAGTCCGCGCGGACACCGAAGACATCCAGTGTCTCGACGAGGGGCAGAAACCGGCGCTGCGCCTCAGTGGCGCGCTGCATGATCTCAAGATTGATTCGTTTGAGCGCTTCGGTGCGCTTCAGGGTCATGTTCCAACCCTTGAGACGCACGCCGCGGCCGAAGAGTTGGATGATGTCCGAACCTTCACCGCGCCCCAGATTCATCAGGCCGATGGCCGATACGCGCCAACTGTTCCACCCTTCGGTGAATTTCTTCGAGCCGAGCAACAGGTGAATGTTCGAATCCAGGTGGGAAAGATTGTGGAACAGGGACTCGGCGAATTCCTGGTCCGATGTGGCGAGCAGGTCGGAAAACTTGGGATTCGCACACAGCTCATGCAGCTTGTTTTCATCGCCGACGTTGATGACGCCGAAGGGTTCGGAAACGCCGAGACTGAGGCTGAGTTCACCCTGTGCTCCTTTGAGGTTCTTGATGTGGAGCTTGCCGCCGCTGGGCGAGTTGAAAAACGCGCGCAGAATGCCATCGAACGCCTGTGTGCCATCCACGCCCATCTTTTTGAGATAGGGGAATGCGTCCGCGAACAGCACGCGGTTCTGGCGATCCACCAAGCCGTCCCGGCCTTCGAGAAGAAGTTCGAGACGTTTGACGGAAACGGCCCTGTTCCTCGCAAACTCGGCGAAGAACAACACCACATCGAGAATGTCCGACACCTCATGTTTGTTTTCGGTCCGCACCGCGTTGACGCTGGCACCAAAGAACACCCACAACGGACGCTCCACGTTGAAAACCGCAAACTCCTCACGATGGTCGCTCCAGACCAGGAGCTGCTGATAAAACGAGAGCAGTCCGGCGGTGAGGTAGAGCTGGCGTTGGTCTTCGTCCTGTTGCTGCTTGAGATTGAAGATGCGGTAGTGCTTGCCGTAGCCGTCCTTGTGGAAAAAGCGGTAGCTGTAATCGAACAGGATCCAGCGCGCGTAGTTCTGCTCCATCGCCTTGTCCTTGGCCGCTTTCACGGACTGGCCGAAGGTGGCGGAGTATTCGAAACTGAAACCATCCCGGCACAGAGCTTCACGACGACGCATCCATTCCTCACCGGATGATCCGCGGTGTCCTTCATCCACCAACACCAGGTTGTTGCCCTCGAAACAGTCCACCGCCACGGTTTTCTCCTTCGAGTCACCGGCGAGCTTGTTGACGTCGATGATCTCCACGGTCTGGCCGGAAAACAGCGCGCCGACTCCGCTGCCATCCTTATCGAAAAGCTCGGCATCGATCCCTGAGTCCGAGAATTCCTTGAGATGCTGGATACTCAGTCCCTCCTTGGGTGTGAGCAGGATGATCTTGTTCAGCTCATGCCGGCGTCCGGCTTTTTCCAGATGATCGAGATACTGGAGAATATTGACGTGCATTTGCAGCGTCTTGCCGCTGCCGGTGGCCTGCCAGAAACAGAGTTTCTTGAGATCGCCCGCCGTGTAGGGATCGATCTTGTCGGACTCATTCGATTGCTCAGCATTGAACGATTCCACCTGGGCGTTCAGCGCCGTGAGGAGTTCGGCCGGGCGGTTGAAATACCAGTGCAGGTAAATTTCGGTGAAAAGCAGTGCTACGTATTGATAGTATTTCCAGCGGATCGGCTGCTTGCGGCGGCCGTTGATCCGGATCGTGTGGCGGACGATGTTCTGGTCGAAGGCCCGGAGCATGGCGTTCGGCAACTGCGCCCTCTCCACAGTGTAACGGGTGAGAAGGTGGTGAAACTCAGTGACATTTTCCGTATCCCACGCCTCCGCCTCCGGGTGCCGGAACTCCTCGTCACAGAGCGCGTAAATGTCCTTCGCCTCCAAGAGCGAGAAGATCCATTGCTGGAGTACCAGCTTCTTGTCGAAAGGAAGCGGTGGCGTTGCGGATTGTCTGCGGCGGGCGGGCATGAATTTGCAGCGAAGGTGGATTCAGGAGTCAGATGAAGTGTTTCGTTCTCCAAGTTTTTCCAAGGAAGTAAGCCAGTTTCCAAACTGGGGACATGCTTTCCGGATGGTGGGCAGTCCGATACCCAGCGCTGCCACGTTACCGTGAACCCGTTTGTCGTAGCGGCCAAATCGTCCTTCTTTGAAGATTTTGAGCAACCGTTTACTTGGGGCTGTTATCGGCGAATCGTTGATTTCCTCTGGAGAACCAACGGACGAAGCTATGGCGGCCATGGGCGCCTCCAGTTCCGGGATTCCCACTGCACTGGCGGCGTTTGCGGGATCCGCGAACAACAAGGTCTCGAACTCATGAACGAGCACAAACGGTAGACACCTGTTTGGATTCAAATTTTTGCCGATTCTGATTTCTAGGTCATTTTTGATTGCCTCCGTCATGATTGCCGACCGTCGATCATAAGATGCCTTGGTGGCGCTATCCAGTCCTGGCCAATCCTTCTTCAGCGCATACAAATCAACCAAGGTCGTAACCACGACCTCTGGATCTTCCTTCAGCGTATTGCAGATGTATTTGGCCGCATTTTGCCATCCGACAATTCCTTGACTGCCTTTGCTCAAGCCAAGGTGATTGGCAGTGACTAAGACGCCTTTTGAAGCAAGATGATCTCTCAGGACCTCGTTCACGAAGTCTTCCTCCGTTTCACCCTCCACGAGAATACGTAGTCTAGTCACGGTGCGGCCTCCCTCCTATCAGATTCGACTTCCAGATGTCGCCAAGTGAGAACTCGTCATCAAGCCACACCTGAAGCTTTTCCTTGTCCGGCCTATTGAAGATGCTCTCACCGTGTTTGCGGTCCGCGACGATCACGTGCTCGGCGTCAAATTCGCTCAACAAATCCGCCGATTGCGTTGAGCAGATGATTTGCACTTTTTCCGAGGCGTTCCTGAGCAAGCCCGCAAGCACAGGAAGTGCTCTCGGGTGTAATCCCAACTCAGGCTCGTCGATTAGAATTGCACCGCTTGGGCGCATCTTCTCGGGGAGCATCAGCAAGGTGGTCAGTGCGATAAATCGAAGCGTCCCGTCAGATAGCTGGTGCATCCCAAGCCGGTAGTCCGATCCCTCGGAAATCCAGGACATAAGAACGTCGTCCTCCTTTGCCGCGCCCTCTTCAAGATCAAAGGCAAAATCGCGGAAGAATGGAGCCACAAGTCGGATTGTCTTCACTAGAAGGAAGTATTCGTTCTCATATTCCATGCTCATGCGGAAGAGAACCGCGGCAAGGTTTCTTCCATCTCCATGAAATGGGGTGTGATTCCGTCGTTCAACTCGATTGGTTCTGAGTGGCGACAGCCGCGATGTGTCGTGAAATTGATATAGACGGAAGCCCCGTAGCGCGACCTTGAAAGTTTTCGCGGTGGGGTTGGCGATCCATTTTCCGGACAGTAGTGCCGACTCGTTGTGCCCAACACCCAAATAAAGCGGATTAGCATTCGGCTTCTTACCCGTCGCACGAAAATCGAGACATTCTTTCGTGAAAATAAGCTCATCTTTCAAACCCTTGGCGAAGCTAAGGGTGAACTCATAGGAATTTGTTCCCTTTGCAGTTGAAAACTCCAGACACGCTTCGATCTGTGGAGTTCGCTTCGCCCCGTAGTGAAGAAAAGTTTCCGGCCCACCATTCAGAGAGACGAATTTCTGCAAGGAGTCATTCGTCATGTAGTTCAACATACCGAAGAATGAAAGAAGGTTGCTTTTTCCGGAGCCGTTGGCACCGACTAGAACATTTAAGTTGCCAAACTCCAGCGGTGGATCAAGAGCCTTGATGGACTTGAATCCCTTGATCGATAGTGATTTCAGTCTGTTCATAGTTTCGATCCTGATTGTGTTACTCACATCCCTCCCACATGAGTTTCGGGAATTCCTCGTCGGTGAGGCGGACTTTCCAGGTTTGGTCTTCGCGGCGGAGGTTTTCGAGGTGGTGGTCGCCGTTGACGTAGATGAGGCCGAACTCGCCGTCGAGGACGCTGATTTTCTGTTTCTTGCACCAGTCGTTGAGGGCGTCGGCATCGACTTCGGTGGTGTTGCGCCAGAGGACGAGGACTTTGTCGCCCTCGGGGTTGGTGCCTTCCACCCATTGCACGCCGCCGCCGTGGCCTTGGGCTAGGATGGTGAGGCCGAGCAGCCAGTTGAAGGTTTCGACGAGATCGACCTTGGTGGTCTTGGTCTCGCCGGCCGTGCCGGTGGCGATTTCCATCGTGTAGTTCCAGGGATCGGTGAAGGCGGAGACGTTAAGCAGGCTCTGGCTGCCGCTGGCTTCGAGATCGAGCATGTAGCCGAGGCGGTAATCCTCGCGGGCTTCCGGGGTCATGGCTTCCAGCGCCAACTCCTGGGAGCGGGTGCGGGAGAGGCGCAGGTTGTTGAGCGTGTCCTCGTAGCTTTCGAGGCGGAGGATCTTGAAGCAGTGGGAAATGCCGGTGTTGCGGTTCTGCGGTTTGCCGTCCTTCCAATCGCTGGAGTAGATGACTTTTTTCAACCGTGGCACCAGCACAGTGTCGAAGTGCTCGCCCATCTCGATGAGGATGTATTTGCGGTCGCCGCCGTCCTCGCGGTTGAGGTTGATGACGGCGTGGCCGGTGGTGCCGCTGCCAGCAAAGAAGTCGAGAACCACTGTAGGCTTTAAATCGTCTTCCAGTTTAATACATCGCTCGATGAGCCGAGTAGGCTTTGGGTTCTTAAACACTTCGGAACCAAAGAGCGCCTTCACCACGGCTCCGCCTTCGTCGGTGGTTCCGGTTTCATCGTATTTCCATACATCGACTGGAACCATGCCTTGTTTGGCATCCGATAAAAACGATTTGAGGCGCGGGTATTCGTATCCTCCATCCTCCCCCCAATAGAGGCGTTTGTCTGCGATGTGCTGCGCATTGGTTTCAGGGTCATACTTCCATGCGTGAGTTGGATGTTCTACGCTGACTTTTGTGAAAGGATTTTCGATGGCGTAGCACAGGTTTCGACGCTCTTCTTTGGTTGCCGGATTTACGTAGCTTGAACTGATCCACGGACCTCTTTTATCATTGTCGGGATTTGTATAATTACCTTTCGATTTTTCCGATCTGAGTTCTTTGACTTCTTCGCGCAACGAAGACTTTCTATAGGCAAGGACAGTGTCTTTAAGGCTGTAAAATCGTTTAGCGTTGTTGCTTCTGGTGTATCTTTTTTCCCATGCAATGTCGGCGAGAAATCCATCCTCTCCAAAAATCCTGTCTAGGATAACCCTAAATCTTGAAACCTCGACGAAATCGATCGTGGCAAACAGAAGTCCAGTCTGGCTCATCAATGATTTACCAAGGATGAAACGGTCAAGAATCATCGATAACCAGCTCGAATGCTGGTAACTGTCTTTGTATGGAAATCCGTCTACACCTGTGTTGTAGGGAGGGTCGGTGAAAATGGTCGTGATTTGGTTACTTACAGCGGCCTGGAAAAGAGTCATCGCCGTTGCAGAATCGCTCTTTGCCACAGAGCTGGAGGCTATCTGTTTTGCCGTTAATGCTACTCTAGCCGCAAGAGAATCGGGTAGATTTGAGGTGTCAGCTGCTAAGTTCTGATTCTCCTTCAAAAACTCCACAGTCAACGGCACGGAATACCCAGTTCTCCCCAAATCCCCCTTGATTTCATCAATCGCAAACAGTCTCACCCATTCCTCCCTCTGCGCATCGCACGCGGCGATTTCCGGATAGAGTTCCTCCGGGATGCGGTCGAGGGTGACGACGTAGTCGCAGGCGGTGACGAACTTCTTCTTGAGCCAGAGCTTTTTCTGAAAGTCTTCCAGCTGGGCGAGGAAGCGGATGACCTTGGCGGCGATGGTTCGGAGGGCCTTGAGCTTGGCGCGGGTTTCGTTCCAGTTCGCCACCGGGGCCTCATCGAGGTCGTCGAGGTGGAGGACTTCGTTCTTGATGTAGAAGTCCAGCTCACGGCGGAGGAAGCCGCCGAGATCCTTGTGGACGAAGTAGTCGAAGGTGTTGCGCCCGGTGTATTCGGCGAGGTGCTTGGCGAGGATGCTGCGCCCGCCCTTCTGGCTGCCGGTGTAGCTGGGGTCCTTGGCGGCGAGGTCGGTGAAGGCACCCTTGGCGTGGTCGGTCAGAATGGCCTTGGCCGCCGCTTCATTGAGGGCTGCCTGTTTTTCCGCTTTGCCGAGGGGCAGGTAGGCGAAGCCGAGGACGAGGTGATCTTTCGAGTCACTATCCACCACGCCCTGAAACACGAAGCGGCGTTCCTGACCGGCGACGGCCTTGGCATTGTCTTTTTCGATGTCCGCCTCGACGAGCTTGAAGGTGACAGTGGGGCGGGTGTCGGGTTTGTCGTTCTTGGGTGCGGGGCCGAGACGGAAGGAGTAGTCGCGCAGGGTTTCACTCGACTTGATATAATACTGGTCGGCATTCGCCCAGTGGAGCTTCACCTCCTCGCCCTCGTAGGGAATGGCGTAGGTGTCCTTCTTGTAACGGCGCAGCGAGATGAAGTCGCCATCCTGGTAGTAGCGGGAGAAGAAGGTGGCGAGGTGGGAGAAGATCTCGTGGGAAAGCGCGGTGGGATCGGAACCGCCGGTGGCGATTTTTCCACGGAGTTCGCGGATTTTCGGCACGGCGGCCACGGCGTCATCGTCCAGCCCCATGGAGCGGAGGTCGGCCTCGGCCTTCGCCAGTTCCGCTTTGACCTCGCCCGCGCCGGAACCCATGGCCTCGGCCAGAATCCGGTCCACTTGGCCTTCCAGGGAGTCCAAAAACTCGGAAATTTCGACGCGCCGGGCGTTGAGAATGCGGTAAATGCCGAAATCCAGCTCGGCGGCGGCATCGAGCTGGAAGAGTTCGGAGAGTTTCGAGCGGAGTTTCTGGAAGGCGGCGGACATTGGATCTGGGCGGGATCTTGCAGGGTCGGGCTAACTTAGGGAAGGGCGTTTGGATGAGAAATCACCTGGCCATCCCAGGAGCATCCCTGGCTCTTGTTAGCGAGAAGGAAACCGTGGCTGGCGAGATCCGCCACCACTTCCTTGTGCGGGTGCTTGAACTTCTTGTGTTTCTCGTGGGCACAGAACACCGAGTACCGGTGGTGGAATTCGGGAGCCGATCCCACCTTCCAGTTGTTGCGCGAGCCATGATGGGGCACCTGGAGGATGGCTATCGCGGCCCACCTTTCGGCCGTAAGGAAATCCATCACCTGCTGGCGATTTTCGTTCACCTTGAAGTTGGCATCGCCGGTGTAGAGGATGGAACACTTGTCATGCAACTGACCAAAACCCGCGATTCCCAGTGCAGGAATTCGTGAACATCCAAGGTCGTATTTTGGCGGTTCCAGCCTGATCTGATTCGTTTGATTCAGACAGGGGCCGGTATAGACGCAGAGGCTCGTCGCATTGACCGATTCCGGCCGTTTGAGTTCGCTCTCATAAATGGCCCGTATGGCTTGGCGGGTCGTGGGCATGGTAAGCGCATCAAACACGTCGGATTTGCTCAAGGGACCAGCGACTCCAATGCGCGCACGGACTTTGCTTTGAATGCGCGCTCGAATCGCTGGATCGATAGGCTTGTGGAAGAACAAGAATTCCCAACCTGCCGCCTGTTCGCCGTATGATACGGTGGCATGACACTCAGAAACCGCCGCCATGATTTCAGACCCTTTCTCGACTGCCAACTGCAAGGCGGCCGAACCGACGTTGCGGGGAGCCGCTATAGGCCGATCGACCTTCAGATGCCAGCGACCGGCCGGGTCCGGTGATTCAGGGGGACTGGGCGGCGGGGCCTGGCTGCCTGTTGGAGGCGCTCCGACTATCAGAATCGATTTCACTGACTCAGCCCGCTCCAAGATAAAAGCAATCGGATCCCTCAGGAACTCAAAGTAATCCTTGCGCGCGGATCCCGGCACAGCACCGATGGCGAGTCGTTCAACAGCAGTGCAGTATGGAATAACGACGGTTCCGACGCTCAATCCAGCAAGCAAATCCCCCAAGCCACTGACGTGGTCATGATCGAAGTGGGAGATGCAGAGCAGATCGATGTGATCATCGATCTTGAGCTTGTAGCTGGAAATGGCAGGTTTCAGGACGGCAAACGGGGTGGTGGAGCCGCAGTCGAAGACCCAACTAAAATCCTTCCTGCTATTCGACTCCCTGACCATCCCGGTGGCGAAGATGCCTTGGCCCGCCGGGTGGAATTTATATTGGAAATCGAATCGTGGCGGCATGGAATCAATTTTCGGAAGAGCTTGAAGACCTTGATGCCGCGCTATCATACGCGTCCCTGAAACTGAAGTGTTTGCCCGTGTGATTGGAAACAGCGGATTCGAATGCGAGAATCAACGATTGAAGGGCGTCGAAGAACGCTTCAAAGGCTTCCTGCTGGCCGGCTTCCAGCTCTGTCCTTTTCATCTGGTAAGGATGCTTACCGGCAATGCCCATCAAGATGTTCCAAGGTTGTGTTCCGGCTTCCAAAGCCAGCCGGACGGTTCCGCCTAGGCCAGCATAAGGTTCCTGAAAACCTGCATAGGCATTGCAGGTGTTCCGAAGTTTTTCGAGAGCTCCATGGAGTTTTTCAATATCCTGATCCAAGGCTTTTGTGAAAACTCCGGAAACATGGCCATCAATTAGATGTTCCAATTTCTCGCAGAGGCGACGCAGTGACGATCGGTGCGTCGAGGGACTGCACGCGCTGGCCAGGTCACGCATGGCAGTGGCTTGACCTCCAGGCCATTCGGTCATCTTCTCTGTCGGCGCGATAATAGGGTTCAGCAATTCGCGAAGGCCATCGCGAAACGATTCAAAGACCTGCTTTTCGACTTCCGGTGTCATGAGATTTTATTGATAAACTGCGCAATGGTTTCGGAGTCGATACTGCCATTGGATTGGTCCCGGGTGACGATGAGGCGACCATTGGAACCGCCATCTTCGGTTATGCCGTGATCCGCATACCAGCGTTTCTTCTCATCCCAGCGTTTCCGGTAACCGGGATCGTGGAGCATTCCGCAATGTTCCCAGTAGTAGGTAATGCCCGTGTCGTCGTCCTCAATGGTGAAGTCCGGATATTTGGTAACGCCATCGATTTCCAGCGGAGCTTCGTAGTGGTAATCTAGCCCTTTGGCATGGAGCATGTTCGCGATGATGACTTCGGACTTTGAGCGCACCGCGTCACCACGGCTGGTGATGTGGATGAGACTCTCTTCTAGGAACTTTCCCTTGAGTCCGCGGACCAGGATCGGGTTGGGAGCCTTGAAGAGATTGGTGAGCCGCATGGCGGTAGCCGAGTGGTGCTCGGAGGAGAGCTTCTGCAGCTCAGTGGCGTCACCCTGGTGTAGCACAATGACCTTTTGGCGCTGGCGGGTGAGCGCGGTGTAGATCAGCTCGCGCGTGAGCATCAGAGGCGAACGCGGAAGAATCAGGAAGACGATGTTGAACTCGCTGCCTTGGGCTTTGTGAATGGTTAGAGCGTAAGCGAGGTCGAGCGCGGCGTCTCCCTCCTCGCCGAAGTCAGAAGGGTAGAAGGTGAAAGAAACGCCCGGCTGGGTGGCGAACTCGATCTCCAAGTTCTTCGGCATCCAGTTGCGCTTCTGGGTTTTACGATGGCCTACCACCACGCCGATTTCACCGTTGGCGAGATAGCCGTTGGTTTCCGGCTCCGGATAGAGGCGCTTTTTGTAAACCGACCAGTTCCGGTTATTGATGACCTTGTCTCCGTAGATGATTTGTTGATCGCCGACGGGTAGCGGAACGGTGCGCTTGAATCCTTGATTTTTCACCCAATCCACCAGCTTGCCTTTGTAACGCAGGTGGATGAGGCGGTTGAGCGGGTCCACGCCCCAAGCCTGCTGGCGGACGGGGCTGAGAATCTGCCACGCTTCGGCCGCCTTACCAGAGCTGGCGCGATCACCCCATTTGGCGTTGAACCATGTGTTGCCCTTGTCATCGAGCACGGCACCGGTGGCGATCGAGAATGCCTTGGATTCCTCAATGTCGGGATTGAAAGCCAGATGTTCGGCAAGCAGTTCCGGGATGGCGCGCTCAAGCTCGTCGGGAGTCTCCCAGCGGACGAAGCGGATGGTTTCGCTCTGCCGTTTGCCGGCGAGGATTTCAAATACCTGGTCATCGCCGGGACCGTTGACAGACCCGCCGAACCATGACGCGAGCTGAAGATCGTCACGTTCGCCAGCGCCCTGTCGGCGCGGAATGGTGAGTTCGGCATAGCCATTCGCGACACGGGGGAATCGGGATTCAATATCGTCCGGAGTCAGATGGGCGACGATGTCCACGAAGGGGCGGCCCGCGCCAATCGGTGGCAACTGTCGGGGGTCTCCGACAAAAATGAGCCGATGAACCCCGGAGATCGACTGGAGTAGGGCGGCGAGCATGTCCTCCGTGAGCATCGAGCATTCATCGACAATGACCGTGCGGGCTACTTTTTCGGGAGGCTCGTCATTCAGGATATAGCGTTGGATGCGTCCGTTGTAGCGGCCGGATCGGCTGAGGTGCTGGGCCAGTGTGCGGGCGGAAAAATTGCCGGTGCCGGCCTGCCTCGCCACATCCTCCATGCGGACACGGGCTTTTCCCGTGGGAGCAAGGAGCAGAATCCCGCCGAAACTCACCTCCGGGTGCTGGCAAAGAACGGAAAGCAATGTGGTTTTTCCCGTGCCGGCGGGACCGATCAAGACGCTGAAACGGGAGGCCGCCAGTTCAGCCAATGCGGCAGCCTTTTCCCTCCGTGCCTGTTCCTCACGCTCGTCCGCCGCGCAGACGCCCAGACCGGCGAGGTATCGGTCCAGTTCGGCGCGCCAATCCACTTTCAACTCGTGGCGTTTCGCTCCCTCGCCCAGAGACTTGTTGACCTTGCTGCGTATGACGGCTCCGAGTTCCTTGAATCGATCGAGCTGATAGGCCCGCTTGCCATTGCGCATGGACATCAAGCTGATCACCCCTTCGAACCACTCTTCTTCCGCAATGTCCAGCAAGTCGGCGGTGACTTCTGTTGGTGAACCGTCATGCTGGTGCCTTCGCTTCTCGCTGGACCGCAGCGTGGTGATCAGGTCGTCCACCGACATGAGTGTGTCCCCTCGCAATGCTGCCGTTTCGAGTTCACGAATGGTCAGTGCCCGCAGGCGGCGGGCATCCACTGCGGTTTTGATTTCCGATTCACCGGGTATAGGGTATTTCTCCCGGACGTAGTGGGTGGGGAAAAGTCCGCGGTCCAGTGTTTCAATGGAGATGGGAGATTCTGTGAAACGGGTGGTCTCGTAGATGAGGTAAGGGTTTTCCAAGTAGTCGGCATCTGAGTCTTCGATGCCGTGTTCCTGGCGGACTTCAGGCACTGCAATGAATCGCGCCTGTTCGTCAGTCAGGGCGATACGGCTGAGAAGTTGTAGGAAGCTGTTTCGCTTCGGTTTCGTGGCGCGAATGCTCTTCCACGATTTCACGATGGTGTCGTCAATGTGGCGGGCCAATTCGGGCGGCAGGATGGTGCCTGGATTCGCGAGCATGGAATCGAAGGCTGTCCACGGATTACCTTCTTCGCCCACATGTTCCGTAAGGGCTTGGGCGACGAAATGTCCCATCGGTATCCCGGTGGCTGTCAGGACAGCTCCCATTCCAGGAAACGGCCCGCGCTTTTTCCAAAGGCGTCCCAGTTCCGTATCGATCCACGCTTCCTGCTTGCGGGTGGCGACATTGAAAAGTTCCGACGCCCGCAGGAGCGCTGCTCGGCAGGCGAGAAGTGATTCGATGGCCGCATCACTGCCGACATGCTCGGTCGCAAATGAGAACTCGGTAAATCGATCCTCCGGCGCAAATGCGACAACCTCCGCTGGATCGAAGGCCCGGCCTTCATCCGAGGCTTCGAGCGCCTGATGATAGGGAAGGATGAAGCCGTCCGAAAAATCCGGACGAATGGAATGGGTCACCATGCGCTCCCACAACAACGAGCGGATTTTTTCATTCGGCGAACCTTGGTAGTCATACTCAGTGAGGCCGCTGATGTGTTTTACGCGACCCACTCCGATGAGAATCCGACGACCGGTGTCTTCAACCAAGGGCACCTGTTTGGCGTAGAAGAAGACCAGTGATTCCTCCACCCGGACATGATTCCAAAAACAATCCAGCAATGCATGATGGTTCCGATAATCCTGAACCCAATGCGTCTTGAATGGGATGATGGATTCGATCCGGGACTCGTGGGACTGATCCACATCACCCAATGGATACCGTTCTACCAGCGGCGTGTCGGCGGATTTCTCATCGCCAAAAACCACCGGCTTCATCATCCATCGAAATGGCAAAGCCGCCGCCGCGTATGCCGGATACTTCAGCGTTGTCGGAGCGAAGTGCGCATGGGTGTCCGGTGATGACTTCGCATACGGATGTTCATGTTGGCGCTCGAATGGAAAGTCCGCCATGAATGTGGCACGCTCCTTCACACAAGGCGGGTAATCCGACGCGGAAAGCTCTTTAAGCGAACGTCCTGCCAGGGGATGCTCATGCGATTCGTCTTTATTGTCCGCGATATTTCTGAGTTTGAGGCAGGACGTATTCCTTCCCGGGCACTGGCAGATGGTTCCGTTCCAACCAAGATCATGCCAGGGAACGCGGATGGATAAGTGTTGGAGCGGGAAGTGATTCATTGTGACTATACGACCTGCCAGCGAACGCTGAACAAAGGAGTGACTTCGGTTTTCTGCCGCAGGCGGGATTCGAGCGCGGCAACTAGGGTTTTGCGCTTCTCCTCGATCTCGTCCTCGATGTCGAAAATGCGCTGCCGCTGGCGGCGCTTCGCTTGTTCGAGCGCGAGGATTTGATCCTGCATTGCCTTTTCCTCCTGCAAAGTGGGGGCTTGGCGGGAACGGCGTTGGAGATCCCGGATCTGGCGCTTCAGATCTTCGAGCTGCTTCTGGGAAGCGATTTCCATGTCCTGCGCCCACTGGTCGAGCAGGTCCCGGGCCTGTTGGAAATGGCGGTGATTGGTTTCCAGGGATCGGTTGAGGGTGGCGGCAATATGGCGTGCCGCCTCACCATCGAGGCGCTCGGGTGGGGTTACGCTTGTAGCCGTGGCCTGACCATCGATGGAAAAAAGGCGCTCGCAGGTTTCCTGATCGAGGTCATGGCCATCATCATCGAAGGCGGAGAAAAGGAGATATTCCTCGCGCTCCAGGGAATCGATGCGGAGATGCCGCAGCGTGAGCCAGCCGGAACGGCCTTTGAGCTGTTCGATCACACTGACCTTCGCCGGATGGGAGGAGACATCGAAGACGACTTCCGCAACGGGGCACGGGTGGCCTTTCCCTTGTGAGATGGTGTGTTCGCCGAGCGGATGGTTCATCCGGTAGAGAAAGTCGCCGGGGATATTGGCGCGGCCCTTCGAGACGAGGCGATAATGTCCCGGCCCGGCTGCGGTGATGGGTGACTCGCGTAGATCGAAGGCGAGTTCGCCGTCATCGAAGGCAGCGTGATCCCGAAGTTCGAAGCGGGTGAGCGCCCAGAACAGGCGGCCGATTCGGTCGAGTTGCTGCCGTGCACCATCCAGCCGCACCTTGAGGCGTTCGTGAACGTCTTCGTCGAAATGGTCGAGAAGAGCCTGCCGGGTTTCTTTCATCCGGGACTGGATCTGCTCGTCGAGATCTTGCTGGAGTTTTTCGAAGGCAGCCTTGATCTCGTCTGATGACCGACACTGCTGATAGATTTCCAGCACGCGTCGCTCGAAGTCGATAGTGCCATCGACAAGGCCCAGCACGTCATCCGAGGCATCGAAGAGCGTTGAGAAGAGGTGGAACTTCGTTTCCAGGAGTTCGTGAACGCGAACGTCCGCCTCGTTGCGCTGGTTGAGAAAATTGATGACGACGACATCATGCTCCTGGCCGTAGCGGTGGCAGCGGCCGATGCGTTGCTCGATGCGCTGCGGGTTCCACGGCAGGTCGAAGTTCACAACCAGCGCGCAAAACTGGAGGTTGATGCCCTCGGCGGCGGCTTCCGTGGCGATGAGAATTTCGGCGGAGTCGCGGAAGGCATCGATGATGGCGGTGCGGGAATCGACTTGGCGCGAGCCGGTCATGCGGCCGGTGTCTCGGTTTCTGGCGGTCCAGGATTCATAGATTTGCTTCGAATCGGGATCGTTGTTGGAGCCATTGAAAGCCACCACCTTCCCGGCATGGCCATTGGATTCGAGGAAGTCCTTGAGGAAAGCCTGCGTTCGGCGGGACTCGGTGAAGATGACGGCTTTCCGTGGTGCAGGAGGAGACATGCCGGCCATTTGCTCGAAGCCGATTTCGAGCGCCTTGAGAAGCGTGAGGCTCTTGGTATCCACGCCGATGCTGCGCGCCCAGCGGATGTAGTCTTCAAGTTCGGCGATTTCCTTTTTGAGTTTGGCGGGATCAATCGGCTGCTCGGCGGGTTCGATTTCTAGGGGAGTTTCATCCTCGGAAATTTCCGCGTCTTCCGCGTCTTCAAGAAGTTCGTCCAGCAGATCGCTGTCCAGTTCATCACCCGCCATGAGTTGGCCAAAAAGATCGCGGCTGTTTTTTTCGTCCTCCTGGATACGAAGCAGACGGTCCCGCATCATTTCCAGTGTCCCGGCAAGAGCACGGGGCGAAGATGAGAGAACCTTTCGAACGAGCAGGACGATGAGATGGCGTTGGCGCTGCGGCAGTGCGTAGCAGTCCTCGCGCTGCAAGTAGCGGGAAACGGTTTCGTAAAGCTTGTGCTCCTGCTCTGTGGGGGTGAACGGCCGGGTCAGTAACCGCCGCTGTGTGTATTTCACATACTCCAGAACCTGGCTGCGCAGAGTGCGATGGCAGAAGTGTGCGAGCCGTTCGCGAAGGGCGGCGAGATCACCGCCCGCATTGGCGAATTGGGTGCGGAATGAAGGCAGGTCGCCGAAAAGGCGTTCGTCGATGAGCGAGGCGAGGCCGAAAAGTTCGACGAGGGAATTCTGGAGTGGAGTGGCTGTGAGCAGGATCTTTTTTCGACCTTCCGTGGCGTTCCGGATGGCTTGGCCGAGACGGTTGCTCTCGCGGTAGCAGTTCCTGAGCTTGTGCGCTTCATCCATCACGACCAAGTCCCATGGGATGGACTTCACTTCTGCCGCGAGACGTGCCGCATAGTGGTAGGAGCAGATGACGATCTGGTTTTGCTGGAACGGAGACGCGTGCCCGCTTTTCTGCGACTCCCGGTAGGAGTGGGAATCCAGAATGATCGAAGGAAGGTTAAACTTTTCCTGAAGCTCCAACGCCCACTGCTTTCGCAGCGAGGCAGGCGTGATGATGAGGAGCTTGCGACGGTTCTCCGCCCAGTATTGGCAAAGAACCAGGCCCGCTTCGATGGTCTTCCCAAGCCCGACTTCGTCGGCAAGCAAAACACCGTTGGAAAGCGGCGAGCGAAGCGCGAACATCGCGGCCTCGATCTGGTGTGGATTCAGTTCGACGGTGGCATCGAAAAGCGCCCGTCCAATGCGATCCACGCCATCCCCGCCGATGCGGCTGAGTTCGTGCGCGTAGTATTTGGCGTGGTAAGGGGTCATCAAAAATTCAGAAGATTTAGTTCATGGCGAGATTACCGAAAAGTCCGGACTTCTCGTTGAGCCGGTGGGCTTCGTCGACAATGAGGGCGTCGAACTCGTTGCGCCTGGTCTCGGTGAATTGACCCGATCCCACGAAGAGATTGGAGATCCGCGACCTCGTCATGGATCCCACCAGCTTGGCCTCGTAGACGGCGCGCGGCGCGCTGTTCTTGGTGACGTATTGGGTGACGAGCTTGTGCCGGGTGAATTCGACGAGGAGGTTGATGGCGACGACGGATTTCCCGGTGCCGGGGCCGCCGTTGAGGATAAGGACGTTCTTGTGGCCGGTCTTCGAATGGCGGGCGAGTTCGAGGGCGGTTTCGTAGACGAGTTTCTGGTCGTCGATCAGAAGGAATTCGCGATTACCCTTGAGGAGGGAGACGAGGTGGTCGGCGAGGCTCTTGGAGGGGCTGATCTTGCCGTCGCGGATGCGATACATGGTTTCGCCGCTATCGCCGTGTTTGACGTGGGCCTTGATGAAGTCGCGCAGCTTTTTCGCGTCGTCGCGAAGGAAGGCGGGGGCCTGCTTGGTGTGTTCGGCGTAGAAGGGGGCGTGGATGACCTCGGCGGAATCGCAGTTGTGCAGGTAGGCGCAGGGGCGGAGGTGGATGGGCTCGCGGCGCACCGTTTCGTTGAAGTCGTGGATCAGGGCGGCGTAGGACCAGGCCTGGTAGGAGGGGTGGCTGACCTCGCGCTCCTTGCCGCCGACAAAGGTGCGGACGATGGCGTCCTTGCCCGTGGCCTCGGCGCTTTCCCATTGCTTGAGTTCGACGATGACGGCGGTGCGTTTCCCGTCCGGCCCGGTGCCGGTGAGGATGAAATCGATGCGTTTGCCGGTGTTGGGGACATTGAACTCGATGGCCACGCCGGTGTCGCCGGGGATGGCGTCGTCGTTGAGGACCCGGTCCATGAATGGCAGCGAGTTCCGCCAGGACTTGAGTTCGGCCTCGCCGACCGTTTTTCCCAGTTTGCGGGTGAACTCGGCGTGCACCTTTTCCTCGATTCGATTGGAATCGATGTCGTCGCGGAATTCGGACTTGGTGGCGAGATAGACGAGCATGGAAGAAAGGCCGATGTATCAGTGAGCGGGGATCAGTGATCAAAAAGTGTCAGCGCTGACGAGGGAGAAGTGATCGGGGATCAAGAAAAAGACGCAAGATTTCAAGACGCAAGACACAAGACCGGAGGCCGCAGTGGGGGCGCAGTTCAAAGGACAAGGTTCAAGAACAGCCGGGCTTCGCGCGGGGCTTCGATTACTGGTGCATGGGCTGGGGAGAGTGGGAGCGGGACGCTCCCACCACGGCCTGTGGCGGGACGCCCCAGCCACGTCCCGGAGTTTCGCATCCATCATCTAACATCCTCCATTCAGCATCTGCCATTCATCATCGGCTGTTTCCTTTTCGTGCTTTCTTTCCTTGTTCTTCGTCTGCCACTCTCACCTTCATCCGTCTTCACGGACTTTGCGTCTTTGCGGTGAACCCTTCTTCCCGCTCGCCGCTCACCATCGATTTTTTCGTTCCTTTCGCGGATTTCGTGGTTCCCTCTTGGGTAGTGGGGAGCACGAAAAAGCCCATGCTCGGCGCGGAGCATGGGCTGTTTTTTTGAACTTTGTCCTTCGACCTTTGACCTTCCGCGCAGCGGCGCGGCTCGGCGCGGGCTTAGTCGCCGCTCTTGAGGACCTTGATGAAGGCTTCCTGGGGGATGCTGACTTTGCCGAATTGCTTCATCTTCTCCTTACCCTTCTTCTGCTTTTCGAGCAGTTTGCGTTTCCGGGTGATGTCGCCGCCGTAGCATTTGGCGGTGACGTTCTTGCGCATGGCGGAGATGCGTTCGGAGGCGATGATTTTCCCACCGATGCAGGCCTGGATGGCGACGACGAAGAGTTGTTGGGGAATGACGTCCTTGAGTTTCACCGCGAGGTTGCGGCCGTAGGTTTCGGCCTTGTCGCGGTGGACGATGGTCGAGAAAGCCTCCACCGGTTCACCGGCGATGAGCATGTCCATCTTCACCATTTTCGCGGCGCGATAGCCATGGTGTTCGTAGTCCATGGAGCCATATCCGCGAGTCATGGATTTCATCCGGTCGTTGAAGTCCACGAGGATCTCGGCAAGGGGCAGTTCGCAGGTGAGCATCACGCGGGTGTCATCGATGGTCTCCGTGTGAGTGACCTCGCCGCGTTTCTCCATGACGAGGGCCATCATGTCGCCGATGTATTCCCCGGGAATCATGATGTAGACTTTCACCATGGGTTCGCGGATTTCCTGGATTTCCTGGGGTTCGGGAAGGAAGGAGGGATTGTCCACGATGAGCAGTTCGCCATCGGTCTTCGTGACTTCGTAGATGACGGAGGGATAGGTGGAAATGACATCCATGTTGAACTCGCGGCGGAGTCGTTCCTGGATGATTTCCATGTGGAGGAGCCCGAGGAAACCGCAACGGAAGCCGAAGCCGAGGGCGGTGGAGCTTTCCGAGGAGTAGGTGAAAGCGGCGTCGTTGATCTGCAGCTTGCCCATCGCTGTTTTCAGTCCTTCGTAATCCGAGCTGTCCACCGGATAGATGCCGGAGAAAACCATGGGCTGGATTTCCTTGTATCCCGGCAGGGCTTCGGGACAGGGGTGGGTGTTGTCGGTCAGGGTATCGCCGATCTTTGCTTCATCGGCCGACTTCATGTTGGCGATGACATATCCCACGTCGCCGGCGATGAGTTCGTCGCACTCGGTCATCTTCGGGGTGAAGACGCCGACTTCCTTGACTTCGTAGGTCTTTCCGGTGGCGAAAAGGCGGATCTTCTGGCGCTTGCGGATGGTGCCGGAGAAGACCCGGACGTAGGAGATGACACCACGGTAGGCATCGTAGATCGAATCGAAGACCGAGGCGCGGAGGAGCTTGTCGGCATTTTCGATGGGTGCGGGGACCCGGGCGACGACGGCCTCAAGGATTTCCTCGATGCCGATGCCATTTTTCGCCGAGGCGGGGATGGCGTCTTCGGCGGGGATGGCGAGGATGTCTTCGAGCTGTTGCTTGCATTTCTCGACGTCGGCCGCGGGGAGGTCGATTTTATTCAGCACCGGAATGATCAACAGGTTTTGAGCCATGGCGAGGTGGAGGTTGGCCATGGTCTGGGCTTCCACGCCTTGGGCGGCATCGACCATGAGGATGGCCCCTTCGCAGGCGGCGAGGGAGCGGGCGACTTCGTAAGAGAAATCGACGTGGCCGGGGGTATCGAGGAGGTTGAGGCGATAGGTGGTGCCGTCCTTGGCCTTGTAGCGCATGGCGACCGGGTGGCTCTTGATGGTGATGCCTTTTTCGCGTTCGAGGTCCATGGCATCGAGCAATTGGTCCTGCTTTTCCCGTTCCGTGATGGTCTGGGTGAACTCGAGCAGGCGGTCCGACAAGGTCGTCTTGCCGTGGTCGATGTGAGCGATGATCGAGAAATTGCGGGTGAGTTCGGTGGCCATGATGCAGCTTCGGCCGGGAGGGGCCGCGGGAGGAAAGCCCGGAAAGCGGAGGAAATCACGGAAAAAGACACGCCGGGAAAGATTGCCTGTTACGGGCATTGCCGACACCGGGCTGGCTCTGGTAACCCTTCGCAACGGTGAGCGGTCGCTACGAAATCTTCGACATCCTCAGCCAGGACGCCGACGGGGTGGTATTCCACGCCGAGGACCGCCAATCGGGAGCGGAGGTGGCGCTGCGTCGATTTTTCCCTTTCGGAGCAGGGGGTGGCGGGCTGGAGGGCGAGGAGCGGACGGCCTATGAAATCGCGGTGAGGCGGTTGATCGGCGTGCAGCATCCGGCCCTGAGAAACGTGCTGGACGGGGGGATCGACCCGGTGGATGGCATGCCTTTCCTGATCACCGAGTGGCTGGATGGCCAGCAGCTCAGCAAGCGTCTGGCCGAGCGGCCGCTGAGCCCGGGATCGGCGAAGTCCCTGGCGCAATTCGCGCTGGATGCCTGCCAACTGCTTTCCGAGCTGTTTCAGGAAGAGGCGGTGTGGATCGAAACGTCGCCGGACACGATTGTTCTGGTCCCGCAGGATGCCGAGCGGCCGATCACGTTTTGGATTTCCCCTCTCCGCTGGCTGGGCCAGAGCCGGGATCGACACGGTCTCGGCAGTCTTTTGCAACTGGTCGAGGAAAGCACCGGGTGGCGGGGCTGTTTCGTTCAGGATTCCGCCGGGGACGGCCTCGGGGCCTGGGTCAAGGCGCTCCGCAAGGACCCTTTCCGCTGGACTCTGGCTCAGGCGAGGGCGGCCTTGGACGATCCCATGAGTTTCATCCAGGAGGCTCCGGCGCCCCGGGAGGTGAACAACGACCCTCCGACGATCCGCCCCATGGCTCCGGTTTCGCCCACGATCCGCCCGCCCATGCCGGCGCCGATCGCGGTCGCCCCGCCGCGGACGCCGATTTGGCCGTGGTTGATGGCGGGTCTGCTCACCTTGGCTGCAGGGGTGTTCATTTTCATCCAATCTCAGAAGCCGAAGCTGCCGCCGCCATCCGCTGTCGTCGCTGCGGGCGGGGAGGTCGAAAAGGAAGCTCCGGCCCCGGCCACTGAGGAGATCGAGGATCGCTCGCTTTCTCCCGCTGAGATCGCCTCGGCCCGTGCCGCCCAACTCGCCGGGGAAAACGCCGGTCAGGCCCAGCCCGCGCCGGAAGACACGGCCGGTCTCGCCAGCGAGGCGCTGAACCGGAGATTGATCGAAATCGGTTCGCAACTCCGCGGAGCCATCGGCCAGCCGACCGAGATGGAGGGCATGATCTATCGTGTCCGGGCCAGCAATTCGGGGAAAACCATTTACCTGGAGTTCGGTTCATCGGTGGAGCCGAACGCCATCTGCGCCCGCCACCTGCCCGAGGGCGATGCCCAGGCGGCTTTGGAGAAGTTCCAGACACTGGTCGGGAAGAACGTTCGCGTGAAAGGCACCGTCGTCGCCGATCCCAGCGGGCGGATCGCCATCGACCTCGAAAGTTTCGAGGCGGTCACCTCCCTGGGTTCCTGAGGCCTCAGGCGTGGCGTGTGGGCGTCTCGAACCACGCCGCGACGGCACCGGCCGCCTTGCGGTGGGCCCCGGTGCCCCCGAGTTTGGCGATCACTCCGGCCATTTTCTGCTGGAGCTCCGCGGCCTTTTCCGGATGGGAGAGGAAATCTTCCAAGGCCGCCGCAATCGTGCAGCCATCGGCATCGCTCTGGATCAATTCCTCCACCACGGTTTCCCCGGCGAGGATATTGATAAGGCCGATGCGCGGGATTTTCACGACCACCCGGGCCACGAGATAGGTCGGCCAGGCGAGCTTGTAGACCAGGCAATACGGCAGGCCGAAGAACGCCGCTTCGACGGTGGCCGTGCCACTCGCCACCACACCACAGGCGGCTTCCTGCATCAGGAAATGCGCTCCACCCTCGCGGATTTCCAGGGCCTCACCCAGGCCGCTTTCCTCCGCCAATTCACGGATCCGCGTCGCCAGCAGCGGAGTCGCCGCGGGGATCGCAAAGCGCAGTTCCGGGCGTGACATCCGCATGCGCACCGCCGCATCGAGCATCACTGGCAGGAGCTTTTCGATCTCGGGTCGACGACTCCCCGGCAACAGGGCGACAAGCTGCGGGACTCTTTCCATTTCCCGCCTTTCACCCGTCAATTCATCGATCAAAGGATGCCCGGCAAAGGTCGCCTTCAGTCCGCTGCCCTCGAAAACCTCCGGTTCGAAAGGCAGCAGGCAGAGCACTTCATCGAGCAAGGCCGCCATCTTCGGGATGCGTCCCTTTTTCCAGGCCCAGACCTGGGGGCAGACGTATTGGACGATCCTGGTTTCCGGCAATTCACGGCGGACGGCGGCGGCGAAACGGAGGTTGAAACCCGGATAATCCACCAGCAGGAGGACTTCCGGCCGCCACTCGCGGACCTCTTTGAGCATTCTTTCGAAGGACTCCTTGAAAAACGAATAGTGCCGCAGGACCTCCACCACGCCCATGACGGCGGATTGATCGAGCCAATCGTGGATCCCCATCCCGGCCACCGCCTGCATTTTCGGGCCACCTGCGCCTCTCACCTCCAAGCCGGGTCGCATCTCCAGCAGAGCTTCCAAGAGCCCGGCCGCATGCGCATCACCGCTCATTTCCCCCGCCACGACATACAAGCGCCCGCTCATCGTGGGGGCAGGCTAGCGACAACTTGATCGCTTGGGTATGCCAAATTCCCCGCCTCCCGGATTCCGTCGGGCAATTCCGCCCTGCCCACTGTGCCCACCCCGCCTGAACCGCTTGGCATTTGTCATTGATTTCCCCGGTTTCCACGACTTAATCGGCCCCCACTCCCACCGCCCATGGCCGAACTTCCCGTCGAACCCCGTCCCATCGCCGAAATTTCCCACGGCCCCTCCGCCTCCGAGCAGTTCCTGGAAAAGAACCAGAAGCTCCTGATCGTGGTGGCCATCCTGCTCGCCATCGTCGCCGCCGGCATCGTGGTGAAGCGCGGCATGGACGAGGGCGCAAGGCTCGCCGCCGGAGCCGCCATGCAGGATGCCGAGGACGTCGCCGCCATGCAGGACGTGGTGAAAAACCATGCCGGCACGCCCACCGAAGCCACGGCATCGGTGTTTCTTTCCGACCTCCAATGGGAGCAAGGCCAGCAAAGCGCGGCTCTCGAGACGCTGAAGGCCGTGATCGAGGCCCAGCCCGAGCATCCGGCCGCCATCCCCGCCCGTGCCCGCCTGGGCGCACGCTTGCGCGAGCAAGGCGATACCGCCGGAGCCAAGGACATCTTCAAGGCCCTCTCGGAAGACCCGGCGGCCACGTGGATCGCCCCCTACGCCCTGATTTCGCTGGCCGATATCGCCCGGGAAGAAGGCGATGCCGAAGCCGCCAAATCCCTGCTCACCAAGGTCAACGAGGATTTCCCCACCAGCATGTTCTCCGGCAGCGCCGGCCAACTGGCGAAGTTCGCCGACTTCAAGTTCCCGACGGAAATCGATCCGCCCGCCGATGAACTTCCGGCCACCTCCGATGGCGGCCTGCCGAACCCGGGCGAGGATGCGGCCACGACCACGACCGATGGCCCATCGAATCCTCTTCTCGACGCTCTCTCCGAAACTCCCGCCGAGGAAACCGAAGCACCGGAAGCACCCCCGGCACCCGAAGAACCTGCCATCACGCCCCCTGCCCCAGAAGCACCCGACGCCGGGGGGGAATGACGTTGACATTCGCCTGCTTCAAGCCCTCCTTAGTTCCAGCCCACCACTCGCATGAATTTCCAGAAAGTCATCGGCCGCCGCCCTTCCGAAGAGTCCGAAATCGAGCCCGCCCTGAGCACTCCTGCCGCTCCGGCCGCGCCTGCGCCTGCTGCATCGGCTTCTTACGACAGCCCCGCCCCCGCCCCTCGTCCGGTTTCCGCCGCTCCTGCCGTCTCCGCCTCGCGCAACGTCCTCAGCTCGGACGTGGACATCAAGGGCACGGTCAAATTCACCAACGACCTCGTCGTTGACGGCAAAATCGAGGGTGAAATCTCCTCGGACGGCAATCTCACCGTCGGCGAAAACGCCCGCCTCAAGGCCGAAATCAAGTGCGCCACGGTGGTCGTTTATGGCAAGGTCCACGGCAACATCACCGCCACCGACCGCGTGGATCTGAAGTCCAGCGCGGAGGTCGTCGGCGACATCAAGGCCAAGACGCTCGCCATCGAGGCTGGTGCGATCTTCGTCGGTCGCTCGACCGTTGGCACGCCCTCCACTCCCGCTGCGGCCAGCCCCGCTGCCGCGAAACCCGCAGGAGGCAGCCCAGCTCCCGCCCCTGCCCCGGCCGCCAAGGCCTGAGACGAGCGGTTATTCCCATTTCAAAAAGCGGCCCCGGTCACCGGCGGCCGCTTTTTTCATCCCGCGATTTCAACGCTCAATCGTAGAAGGGCCGGATCATCCACCAGATGATGGGCCCCGTCACCGCGACATAAAGCCACAGCGGGAAGACCCAGCGGGCCAGGCGACGATGGGCATCGAAACGATTCGTCCATGCCGCGATGAAGGTGAAAAGGATGAAAGGAAAGCTCACCGCCGCGGTGATGATGTGGGTGATGAGCAGCAGGAAATAAACCGTCCTCATCGGCCCCTCGCCGCCATATCTCGTGGGATCACTGGTGAGGTGATAGGCCACATAGGACAGCAGGAAAAAGACCGAGAGCACCATGGCAAACATCATCGCCGCACGGTGGGCACCGACTTTGCCTTGTTTGATGAAAACGATCGCCGCCACCAGCACCAGCGCGGCCAAGGCATTCACCCCCGCATAGAATCCGGGCAGAAAGGAAAGATCCACGCCTTCGGGCAAGGGCAGTCGCACGCGTTGCATGATCGCCACCAAGGCCAGAACCAAAGCACTCACCACCCAGGCCAGCACCTTGAGCTTCTTCGCCAACTCCTCTTTCGCCGGCCTCGCCAGCCATTCGCTTCTCTCACTCATGTTGATCGGATTGGGGTGTTTCCACGACATCGACCGGCTCATCTAACAGCTCGCGGATCCTTGCGAACATTTCATCATGCAGCCGGTCATAAAGATGGGGATCGCGCTTGCGACCTTCCTCGCTGCGCGCATCGGCCAGCGGCCACTTGCCGACCACGTTGAGGTCGCGATCGATGAGGATCAGCCCGAGGTCATGGGCGTAGCGGCCATTGGAATCGATGTCCACCTGTTCGGTCCTCTCGCGGATTTCGAAGAAGCGAAGCTCCTCTTCGAGAAATCGATGCGTCTCCTCACGGCTTTCCGAACGGGTGAACCACCATTTTTCCGGCTCCGCGCCGAGGGCTTCGGAGTAGGCCTTGAGTTCCGGGATGCCATCGGTTTCGGGGTCCACGGAAATGCACATCATGCGAAAATCCGGATGCGAGCCGAATTCATCGCCGATCGATTTCAGTTCCGCCCCATTTCTCACCGCACAGTGGGGACAAACGGCGAAGAACTGGGCGAGGACGGTGACCTTGCCACGGAGGTCGGCAAACTTCACGGCCTTGCCATCCTGGCGCGTCATCGGGAGATCGTTCTCGATCTTGAAGAAAGTTTTCGTCGGCTCGGCACCCACGGCGATGGCCGGCGGCAGTTCGCTTTCGGGAACGCCTGCGCCCACTCGATTGAAAATCGCGATGAGGGCCACGGAGATCACCGCCACGCCCACGTAAATGCCCACCACTTTGGTATTCATGATTCTGCCTCCTTTTCCGTCACGGGTTCCGAAAGCAAGCGGTCGAGCGTCGCGAAGAGCAACTCGCGAAGCGTCTCGACATTGGTTTTCCCTAAGCCCTCCGAGCGCCCTTCGGCATCCCAGGCGGCCGCCTGCTCGAAATCAAACACCACGCGGTTGCGGAAATTCAGCTCTTCGCCCGAGGCCTTGCGTGCCCGCACCGTAGCTTGGCGGATGTGGCGGTCGCGATCGATCACGACGATGGACGGATCATACTCCCACACGCCGTCTTTTTTCACCGGATAGGTGGCGGCCTTGAGTCGGTTTTTGAGAAACTTGTGAAGGCTTTCCTCGCGCGTTCCGGCCAGCCACCACTGGGGCAGCTTGGCATTGAGGGATTCGGCATATTTCGCCAGTTCGGCCGGCGCTTCCTTCTCCGGATCCACGGTCAGACAGACGATGTGGAAATCCTCCCGACCGGCATATCTCGCCGAAAGCTCTTCGAGGATTTTCCGCGTTTGCTGCCAGCCTTCCGGTTGGGAGAAAACCACCGGCACGATCACAAAGACATCGCCTGCGAGATCGAGCAATCCCGCTTCGCTTTCATCCTGCCGCCAGACCTTGAAGTTCTTGTCGAGACGGCCAATCAATGCCGGCCTGTCATCTTTCGCCGCCTCAGCTGCCCAGCGGTTGTAGGCGAAGATCACCGCCAGGCTGCTGACGACCATGAGCGCCACGAGGATGAAGGCGGTGCGTCGCAGTTTTTTCGGATCCCGCACGGCGGGTTCGAGTTCTTGGGCGGGATATCTCATCGGGCCGCGGAAACTAGCCTACCGCCACGCAAACGCAAGGCATCCCAGCTCGATCGGGAGATACAGCAGGGTGAAAAAGAACAGCCGCCGGAACGATGTCCTCAGCCCGTCCCGCATGAATCTGCCCGAGAGTGCCGCCATGGCCAGACCGAGCAGCACGCCCACCGCCATGACCAGATGGCCGGAGAACCCCGGAGTGTATCCCGCCCACCACGGCCAGAGCGGGAGAGCCGCCAGCATGAGGGAGAAAATGGCACTCAACATCCCGCTTTTTTTCCCGCTGATGTCGCCGTTGCTCCACATCCGGTATCCCGCCACCTCGTATTCCTCACGGCACAGCCAACTGATCGCCACAAAATGCGGGAGCTGCCAAAGGAAGAGCAGCGAGAAAAGAAAGGCCGCGCCGCCATCCAGCCCATGTCCCGGCACCGCCACCCAGCCGATCACCGGCGGGATCGCCCCGGGAATGGCCCCCACCAGGGTATTCACGCTGCTCCAGCGCTTCATGGGGGTGTAGATGAAAACGTAAACCGCCACCGTCACGGCCGCGAGGATCGCGGAAAGGGCGCCGACCTTCACCGCCAGGTGGATGATCCCCGCTGCGGAAAGCATCCAGCCGACTCCGAAGGCAAATAGCGGATCCATCCGCCGCGCTGGCAGGGGGCGATCCGCCGTGCGCTTCATCCGCGCATCGAGGTCCACCTCCATGAGCTGGTTGAATGCCGCGGAGCCAAAGGCCGCCAATGCCGTCCCCACCAAGGTGTGCAGCAGCAGCCACCAGGAAATTTCCCCACCCTTCGAAGCCAGCAGGAAACCGAAGAAAGTCGTGATCAGCACGAAAACATTCAGACGCAGCTTCACCAGCACCATCAGGTCCTTGCGGAGCCCCGGTTTGACTGCCGCCGCGGCCACTTCGTCCTCGCCAGACCCGGCACTGGCCGCGACATCCGACTCCACGTCCGCCGATGTGGGCGCAGCTTCATCGCCCGTGGCGGGTATTGCCACGGGTTCGGCGTCGTCACGACTTTCCGGCTGCGGATTCATTTCGCGTAGTCCTTGCGGTAATAGACCTTCACATAGCGCATCCCGCGCTCCTCGTCATGCCCGTGTTCGATGACTTCGTCGGGTTTCGCCGCGACCTGGGGTTTCAGGCGGAGTTCCACACCGGTATCCAGCTTCATCACGGATTTGATGAGCTTCCGCGCCTTGGTCACTTCACGTTTCGCGATGGCGAATTCATCATCGATCTTCACGCCCTCTTCCTCTTCGAGTTTCCGGCGTTCCGCAGCGAATTTCTCCCGTGCCGCCGGGGTCCGCAGGGCCTGCTCCTCGAATTCCTGGAGGCTGAATTTCTTTTTCCCATCGAAGAACGAGAGCGCCTCATTCGCCGCCTTGCTCACCTCCCACGGGGGGGCGTCGTCGCCGGCGGATTTCGCGGCTTCGGTCGCTTCCGCCGTGGCCACACTCACCGCCATCTCGGCCACACGTTTGGAAAACAGATTGTCGTCGGCAATCGGCACCACACCCAGGAAATCCCTGACCCAGAACCGCGATTCGTGCCCGGCGCGATCGAAAGTCAGGACGTAAAACCCCTTTTCCTCGAAGTGCTCCACGATCAGGCAGCCTTTGTCGATTTTCTCCGGATGAATCCCCTGCTCGGTGTGAAGTTCCAGATCACCATCGCGGGTCGAAATACTCAGGAAAGGAGTCACGCTCTCGGACTTCAGGATGCACAGCGCCCGCTTCGGCTCCCCCTCCCATTTCAGGCCCTCGATCAAGGCCACGCAGAGGTCGCCGGATTTGATGTTCGGGTGGTTCGATTTCGAGTAAAGCCGCGCCGCGATCGCCTGCCCCTGCTCCAGCAGCGCCGATGCATCGGCAAAAAGCCCCCGTGCCACCTGGTTCATTTCGTGTTTCTCCAGCGCGCTGTGATGCTGGAAACGCTGGCCCTGCAAGGAGCGGAAAGGCCGGGTGAAAATGGAGGTCAGCAAACCCTGGTCCTCTTCATCGACCTCAAAAACCTGCCGTGAAGTCTGCAAAGCCTCGTCGCGGGAAGGATTCCCCACTTTCGCCAATACCAGTCCCGAGATCCGGGCTTCTTCGAAATCGAATTTCAACTGCACGCGCCCCCGTATCCGCCCGATTCCCCCTGCGCAAGACCCACCCGCAACAAGCTTCGCGATTCCACCCTTGGCAGCTCCGCCACGATCCGCTTCCCTCCACGCATGGAAAATCCCTACGTCAGCTCCAGCGTGAACCCGGTCGGTTACGGTTCCAGCTTGAACATTGATCCCTCCTGCCTCGAAGCCCTCCGCGGCACCCGCCCGTGGGTGAGATTCTGCTCGGTCATCGGCTTCATCGGCTCCGGATTCATGATTCTGGGCGCGGTCTTCATGGTTCTTTCCACCGTTTTCGCCTCAAGCATGGCGAGTTCGTCCGGTTCCTCGGTCGGAACCGCCGCGCTCATGGTTCCCCTCGCGCTGATCTATGTCGTTTTCGCCCTGCTCTACATCTACCCCTCGCTGAAACTCTGGCAATACGGCACCCACATTTCGACCCTGCTCGCCAGCGGAAGCATGATCGACCTCGCCGCCGCCCTCCATTGCCAGCGGGCGTTCTGGAAATTCGTCGGCATCATGATCGCCACCATCATCGGGCTCTACATCGTCGGCATCGCGGTTTTTGTCGTCATCACCATGGTCGGTCTGAGTTCGATTGGATGAAATCCGATCACGAACCGAAGATCGCCAGCAGCATTCCCACGATCCAGCCGAGCACCACCGATCCCAGCACCCCGCCCCAGAAAAGCAGGATCGCCCACAGGCCGATGGAGTGCTCGCGCGGGGATACACGGCAGGAGGCAAATCCGAAAAGGTGGCAGCCATAAAGAGCGATGGGGACACTCGACCCCATCCAGGTTCCGAGATCCCATTTGAGCCCGAGCAGGCTGATGATCCAGTCCATCAGGACCGCCGCCCACAGATTCATCACCAGCAGCAGCGCGATCCCGCCCAGTGCATCGCCCAGAATCCAATCCTTGCGGGTCGGCTCCACCTCCAGGGAGGCACTGCCTAACAGGACTTTTTTGTCCACGGTCTCCGTCACGATCGCGCGCTGGCCCTTGCCCTCCGCCACCTCGCGGTAGGCCAGTTTCACCTTGGGATCGTACCCTGGCCGCGGGCCGGACGGTGCCTGCGCCCGTTTCCGCTCCTTCAATGGAAGAGCAGGAGTCGGATCACGGAAAACCCGCACGGCAGCACCAGTCGGTTTCATGGGGCGGAATCTACCAGATCCTCCCACCCCAGACCATGGGAACCGCGTGCGGAAATTGGAACGCCCCGGCAGGGAAAATTCTTTTCTCCCGGCCCGTCCCCGCCTACCCCTGCGCCGCCATGAAAATCGTCGTCGCCTACTCCGGAGGTCTGGACACCTCCGTCCTCCTCCTCTGGCTCAAGGAAAAATACAATGCCGAGATCATCGCCTACTGTGCCGATGTCGGTCAGGGCGACGAGCTCGATGGCCTTGAAGCCAAAGCGCTCTCCACCGGAGCCTCGAAATGTTTCATCGGTGATCTCAAGGAGGACTTCGCCGCCAATTACATTTTCCCCATGATCCAGGCGAATGCGATCTACGAGGGCCGCTATCTCCTCGGCACCTCGATCGCCCGCCCCTGCATCACCAAGGGCATGATGGAAATCGCCATCGCCGAAGGGGCCGATGCCATCGCCCACGGTGCCACCGGCAAGGGCAACGACCAGGTCCGCTTCGAGCTTTCCGCCGCCTCGCTCTGCCCCGGCGTGAAATGCATCGCCCCCTGGCGTGACGCCTCCTTCCGCGCCCAGTTCCCCGGCCGCGCGGAAATGATCGCCTATGCGGACGCCCACAACATCCCCGTGAAGGCCTCCATGAAAAAGCCCTACTCCATGGACCGGAACCTCCTCCACATTTCCTTCGAGGCCGGTGCCATGGAAGATCCGTGGTACGACGCCACCACCCCGGCAGACCGTGACATGTACGTCCTCTCCGTTTCCCCGGAAGACGCCCCCGATCAGCCCGAATACGTCCAGATCCTCTTTTCCAAGGGCAACGCGGTCGGCATCCAGCACGCGAATCTCGATGCCATCCTCGCCGAACTCGGCGACGTGAAAGCCACCGGCCAGCAGGACGGCTACGCCCTCCTCAGCCCTTACGGCATCATGCGTGTGCTCAACCTCCTCGGCGGACGCAATGGCATCGGCCGGGTGGACATCGTCGAAAACCGCTTCGTCGGCATGAAATCCCGCGGCGTCTATGAAACCCCCGGCGGCACCATCCTCCTCGCCGCCCACCGCGATCTTGAGACGCTGGTCGTCGATCGCGAGGCCATGCACATCCGCGACAGCCTCATCCCGAAATACGCCCAACTCGTTTACAACGGCTTCTGGTTCGCCCCCGAGCGCGAGGCCATCCAGGCACTGGTGACCGAAACCCAGAAGACCGTCAGCGGCGAAGTCCGGCTGAAACTCTACAAGGGCAATGTCATGCAAGCCGGCCGCCGCAGCCCGCACAGCATGTATTCCGAGGCCGTCGCCACCATGGAAGGAGGCCAGGAGCAGGCCTACAATCAGGACGATGCCACCGGCTTCATCAACCTCAATGCCCTCCGCCTCCGGGCGAGCGCGAGTCAGGTGAAGTAAGCACGACTCGACGGCATCCCGCCAAAACTTCCCGCCGCGCACCCCTCCCGGTGCGCGGCTTTTTTTATTTTTCCGCGATTTAGTGCTTTAATTCGGGGTCCTGCCGATGTTAATTCCGTGGCGTTGTCGGCTTTAATCACCCCTTGGCCGACGACTTCACCCCTCCCCTGTCCCATGAAAACTACCCTCGTTGCCCTTCTGGTGGCTGGCTTCGTGCTGCCCTCCGTGGTCGCTGCGGCGGATGACTGCCAGACGGTCGTCCAGCGGATCGAATCCACCGCCAAGCGCGCCAAAGTGGACCCCGTCGAGCTGCTCCGCTTGGTGGACCGCGAAGTTTCCGCCCATCCCGATTGCGCCTGCGAAATCGTCAAGGCCGCCATCATCGGCACGGACAGTGACAAGGCCATCGTCGGATACGTGGTCGAGACCGCCATCATGGCTTCTCCGGACAATCTCCGTCTCATCGCGCAGTGCGCCATCGCCACCGCACCGGATTCCTTGGATCGCGTCCAGGAAGTCCTCGCCCGCCTCGAACCCGCCGCTGGCCGCGAAGGCCACTCGGCAAAAAGCGCGAAGAGCGCCAAGGAGTTCGATGTGAAGCCCGCTCAGGCCCCGCCGAACCCGCTCGATATCTTCTACATCCCGCCGCCGATCCCACCGGTGCCCCCGCCGATCGTGCCGCCTGTGGCCACTCCGGTGAATCCGAAGTAAGGCATCTCCCAGAAGGGACCATTTTCAAAAAAGCCGAAGTCTTCGATGACTTCGGCTTTTTTCTTCCCCGGGAAAGAGGCTCACAAATCCTCCGCCGCCCCACCTTCTTGATTGGCCAAGAAGTCGGTTCCCGCCAGTCTGCCGCCGTGACCGTTGCCGAGCTTCTCCAAAACCTCATCCGCATCCCCTCGGTCAATCCAGACAACGACCCAGGCACCCCCCACACGGGCGAAGCGGAACTTGCCCGCTATCTGGAAAGTCTGATCAAGGACCGCGGGGCCAGCGTCGATCTCGTCGAAGTCCTCCCCGGCCGACCCAATCTCATCGCCCGCTTCGCCCCACTCGATGGCCGCCCGCGCATCCTCCTCGGCCCCCACCTCGATACGGTCGGCGTCGGCGGCATGAGCATCGATCCCTTCGCCGCAGAAACCCGCGATGGTCGCATCTATGGCCGGGGATCCTCCGATACCAAGGGCCCCATGGCCGCCATGCTGTGGGGGCTTTTCCAACATGCCGAAGCCCTGGCCGAAGCGCCCGTGGCTGTCGATTTCGTCGCCTTCATGGGCGAGGAATCCTGCCAGTACGGCTCCCGCCACTTTGCCGCGCGGCACGCCGGGGAATACGAATTTGCCATCGTCGGCGAGCCGACTTCGCTCGACATCGTCCACACCACCAAAGGCTCCCTCTGGGCCACCCTCCGAGCCACCGGCAAGGCCGCCCACTCCTCGCAACCGGAACGCGGGGAAAACGCCATCCTCAAGCTCGCCCATAGCCTCGTCGCCATCCACGGCCCGCTGAGCGAAAAGCTCGCCACTTTCACCCATCCCATCCTCGGCATTTCCACCTGCAACATCGGCACCATCCGCGGCGGCTCCCGCCCGAACATCGTGCCGGATTTCGCCACGGCGGAAATCGATATCCGCCTTACCCCATCCCTCCACCAGTCCGGCGGTGCCCTCGCCGTATTGCGTGAATTCCTTGCCGAACACCCGGTGGAAATCCTCCATCCCGACGAAAAGCCTCCCATGGAAACCCCGGCCGATCATCCATGGATCCAGCGCATCCGCGAAACCCGTCCCGCCTCCCGCTGCGTCGGTGCCCCGTGGTTTTCCGATGCCGCCCACCTCTCCCACGCCGGCCTGCCCTCGATCTGCCTCGGGCCGGGATCCATCGACCAGGCCCACACCGCCGATGAATTCATCGAAATCCAAGCCCTCGAAGAAGGGGCCGCCTTTTTCTCAGCATTCATCCACTCGCTGTGCCGCCCTCTGCCATGACCACCGTCCTCGACATCCTCGATAAGGGCACCGCCTACCTCGAAAAACGCGGCATCGAGGACGCCCGCCGCAACATGCAGATGCTCGTCGCCCACCAGCTCGATTGCACCCGCATGGACCTCTACCTGCGCTTCGATCAGCCCATCCCCGAGGAACACCTCGCCCCCCTCCGCGAATCCCTCAAAAAACGCGGCGAAGGCGTGCCCCTCCAGCACCTGCTCGGCACCGTCTATTTCCGCCGCCACGAATTCCGGACCGATGCCCGTGCCCTCATCCCGCGCCCGGAAACCGAGGAACTCGCCGAGTGGATCGCGAAAAACATCACACTTCCGGAAAAGGCCACCATCCTCGACATGGGCACCGGCTCCGGCTGCCTCGGGATCTCCCTCGCCCATGATTTCCCCACCGCCCGGGTGAGCTTGGTCGATGTCTCACCGGACGCCCTGGAACTCGCCCGCGAAAATGCCGCCGCCACCGGCACGGAAAACGTCGATTTCCTCCACTCCGACCTTTTTTCCGCCCTGCCCGGCGATGCCTGTTTCGATCTCATCGTCGCCAATCTCCCCTACGTCCCCGAAGGCGAAGCAGTCTCCCGTGAAGTCCGCCACGACCCCGCCCTGGCGCTTTTTTCCGGCCCGGACGGGCTCGATCTCATCCGCCGCTTCATCCCTGCCGCGGCCGCCCGCCTCCAGCCCGGTGGCTGGCTGGCCATGGAAATCGGCATCGATCAGTCCCCCGAAGTCGAAAAACTCCTCCATGCCGCCGGTCTCGGGGAAATCCGCAGCCTGCCTGACCTTGCCGGCATCCCCCGTTTCCCCATCGCCCGGCGGGCCTGACCTGTCGCCCGATTTCCCCGCTTTCCGAACGACGTCTTGACCCTCAAGGACCTCTCTGGCATCCCCTCCTCCCCCGGTTGCGCGGCCTACCGGTCCCAGCTTCACCCTCTCGCACTCTCCCCCGCATGGACAAACTCCTCGTTCACGGCGGCACCCCCATCCACGGTGCCATCACCATCTCCGGCTCGAAAAACGCCTCGCTGCCCATCCTCGCTGCCGCCTTGCTCACCGATGAGGACGTCGTCATCCGCCGTGTCCCGGATGTTTCCGATACCAACTACATGGTCCAGATCCTCACCGGCCTCGGGGCCGATGTGGAACGATTCTCCGGCACCGTCCGCATCACCGCCGCGGAAATCTCCGACACTGCGCCCTACGACATCGTCCGTCGCATGCGCGCCTCGGTCTGCATGATGGGCCCCCTGCTCGCCCGAAAACACCGTTGCGTCGTCGCCCTCCCCGGCGGCTGCGTCATCGGGGACCGCCCCATCGACCTCCACATCCGCGGACTCGAAGCCCTTGGTGCCAAAACAGAAATCGAAGCCGGCAACGTCACCCTCACCGCCCCCAACGGACTTAAAGGCGCTACCATCGACCTCTGCGGCGAAAACGGCCCCACCGTTCTGGGCACCGATAACGTGATGATGGCCGCGACCCTCGCCGAAGGGACCACCACCATCACCTCCGCCGCCTGCGAACCGGAAGTCGTCGATCTCGCCGATTTCCTCAATTCCATGGGCGCAAAGATCCGCGGTGCCGGCACCCCGGTGATCACCATCGAGGGCGTGGCAAAACTCCGCGGCACCGTCCACAACGTCATCCCGGATCGCATCGAAGCCGGCACCTTCATGGTCGCCGCCGCCCTCGCCGGGGAAGGAGTGACCCTCCGCCGGGTCCACGAAGGCCACCTCGCCGCCATCACCTCCGCCCTCCGCAAGGCCGGGCACCAGGTCCATTTCAATGACACCGGCGATGTCTGCACCGTGCACCGCGGCGACACCCCGATGCCTGCGGAAATCGTCACCGAGCCCTACCCCGGCTACCCCACCGACATGCAGGCCCAGATGACCGCCCTCTTCGCCCTCACCCAGGGCACCAGCGTCGTGGTCGATACCATTTTCCCCCAGCGCTTCATGCACTGCGCCGAACTCAAGCGCATGGGAGCCGAAATCCACGTCGCCGATGGCAAAGCCGTCATCAAGGGCGTCAAAGGCCTCAGCGGCGCCCCCGTCATGGCCAGCGACCTCCGCGCCTCCGCCGCCCTCGTGCTCGCCGGACTCGTCGCCAAGGGCACCACGGAAATCAACCGCCTCTACCACATCGACCGCGGCTACGAGCACATCGATGAAAAACTCCTCGCCCTCGGCGCCAACGTCGAACGCGTCCGCGAACGCTGAGCCGCCCGCAGGCTTGACCCGATCCCGGTGATAACGTAAGTTGTCACCATGATCATCGAAACCAAAGTCCGCCGTATCGGCAACTCACTCGGCATCGTCCTCCCCAAGGAAGCCCTCAATGCCCTGAAGGTGGAGGAAGGCAGCATGATTTATCTGACCGAGGCTCCTGACCATTCCCTCCGTGTCACCGCAGACCGCAAAGGATTTGGCGAAAGAGTGGCCATCGCCGAAGACCTCATGCGCCGCTACAGGAACGCACTCAAGGAGCTTGCCAAGTGAACGAGCCCGATTGGATCACCGAGGAGGATTGCCTGGCCTTCCATGCGATGATGATTGATCGCTTCGGAGGCATCGAGGGTCTCCGTGACCGGGGGCTGCTGCTCTCGGCACTGGCACGTCCCCAACAGCATTTCCACTATTCGGGAAATGATCGCTTCGCGCTCGCCGCTGCCTACGCGCACGGAATCGTGAAAAACCATCCCTTCCTGGATGGCAACAAGCGAAGCGGGTTCCTCTGCGCCGCTTTCTTCCTCGAACTCAACGGCCACCGCTTCAACGCCCCCGAGGAATATGTTGTCCTCCAGACCCTCGCCCTCGCTTCCGGCGAAATCAGCGAGAAGGACTACGCCCTCTGGCTGGCCGACAGTTGCGGCGAACTCGATCCCCCGCTTCCCCCGGATCCCTGAAGCCCGTTTTCATGGGGACCACGCTATGGGCAAATCAGCACTCGATGCGTTGCCTCGCTTGAAATGAATACGTAGGTTCAGGAGTGCCGCATCGGTGGGGAAAGAAACACACCGACCCCTCAACTTCATCGACTCCGCCCAAGTGCGGTCTCGGACGCTCACGCATTTCATCCCTGCATCTCCAGCCTCGTGGACGGCTCCCACTTCAATCCCCAATCGCGCATGGCCTCCAGCACCGGACCGAGCGCACGACCTTTCGGCGTCAGTTGATACGCCATCCGCTGTGTCCCATCGGCCGCCGGAACCTGTTCCACCAACCCGTGGCGGAGCAACCGGTTGAGCCGATCGCTCAGGATGTTCGTCGGAATCCCTTCCGGAGAAGCACAGAAATCCTTGAACCTCGATCGTCCGAAAAACAAATCGCGAATCACCAGCAAGGTCCATCGATCCCCACAGACGTCGAGCAAACAGGCCAAGGGACATGGCGAGCGCAAAAGATCACCCGCCTGATTTCTCATCGGCTTCCCGGCCTTCCCGCCACCTGACTTCGCCATGCCCCACCATCTGCCACATAACTCACTTGCAATCCACAAGTCTTTTACTTGCATTTTGCAAGCAACATGGGAGATTGCTGCCGCTATGAGTTCTCTCACATCTCCCCAACTTGCCCCACCTGGTGCCGGACTTCCCTTTCCCGAAAACCGCATCGCCCGGCTGATGCTGGGCTTCAAGCGTGCGACGGGAAGCCCGGAGTCCTTCACGCGGAAGTTCCTCGTCGAGCGCGACCGCATCCGCGATTTGATCACTGGCAGAACGCCAGACGAGCTTTCCACCCGAGTCCTGATCGCCCGTCCACGCGGACTCGAAGACAGCAGCCGTTTCTGGTCGGTATGGATGACGCTCGATCACCTGCGCATCGTTCACCATGCCTTCATCGGCGTGCTGGAGGCGCTTTCCAACGAACGCGTGCCGTTGGGTGAAGCGAGCACAGCGGCGGTAAAGCCGGGCGTGGACGTCACCGCCGCCGTGGTTGCCGAGTATGAAGACTCCTGCGATGCTCTGCTCGCCGTGATTCATGGAATATCCCACTTCAAGACCCGCACCCGCTTTCCTCACCCCTGGTTCGGGCCCATGGATGCGCACGGTTGGCTCGCCCTCAGCGGCGGCCACATGGCCATTCATCGCGTGCAGATGGAACGCATCCTCCATGGGCTCTGAATCATGAGCCGCCCCTTGTCCCTCACCACCGATCCCATCCCCCAACTCACCTGGCGGATCGCGCTCCCGGCAAGCGTGGGCATGTTTTTCAACACGATGTTCAACTTCGTGGATACCTACTGCGCGGGTCTGTTAGGAACCGATGCGCTCGCCGCCTTGTCGGTCTCCTTTCCCTTGTTTTTCATGATGATCGCCGTGGGCAGCGGCCTCAGCCAGGGGGCGACGGCGATGATGGCCAATGCCCTGGGAAAACCGGACCTGACGGCGGCACGACATATCTTCGCGCAGTCGCTCGTTTTCGCGACCGCAGCGGGATTCATCCTCGGCATCCTCGGATTGTGGTCGGGACCCACGGTCTTCCGCATGCTCGGGGCAGATGGCGTTTATCTCGAACAAACGCTGCGATACATGAATCTCATCTTCATCGGAGCACCCTTTTTCGTCCTCGCCATGGCCATCAATGCCGGCCTGAACTCCCAGGGAAAAACGGTTCCCTACCGCAACGCACTCATCGCCGGATTCATCGCCAACTGCCTGCTCAATCCCTTGCTGATGTGGGGCACACCGCTCACCCCGCCACTGGCGGTCGGCGGGATCGCCACAGCCACGGTGATCGTGCAGATCGGCACTTGCGCCTACCTTTGGCTCAAGCTTCGCGCGACTCCGCTCGGAGCCGAGATCCCACGATCCTGCTTCCGCCCCCATGGCTCCGTGATGCGGGAAATCACCGGCCAATCGGTTCCCGCCGCCTTGAACATGCTCACCATCGCCCTCGGCGTGTTTGTGATGATTTCCTACGTCAAACACTTCGGTCAGGACGCCGTCGCAGCCCTCGGAATCGCCACGCGCATCGAACAGATCGTTCTCATGCCAGCCATCGGACTCGGCTCGGCGATGTTGAGCATCGTGGGTCAAAATCACGGGGCAGGACTTCCCCTGCGGGTTCGTGAAGCGTGGCTCACCAACGTCACCCACGGCGCCGGCATGATGATTTTCGGGGGTGCTGCCGTGTGGTTCTTCGGGGAATCCCTGATGAGGGTCTTCACATCCGATCCTGAAATCATCTCCAAGGGCGGCGAGTATCTTCGCGTGGCCGCCATCACCCTCGCCGCCTATCCCATTCTTTTCGTCACCGTCTTCATGATGCAGGGCCTCAAACGACCCGGGTATGGACTGTGGATCGGCATCTATCGGCAAGTCGCCGCACCTGTCGCCGTCTATCAACTCCTCGCCTTCACGCTCGGATGGGGCATCGCCGGCATCTGGTGGGGCATGTCACTCGTGACATGGAGCGCCGCCCTCTTCGCCCTCTGGTGGGGATGGCGGGTTTGCGAACAATTGGTTTCCCGCAAAACTTCGACCGATCTTCCGAATCCCTCCTGTTAGATAAGGATCGTACGGAAAGCCTTCGTGGTTCCGCCGACACAAGGCAACCCCACTCGAAGCCGAATCTTCATCATCACGCCAGCCCCACCGCTTTGCGCACGCGGTCGAGCGTGACCGTGGCTGTCGCACGGGCTTTCGCCGCACCTTGGGCAAGGACTTCATCGATGTATCCCGGATCCGCCGCCAGTTCCGAGCGGCGCTGGCGCATGGTGGCAAAGAAATCCCAATACGCCTCGGCCAGCCGTTTCTTGAAATCCCCGTATCCCACGCCACCGGCTTCATGCTGAGCCACCATTTCCTGATAGGCCGCATCGTCCGCAAAGAGCCGATAAAGCGGCAGCAGCAGCGATCCCTCCACCGGCTTCGGCTCTTCCACCGGAGTCGAATCCGTCTGGATGCGCATGATGAGTTTCTTCGATGGCTTCTCTTCATCGAAGATCGGCAGGGTGTTGTGATAGCTCTTGCTCATCTTCTGCCCGTCCAGCCCCGGCACCACGGCGACACTCTCACGGATGATGGGTTCAGGCACCACCAGCGTCCCCTCGCCAAAAGCCTCATTGATCTTCCCGGCCAGATCACGCGTCACTTCCAGGTGCTGTTTCTGGTCCTTGCCCACCGGGACCTGATTGGCATCGTAGAGCAGAATGTCCGCCGCCATCAGCACCGGATAGGCAAACAGCCCGTGACTCGCGGAAAATCCCTTCGCCACCTTGTCTTTGTACGAATGGCATTTTTCTAACAGACTTAGCGGACACACGGTCGAGAGGATCCATGCCAGTTCATTGACCTCCGGCACGTCGCTCTGGCGGAAAAAGACCGAGCGCTGCGGATCCAGCCCGCAGGCCAGGAAATCCAGGGCCAGTTCACGCGTCCATGCCCGCAGGTCCGCCGGGTCTTTCACCGTCGTCATGGCGTGGTAGTTGGCGATGAAATAGTAGGCATCCCCGGCCTGTTGGAGGGACACCGCCGGCTCCATGGCACCGAAATAGTTGCCCACATGGAGCTTCCCGCTGGGTTGGAGGCCGGTCAGAACGCGCATGCGGCGGAAGATGCGGACTCGGTCGCCGACGGTCAAGAATCGCCGCCCCGAGGCGATTTCCACGGGAAAATTTCCTCCCCTTGCGGGATCGCCGGATGGATCTATCCTCGCCCATGCCTTCCAACTGCCACAACGGCCGCTGCCAAACCCCCGCCTGGATGAAGTTCGTCCTCCTCGGGGCCGGGGCTTGCTATCTGGTTTTCGGCCTGTGGGTGAACCTCTTTCCTCACGATTACTTCGATCACCTCGGGGTCGAACGCCCGAACCACCCGATGATCTGGAACGCTGTCGGGCTCGCCGCCGCCGCGCTCGGCATCGGTTTCCTCATCGCCGCCCGCAATCCCTACCGCCACTGGCTGCTCATCCTTTTCGGCTTCCTGAAATCGAGTTTTGTCCTTTGGGCTGCCACGCGGGCGTGGATCGATGGCAGCATCGGCTTTTCCGCCACACTCTTCGTGGTTTTCGACGACCTGATCTGGTGGTTCCCCCTCGCCTGCATCCTCTGGGCCTGCCTCCAGGCCCACCTCGGCCGACCCGTCCCCGGGACCCGCCCGCTGAGCCTCAGGGAAGCTGGCGATGCCTACCGCCTCTCCTCCGGGGAAACCCTCACCGAAGCCTCCTCGGATCGAGCCCTGGCCCTGGTTTTCCTCCGCCATTTCGGCTGCACCTTCACCCGCCGCCTGCTCCGCGAACTCGAACAGGTCAAAGCCGAGGCCGATCGCCACGGAGCCCGCCTCGTGCTCGTCCACATGCTCCAGCCCGGGGGGGAAAACAACTACCTCGGCGGCCGCGACCACATCGCCCGCATCGCCGATCCCATGTGCGAACTCTACCGCGCCTTCGGCCTCGGCAAGGGCGGCTTCCTCGAACTCTTCGGCCCCCGCGTCTGGCTGCCCGCCATTTCCGCCCTCATCCGCGGCTGCGGCATGGGCCACCTCGCCGGCGACGGCCTCCAGCTCCCCGGCGCCTTCCTTTTCCACCGCGGCGAAATCCTCTCCGCCCAGCGCGCCCGCAGCCAGGCGGACCTGCCCAATCTCCCCGCCCTCTTCGAAGGATTGCCAAGTCCCGCCCCGGCAGAGAAAGTCCCGGCATGAGCCACCGCCTCAGCGGGAAAACCATCGTCGTCACCGGCGCCTCCAGCGGCATCGGTGCCGCCCTCGCCCGCATGCTCGTCGCCCGCGAAGCCACGGTCATCGGCATCACCCGCCGCCCGGATGCCCTGCCACCCGGCGTCACCCCGCTCCGCGCCGACCTCACCCGCCGCGAGGAAATCACCGCCGCCTTCCACCAGCTCGAGCAGATCGATGCCCTCGTCAACTGCGCCGGCGTCGCCTACCTGTCCCGCATCCTCGATGGCAACCCCACCGATTGGGAGGAAATGTGGCGCGTCAACGTCATGGCCCTCGCCCTGAGCTGCCAGCTCGCCCTCCGCCATTTCCCGAAATCCGGCGGGCGCATCCTCAATGTTTCCTCGATGAGCGGCCACCGCGTCCCGCCAAGCGGCGGTTTCTACGCGCCCACGAAATTCGCCGTCCGCGCCATCACCGATGCCCTCCGCCACGAAATCAAGGCCGCCGGACTGCCCATCCAGGTCGGCACGGTCTCGCCGGGATTCGTCGATACCCCCCTGCTCGAAAACTACTTCCGCGGCCGCGAGGACACGCTCGCCCAGACCCGCTCGCAGATGCGCATGCTTAGCGCCCACGAGGTCGCCGCCACCCTCCTCTTCATGCTCGAAACCCCCGCCCACGTCGAAATCGGCGACATCCAGCTCCGCAGCGCCGACCAGCACGCCTGAAAACCCTTTGAGCTTGGCATTTCCCCTCCCAAGCGCCGCAATCCGCCCCCAACATGTCCGCCGGAGCCGTCAATATCATCTGCATGAAGTGGGGCAATCGCTACCCCGCCCACTACGTCAACATCCTCTACCGCTCCGTCGGCCGCCACCTCTCGCGCCCCTTCCGCTTCCTCTGCCTCACCGATGACCGCAGCGGCCTGCTCGACGAAATCGAAACCGCCCCCTTCCCGGAAAACCCCGGCATCACCGCCGCCCCTTGGCCCAACGTTTTCCTCAAGCTCGTCATGACCCGCGACGGCTTCTGCGACCTCTCCGGCCCCACGCTTTTCCTCGATCTCGATCTCGTCATCGTCGATTCCATCGACTGCTTCTTCGACTACCAACCCGGCAAGAACTGCATCATCCACAACTGGTGGGAACGCCGGAAACAGATCTTCCGCAAACGCCCCGAGATCGGAAATTCCTCCATCTTCCGCTTCGAAGCCGGTCGCTCGCAGTACATCTACGACACCTTCATCGCCGAGATCGACCGTGCCCTAAACCGCTCCATCTTCGTCACCGAGCAGCATTTCCTCACCTATGCCATGAAGGAGCGCTACTGGTGGCCCGAGGAATGGGTCCGCAGCTTCAAGTTCAACCTCCGCCCGCCCTTTCCCCTCAATCTCATCCAGGCCCCGAAAAAGCCCGCCGGGGCGAAATTCATCGTCTTCCACGGCCAACCCGACCCCGACGACGCCATCGAAGGCTTCCGAGGCAAAAAAATCCACCACCGCGTCCTCCCCGCCCCCTGGGTCGCGGAGCATTGGCGGGAATGAGGGAGAGGCGAAAAATGCGACCTCTCCCGGTGACACTTCCCGATCCCTCGCGTTGCGTCCCCCATCACTGCTTCTGGTGCCCATGCAGCGGAAACACTCCGCCATCTGCAGAGACGCGGTGGCAGATAACAAAATCTCGCTGAAGCTCAACCCGCCTTTCGAGACTTCCAGCCTGTTGGTCAAAAGTAGCGACAGCGATTGGGATCAAGCCAACGTTCCCATCAAGCAAGCGAAGGACGCACTCAACAGTTAGATGGTCTTCGGCAAGGCTTCGTGGAATTCCAGCGGAAGCGGAGGGGTGAATGGGGCATCCTCCTCTAGAACGGCCTGCGCGGCTTAGGCGGGTGGCAGGATGACCGGCAGGCGGTAGCGACCGAAGCGGCGGTAGATGGAGAAGTCACGGCGGTCAGTAGTGATGATTTTCGCACTGCGGTGGACTTCGGACAACAGGACAAGCGAGGCGTCGGCGGCATCCATGCGCTCATATTTCATCATCAATTCCTGGGTCCGCTCCAAGTGGCCTGGCCACGGGCGAAGGAGTTGGATCGCCCCCACCCGGACGAGCCCCAGCAGGGCGTGGACGGGCTGTGTATTGCCACCCAGATGCCAACACGCTTCGCCGAGGACGATCTCGGTGGTATGCAGCGGTCCACGGACGGCCGAGAGCGTCTCGACCGCCCATGGGTGCCATTGGTCGGAGGCATTGAGCCAGCCGATCAGAGGTCCAGCATCAACGAGATTCGCGACTTCCATAACCTTCGCGAGTGGAGAGATCTGCCGGACCGGAAAACATCCCGGCATAAGGTGCGGCCAGCTTGGAGAAATCCACGGCATCGGCTTCCATTTCGCGCAGCAGTGCCCGACGAACGATTTCAGAAACCGGTTGCTTTGCGGCCTTTGCTTTCTGGCGCAGCTTCGTGTCCAATGCTTCAGGGATTTTTACAGTGAGCGTTATCATGGTATGACCGAGGGTAATACCCATGGCGCGGGAAAGCAATAGAAACTCCGGTTTCGACAGTCGCGTTCAAATCGTAGTTTCAACAGCTCGCAGACCGTCCCCATCGGCGCCAGAATCGAATCGGCAGGAAGCGTTCCACAGCTCGCCCCCCCCTGCTCCCTGCCCCAAAATCTTCTCCGCAGGTGACAAGCTCCCCATTTTCCCCTAACTCCGGCCCGGCATGCAGCTCTGGATCTGCCCCATCATCGCTTTCCTTCTGGGATCCATCCCCTTCGGGCTGATCATTGCCCGGCTCAAGGGCATCGATATCCGCGCCCATGGATCGGGAAACATCGGGGCCACAAATGTCCTCCGGGTGGTCGGGAAAAAATACGGCATCACCTGCCTGATTCTCGATGCCCTCAAAGGCTATCTGCCCGTTTTGCTCGCCCTGAATCTTGTCCGCATCGAGGGCTCGACGCCTTCTCCCCTGCTCGGTTTCCTCGATTCCGCGGCCCTGACCTTGCCCGCTCCCGAAGCGATGAAAGGCCAGCTCATCCACGTTTTCACCGCCCTCTGCGCCATCCTTGGGCACAACTACTCGCCCTGGGTCGGCTTCAAGGGCGGCAAGGGCATCGCCACCTCCGCCGGGGTCGTCCTCGGCCTCATGCCCATGGTCGTGCTCTTCCTGCTGGTCGTGTGGATCCTCCTTTTTCTCACCACCCGCTACGTTTCCGTCGCCTCCATCGGTGCCGCCGCAGTGCTGCCGCTGCTCACCCACCTCGATGCCCGCCTGCAGAAAAATGCCGCCGGCATCAGCGCCTGGGACGCCGGCACCTGGAGCAAGCCGCTTCTGGTCTTCAGCATCCTGATCGGCATCCTCGCCATCTGGAAACACCGGGGAAACCTCCAGCGCCTGCGCGCAGGGACGGAGAACCGCTTCACCCGCAACAAAACCTCCTGACCCCCGATTTCCCATGGTGTTCGACTCCGCAGCCATCCTCGGCACCGGTTCCTTCGGCACCGCCCTCGCGCGGCTCGTCGCCGGAAACCTCGGCCATGTGGAAATGATCGGCCGCGATCCCGAGGTCGCGGAAAGCATCCGCAGCCAGCACCGGAACCCACGGTATCTGACCGATGTCACCCTGCCGGAAAACGTCACCGCCTCCTGCGAAATCGCCCGCGCCGCCGCCCATCCGCTCATCATTTTCAGCGTCCCCACCTCCGCCACCCGTGCCACCGCCGCCAGCCTTGCCGAGGCAGGCTTGCCGGATTCCACCGTGCTCCTCTCTTGCGCCAAGGGGATCGAGCGCGGCAGTGGCGACCGCATGAGCGACATCCTGCGCGAGGTTTTCCCTCATCACCCCATCGCCGTCCTCTCCGGGCCGAATCATGCCGAGGAAATCGGTGCCGGTCTCGCCACCTGCGCCGTGATCGGCTGCACCGATGCCCCCCTCGCCTCACGCCTCCAACAGCTCTTCACCGCCCCCCATTTCCGCAGCTACACCAATGACGACATCGCCGGCATCGAACTCGGTGGCGCGATCAAGAACGTCTATGCGATCGCCGCCGGCATCGCCGCGGGCCTGGGCCTGGGCGACAATGCCATCGCCGCCCTCGTCACCCGCGCCCTCGCGGAGATGACCCGCCTCGGCACCCAGCTCGGCGGTCGCATGGAGACCTTTGCCGGGCTCTCCGGCGTCGGCGATCTCATCGCCACCTGCTACTCGGAACACTCCCGGAACCACCGCGTGGGCAAGGCCCTCGGGATGGGACAATCCCTGTCCGACGCCGTCGCCAGCATCGGCATGGTGGCCGAAGGCGTGCCCAACACCCTTTCCATCCACGAAGCCGCACGCCGCGTGGGTGCCCGCACACCGATCATCGATGCCGTGCACGCCATCCTCTATCAGAACATGCCCGCCGCCCGCGCCCTCAGCGAACTCCTCAACCGCGATCCCCGCCCGGAGACGGACAGCCAGAGCTGAAATGCTGAAAAGCTGAAATGCTGAAAAGCTGAAATGCTGAAATGCTGAGAAACTGAGAAACTGAGAAACTGAGAAACTTGAAAGCCACGGGGCTGAAATCCGACTTTAACACCTACCACTCCCATGTCCGACGCCACCGCCAAACCCGGCCTCATCCGCCGCCTTTATGCATGGACCATTTCCTGGGCCGACCATCCGGGCGGGGCATGGGCTTTGTTTATCATCGCCTTTCTCGAGTCCTCTTTCTTCCCCATCCCTCCGGACGTCCTCCTCATCGCCCTCTGCTTCGGAGCCCGCCAAAAATGGGCCCGTTACGCCCTGATCTGCACCGTCGGCTCCGTGCTCGGCGGCATGTTCGGTTGGTGGATCGGCTGGGCACTCCGGGACAGCGTGGCGCTTCCCCTCTTGAACCTCTTCGATGCCACCGGCCACACCCGGGAAAAGATCGAGCTGTGGTACAATGAATATGGCTTCCTCGGCATCCTCATCGCTGCCATTACCCCCATCCCCTACAAGGTTTTCACCGTGTTTTCGGGCATGATGAACTACAGCCTGCCCCTGCTCATCGTCGCCTCCATCATTGGCCGCGGCTTCCGCTTTTACCTCGTAGGATTCGTCATCCGAGTCTTCGGTGCCAAGGTCCGGCCCTTCATCGAAAAACACCTCGAATGGTGCTTCCTCGCCGCCGGTGCCCTCGTCATCCTCGGTTTTGTCGCCATCAAGTTCATCGGCTGAACCTCCCCGAGAGGCAGACTTGCGATGCCCGCCGCTCAGGATACAGTGACTGCCATGAAACACTGGCTCGCCGCTGGCTTCCTGATCCTCAGCCTTCACGCCCCGGCTGCGGAACCATCGACCGAAACCCGCATCTGGACTTCGGTCAGCGGCACCAAGGTCGAGGCCAGCTTCGTCAGCGCCAGCCCGAACGCCATCGTTCTCCGCAAAAGCGATGGCACCACCCTCAGCCTCAGTCCCTCGCAATTGGCTCCCGAGGACCTGCTGGTCGCCTCACGTCTGGCCGAAGAAGCCAAGGCAAAAGCCCAGGTGAAAAATGAAGACCCCGCCGAGGAAAAAGCCCGACTCCTCCGCGGCCCCCTGACTTACGGCCTTTCCAACGGTCACGAGAATTGGCCGGAAGACCGCAAGAAAATCATCGTTCAAGCCATGGAGGAGGCGATCGTCTTCCTCAACCGTCACGCGAAATTCAAGAAACACGTCACCGCCAACAACAGCCCCGGCACGCCCACCGCTGATGCCAATTTCGATGGCTGGATCAACTGGGGCGGCACCATCAACCGCCGGGTCGCCCTCCATGAGATTTCCCATACCCTCGGCATCGGCACCCATCCGGAATGGCGGAATTTCGTCAAGGACGGCAAATGGACCGGCCGCCACGCCATCGCCCAACTCAAGGAACTCGATGGCCCGGATGCGGTTCTCCACGCCGATCACATGCACTTCTGGCCCTACGGCTTGAACTTCGACAACGAAAGCTCCCCCGAATCCGACCTCAAGTTCATCAAAATGGTCGAAGCCTTCCGCAAGGATCTCGGCATCCCTTAGTCGAACGAAGGCGATGGGGGCCACGGGACGAACGAAATCGTCGAACTCACGGAGAGCCGTGAGGATGATCGCTCACCGCGGGGTTACCGTTTTCAATCCCTAACAAGCCCGGATTCTCACGAGGATCGGCTGACTTCCCTGTGCCCTTTTCCGGTCAGGAACTGCACCCTCACATCATGCCATCCTCCCATAAAAAAAGCAGCCGCCCGGAGACCGGACGGCTGCGATAAGGAATCGAGTCCAGAGGACCCTCAGGTGAATTAGAAGCTCACAGCGAGCTTCACACCACCGATGAGGTAATCCTTACCGGAAGCACCGAGGATGTCGGTGGCCAGGTCGGAGTCAGCATTGGTGTACTTCACGTAGGGGGTCAGGGTCACGCCTTCGCGGAACTCCCAAGGGAGGGCGGCGGAGACATAGTAACCTTGGTAACCGTCGTGGGTACCAACGGAACCGGGCTTGGCGGAAACTTGACCACCGTGACCGTCGGCAAAGCCAACACCAGCGGCGAGATCAAGGGAGAGGCAATCGTTGATGGCATAGGAGTAGCCAACCGAAGTGTCCCAATACCAGCCGTTGAGGGCGTCGAAGTCGTAGTAGAAGGTGCTGCCAAGGGTCAGACCGAAGTCGAACTCGTAGCCAACACCAAGGTAAACTTCCTGGGTGTTGTCAACGAAACCAAGCGGGGCAAGAACCGCGCCGGTGTCCGGGAAGTAGTAGTGGATGTAACCCAGCTCGAAGGACAGGGCGCCGATGTTGTAGTGAGCGGCGGCATAGATGTCGAGCTCGTCGAAGTTGACCTTGGAGATGCCACCCACGCCGACAGGAATGTCGGAGGAAGCATACCAGAGACCACCCGAGAAAGCCAGGTCGCCCATGCTGTAGGACACGTCGGCACCGGCTTCGACGAGGTCGTTGCCAAGGTCGACGAAACGGAATTCATACATGTTGGAGTAACCAACATGCACTTCTCCTTCGAGTTCCGCCGAAGCGTAGCCAGCCACGAGGGTGGAGGCAGCGGCCAGGGCGCCAACGGTTTTGCTGTAGTTGCGCATCGTATTGTTTGTTTCGGTTGCTGCGAGAACCCCCCGAGACCCAGCGATCTGGACGACGGGAGAGACTTTGAGGCGATTAGCATCCGCTGTGCCATTTGCGAGGCGGACACGTGCATCGGCCGATTTCCTTAAGAAATCCTAAATGTCGTGTCCAGCAAAAAACACCGCGGCTGCGTTCGCGATGGGCCCTAGTTAGACAGCCGACCGGGACCTTGCAAGGGCTTTTCGAGCCTTTTCTCAGAGTCCCATCCCTCTCATCCGGCCCGGGATGCCAAGGATCGGGAATCTCCCCACCCCCGGCTTCATCTTGCCGCAACCGGTCAAAGGCTCCCCGGGCGACAAGGTCCGGCACTGGCTCCAGGCCCGATGCCTCGCAGCCGCGGCGGGTTGGCACGCCCCATGCTAATCCCCACCGACTTCGTCAATCCAACCACGCCAACAACCATGCGAATGCTACCCAAACTGACCTATCTCGCCCCGCTGCTGCTGACGGCTACTGCCTTCGGCCAGGACGAGCCGCCCGCGGAAGGAACCTACGAAGCCTTCATGGCCTCTGGTGACGCCGCGATGTTCACCGTGAACAATCTCTGGATCCTCCTCTCCGCCGCCCTGGTGTTCATCATGCACCTCGGTTTCTGTTCGGTGGAATCCGGTCTCTGCCAGAAGAAGAATACTGTGAACATTCTGTTCAAAAACGTGTTCATCGTCTGCATCGGCGCCCTCGGTTACATGGCCTGGGGTTTCAATGCGATGTATCCGGGAGAAGTCGGACCCGATTCCTGGAATGGTTTCTTCGCGGTTGGATCTCCTCTCCTCAACGGTTTTGCTGATGAAACCGAGCGAGCAGCTTCCGTGACCGCAGAGTATGCCAGCTACACGATCTGGGCTGACTTCATTTTCCAAGCGATGTTCGCAGCCACTGCTGCCACCATCGTCTCAGGCGCGGTGGCGGAGCGGGTGAAATTGAAAAGTTTCATGATCTACGCCGCAGTCCTTGTGACCTTCTTCTATCCGATCTCTGGCTCCTGGAAGTGGGGCACCGGATGGCTCGACGCCAAGGGTTTCTATGACTTTGCCGGTTCCACGCTGGTCCACGCCTTCGGCGGATTCGCTGCTCTCGCCGCCATCATCGTCCTCGGCCCACGTCGCGGCAAATACACCAAGGAAGGCGTCAAGCCCATCCTCCCCCACAATCTGCCCCTGGCAAACATCGGTGTCTTCATGCTCTTCCTCGGCTGGTTCGGCTTCAACGGTGGATCGGTCCTCAGCGCTGACCCCGAGGCCGTCTCCCGCGTCTTTGTCACCACCGCCATGGCCGGCTTCGCCGGTGGCCTCGCCGCCATGTTCACCTCATGGGGCGTCCTCAAGAAGCCTGACCTCTCCATGGGGCTCAATGGCATGCTCGCCGGTCTGGTCGGCATCACTGCCGGTGCCGATTCCATCACCCCCTGGATGTCGGTGGTCGTCGGTGCCATCGCTGGTTTGATCGTGGTCCTCTCCGTCCTCTTCTTCGACAAGATCAAGATCGATGACCCGGTCGGCGCGGTGTCCGTTCACGGCATCTGCGGTATCTGGGGCACGCTCGCCGTGGGCCTCTTCAGCACCAATCCTGATCACAGCTTCGGAACCCAGCTTCTGGGCACGCTGACAGTCAGCGCCTTCGCCTTCATCGCATCCTTCCTCCTGTTCTTCATCCTCAAGCTCACCCTCGGCGTGCGCGTCGATGCCCAAGAGGAAGACGAGGGCCTGGATGTCGCCGAACACGGTGCACCTGCCTACACCGACTGATCTCCCCCTCCCTCCCCTACGGGTGGCCCTCAACGGGCCACCCGTTTTTTGTTTCCACACGGCCAGCTCCCGGCCTAAGCCCCGGCCGTGAAAAACCGCCACCGCTGGTTGCTGCTGCTCTCACTTGCCGCCTTCGCCACCGCCCTCTGGTTCTGGTTCCGACCCTACCAATGGTGGCCCGACTCCCGCGCTTCAGCCCGCATCGACTGGGCCACGGTGACCCGCGATCACTCCTTCCGCTGGCTCGACCTGAGACTCGCCGTCAATACCACCGGAGAAATTCCCGAGCCACTCGAGTTGCGCCTCGCCGATGGCCGCACGGTCCGTCCCGACCAGGTCTCCCAGATCGGCAGCGGTCGTGCCGCAGATGATCCTTTGGGTGCCCGACTAGCCAAAATCGAAGCTCTCGACCTCCGCTTCTGGCTCGAAGACAAGGACCTGGCCGGCCCCCTCACTCTCAAGATCGGCCCCGCCGAACTCGAGGTCCGCACCCCTGGACCCACCCCCGCTCTCGAGGAAACCGAAATCCGCCGCTTCCGCAGTTCCCGCTGGTGACCATGAAAATCCTCCTCATCGACAACTCCAACACCCGCACCAAGTTCAGCCTCTCGACCTCTCCAGGCGAACTCGCGCCGGCCTTCTGGCTGCCAACGGCCGAAATCTCAGACGAATCCCTCGCACAAGCCCTTGGCTGCTTGGCCTTCGACGCCGCCTTGATCTGCTCGGTGGTGCCCTCGAAATCCGCCATCCTCGCGAGTTTCCTGTCCGCCCGCTGCCCGGTCCAGCAACTCAACGCCCTCAGTCCGCTCGGCATCGGCATCGATTACCCGGAACCCTCAACCATCGGCGCCGACCGCCTCGCCAACGCCGTCGGCGTGTGCGCACGGCACGGATTTCCCGCCGTAGTCATCGATTTCGGCACCGCCGTCACCTTCGATGTCATTTCCGCCACTCCCGCCTATCTGGGCGGCGTCATTGCCCCCGGACTCGGGGCCATGGGCGAGTATCTGGGCAAAAAAACCGCCCTGCTCCCCACCATCGACCTCGCCGAACCCACCCACGCCATCGGCCGCTCCACCACCGAGGCCATGCGCGCCGGTGCAGTCATCGGCTACCGCGGCCTCGTGCGCGAAATCCTCGCCGCCATCCGCAGCGAACTGAACACTCCGGCCATCGCCGTCGCCACCGGCGGAGATGCCGCCCTCATCGCCGCCGGAGTCCCGGAAATCGATGCCGTGGACCCCGATCTCACCCTCCACGGGATCGAAATCGTCGCCCGCCGCGTTTTCCCGAATCCCCTCCCATGAAATTGGCGTGCCAAGTCGCCTTACCTCCGCAAAACTCCCGCCATGCCTGACCAGCCACTCGCCATCGGCATCGATTTCGGCGGCACTTCCGTGAAAATCGGGGTCGTCCGTCACGATGATGTCATCGATCACGCCCCGCCCATCGCCACCCAGGAGTTCGAGGGCCCCGAAAGCCTTCTCGAAGCGATCACCCGCACGATCGAGGACCTCCGTCGCCGCCACCCGGGCATCACGGCGGCCGGGGTCGGCATGCCAGGCTTCGTCGATTTCCAAACAGGCGTGGTCCGCGGCCTCACCAATGTGATCGGCTGGAATCGATTCCCCCTCAAAGCCCGCCTCGAAGCCCTCACCGGCCTGCCCGTGACGGTGGACAACGACGCCAACTGCATGGCCTACGCCGAGTGGAAACAAGGCGCCGGCCGCGGCTTCCAGCACCTCGTCGCGATCACCCTGGGCACTGGCGTCGGTGGCGGCATCATCGCCAATGGCCAGATGATCCGCGGTGCCCGCTTCGGCGCGGGCGAGGTCGGACAAATGTCCATCGACTGGCAAGGCATCCGCGGCACCTACGGCAATCTCGGCGCGCTGGAGGAATACATCGGCAACCAGGAAATCACCCAACTCGCCCACAAACGTTACCAGCAGGATGAGATCCATCGCTCCCCGGCGGAATGCAGCCCGGCCCATCTCTCGAAAAATGCCGCCGCCGGAGACCCCATCGCCCTCGAACTCTGGGATGGCATCGCCGCCCGCCTCGCCACCGCCCTCATGAACTGCTGCTGGCTCCTCAATCCGGACGCCCTCATCATCGGCGGCGGCATGGCCAAGGCCGGCGAAGTCCTCTTCACCCCGCTGCGCAAACACCTCTTCGAGCAGCTCTCCGAACCCTTCACCGAGGCGCTCCAGATCCTCCCCGCCCGCTTCGGCAATGAAGCCGGCATCATCGGCGCCGCCGCCCTCGCCACGGAAGCCATCGCCTGATCCACCCACGCCGTGTCCCATTTCGATTCCATCATCCCCCGCCAGGCCACCGGCTGCATCAAGTTCGACCGCCGCCCGGAACTCGACCCCTTCTGGGTGGCCGACATGGATTTCCCCGCCTGCCAGGAAATCCTCGATGCCCTCCACCGCCGCGTCGATCACGGCATCTTCGGCTACGCCCAAGCCCAGGAAGGGCTCGGGGAAGCCATCGACGCCTACCTCCGCGCCCGCCACGGCGGACCGCAGCCCGCCGGGCACCTCATCCACCTCGGCGGCCTCGTCCCCGCCCTCTCGCTCGCCGCCCGCGCCTTCTGCGCCCCGGGCGAGGCGGTCATGACCTGCGCCCCCGTTTACCCGCCTTTCATCAACGTCCACCACGACGCCAAGGCCCGCCTCATCACCACCGATCACGTGGAAATCGACGGCCGCTTCACTTTCGACTTCCCCGCCATGGAGGCCGCCGTCACCCCGGACACCCGCGTCTTCCTCCTCTGCAACCCGCAAAACCCCCTCGGCCGCGCTTTCACGGCCGATGAAGTGACCGCCGTCGCCCGCTTCTGCCGCGATCACGACCTCGTGCTCGTGTCCGATGAAATCCACTGCGATCTCATCCTCGACGAAGCCGCCACCCCCCATTTTTCGGCCCTCCGCCTGCCCGAGGAGCTGCGGAAAAACACCATCACCCTGCTCTCCCCGAGTAAAACCTGGAACATCGCCGGCCTCGGCTACGCCTTCGCGATCATCCCCGACGACTCGATCCGCCGGAAATTCGCCGCCGCCCGCGGCCACACACTCAGCGAAATCAGCGCCCTCTCCTACCACGCTGCCGAAGCCGCCTACCGCCACGGCGAACCTTGGCGCCAGGAACTCATCGCCTACCTGCGGGGAAATCGCGACCTCCTGCTCGATTTCTTCGCCACCCGCCTGCCCGCCATCCGCGCCATCCGCGGCGATGCCACCTACCTCGCGTGGCTCGACTGCCGTGCCACCGGCATCGAAAACCCCGCCCGCTTCCTTGAGGAAAAAGCAGGCCTCTTCGTTTCCGATGGGGCCTTCTTCGGCTGGCCCGGCTGCTTCCGCTTCAATTTCGCCTGCCCCCGCCAGCGCCTGCTCGAGGGCCTCGAAAAAATCGCCGCCGCCTTTGCTGTCACCTGAAATCCTTCCCTTCCGCCCCCCTTTCCGCTTCACTCGCTCCCGCCGGACCTGCCATGCGACACCTCTTCCTTCTCCTGCTCCTCGCCGTGCTCGCCCCCACCCTGCGGGCCGAACATGTCATCGTCACCGGCGGCCCCGCCTTGAGGAAATGGGAAAACCTCCGCGTCCCGGAAGACCAGCACGACCGCTGGTGGGCGAATTTCATCCGCGCCTCCACCCTCCGCATGGTGGAAATCCGCAAAGCCTACGGCCCCACCGCCTCCATCGTTTGGATGGTCCACCGCCCCGGATACCGCACCCGCGCCTCGGAGGACGGTCAGCCCTACACCAACTGGATCGCCGATCTCGCCCGCAAACGGGCCGTCACCCTCCGCTGGACGGATTCCGGCAACGACCTCATCAACGCCATCAACAGCCGCCCGCGCGGAGCCATCCAGACCTTCGACTACTTCGGTCATAGTAACAAACACTGCTTCATGCTCGACTACGGCAATGACATCATGGCCGCTTCCACCGCCTGGCTCCACGAAAACGAAATCAGCCGCATCAACCGCGCCGTCTTCGCCTCCAATGCCTACTGCAAAAGCTGGGGCTGCCACACCGGCGAAAGCATGAGCAAAATCTGGAAATCCAAACTCGGCGTCGCCCTCGAAGGCGCCGTCGGCCCCACCGACTACCGCGTCGTCGGCCAAGGCCTCATGCCCGTCGTCAAAGGCCGCTGGGCCCGCTGAAATCCACGCCATTCCCTTTTTCCCCTTTCCTTTTTCCCTTTTCCCATCATGACCTTCGCCGAACTCAAGGCCCTGCACGACCTCCCGCTCTTCGATCTCCTCAAGCGCGCCCGCGCCGTCCATGAAGCCCACTGGCCGGATGCCGAGGTCCAGCTCTGCACCCTCCTTTCCATCAAGACCGGCGGCTGCTCCGAGGACTGCTCCTACTGCGCCCAATCCGCCCGCTACAGCTCCGGGGTGGAAATCGAACGGCTCATGGAAAAAGACGCCGTCATGCAGCGCGCCCGCCACGCCCGCGACACCGGCTCCACCCGCTTCTGCATGGGCGCCGCCTGGCGCGGAGTCCGCGGCGGCACCCAGCGCTTCGAACAGGTCCTCGAAATCATCCGCGAGGTCTCCACCCTCGGCATGGAAGTCTGTGTCACCCTCGGCGAACTGGGACCCGAGGAAGCAAAACGACTCCGCGAGGCCGGCGTCACCGCCTACAATCACAATCTCGATACCTCGCCGGAACACTACCCGAACATCGTCACCACCCATACCTACGAGGACCGCCTGCGCACCATCCGCAACGTCCAGGACGCCGGCATGTCCGTCTGTTGCGGCGGCATCCTCGGCCTCGGCGAAAGCACCGATGACCGCCTCCGCATGCTGGAAATCATCTCCAGCTTCAATCCCCAGCCGGAAAGCGTCCCCATCAACTCACTCATGCCCATGCCCGGCACCCCGCTCGAAGGATCGAAGCCCATCGAACCTCTCGACGTCGTCCGCATGATCGCCGTCGCCCGCATCGCCATGCCCCGCGCCAAAGTCCGCCTCTCCGCCGGTCGCGAACGCATGTCCGATGAAACGCAGACGCTCTGTTTCTTCGCCGGGGCGAACTCGATCTTCTACGGCGAGAAACTCCTCACCGCCAAGAATCCCGCCATCGAGCGTGACCGCACCCTCCTCGGCAAACTCGGCCTCGGCACCCTCGCACCCAACCCCGCCCTCGCAGCCCCCGAACCCGCCTGCGAAGCCCCCCTCTGCCCGAGTTGCTGAGAAAGAGACGCAAGACTTGAGAAACAGCCGGAAGTGATCGGTGATCGGTGATCGCTCCGCGCGAAGCATCTTCTATCTAACATCTTCCATCTAACATCGTCTGTGCCTTTCGCTCTTTTCGTTGTTAGAAAAACCTCATCAGCCTTTCCGTGTATTTCGTGTATTCCGTGGTCTCCTCTTCCGTAGCGGGAAGCAGGTAGCAAGGAGCAAGAAACAGCCCATGCTCCGCGCGAAGCCCTTTCCGCCTTTCATCTCAATGAAAGTTGTGCGAGGGCACGGCAGGGGAAGCGCCGCTTTGCGGCAGGGGCTGGATGTCGGTGATGTAAACCGTGGGCTGATCCCCCTCCGTCCGCTGCACAAAACCCCGGCCTAACAGAAAGCTTTCGGTCACGATCACGCGGCGCAGGAGATCGTAGGTTTTCTTGGGCACGAAGAGGTTGGCAATGCCGGTCTCATCCTCCAGGGAGATGAAACAATGCCCTTTCGCCGTCCCCGGGCGCTGACGACAGATGACCATGCCGCCGATCTCGATGCGCGTGCCGTGCGGATGATCATGGAGATCGCGGGCACGGGCGAGCCGCTGCGACGATTGGGCCCGCCACAAGGCCATGGGATGCGGACCTATCGACGCCCCCTGGGTTTCGAAATCCGCGGCAAGCCGCTCGGCCGATGTCATCGGCGGCAGCACCCCCACCGCCTCATTCCGCGGCGCAGCCATGGCGAGCAGGTCATCGAAGAGCGGCAGCTCCGCCTGCCACAAGGCGTCACGACGGTGCGCCACTTCCGGCAGCGGATTGAGCGCTCCGGACTTCGCCAGCACCCGGCGCTCCGCCGCACTCGGCGTGCAGCGCCGCAGGAAATCCGGCAGATCCTCAAATGGCGCTCGCTGGCGTTCCTCCATGATGCGGCGGCAGGTCGCAGCCGCCAGCCCTTTGAGCCGATGCAGCCCCAGGCGGATCGTCGTGTCATCGATCACCCGCGTCTCCACTTCACTTTCCGTGACACTGGGCGCCAGCACCCGCAGCCCGCGGCGCTTGGCATCCTGAATGAGCGTGTGCACGGAATAGAATCCCATGGGCTGGTGGTTGATGAGTCCCATGTAAAACTCCGCCGCACGATGCACCTTGAGCCAACAGCTCGCATAGGCGATGAGAGCGAAGGAAATCGAGTGCGACTCGGGAAATCCATAGAGGGCGAAGCTGCCGATGGAGTGGACGATCTTCTCCTGCACCTCCCGCGCGATCCCGCGGGCGCTCATCCGCTCGCGGAGTTTCGCACTCACCTTTTCCATCCGCTCGTCACTCCGCTTGAAGGCCATGGCACGGCGCAGCTCATCCGCCTCCGCACCACTGAAGCCCGCCACTTCCATGGCCATGCGCAGGACCTGTTCCTGAAACAAGGGCACCCCCAGCGTGCGCTCCAGGATGGGGCGGCAGAGAGGATGGATGTAATCGATCTCCTCATGCCCGTTGCGACGGTTCAGATAAGGATGCACCAGATCCCCCACGATGGGACCCGGGCGGATGATCGCCACCTGGATGGCCAGATCATAGAAACACCGCGGCCGCATGATGGGCAGCGTGGCCATCTGTGCACGCGACTCCACCTGGAAGGTGCCGATGGTTTCCGCCCTGCCTAACAGATCATAAACCGCCGGGTCATCCTTGGGAATGCGCGCCAGATCCACCGGATGACCGCGGATTTCACAGGCACGCAGCGCATCCTCCATCGCCGCCAGCATGCCCAGGCCCAGGAGATCGATCTTCACGATGCCCAGATCCTCGCAATCGTCCTTGTCCCACTGGACCACCGTGCGCCCGGGCATGGTGGCGGGCTGCAGCGGCACCACGGCATCCAACCCGCGATCACAGACGATCATCCCCCCCGAATGCTGGCCCAGATGACGCGGCAAACCCAGCACGGCATGATAGAGCTTCACCAGCGCCGGCAATCGTGGATGCGACGGCGGCACCAGCGTGCAAATGCGGTCTTCAAATGCCTGCCGCGGATCCCCCTCCTCCTCTTCCCCACCCCGCGCGGAGGCATGGTCCGCGGAGAACCGATCCGCCAGGCTCGCCGGAAAGCCGAGGACTTTCGACATTTCCCGGAAGGCACTCCGCGGGCGGTAAGTGATGACATTCGCCGTCATCGCCGCCCCCCGCGGGCCATACTTGCGGAAGACATGCTGGATGACCCGCTCACGGCGATCGCCGGAGGGGAAATCGATATCAATGTCCGGCCAGGATCGGCGGTTTTCGGAAAGAAAGCGCTCGAAGAGGAGCCCGCCGCCCACAGGATCCACATTCGTGATGCCCAGCGCATAGCAGACTGCGGAATTCGCCGCCGATCCCCGCCCTTGGCAAAGGATGCCCTCGCCGCGGGCAAAATCCACCAGATCGTGAACGATCAGGAAATACCCGCTGAAACCGAGCTGATGGATCATCGCCAATTCACGGCTGAGCTGGTCCTTCACCGCCCGGCTCAGCGGACCATAGCGCCGCGCGGCCCCGGCAAAAGTCAGACGCCGCAACAGGGTGCTTTGCTCAGGGAGGGACAAGGGCTGTCCCATGCCATCGGGAAAATCCGGAAAGCGGTAGCCCAGATTCTCCAGTGAGAAACCGATGCGGTCGAGCAGCCGGTCCTGCTCGCGAAGGGCTTCGGGAAAATCGGCAAAGAGCGCGCGCATTTCCCTAACAGGCCGGAGATGGCGTTCACCGTTCGGCAGCAGATGCAGCCCGGCTTCATCCAGCGGCAAATGCTGGCGCAGGCAGGTGAAGGCATCCGCCAGCAAGCGATCCCCCCGGGTCGCATGCAGCGGAGCATTGCTCGCCAGCAAGGGCAGGCGGAGATGCGCGGCAAGATCGGCCAACTCGCGGACGAGACGTTTGTCCTCCCTCAACCCATGCCGGAAAATTTCCACATACACCTGGCCGTGCCCAAAGGTCTCGATGAGCTGCCGCGCGGCCGCCAGCGCGGCAGGCCGGTCCCCACGCAGCAAAGGGCGGCAGAGCGGCCCCTCGCGATCACCACTCAGGACGATCCAGCCCTGCGGCGAGACCGGAGCGGACGTCCCTAACAGATGGCGATCGGTGATCTCGCGCGAAAGACTGCGATACGCCGCAGCATCCGGACAGAGGATGGGAAGCTGCGAGCCATCGGGCAGGGTCCAGGTGCTGCCGACCACGGCATGAATGCCACACTCCAGCGCCGCCTGGTGGGCACGGGCCGAACCGTGGAAGCCCTCATGATCCGTGATCGCAATCGCCCGATAACCCGCCATCGCCGCCTGCCTCACCATCACTTCAGGAGGATTCGCCCCCCGAAGAAACGAAAAAGCCGAACGTGCATGGAACTCAGCAGGCATGGAAAACAGAGGATGGAAATGCTGAAATGCTGAAATGCTGAAATGCTGAAATGCTGAATGCTGCGGGAGCTGAGGCGACCTTTACTTCCGGCGAAGCCAAACCGGCATGGCGTGAGCGCAGCGAGGGCAAATCAGAGAGTGCTCCGCGCGGAGCATGGGCTTTTTCTTGCTCCTTGCTACCTGCTCCCCCGCTACGGAAGAGGAGACCACGGAATACACGAAATACACGGAAAGGCTGATGAGGTTTTTCTAACAACGAAAAGATCGAAAGGCACAGACGATGTTAGATAGAAGATGCTTCGCGCGGAGCGATCACCGATCACCGATCACCGATCACCGATCACCGATCACTTCCGGCTGTTTCTCAAGTCCTGCGTCTTCAAGTCTCGAAGTCTTCACCCATAACTTCCTTCGAGCAACCAGCGGTTGGGCGGGAGGAAGGAGAGGCGGAGGAGGTGGCGGGATTCGAGTTCGATGTCCCATTCGAGTCGCTGCCAGCCGTCCTGCCACCAGTTTCCCGAACTGGGAAAGGGACCTTCATGGCGGGTGATGCGGCCGCGGTGCGGACCACTGAGGATGGCCAGGGGAAGCGCGGGGGAACGGGCGGGATCGGTGGTGACGACGACTTCGGCGGGGGGACGGAAACGCCGCAAGGGCAGGGCTGTCGATGGGGTCTGGCATGGCATGGAGCTGGGTGGAGGACTGTTTTCATCGAAAATCAAGGGCACGGGACGCAGCAGGGAGGCATCCGGGCGATGGCTGGAGGATGGCACGGGGATGCCGACACGACCGATGCCGACAAGGGCTTCGAGCTTGCGGATGGTTTCCGGCCATCGATCCGGCTGCGGCAGTTGGCGGCCGAGCCATTCGCGCTGGGAAACCCCGGGGGCGGCGGGCTCGACGTCGAGTTCGATGCCCGTGACGGGGCTTTCCAGAACCAGGCCATCGAGCACGGTCAGCAGCGGGCGGAGCAGGTCGGCGGCATCCGATCGGGCTTCGGGCAGACGGATTTTCCTTTGCCAGATGCCGGAACCATCGAGCCGGAGGATCAGGGAAAGGCTGGAAGCTGCGAGGTGGCGGGCATGGAGCCGGGCGGAAAGGGCATGGAGAAGTCGCTTGAGAAGGAAGCTCAGGGCATCGAGGTTACCGATCGCCTCTTCAGGCTCGAAAGATTGGGCGAGGGATTCCGGTGGGCGGTGGAGGCGGAGCAGGCGGCATTCGCCATGCAGGATGGCATGCCAATGCCCGGCCCTCGCTCCCAGACGCGCCACGAGGTCCGGGCGCGGGAGTTTCATGAAATCCCCCAAGCACCGCAGCCCCCAATCGGCCAGAGGCTGGAGAAAGGGCTCGCCCAAGGCGATTTCCTGCAGGCTGCCCATGGGCAAAGCCTCAAGGACCGGACGCGTGAGAAATTGACCGTCGAGCTGCCGATGCCGCACCGCAAGGTGGGCCAGATCCGGGGTTTCCGCGGCAGCGCGGTGGATTTCGATGCCCGGCAGGGCGGCCCGACGCCAAGACTCGCCATGAGATCCGGCACGGCAGAGGTCGATGACCACCAAGTCCGCACGGGTGATTTCGAGATCGGGGCTGAGGGATTCGGCGAGTTGGCAAAGCCGGCCCAGCAATCGTGCTTCCTGCTCCGGATCGCGCGGCAGGAGGCGCAAGTCCGGGCAGCGGACGAGCGCCCGGTTGAGCGGCCAGCCGGCGCCGATGCCGGTGCCGGCGGCGAGGCGGTTGATGGCCAGCAGGGGGATTTTCGATTTCGCGGAATCGGCAATGTCCGCCTCCATGGCCAGAACCGCGCAAGGCTGCCGCTGGCAGTCCGGCTGGGTCTGGAGGGCGGCGGCGATGGGCAGCGCCGGCAGATGGAGGGCGGCAAACATCGGGACGCATCAATTGGCCAGGCGGAGCCGTTCGGTTTTCGCCTTCACGCGAGGCAGGACCTCGGCGCGGGAAAGATAAAGGTCATCCAGCGAGAAATCCGCGCTGAGCGAAAGCCTCAGGGCGGCACAGGGCAGGATGGGCTGCGGGCTCAGGCAGATGACACGGCAGCCGCTCTGCTCCGCCGCCTGCTTGAGACGCCACCACGCGGCGGCGGGAATCTGCCGCAGCGCGCGGACCGGCAGGCCCGCGGCATCGAGCAGGATGGTGGGCAGATTGCCATCGCGGATCAGCAATTCCCCGGCCTTGACCAACTCCATGGCGGCGGCACAGCGGACCCACAGCAGGCGCGAACAGGCATTTTCCCCAAGCGAATCGGGATCCAGGCTGTCACTGCCATCGACCAGCACCAGATCCGGGAAATTCATGCGCTCTCCCGGCTCGCCCAGCCATCCGGCCACCAGCAGGCCCAGCGGGGATCGACCCTCCGGCGTGACGATTTCCGACAAGCCGCCTGCCGGGTAGTTCTTGAAAATCCAAGGCTCCGGAGATACTTCCGGCACCCCTGCCGGGCGCAAAGACGCATGCGCTGCGGGAAAACGATCCCGCAACTGTCGACGCAGTTCCTCGATGGCCAGCGACATGCGAGGAAAGAACTAGCATGGCTTTTTAAGTGTTCAAGTGAACACATTCGGAAACTTTCCTCCTTGCGTGGTGGAATCGGAGGACAGCGCCCCGCCAAGCGACTCCGGGTCACGGAAAATTTTCCTGAATCGATCGGTCCCGGACGTTTCAGAACCGAGTGCGGCCTTTCGGCTCGCCGCCCTGCATCATGAAAACACCATCTGGAAAGACATTCCTCCCCCTGCTTCTCACCCTAGGCCTGAACTCTGCCACCATGGCGGAGATCGTGAATTTCAATTTCGAGAACGTGCCCCTGCCCAGCGGGCAGTCCGCCCTTTTCACCCTGCCCTACAACGAGGACGGGCTGCGCCTTTCCTCGAACTCCCCCGGCGCCGTGATCTATGGCCCCAGCAGCAACCGCTACACCGGCGTCAAGGCCAAGGCCCCAGGCTCCTTTGCCACGGGCGAGGACGTGATTTTCAACCTCTTCAGCCCCACCGGCCGGGCCTTCGCCGTCCGCTCGGTGACGCTCCACCCGGCCGTTTCCGGCGTCGCCCGAAACCTCACCTTCACCCGCTGGCTCAATGGCAGTGGCCTCTCGCAAACCCACAACACCGGCACCGCCCTTTCCGGAAACACGGTGACCTTCAACTCGAATTTCGATCGCGCGACGAACCTCGAATGGCGGCACGTCCGCATCGGCGGCGTTTACCAATCTTTCCAAATCAGCAGCATCGTCGTCGAGTTCGACGGCGTCCTGAGCACGCCCACGGAAATCGTCACCAACGAAGCCGCCGGCACGGTGGACGTGGCGATCAGCCTGGACCACCCCCGCACCACGGATACCGAGCTGATCCGTGAAATCGCCGCCATCACCGCCACGGCTGGAAGCGACTTCACCGTCCCCGGGGCTGCGAACTTCGCCCCCATCACCATCCCTGCCGGACAAACCACCGCCCGGGTCACGATCCCCCTGATCAATGACACCACCATCGAGGGCATCGAAACCCTGAGGGTCACCTTCACCGCCAACACCCTCGGCACCGCCTTCGCCGGAGGGGCCAGCTTCGCGAGTTGCGATGTGAAAATCGCCAGTGACGACGGGGTGACGACCTTTCCCAACTGGATGGCGGCGCATGGTTTGACCAGCACCGCTGCGGCTGCGGAGGCCGATCCCAATCAAGATGGGATTTCCAACATCGAGTCCTGGCTTTTCCGCCTCAACCCCGCCGGGCCGAATCCCGCGGCATGGCTTTCCCGCCGGGCGAGCTTCAATGGTGGTTCCGCGGATCCCGCCCTCAGCCTCTTTATCCCCGCTCCCCTGCCCAGCGACGTGCGCATCATTTTTTCCCAGAGCACCACCCTGCAAACCTGGTCGGAACAAACCCGGCGCACCGGCTTCGGCACCGGCTCGCTATGGACGGGCAGCGGGGCTTCGCGGATCACGGAATCGAACAATCTCACCGGCCGCACCCTCCGCCTCCGCGCCAGCGCCACGACCAGCCCGCGGGAGCGGATTTTCCTCAAGAACCAATACGAATACGTCGCCCCCAGCGGAGGGAGCTGAGAGCGGATGCCATGAAACCGGGCGGCGGGCGGATTCGAGCCGATCCACCGCTCGATAAAAACCCGCCTACCCTCTGCCGTCGTTATCCTCCGGCATTCCCGCAATCGCTCCCTGGGTTTCCCGAAGCTGTCTTCGCCAGGGATCGGGAGCGATGCCGTAGGCTTTCTTGAAGGCGGCAGAGAGGTGGAAAGCGGAACTGAAACCGAGATGTTGGGCGATTTCCTCCAAGCCCATCACGCTTCCGGCCAGCAATCGGCGGGCTTGGGTGAGGCGCAAATGCAGCACATACTGCCAGGGAGCAAATCCCGTATGAGCCTTGAACGCCCTGCGGAAATGGGAGTAGGCCACGCCCAAGCGCCGGGCGAGGTCCTCCATGGGGATTTCCCCGCGGAATGAGACGGCCAATTCCCGCTCTGCTGCCAGCACCGCCCGCTGCAGCGGCGTCAGCGACTCCTCCGACCGTGGCCCGCTGACCCACTGGGCCACCACCTCCATGGCCAGCGCCGCCAGCAAGGGCGAAAACCCGGGGCCCGCCTCGCAGGCACGCGAGTGCACCGCCTCCAGGGCCGCTTCCAGCCCCGGGCATGCCGCGGCCCGGCGTCGATGATTCTCCGCCGTGAAAGCCCCCCGGGCCAGAAGCCTTTCCACCAGCGGGCCGCGGACCTCCACCCAGTTTTCACTCCAGCCCTGTTCCGGATCCGGCCGATAGCGGTGCCAGACCCCGGGCGGCAGTGCGAAAATCGTCCCAGCAGCGATCGTTTCCCGCCGTCCCCGCCCCAGTTCCAACTGCCCCGATCCTTCGCGGATCCACACCACCTGCAAGGCCTCCAGAACCCGACCGCCACGCCACTCGAAATGATGATCCTCCGGATGCCCCGGAGGCGGATACACCGCCCCTGGCGGAATCACCGATCGCCCGCAGGCCGTCATTTCCAAACCCCACGAGGCCGCCTCGGGCGAGGAGGTGAAATAACGGAAATAGCCATCCAGATTCGGGGTCATTTTCTGTATGGAAATGATCATTACCCCCATGGCCGGGGCGCTGGCGATCCGATAGTGTCGCCGGACCCATGAAATCCCAGCCTGTCCGCATTGGATTGTTCGGCATTGGTCTCGATGCCTATTGGCCGCAGTTCGAAGGCCTCAAGGAACGCCTCGAGGGCTACCTCGGCAGCGTGGAAACCAAGCTGGCCCGGCCCGGCGTGGAGATCGTGAACCTCGGTCTCATCGATACCCCGGAAAAAGCCCATGAAGCCGGCCATGCCTTCCGTCGCGAGGATGTGGATGTGATCTTCCTGCACGTGACCACCTATGCCCTGAGTTCCACGGTCCTGCCGGTGGTCAGGCGCGCACGGGTGCCGGTGATCGTGCTGAACCTCTCTCCAGAAGCTGCGATCGATTACACCACTTTCAATCGGATGGGCGACCGCACGAAGATGACCGGCGAATGGCTCGCCCACTGTTCAGCCTGTCCGGTCCCGGAAATCGCCAATGTCTTCCGCCGCTGCGGGATCGATTTCCATCAAGTCACCGGCCGTCTCGATCATGACCCGGAAGCATGGGCGGAGATCGATGAATGGATCGATGCCGCGCGTGTCGCAGGAATCATGGCATCGAACCGCCTGGGCCTGATGGGGCATTATTACAATGGCATGCTCGACATCGCCACCGATACCACACTGCAGTGCGCGGTCTTCGGCGGTCACATGGAGATCATCGAGGTCGAGGAGCTTGCCAGCCTTCGGGATGAGGTCGGCGATGAGGAAATCCGCGGGCGGGTGGCGCATTTCCACGAGGTTTTCGAAGTGCAGGACGACTGCCCTCAAGCGGAACTCGAACGTGCGGCGCGGACCAGCGTGGCGCTGGACCGGCTGGTCGAAAGACACCAACTCGGTTCCATGGCCTACTATCACATGGGCACCGGAAGTCCCGGCAATGAGGATGCCATCAGCTCCATCATCCTCGGCAACTCCCTGCTCACCGCGCGGGGGATCCCCGTGGCGGGGGAATACGAAGTGAAGAACGCGCAAGCCATGAAGATCATGGACAGCTTCGGCGTGGGTGGCTCGTTCACGGAATACTATGCGATGGATTGGAATGACGATGTCGTGCTCATGGGCCATGACGGGCCGGGGCACATTGCCATCGCCGAAGGCCGCACCAAGGTGCGTCCGCTGGGCGTCTATCACGGCAAGGTGGGCCGCGGACTGAGTGTGGAAATGAGTGTCCGTCACGGTCCGGTGACCCTTCTTTCCGTGGTGGAAAGCGGTGATGGCGGGCTGAAGCTCTTGGTGGCGGAAGGCGAAAGCGTGCCCGGGCCCATCCTGGAAATCGGCAATACCAACAGCCGCTACCGTTTCCCTTGCGGGGCGAGGCGATTTGTGAACGACTGGAATTCCCACGGACCCGCGCACCACTGCGCGGTGGGTGTGGGCCACATCGCCGGACGCATCCGCAAGCTGGGCAAGCTGTTAGGCATGCCTACGGTGGTCGTCGGAAACATCATCTAACATCCATTCCCCATCTCCTTCGCATGAACCCACTTCTTGGAATCCTCTTCCATTGGCTTGGCGGCCTGGCCGCCGGGAGCTTTTACGCGCCGTTCCGGCAGGTCCGTCGATGGTCCTGGGAAACCTACTGGCTGGTGGCCGGGATTTTCAGTTGGCTGGCGGCACCCTGGGTCTTCGCGCTGCTGCTGGTTCCCGGAACCACAGCGGTCCTTCAGGAGGCCGGGCTCGGCAAGCTGTTCTGGCCCTGGTTCTTCGGCGTGCTCTGGGGAGTGGGCGGGCTCACTTTCGGTCTGACGATGCGCTATCTGGGCATGTCTCTGGGCATGGCGGTGGCCTTGGGCTACTGCGCCGCCTTTGGCGCGCTGGTGCCGCCCTTGTTTCATGGCACTTTTGTCTCCGAGCTGTTAGGGACCCGGTCGGGATTGACCGTGCTGGCAGGCATCGTGGTCTGCGTGCTGGGCATCGCGGTGGCCGGCATGGCGGGGATGTCGAAGGAAAAGGAACTGCCGACCGAAGCCAAGGCGGAGGCGGTCAAGGAGTTCCATTTCCGCAAGGGTCTGGTGGTCGCCACCGTGTCGGGCGTGATGAGTTCCTGCTTCGCCTTCGGTCTCGCTGCCGGGGATCCCCTCAAGGCCATCGCCGCCGCCCACGGCGCCGCTCCGCTTTGGCAGGGGCTGCCGGTGCTCATCGTGGTGATGGCCGGTGGCTTCACCACGAACTTCATCTGGTGCATCATCCTGCACCGCCGCAATGGCAGCGGCGGCGAGTATTTCGCTGCGGCAGGTCGCGATGGAAAGCCGGACCGCGTCCCACTGCTGCGGAACTGGATCTTCAGCGCGCTGGCCGGGACGATCTGGTATTTCCAGTTCTTCTTTTATTCCATGGGCGAAAGCCAGATGGGCAAATACGGCTTCAGTTCATGGACCATGCACATGGCGAGCATCATTCTGTTTTCCACGCTCTGGGGCATCGCCCTGAAGGAATGGAAGGGCACCGGCAGCCGCACCCGTTGGCTACTGGCCGCAGGTCTGGCGCTGCTGGTGCTTTCGACCCTGATTGTGGGATATGGCAATTTCCTCGATGGGTCTTCGTCCTCCGGCCATTGATGGCGGGGGTGGCGATCCATCCATCGGAGAGATCCGGGCTTGTCCCGCGATGGATTTCGGGGTCCCATGGTGTGCCGCTCCGCCACCATGTTGTTTCCCATCAAGGATGATGACCGTCACCTCCTTCACCCGGCATGGGTGAGCCTCGCGCTTTTGGCGGCGAACGTGCTGCTCTTTCTCTATCAGCTCATCGATCCCGCCTTCACGCTCGGCTTCAGCGCGGTGCCGGTCGAGATCACCCGCGGGATCGATCTGGTGGGTGACAGCCACGATGTCATGGGGGGCGAACTGGTGACCATCCCTCAGACACCCGGGCCCAACCCGATTTATCTCACGCTGCTGAGTTCCATGTTCATGCATGGCGGGTGGTTTCATCTCGGCAGCAACCTGCTTTACCTTTGGATCTTCGGCGACAATGTGGAGCACCGTTTCGGCGCGGGGAAATTTCTCGCCTTCTACCTTTTGAGCGGCATTGCCGCCTCTTTCGCGCAGATCGCCGTGGATCCTGACAGCATCATTCCCACGCTGGGGGCATCCGGTGCCATCTCGGGCGTTCTCGGGGCCTACATGGTGCTCTTTCCGCGCAATCAGGTGACCTGCATTTTCCTTTTCCGCCTGGTGTCGCTGCCCGCCGTGCTGGTTCTCGGACTGTGGATCGTACTGCAATTCCTCCAAGGCGGCGGCCGCATTTTTTCAAGTGATCAGGCGGGTGGAGTCGCCTACGCCGCACACATCGGCGGCTTTGTGGCCGGCATCCTCGCCGGCATTCTCGCCCGCCTGCTGCTGAAATCCGAACCGGAAACCCCCTTCTCCGCCATGGTCCGGCGGCATCATCCCCCACCTTTGCCACGTCGATGAAATTCATTCCCCGCCTGATTCTCTGCATCGTGATCATGGAGATCCTCGGGGGTCTGGGGGGATACGTGACGGCGGCTTCGATTGCCGACTGGTACGCCCCATTGAGGAAACCGCCCGGCACGCCACCGAACTTTGTGTTCGGACCGGTCTGGACGCTTCTCTACGGAATGATCGGCGCATCCATCGCCCTGGTCTGGCATCACGTCCCCGCCGGTGCGCCCAAGCGCCGCGTGCTTTTTCTCGGCGGCATGCACCTCCTCCTGAACCTGGCCTGGAGTCCGGTGTTTTTCGGTCTTCATCAGGTGGCGGCAGCCTTGATCATTCTCTGTCTGATGGTGATCACCGCCGCGGTGATGATCCAGTGGCTGCTGCGGCTGCAGCGGACGGCGGGACTCCTATGGATGCCTTACTTCCTCTGGATCTCCTATGCCACCTGGTTGAATGCCGGAATCCTGTTGCTCAATCCGCAACTCCTTTAGCAGGTCCCGGCCGGAAATCGCTGCCAGCATTGCCAATTCCTCGTGCAGGGCATCGATGGCTGCGCCCTCCGCTCCCCCGGGCATGCCGCAAGGCGTGCAGGAGCCGAAACCGGGATAGTCCGGCGCGGCGGATGGATCTTCCCCGGGACGGGCGAGCGTGAGGCGCGGACGACCCTGCGGTTGGGAAAGAAGCAAGGGATGAAGCCAGCAGGAAACCGGTTTCCACCACCACGGATGCCGACCTTGAGCCAAGGCAAGTTTCTGCAACACGCAACGGTGCGCATGATCCAGAAAGCCACAACGCGTGCGCGGAAAATGGCGGGGAAAATCTTCGGCGAGATTTTCATCTTCGGCCTCCACCACCGCCGTGCGCCAGCGCCGCCCCTCACGGATCACCCCTTCGCCGCCCTGCCATCCGCAAGCCATCAATTCCTCACGATGTTCGGCGATCAGTTCGAGGATCACCGCCGCTTCTTCACTCCCCAACCAGGCACCATCATGACAACAGGTCGCCTTGCAGCGCCCGAGATCGCAAACCTTCAAGGGCATGCGGAAGGCGTCGTGGTCCAATTCGGCCTCGCGCACCTGACTGGCAAGGTCCGACTTCGTTTCGGAAAATGCAATGTCCGGGTCTGGATTGGCGCGTTCCATCTTGTGGCGACGAGGGTCGATTCCATCATCGCGATTGGCGATTCATTTTGCGGAATTCACCGCGGCTTCTTATCGTCTTCATGGATCTCCGTTTGGCTTGCGCGCATCTTTTGAGACCGATGATCAAGAAAATCCTCAAACGCTCCGTGATCCTGCTGGTGGTGTTGATCCTCATTTCCCTGGCCGTGGCGGGATGGATCGGCTCCGGGCATCTGGTTTCTCCACCGCGACGCGCTTTGCAGGATTATCATCGGGATCGACTCGCCGATCCCGCTTCCTACGGACTTGTGATCCAATCCTACATCGGCCCCGGCGGCAGCCCCTGCCTGCTGGTCGAACCGCGCGCCGGAGGCAGGAACGCCGTCCGCGGTCGGGAAATCCGCGAGGCCCTGCCGCATCTGCCTCCGTGGGGTGAAATCCGCGGGCTGGTGGTGATGCTCAATGGCCACGGAGGTCGCAAGGAAGACCACCTGCCGGTCTGCGAACGATTTTGTGCCGCCGGTTTCCGCTGCCTCCTGCCCGAGCTTCCCGGTCATGGCGATCACCCATCGACGCTGGCCACCTTTGGCAAAAACGAGGCGGAATGGATCGAGGCCTGTGTGGACGACTTTCACGATCGTTTCGCCATGCCTCCGCAACCCGTCATCCTCTACGGCGTCTCCCAAGGTGGGGCCATCGCCCTGCAAACCGCCGCCCGCCATCCCGACCGATGGGCCGGTGTCATCAGCACCGCCGCCTTCGCCTCACTGGACCGGGTGATCCAGAGGTCGGCCGCCGATCTCGTTCCCCGTTTCGATGGCCTTTCTCCGCTGCTCGGTGCCTCGGTGGGCGGGGCGGCATGGGTTCGGGCCGGTTTCCTGCCTTCCGATATCTCACCGCTGAATTCCGCGCGGCGACTGCAAATGCCGGTGATGCTGGTTCATGGAAAACAGGATGAACTCATCCCTTACTCCCACGCGGAAGAGATCTTCGCAGCCCTTCCCTCCGGCAGGAAAATCCTCCGGCCGGTCGAAGGCGCAGGGCACTCGCGGGTCCTTGCGACCGATTCCACCCGACTGTTCACCGAAATGGCCGTGTTTCTCATCGATGCCACCCAGGCAACGCACAGTGATGGCTGAGGATGAAACCGGCAACACCATCCGTTTTGGCGGATGGATGCCTTGATTCATCGCCATCCGGCGGATCGCTTGAGCTTGGGGATGGGTTTTTCAGATCAAGGCTGGGTGGCCTTGATCCGGGCAAAGAGTTTTCCTCCGGTCGCTTGTGATGCGGGAATGGTCACGGTGACAACATCGGGCGACGGAAGAGTATCGATGCTGACTTCCACCCCATTGGCATCCGGAGCCGCTGAAGTTGCGCCGATCGTCACGCTGTTCCATGGCGATGCCAGGGTGCCATTGTATTCCACGGTGAGGCTGGTTTCACCGATGGCATCTTCTTCGCGATCGAAGGTCAGCACCAGATCGCCCGAACCATTGCGGGTGGCTGAAACAAGGGTGCCGCCCTGGCCATCGAGAGGCAGGCCTCCAAGAATCCACTCCAGACCGTTTTCGATACCGTCTCCATCCGGATCGTTTTCGAATCCAGCTTCCTTGCCGGGAGATCCATCCAGACCATTCGTCGTGGCCCAGGTGGCGAAGGGATCCGTCACCGGTCCACTGGTCACATTAAGACTGCCCGTGCCGGTGATATAAGTGGTGTTTCCGGAGTTATAGGTTCCGGCGGCTTGTTGAACGCCATCCACAAACAAGCGATCCACCGTATCCGTGGCGGTGTGAGTGAGATTGAGGGTGGCACCGGTGGCGATGCGGACGGCCGAGGCATCGGCCAGATAGGCGGCATTCAGGCTGAGCGTTCCGGCATCGACTGTCGTGTCGCCGGCATAACTCTGGGCGCCGAGGATCGTCACGGTGGAGCCGCCTTTTTTGACCAGGCTGATTCCTCCCGTGCCGTTGTTGATGACGCCACTGAACTGGTGGTTGGTGGAACCTTCGAGTGTCAGCACGGATGGCGTTGTGGCGGTGTTTGTCACCGTGGCGGCATGGGAGGTTCCGGTGGCCGACTGGTCCGGCACATTGCGTTTGATTTGCGCGAGGGTTTGGTTGAAGCCATTCAGATCGAGAATGCCCGCAGCGGAAACCGCCATACGAAGGTCGACGGAAGGCTGGATGCCGTTGTTTGCAACAAGTCGAATGGTCCCCTCTCCTTGCGCCAAGGCCGTGAGGTTCCCGCCGGTGGTTCCCATTTCCACCACACCCTGACGGATGTTCGGAACCGGTCCGGTGGAGTTGATCGTGCCGGTCAAGCGAAGCACGGACCCGGCACCCGAAGAGGCAAAGTGCCCGCCATTGCCGACATTCGCGGTCACGGTGAGGATCCCGCTGGCGGTCGAGGTGCTGCCATTCACCGCGGTGACAGGGCCGAAGAAACCGGTCTGGGCCGTGGAGGACAAATTGATGTCATTCGCCAAGGTCACGCCACTCAGTTCGAGGCGGGTTTGGACACCGACGGTTCCATTGCTTTCGATCGTGATCGGCCCCGAGCCCAGCGCCGATCCTTGGCTCACACGGAACGCGGAGCCCCGCAGGATCGTTGGTCCGGTGCGGGTGCTGGTGTTGGAGAGATTGAAGGTGTAGTTTCCGGCAGTGGTGGTCGTGTTGCGGATCGTCAGGGTATGCGCCCCACCGCTTTCCGCGATGCTGCCGCTGAGCGATGTCGTATTGGCACCAGCGCCCTCGATGATCGCATTTCCTCCCAGCGTGATTGATCCCGACCATGTCGATGCCGCGCCACCGAGATTGCGCAAGGTCGATCCGGCATTGAGTGTGAGAGGAGTGGCAATCGTGCGCGCGCCGAAGGTGCCAACCACCGCGGTGTCATTCACCGTGATCGAGCCTGTGGCTCCGCCGAAAGCGAGATCGCTGTCTTCCACACCGAGGATGCCCGCATTGATCACGGTGGTCAGACCCGTGGCGGCACCACGGAGCATGATCTGATTGGCACCAGCCTTCGTGAGGGTGTGGCCGTTGCCGGTGATGGTTCCGGACGTGGTGCCCACGCGGCCGATATCGAATCGTCCGGTTCCGCCGACGGTGGCATTGCCGAGAAGCTCGAGGTTCAGGATGCCGGCATTGGCTCCCACACTCGTGGCGCTGCTGTTGGTGAGGACCCCGGTGCCACCGCCATCACCCGAGATGCGGAAAGTGTGGGTATGGCCCGTGCCGGGAGAGAAGCCGTTGTAATCAAGTTGTCCGCCACCGGTGACACTGACGGTCCGCGACCCCGTGGCACCCAGGGCGGAGGCATTTCCCATGGTCAGTTTCCCGCCGGTGATGGTGATGTTGCCGGTGTAGTTCTGGGCCGAGTTGATCGCCACGTTTCCACCACTGATGTTGATCCCGCCGGTGAAGGTGTTCGCTGTCGTGTTGGCGATGGTGAGGTTTCCGGAGCCTTGTTTGGTGATACTCGTGGGACCGGTCAGAGATCCTGCTCCGCCGAGAGTGTAATCATTTGTCGAATGATTGAAGGTCACCGACGCCGGGCTGAGGGTGCCGAAGAGGTTCGGAGTGACCGACCCGGTGGTGTTGCCGAAGGTCACATGATCAAACTGACGGAAACGGTCCGAAGTGCCGCCATTGTCGAAATTCAGGGCAATGTTGTTGTCCCAATCGTTTTCGAAGCCGACATCATTCCCGGCCCAAACGAGAGACGCGACACTACCTGTCATGGATACCGAAACCTTGTCATTGGTGCCCGAGCCATTGTTGACCGTCGCGGTGAGCCGCCCTGTGTCCCCGGCATCAACCAATGGCGGAGTCACGAGATTTCCTCCATAAGTCACGATGTCGAAGGTCTTCCCTTCCGGATTGACTCCATAGGCCAGCAAGAAAGTGCCGCCCGGGAAATTGGCATTTCCGGAAGTGATGATCCGGCCGTTCTTGGTGCTGCCCATCGTCAGGTTGATGGTTCCGTTCGCCTGCGATGCGGAAGCAATACTGAGGTGGGCGGTGCCGATATTGGCGACACCCTGGGTCATGGTGAAAACGGCTGCAGGATTCGTCCAATCGCGGCCATTGAAAAAGACCGTGGAGGTGGACTGGTTGAGGGTGATGCCGGTGAGACTGTCGAAACCTTGGTTGGCGTTGTTGCGCAGTCGGGCCCGGGTATCGAGTGTCACAGTCCCACTTCCCAAGGCATTCGCCGCTCCGGCGGCTAGAGTGCCGAAGTCATCGCCACTGTTCACATGCTGAACCAGCCAACTCCCGGTGTAGGCCGAATTCGCTGAGTTGAGCGTCAGCGTTCTTTCGGTCGTCGACGATCCGGAGTTGGCTGTTTTGTATTCGATCACGCCCGACCCCGTCACCGGGCCGGACAGGTTGATGTTTTGCGCAAAGGCCCCGCCGGTGCTGTTGAAAAGCACGGTGCCCGATACCGCGATCGGAGAAACTCCAAGATTCCAGCGGTTCGAGCCTGTCGAAGCGCGGAACTGGAGGGTCGATCCCCCGCTCAGAGTCACCGGGGGCAAGCTTGTCGCCACGATCTGCTCCGTATTCGCATGCAAGCGGGCGAGATCGAGAATACCGGCGACACTCCCCGTCTTCGCCACCGTGATCGCATCACCGGGGAAGGTCAGCGTGTTGGTGTCGGTCGGTGACGTCACCGTGAAGCCATCGATGGTGTAGTCATTTCCAGCGGCGGCGGGAGAAGCGTCCGACCAGGTCGTTCCCGCCGTCCATGAGCCCGTGGCCACGGCATTGACCGGCGCAGCTGCAGACTGGTGGGAACAAACGACCAGCGAAGGAAGAGTGATGGAAAGAAATCGAAAGCTGAAAAGGCTCGGTGTGGTTCTCATGAAACGGCGAAGCTCAAGTTGGATTAGGATACTTAGGAATGGCCCTCTGAAACGGAGGGTTCAAGCGATGGAAAAGAATTTTTCTGCCCAAACTTCTTGAGCAGATGAGGATTTCCTACAAGGATTCAGGGGCGTCATGGTTGGCGTCATCTGGCATGAAATCGATTCTTCGGAAAAGTGCGGCCGAGCTTGCTGCGGATGCACTGCGATCGGAAATCCTGAGTGGCGAGTGGCAGGATCGACTTCCGGGAAGTCGCATCTTGGCGAAACACCTCGGGGTCAGCCCACCCACCATGGGGGCGGCGCTGAGTCTGCTTCTTGCGGAAGGCTGGATTTCCAAACCCGGAGAGCGCCAGGCCTATCGCGTTGCCAAAGCGGGCCACCGCAAGGTCGGACCGAAACGAAAACTTTTGATCCTGACTCCCGAGCTGCCTTCCCTGACCATCGAGACATCGCGGAAGATCCTCGATGCGATCCGGCACCGCATGCTCGACAAGGGCTGGCAGGTGGAGGTGCAGATTCTTGACTACCGCCATGCCAAAAAAGCCCGAGGATCCTGGGACAGGGTCATTGCTGCCGATGAGAACACCTGGATCATCGCGCTCTACGGGCGACCCAGCCTGGCGGAATGGGCCATTCGCCGCAAGTTGCAGATGATCTTCCTCGGCGGGACGACGGATGGGTTTCCCGTGCCGATCGTCGGTGTGAAATCATCGAATCTTCTTGAGATCGTGCTGCTCAAATTGACGGCCTTGGGTCACCGCAAGATCGTGATTCCACTGTGCGACCGGGCAGAATCTTTCCATGAGGCAATGCGTGCCGTCACCCGCAAGGTTTTGGAAGCCGCGGGGCATTCCTATGTTGCGGCCTATCACAACCCGGAAAGCTCCTACAATGATCCCGGAGTGATGGCTCGAATCATCGAGTCGGCATTTGTTTCCAATCCGCCTACCGCGCTGGTCTTCATGGACTGGAATGAGTTGCTCGCGGCCTACTGTGTGCTCTCAAAGCTGCGGCTGCGGGTTCCGGAGGATGTTTCGCTGGTTCTGCTGAACGACCAAAGCGACGCGCGTTGGTTCTTGCCGCAATTGACCCGCTTCCGCTTCCCCGAGAAACGACTGACCCAGGCGCTGGCCAGTTGGCTTGAAGGTCGATTGACCATCGGGACATCGGAGCCTTTGGTCTTTCCGGCGGATTTCCTGGCCGGAGAAACGTTGGTGGCACCCAAACCCACCTGAGTCAGGCAAAATGCCAAGGAGTAGCTGGCAGAAAACCTCTCTAACGTCTTCCCCGGGCAAGTTCCCAGCAAACCACGAAACCACTTGCGAAATCCTCCGGCCGATTTCGGACCCAGGCGTCCACTTCATCGGGGGACAGCCACAGGACGGCATCGATTTCAGCACAGGGGAAACGCGGCGTGCCCTCCCAGCGGACCTGATAGAGGACCACGTGCTCCCAGCCGGTCTCCTCACAAGGGGCGATGCGGCCGACCTCGATCGGTTCCACGCCGGTAATTCCCATTTCCTCATCGAGTTCCCGCTGCGCGGCGGCGGGATAGGCTTCGCCGGCATCGAGATGACCGGCCACACTGGAATCCCAGACACCCGGATGATTGTCCTTCAGCAGCGATCGTTTTTGCAGCAGCAATTCGCCCCGACCGTTGATGACAAAAAGGTGCACCGCCCGATGCAGCAAGCCACGCGCGTGGACTTCCGCCCGGGTGGCTTGAGCAATGACTTCATCGGCCTCATTCACCACATCGAAGATCTCGCCATCCTTCTGCGGCACGTCTTTGAGCGGATGGTCATCGTAGGCGCGGGTGACCGCCACCCAATCTTCCAGCGAAAGCTCCTCCGCCCTTGCCTGCGGAGAAAGTCCCAGGGCGGCAGCGACCTCATCCCATGCCGGGCTTTCCGGCAGATGCTTGCGGACTTGTTTGCGGCGCTGGGAAAACCCGCGACGGATCAGCTCGTCAAAACGCCGATCATCAAAAGCCCCCAACTCTCCCGCAAGCGGCTCGAGCACGGCGACCGAGGAATCGATCTGCGGTCTTGGGTGAAAGGCCTCCGGCGGCACGACTTTGGCGGTCCGCACTTTCCACCCGCTGCGGATGCGCAAGGTCAGGACGCCGTAATCCTTGGTTCGCGGCTGGGCTTCGAGGCGGTCGATGACCTCCTTCTGCAGCATGATCACCGCCCGGCAGAACGGATGCGGACGACTCAGGAAATTTCGCAAAATCGCCCCGCCTGAAGAGTAGGGCAGATTGCCGAGAAATTTGACGGGGCGGTGTTTCCACAAGACCCGGGGGTCGAAACGGGCCCCATCGGCGTGATGGACCTCGATTTCCGGCCGATCCCGAAAGCGCTCGGCCAGCGCGGCGGCGAGCCGGGAATCGAACTCCACCAGCACCAGCCGCCGGACCCGACCGACCAGCCACTCGGTCAAGGCACCGGTACCCGGGCCGACCTCGACCACGGTATCCTCCGGCTCGGGAAGCAATTGATCGACGATCCACCGCGCCACATTCGCATCGATGAGGAAGTTCTGGCCCAACTGTCGGTTCGGCCGCACCCCGGCGAGGTCCAGAGCGTCACGGATTTCTTTCCCGGTCACGGGGGCAGTCCACTCTGACACGGGAGCGGGAGCAAGCCCGGCGTCGCCCGGGAAAAAGTTTCCGGATTCTTTTGAACGTTTTCCCCCAGGCCCTGTCACACCCCTCTGAAAGCCGCGCGCAAGTGCAGTTTTCATGTAAGGGTGAACAGCAGTTGTCCGTTTCGGCAGCCCCCCGGCTGACGGGCAGACAACTCCCAGCCGTCGGGGAGTGGGTGCTCCCCGGCGGCAACTTTTTTTAGGGCCGGACGAGTTTTCCCGGCGATTCCCCTTTCCGCCTCAGAAAGCGGGTCTCATGCCAGAATGTCCCGCACCACGCGTGCCGGCTCGACTCCGGTGAGCCGCTGATCCAGCCCCTGGAACTTGAAGCTCAGGCGCGTGTGATCGACCCCCAACAGGTGGAGGATGGTCGCGTTGAGGTCGCGGATGTGCATGGGGTCCTTGACGATGTTGTAGGAGTAATCGTCGGTCTCGCCGTAAACCATGCCCTTTTTCACGCCGCCACCGGCCATCCACATGGAGAAACAGCGCGGGTGGTGGTCGCGCCCATAGCTGGTCTGCGACAGCCCGCCCTGAGAGTAAACCGTGCGCCCGAACTCGCCGCCCCAGACCACCAGGGTGTCGTCGAGCAGCCCGCGTTGTTTGAGGTCGGCGATGAGCCCGGCGGTGGGCCGATCGATGTCCTCGCAGAGGATCTTCATCCGGTTGGGCAGGTCATTGTGGGCATCCCAGCCGCGATGGAAGATCTGGGTGAAACGCACGCCGCGCTCGGCCAGGCGGCGGGCCATGAGGCAGTTGTAGGCGTAGGTCCCGGGCTCCTTGGCCTTGGGCCCGTAGAGGTCCCAGACCGACTGCGGCTCGTTGGAAAGATCCGTGAGGTCCGGCACCGAGGTCTGCATGCGGAAGGCCATTTCATACTGGGCGATCCGGGCATTGGTCTCCGGGTCGCCGATGCGGTCGTGCAGCTCGCGGTTGAGGGAGTTGACGCCATCGATCATCGCCCGCCGCATGTCCGATGGCACGCCTTTGGGATTGGACAGGTGGATCACCGGATCCCCGCCGGATCGCAGGGCCACGCCAGCGTGTTCGGGGGAAAGGAAACCGGCCGACCACAGCCGCGACGACAAGGCCTGGATGTTCTGATAGAGAGGAAGCTTCGAGGTCAGGACGACGAAGGTCGGCAGGTCCTCATTCATCGAGCCCAGCCCGTAGGAAATCCATGAGCCGATGGAAGGTTTCCCGGGAACCATGTTGCCCGAGTTGATGAGCAGGATGGCGGGTTCGTGATTGATCGCCTCAGTGTGAAGCGAGCGAATCACGGCAAATTCATCGGCCACCCTGGCGGTGTGCGGGAGCAGCTCGCTGACCCAATGGCCGGCCTGACCGTATTGTTTGAAATTGAAGATCGATGGCGCCACGGGAAAACGCGTCTGCGACGCCGTCATGCCGGTGAGCACCTGCCCGCCGCGGACGGATTCCGGCAGGTCCTGATCGAAACGCTTCGCCAGCTCGGGCTTGTAATCCCAGGTTTCGAGCTGCGAGGGCGCACCCGCCATGAATAGGTAGATCGCCCGTTTCGCCTTGGGCGCATAGTGCGGCAGCAAGGCCGGCCCCGCCTCGCCGGCCAGCGCGGTGCTGCCGCGCCCAACAAGCGATGCCAGACTCGCCCAGGCCAGGGATTTCCCGGCACGGGTGAGGAATTGCCGGCGCGATGCCAGCGTCGCCCACTCCGCCTTGAGGGAATCAGGCACGGGAAGGTCGAGGACGGATGGACCCTCGCCACAATGGTCGGAACAAAGATGGTGCATGGCAGATCGGGGGTTAAAGCTTGGATCAGGCGGCACGGAGACCGCATCGATTCACTTGGTCAGGGTTTCGTCGAGATTGAGGAATTGGTTGGCAAGCATCGCCCAGGTGGCGGCTTCCGCCGGGGCGATTTCCAGGTCTGCCGGAGATTCGCCGGTGGTGAGCAGGGCGCGGGCGTCATCGACATGGGCCTGGTAATGCCCGGCAAATCGTTCGTGGGATGCCATGAGGATCCCGCGTTCCTTTTCCGTCAGCGGTCGGGACAGCAGGGTGCGGGCGAGGAAATCGAGTCGCTCTCCGGTTTCCCCGGAATGCCGGATGGCCCGCTCGGCGAGCTTCCGCGCGGCTTCGAAAAATTGCGGGTCATTCATGCTCACCAACGCCTGCAAGGGGGTGTTGGTCCGCGCCCGGCGAACGCACACGACCTCACGCGCCTGGGCATCGAAGGTCTCCAGCGAAGGCGGCGGCGCGAAACGTTTCCAGAAGGTGTAGAGCGATCGACGGTAAAGCGCTTCGCCCGATTCCTGCTGGTATTTCAGCGTGTTCGATTCCGGCATCGATACCGCCTCCCAGATCCCGGGCGGCTGATAGGGTTTCACTGGCGGGCCGCCGATCTTCGGCACCAAAAGCCCCGAGGCTTGCAAGGCCGTGTCACGGAGCACCTCGGCATCCATGCGGAACCGCGGACCACGGGAGAGGAAACGGTTCGCCGGGTCGGCTGCCAGAGCCGCCTCGGTCACTTCGCGACCCTGACGGTAGGCATGGGAATCGAGCAAAAGCTGATAGATATGCCGGAGATTCCACCCGGATTCACGGAACTCCACGGCCAGCCAATCGAGAAGCTCGGGATGGGTCGGGCGCGCGCCCATGATGCCGAAGTCATCGGTCGTTTCCACCAACCCGGTGCCGAACACTTCCTGCCAAATGCGGTTCACCGTGACCCTCGCAAAGAGCGGATTCTCCGCGGCGAAAAGCCACTCCGCCAGATCGCGTCGGCTCGCGCCCTGCGCCGCCACCGGAAGGAAATGGGGAGTCGCGGGCGTGACCATTTCCCGCCGCGCGGTGTAAACGCCGCGATCGAGAATCCACGCATGCCCCAGCGCCTTGCGCTCGGTGGCGATCAGGGTCGGCGTGCCGTCCTTGCCGAGTTCCTGAATCGTCGCATCCAGCGCCGCCATCTGCCCCTCCAGCGCGGCAGCTTCCGGCAGTTTCGGCAGGAAATGGCGCTCGAGGATGTTGAATCGATCCACTGCCGACCATGCCGCCGGATCCGGCTGGGCGGCGAGCACTTCGGCCGCGCGATCTTCGAAGGGCAGACGCGCGAATTCCTCCACTGCCAGCGCCCGACGGTAGAGCCGCAGATCCTGGTACGATGTTTCTCGTAGCAAAGCCTGGTTGCCGTGACGGCGACCGAGGTGGAGCGGGTAGGGATTCCTCACGGTCTGCCCCGGTTGCAGGGTGTCATGCGTCACCGTGACGGCGCGCGGCTGGCCATTGACATAAAGCTTCACCCCGGAAGCCTTGCCCGAGCCATCGTAGGTGAATCCGAGATGCACCCACTCGCCACGCGGAACGCCTGCGGTTTCGACGCGGATCGCATGGGCGGGCCATTGATGGATGATGTGCACAGCGAGTTTGTCACCCTCGATGAAGGCATCCCATCCCCGGTGGGCGAGATCCGCTGAGCCGCCCATGCGGGAAATGATGGATCCGTCGCCCGTCGTCGAATTCCCGGTCTTCATCCGCAGGTGAATCCACGAGGCAGCACTGAAACCCTGATCGGCCTCGAAATCCCCCTGATCCGGCATGACGACCTCGCCAGCGATGTCGAGTCGTGCCGATGGCCACAGCCACACCGTCTCACCCCAGATCAGCGGGTTCACCGTCGCCTCGTACGCCGCCGTCGCCGCTCCTGGCGCGGAATTGCGGAGGCTGTCGCCCTTGCCTTCATCGAATCGCAGGCGCAGCTCAAGCGCATCGGCAGGCACTGGCATCGGACGATTTCCCGAAGCCACCGCAGCCTTGAACCGCTCCGCAGCGTCTCTACGATATTCATCGTATTTCATCGCCACTTCCGAACGTTCCTTGATCGCCGCGTCGAAATCCGCACGACGATCCTCGGGAGGAATCCGCAGCACCGGACCGGTTTCGGCGCGGTTTTCATCCCAGGGTTTTTCGGAGGTATTGTTGAAGAAGGCGGCGAGCGAAAAGAAGTCTTTCTGCGAAACCGGATCGAACTTGTGGTCGTGGCACGAGGCACATCCCACGGTGAGCCCGAGGAAGGCAGCGCCGAAGGCTTCCGCCCGATCGCGCGTATTGGCCACGTGGATTTCCTCCGGGATGGTGCCGCCTTCATTGGTGGTCACATTGCAGCGAATATAGCCAGTGGCGATCCAGGTATCGGCCCCCGAGGCGGGGATCATGTCGCCCGCAAGCTGCTCGCGCACGAATTGGTCATACGGCTTGTGCGCGGCGAAGGAGCGGATGACGTAGTCGCGGTAAGGCCAGATCGCGCGCATGTTGTCGAAGTGCAGCCCGTGCGTGTCGGCATAGCGCGAGTAATCCAGCCAGTAACGCGCCCGATGCTCGGCGTAGGCGGGGCTGGCGAAAAGTTTGTCGAGATAAGCGCGGTATGCCTCATCCGTGGGTGATGTCACGAAAGCCTCGACATCCGCCGGATCCGGCAGCAGCCCGGTGAGATCGAGCGCCGCCCGCCGAATCAGGGATCGCGGATCATCCTGTGGCTGTGGCTGAAGGCCTTTTTCCGCAAGTTTTTCCTGCACGAAGGCATCCACCGGGTTGCGCACCATTTCCGGTTTCGCCGCTTCAGGTGGGGTCGGACGCTGTGGCGGAATGAAGGCCCAGTGCTCTTCGTATTCCGCCCCTTCGGCGATCCAGCGTTCCAGCAGGGCGATCTTCTCCTCGCTCAGTTTCTTGTGCGACTCCGGCGGCGGCATGATCCGGTCCGGATCCTGGGTCCGCATCAATTTCACCATCAGGGAAGCTGCCGGGTCACCCTTGATGATCACCGGCTGACCGTTTTCCCGCGGCTCGAAGGCGAATTCCTCAAGGTCGAGCCTGAGCGGCGAGTCCTTCGGTGCCCGAGTCCCCGAATCCGGACCGTGGCAGTGGTAGCAGTATTCCGAAAGGATGGGCTGGATGTGGGTGTTGAACGACAGCTTCTCGACCGACACCGGAACGGTCGATTCCGCCGTAGGCGTTTCCCGCGAAGTGGACTCCTCCTCGCTCCCGGGCTTGCAGGAAACCGCAAGGAACAGGACGGGAAGCAGGGCAGAATAGCGGAAAAGGACGTTCATGGATTGCAGCCACCCTCCAACGTTGCCACCCCTCGGCCTTCTTTCAAACGAAACACGAAGTTCGTTTCCTCCATCCTCCCTCGTTTGCGGGATGCAGAAGAGGTTTGATGGGAATAGGGCGAAATGATGACGCTTCACGACACATCCTCCATCAGACCGCCCCTCGCCCCGCTCCACCTCGCCGTGGGCCACCCCCGCCCCAAGTCTCGATCCGAAACACCGATTTCGCCCCTCAGACAGACCGGTCACCTCCTCCGCGAAGCCCACTCCACCGACCGCGCCTACCGGATCGGCCAGGACGAACCCCGTCTTCGTCCACAAACTCCTCTGCCAGGTCACCGTCGAGCAACCCAACCACCAGATGCAGCAACAAAAAGCCCAACTCGCCGCCGGCCTGCTCGCGGATGCGGACATTTCCAAAAAACTCAGCCCGGAGATGGTAAGGGCGTTGTTGGAGTAGGCGCGTTCGTGAGAACTCGAAGCAATGCGGCGTAACTCCAATGCGCTGTTCTGTCACTTCACGAGCGGCTCGAACTCCCGGCAGGACATGGGCTCGTAGCCTACGGGAATATGTCCGTTCAACTCGATCAGCACCCGTTGTTTGGAGGGTGCCGGGACCGGGTTCACCCGCACCACGAATGCCGAATAGACGCCGGGCGTGCGAGCCATCGCCACCATCAGGTCGTTCAATAGGTAGCGCGGTGCCCAGCCGATCATGTGATAGTCCCGGGTCTGGATCTGGATGGCCGTGCGGGTGGCGGGATTCGTCAGCTCGACGGCAAGATAGAGCGGCTCGCCCGCGACCAGCCTGTCGAGCCGCTGCTGGGCCTCCGGGCTGACATGCCGCCATCCGTGCAGGAAAAAACGGCAACGGAACGTGCCGTCCTCACGGGTCTCGATTTTGGGAAAGACCTCAAAACTGTCGGTGGCCCTGAATCCGCCATCGATTGCCAGCATTTCAATGGGGTCCGTCTCTCCGGCAAGGCCAAGGCGGGCGATGTAATCCGCGAAATCCGGTCGTCCCGGCATTAGCACCCGGTTCTTGAACATCGGAAACAACTCCTTGGAGTGGTAATCCCGATGAAGATCGGGAAAATCCATCAAGGCGGGAAACCCAGCCTGCTTGCGCGCCATATCCGCGCCGCCCGTGTAGCGGAAACGGTAGTCCTTCCGGTCGCGATCCGAGTCCAGGCGTCCCACTGGGAACCAAAGCTCTTTGCGAGCCTTGTCCCGCCATGTTAGAAAAAGCACTAAACCATACATATTTAGATGGTTGCAGGAATGTTTGCGTGAGAAATTCGGCGATTCTAGGGCGAGAAAATCAGCGTTTGGTTGGTAATAACCATTTTGGGCAAAAGCTGTAATTTTTAAATTTCGCCTTGTCGTGTGCGACAAATGTGCACACAGTATGGACGTGCCACGCACCGCCAGCAAAGAAAAATCCCCAGTGCGCGCCAAGGAAGGTCGTTTGGTGGCGCGGGTTTCGCGTGTTGACAAGGAATTGATCGAGCGAGGCGCGGAAGTCGCCGGGATCTCGGTGGCGAATTTCGTGATTTCCCACGCTCGGAAGGCTGCGGAAACCCTGATCCGGGAGGAGGGTGTGATCCGGCTGACCGCTGAAGAATCCCGCCATTTGATGGATGCCTTGCTTGCTACCCCATCCCCACCGACCGCAGCGGCCAAAAAAGCACTCGCGCGCTACAAGCAAACCGTGTTGAGCGACGTCAATCCCGCTTCCCAAGGATGACCTGCAATTGTTGGGCTGTAATGAACAGGCGTTCAGGATTCAGGGGTCTGAATCCATATTTGCGGTAAAATGCCGCGGCCTTCCCGTCTTTCGGGTCCGTGATCATCAGGGCTGCGGGAATTTGTGCATTCAGAGTGCGGTGCATCGCGTCGAACAACAAAAGCTCGCCGAGACCCTGTTTTTGAGCCGTTTTCGCGACGGCCAAACGACCAAGAAGCACGGCTCCCAGCCGAGGGTAACGGGGAAGTCGCTTTGCGACATCAGGATCTGCATCGCCAAGCTGCTTCATGTCCACTACCTCCGTCGAAAGCGTGTAAAACCCCATGACCGACTTTGGGCTGTCCCGAGACACAAGAACCCAGCATCCGGCAACCTTTCGCTTGATGTCCTGCGACGCCTGCTCACGGAAGTAGCGATCAAGTTGAGGTTCGCCACAATCGAAATCCGTCCGATGATGCACCGAGGTGTTCAGGGGAAGAATTTGGTATTGAGGAGGCTCGCTCATGGTTGCGCCGCCTCCCCGGGATCTTGGACGAAAAGTTGGAAGCTCAGCCAGTCTTGAATGCGCTTGAGTTCTGCTGATGAAACAGTTGGAGGTGAGAAAATTACAAATTTTCTGCCGGTTTTCGGGTCCAAAAGAAGTTCGAAGCGATACCCCTCGTCTGGTTGTTGCGCGGGTGTCTTCGTGGGAACTGCCACCGTAGGCTCGGTTTCCGCCATGGTCGGGCGGGGCGCTTCGGCCGCGGTCGAAAAGTTCACCAGATTATCGACGGAAATCGCTCCAGCATACCTGAGTGTGTCGACAAATGCCTTCGCGCAGGCGGCAGCAGCGGTCTCGTTCAGATCAAATTTCCTCTCGAACCAATGCGTGAGAATCTGCTGGTTGATCCTCTTCCCGTTGTATGAGGCAAGAAGTTCCCCGTAGGATGCAACGTTTTGGATGGCCGCAATCAGCGCGAAATGGGTTGCGTCCTCTGAAGTTGGACGAATGCAGTCTTGTCCCAACTCGGTGAGGTCAGCTCCTCGGGACGAAATCAGGCCAAAATGGCGGGCGGCAGAAACACGTCTGTAAAAGGGAGTGGAACTCCCGCTGGAGTATCCGGCCCCTTCCGCCACTTTTGGCATGGAGGCCCTTTCCAAGCCCTTTTCGTGGACAATCTTGATGAATTCCACAGCTTCTGGAAGCCCAACCATCGGGGCGTCTGACGTCGAATTCTTCTTCGTGTTCCCGTTGGGGGCGGCCTTCTTTGTTTCCTGAATTGGGGCTGAATCGTTGTTCATGCCGTGATTATGCACAGATTCGCGCAGAAGTAAACACCAAAAACAGGAAAATTATGTTTTTTTGTTTTTCACACTCCCATATCCCCGCTCATCAACTTCAGGAGTAGGAGGTCGCTAGTGGTGCGGAGTTGGTGGGTGATGGAGGAGATGGTTCAGGTGAAGTCGGGGAGGAGCCTTCGGGGGGGATATGAACGATGTATGACAAGATCCGCAATCGGATGCGGGAAATTGTGGAACTGCCGGATCGTCACGCGGATCTGTTCATCAAACTGGTCCGCCAGAATAAAGGGACGCTTTCGAAAAAGAAAAGGGGGCTGTCTGAGTTTGAACCGCTGACGGATGACGAAATCGAAGGATTGGAGAGCGTCGTGAGCGGAATCCTCGATTTGAACGTCTAACAATCACGCCTGACACTCCGACACTCCGCGTTTCTACAAACGCGCCTACTCCTCCTCATCCGCGAGCAGGTGTTTCATCATGGCTTCCGGATCGTCGAGGAAACGTTTGGTCATGCGGTAGTGGTCGGTGTCGCGGAGTTCGACGCGTTCGATGCCGGATTCGTCGATTCGATAGATGAAAGCATCGGGATAGGCGAGAATCAAGGGCGAGTGGGTGGCGATCACAAACTGCGAGTAATCTCGCGCCAGATCGTGCATGCGGACGACGAAGGACAGCTGGCGGTTGGGCGAGAGCGCGGCCTCGGGTTCGTCGAGGAGGAAGAGCCCGTGGCCGTCGAGTCGGTTCAAGAATAGGGCCATGAATGACTCGCCGTGGCTTTGTTCGTGCAGTGAGCGGCCACCATAGTTGAAGTAGCCGTTTGCCGTCCATGGATCGTTTTCCAGCTCATCCATCTCGGTCGCGAAGTTGTAGAAGCTTTCCGCCCTCAGGAAAAATCCATCCATCGGACGCAGCCCCGGTGCCCGGGTCAGGGTAAGATGAGGAGCCAGCGCTGTTTCGTATGGGCGTATTCCGGGTTGCCCGACACGATTCCCGCTCTTCATGGAGAAACCCCACTTGTCGGCGAGCGCTTCAAGAATGGTGGATTTTCCGGCACCGTTTTCGCCGACAAGGAAAGTGACCTTCGGATGAAGATCCAGGCCATGGCGCAACGCGGTGACGGCGTGCAGGTTGAAGGGATGGCCAACTTCCGGGTCAGGCAGACCATCAAGCGAGATTCGTTGGAGAAACGGCATGTGCGCGTGAGTATCACCGCATCCGTGGCGATTCCGCGAGTATTGAATCCGGCTTCACCGCGAGTGATCCTTTCACACCATACGCCCCCTCCGCCCTGTTCCCTTGGGTAGGAGGCAGCCTTTTTCGATGAGTTCCTTGAGGCGTAGCTTCAGCGTGCTGGGCTTGCCGCCGGTGATTTGGAGCCGACCCAGCAATTCCTCGACTTGGAAGTCGGTGAGCTGGGATCCCTCGATGCGGGTGGACGAGCAGACGCTCTCGATGGTGGCGACCTTGCGAAGGGAGCTGGGTTTTCCCGGTGAGAGGCTGCGAATCATCCGCCATTGGCCCTTGAAATCATCGAGTTCCGCGATGATTCGGAGCATCTCGGGGGTGATGGTGAAAAAAGTCGGCAGCATGAAGTTTGACTGATTTATCGGCCGTTTTAAGCCGATGATGACCGATCCGACGAGAAGAAGATCGGGCCGCATGGCCTCCGATGGGTCTCTGTGCCCTGCTGTCATCCGATAGGATCGGCCCTGGTTTCACATTTTCATGCGGAGGCGGACCTTTCCAACAAACTCATCCCGGAGGTGGCTTTCGCATGAGCACGAGTTGGCACGGTCCGTCGGTGACCCCAGCGAAAACCCCGATGAATCGCAGCGGCGACGCGTGACTCCAAAATTTCTTGGATTTGCACGCTTCTCGCTTAGTTCTCTTTCGCATCATCACCCCCATGCGTCATCGATCTGTTTTCCGTGGATTCCCCTCCTCCGTCCGGATGCACCTGCGCTCTCTCGGGCGCATTTTGCCGGCATTTCTCGCCATGGCCGGCATGCTTGGCGATGTGGTGAAGGGCCAGACCCAGAACTTCGAGGTCACGCTGAGCGAGACGATCACGATCGATGGCCAGATCGACATCGCCGCTACACGCCCCGCCGAACTCGAACTCGCGGAAACCCCGCTCACGGTGGAGGGCACCAACGCCTCGGCCATCGTGCAGGATACGATTCTCGGCAGCCCCTGGTACAACATCGAACGCGAGGTGGTGCAGGCGCTTCTCGATCTCTACGAACTCCCGGCCAACCAACGTTCGCGCCTGCTGCGATGGGAACGGGGGCTGGTCCGCGCGGCCTTGTGGAACCGGGTGCTGATGATGCTCAAGAAAAGCCCCGCCGAGCGCACCAGCGATGAACAGGCGGTGGTCGATCAATTGACCGTGCTCTTCAAACAAATGCGGATCGATTGCGCGCAGATCTCGGTGAACGAATACAATCGCTGGAATTTCGCGCCCAATCTCTTTGTCCCCGAAACTCCCTTCACCTACGAGCGTCCGCCGCCCAGCAATCTTTCCGCCTACTACCTGTTCGGCGGACCGAAGCCGCCTTCGTTCGAGGAATTCCAAGCGTATGGCCCGCTGATCTACTACCGTCGCAAGCCTCACGCGAATGCCTTCGAAAAAGTCGCCAAAGAGGCCGGCACCCGCGGCGAGCAGCTGCTCAATACCCTGCTGGCCGAGAACATCCAGGCGGCCGCCAGCCAGACCGCCGGAACCGTGGTCGGCGTGGCGGTGGGCGTCGCGCTTGGCACGCAGTTGGCCACCACGGCCGCCGCCCAGGCACTCATCAATACGGTCGCTCCCTTCGCGGCCCGCGTGGGAGGTCAGGCGGTCAGCGCCGCCACGGGAACGCTCGCAGGCTCGGTCATCGGGGTGGTCATTTTCGCCGTGGTCACTTCGGTTTTCGAAGGCATCGCCGTCACCAATGCCGCCGCCCTTCCGGGGAAACTCCAGGAGGCGCTGAATAACGCGAAGAACCTCCAAGTCGATCTCCGCGCGCTCACCGGCGCCGCCGTCGATCAAAAGACCGACAGCCAGATCCGCGCGCTCCAGGAACTTTACGGGATTTTCATCACCCTCACGCTCCCGGATTTCGGTGCCACCGAACAAGCGCCGCCCGCCGTTGCCGATGATGCAAAATGGCTCACCGCCGCGCCGGATTCCTCGGTGTTCCAATCGACCCCCACCATCCAGCTCCTCAATGCCGCCGGGGAGAAACTCAGCGTCCGCCTGCTGGATGGGTGGTTCGTGGTGCGCGATGGAACGGGCAACGAACGACTCACCCTGAGCTTCGATTACCTCGACGACAAGGGCGTGCAACGCACGATCACCCGCAAGGGCTCACGGGTCATCATCACCGACCCGGGCACCGCGACCGGAGCCGAACTCACCGAGGTTTTCCGGCACATGGACTGGAACCGCCAGGCATGGCAATCGCGCTTCGGCTCCGGTGGTGTGCCCGCATCGATCACGCCCTCCAGCCTGCCCGATGTGAAGGTGGGCGATGCGGTGAACCTCCCATTCCAGATCAGCAATCCCGGTGCGGGGGCCTACACCTACAGCATCGTCAGCCCGTCGCTGCTGCCCACCGGCCTCTCGCTTTCCAGCAGCGGGGTGCTCAGCGGGGTGGCGCGTTCTCCGGGTTCTTTCGTGTTTCACATCCACGCGGTCAACAGCATCGCCCCCTTCAAGCCCGCCCAGGTCCGGGTGAATCTCCGCATCGCCGGATCGGTGGCGGCGGAACCATCCGGGATGCTCGCGTCGTATCGCTTCGAGGGAAATCCCGACGACAGCAAGGGCACGCTCCACGGCACCTGGTCGAGCGGCACGGCCGGATACGTTCCGGGCTTCATCGGACAGGCCGCCAGTTTCTCGCCCGCGGCGGGAAATTGGATCGAGCTGCCGGCCGACGTTTTCCCGCGTCCCATCGCCACCACTCCGCGTTCCTTCGAAGTCTGGTTCCGCACCACCGCTCACGGCCCCATCCTCGGCCAGCGCAGCCCCGATGATACCGGCTTCGTGCCCGCCCTCTATGTCGGAACGAACGGCAACCTCTTCGGCAACTTTTTCTGGCGCGGCACCACACAAAGCCTGCAAAGCACCACCGCGGTCAACGACGGCCGCTGGCACCATGTTGCGGCGACTTTCGATGGCACCACGCAACGGATCTATCTCGATGGTGCGCTGATGGCCCAGGCCATCCCGAGCCTCGAATACGGCACTCAAACTTACCGCTACTCCATCGGCCGTGCGATCTCCACCGGTTGGCCGAACATCACGCAAAGCATCTTCCAGGGAGACATCGATGAAGCCGCGATCTACAACCGCGAGCTGACCCTCTCGGAGGTGAGCGCGATCCATCAAGCCGGTCCGAACGGCCGCGCCACGCTGACGCTCGGAAACCTCACCGCCACCACGCTGCCCGTGGGCAGGCCCGCATCGATCACCATTCCCGTGAGTGATGGCGGCCTCAATGTTCTCTTGCCGGAAATCAGCGTCGTCAGCGGTTCGCTCCCGCCAGGACTGATCGTTTCTAACAACACCCTCGTGGGCACGCCGCGTGTTGCGGGAAGTTTCACCTTCGGCTTGCAGGCGCGGAGTTCCACCGGGCATCCCGGCATCCGCACCTACACCATCACGGTCACCGGTCCGGTGCGGCCCTTCCTAACTGACGCGGTCGCCTGGTGGAAATGCGACACCGCCTCGCTTTCCACGGCTAATCCCTCGCAGCCCGTCTTCACCAGCCTTGTCCCCGGATCTCCGACCCTGGGAAATGTGAACATCGCCTCGATCGGCAGTGGCTGGGTCGGCGAGTCCTACGGAAACGCCTCGATCAGCCCGCCTGCCTCCGCCTTCCTCACCCTCGCCCCCGGGGCCATCCCTACCCAGGGCGCGGAGTTCACGTTTGAAACCTGGTTCCTCGCCAAGGGCCACGGCTCATTGCTTCAGCGCGTCCGCGGGGCCTCGGTCGAACCGGTGATCTGGATCGGCCACGATGGCCTCCTCCGCGCCCACGCGGCATGGAGCCCGACCACCCGCACCACGCTGAGCAGCCGTCAGCGGATCGATGACTCCAGTTGGCATCACGTCGCCCTCACGTTCCGCAACAAGCAGCACCAGCTTTACATCGATGGCGAACTCGTCGGCATCGCCGGCGGCCTCCAATCAGGCCCGGGCACACCGCTTTTCGATACCACCGCTTCCTACCGCATCGGCGGCGGGCCGGTTTCCAACTCGTGGGCCGGCATCACCACCAGCGGCCAGCCACCGGTGATTGCGATCGATGAAACCGGCATCTACTCGCGCGAACTCAGCGCCGCGGAAGTCGTCGGCATCAACCTCTCCGGCAGCAATGGAAAATCCCGCTTCGACCTCACGCCCGCCACCTTGCCGAAAGCGGATTTCAACAACTACTACCGCCAGATCGTCACCGCCCCGCAGGCCGTGGGCGCGGTCACCTGGGCTATCGGCGAAGGCACGCTCCCACCCGGCCTCGTCCTGCAGACCTCGGGAAATGAAGCCCGCATCGTCGGCCAGCTCACCTCCGCCCGCGGCAGCACCTTCACGCTGGTCGCCACGGATTCCACCGGTGCCTCGGGTTCGCGGCAATACACGCTGCTCACCGATGGCTCGCCGTCCGCCATCCTGCCCGGCATCACGGGCTTGTGGAAAGGCGAGCGAAACTACCTCGATTCCGCCGGGACCCGCCATGCATCCGCCGTTCTCGGAAATCCGGTTTTCACCGATGTCGAGACCGGCTCCGCCTTCCTCTTCAACAACACCGGCGGCTCGCTGCGGATTCCCACAAGCAGCTTCCCGCCGCTCGTCCGCACTCCCACGATCTTCGATCCCGCCCGTTCGAATGCGCCCTATTCCTTCGAAGCCTGGTTTGTGACCAACAAAGCCGGGATCATCCTCGGCCGTCACAATGTCCCGTATTTCCTCCCGCCCATCCAATCCACGCCCGCCCTCTACGTCGGCACCGATGGCCGGCTCTACAGCCCCATGTTCAGCGTCGCCGGCGGCACGACCATCGTCAGCGGATCCCGCGTCGATGACTCGCGCTTCCACCACGTGGTCGTCACCTATGATGGCTCGAACCGCCGCACTTATCTAAACGGCACCCTCCTCGGTGCTGTCACCGGCCACACCAGCGAGTTCAATGGGGTCACCGATGTTTTGGAAATCGGGATCGGCTACAACGGCGGCGGCGCCAACTGGCCCGCCCTGCCCACGGGATGGACGAACTTCTCCGGCATCATCGATGAAGTCGCCGTTTACAACCGCATGCTCACCGATGCGGAGGTCAGCGAACGTTTCGCCGCCGGCAGCTTCGGCGCGAGCACCACCGCGCGCGTCACCGTCCAACTCCCCGCCGCGGATGTGGATGCGGAATACGCCGCCTCGCTCTTCACCCTGAGCCAGGGGAAATCCTTCGTTTCCGGAGCCGTCCCGCCGGGCTTGACCCTGCGGCCCGATGGCACCCTCTCCGGCACGCCCACCAGTGCTGGCAGCTACACGCTCGATGTTTCCACCCTGCTCTCCGGAAACACCTGGCAGCTCCGTCGTTTCCTGCTGCGAGTCAATGCCCCCACCGCCCCGCGCACCTCGCTGGAACACTGGTATCAGGGCGAGGGCGACCTCGATGGCTTCGTCGCCGTGCAACAGGTCGTCAGCTTCGGCAATGTCAGCTTCACCACCGGCCGCGTCGGCCAGGCCTTCCGTCTCAATGGCGGGCGGCTCGGAGTCGTCGGGCCATCAACCCTGCCCGGCCAGCCATGGAGCTTTGAAACCTGGTTCCGCACCACCCGCGCCGGCGTGATCATGTCCGGAAACGCCGGTGGCAGCGGCCCGGCCACCGCCATGCTCGCCGTCCTCAGCGATGGCCGCCTGCGCTTCCAGCCCACGAACTCGACCGCCGCCGGCATGGTCATGGCCACCACCACGCTGGTCGATGACAACCAATTCCACCACGTCGCCATCACCAGCGGTCCGGAGGGCTATCGTTTCTACCTCGATGGCCGCCTCGCGGAAGTCACCACCACGAACATCCCCTCCGTCAGCACCCCGGAAGTCGGCCGCATCCTTGGTGGCGGCGGATTCGTGGGCGAGATCGATGAACCGCAAATCCTCGCCTTTCCGATCAGCGCCGACGCCGTCCGCCGCATTTACGCCGCCGGAGATCTCGGGAAATCCGTGCTGATCATGAACACCGGCCTGCCCGCCGCCCAGGTTGGCCAGCCCTATCAGTTCACCCTCAGCACCAACGGCGCCACCGCACCCTACACCTACCGCGTCAGCGATGGCCGCCTGCCCAAGGGCATCAGCCTCAGCAGCAACGGCACCCTCAGTGGCACGCCGCTGAATTCCGGCCCGCACGACGTCACCATCGAAGCCGTTTCCCAAGACAATCGCTACGGCTCGGAAACCTACCGCCTCACCGTCAATCCCGGCATCCGCTTCCGCGGGGCCGACCTCACCGCGTGGTGGTCCGGCGAAAACCATGCCAATGACTGGTCCGGCGGCATCGGTGCCGATCTCACCGGCACCGTCGCCTACGCCGCCGGCATGCGCGGCCAGGCATTTTCCTTCGATGGCTCCACCGCCACTCGCCTGGAGATCCCCGAGTCCGCCTTCATCCAGACAAGCGAGGACGACCCCTTCACTTTCGAAACCTGGTTCAAGGCCCGCAGCCCCGGTGCCCTTGCCTCACGTCACGATCCCTTCGGCCTCTTTTCCCTGCCGCTCGTTTACATCGGACTCGATGGAAAACTCCGCGCCCAGACGGACTTCGGCGTGTTGCCCGAGTTTGTCGAATCGCCCGATGCGGTGATCGATGGCAACTGGCACCACATCGCCCTCTCTTGTGAAAACGGCGAGGTCACCGTGACCCTCGATGGCACCGTCATCGGCACCGGCACCAGCTTCTACCCGCTCCTCGCTCCCGGCGAATCCATCCTCCTCGGCTACGCCGAAGCCGAGGCCTGGCCGCTCAGCGGCGATGAAGGCGCAGGCATCGGCTTCGATGGTCTCATCGACGAACCCGCAGTCTGGGCGCGCAAGCTCGGCCCCACCGATATCGGCTACCTCATCGCCTGCGGTCCCAATGGCAAGGCCGACGCCCGCTTCAGCCCATCCGGCCGACTGCCCGATGCCACCCGCGGACGCCCCTACCAGCAGATCCTCGCCGTCGATGACCCGCTCTCTCCCGCCATCACCCTTGCCGGAGGAAACCCGCCATCCCGCCTTACCCTGCCCACCGCCTCCGGTGGCAGCATCGCAGGCACGTCGAGCACCGCCGGAATCTTCAATTTCCTCCTCCGCAGCCAGTCCACCACCGGCAGCCTCGCCGAGCAGCAGCGGATTGAAGAACGCTTCCAGCTTGAGATTGATGCCCTGACCAACAGCGCCTCCTACGACCTCTGGGTCGGAGCCGCGCCCCTCACCGGCGCAGCCGCCCTGCCCAGCGGCAGCCTCCCCGGCGGCCTGCCCAACCTCCTGCGCTACGCCTTCAACCTCGCCCCGGGCCAAGGCAGCCAATCCACCCTCATCCCAGGCACCGGCACCAGCGGACTCCCCTGGTCAGGAAAAGACGCGCAAGGCCGGCTTGTCATCGAGTTCGTCCGCCGCAAGGCCTCCAGCAACCCGGGCATCACCTACTCCGTGGAAACCGGAACATCGCTTGGAGCCCTCAACCCGCTCAGTCTAACAGGCGCGACCATCACCTCCATCAATGCCACCTGGGAAAGAGTCCGCATCACCGACCCCACGCCCACTCCCACCCGCTTCGGCCGCGTGAGGGTCAGCGGGCTTTGATCCAACGAATTCTATCCCCTCCCCACCCACGCGACCGAGCGGCGAAAATGTCGCGGGGAGCGCAGGATGGGGGGATGTTAGAAAATCGAGCGCATCTCCTGACCTGCTCGGGAAGCAGTTTGGAAAGGCCTTCGCCATCGTCGTTCGCGATGAGACTTTCCTGATGCTTTTCCACGGATTTCCCCTAGCGCTTCGGAGCCCGGGCGGCCGGCGAACCGATCTGCGGCTTTGCCTCGGGATGAGTGGCCAGATGTTTTTTCAATCGCGCGAGTGCTTCCGGTCGGTCGGCGGCGAGATTCTTGTTTTCACCGGGGTCTTCGAGATAGTCATAAAGTTCATAAACAGCGGTCTCCGTGGCCGCGCCGGGTTTCTTCCATTCGACCAGGCGATAGCGTTCGCTGCGGATCGCCCTGCCAAGCAGGCCTCCGCGCGGATAGACATGGATGGCATGGTCGCGATGAGGCGCAGCGGGATTCTCCAAGAGCGCTGCGAAACTGATTCCATCGAGTCCCTTCGGAGCGGGCAAACCAGCCAGTTCGGCGAGAGTCGGATAGAGATCGACAGTCTCGATGAGGGCACTGGATTCAGCCCCCGTTTTTCCCGGCATCGCCACCACCAAGGGAATGCGCGCGGCTTGTTCGTAGTTGGTGTGTTTGCACCACATCCCGTGATCGCCGAGATGCCAGCCATGGTCACCCCAGAGCACGACGATGGTGTTTCCTGCCAGTCCATTGGCATCGAGCGCATCGAGCACAAGGCCGGCACAGGCATCCATGTAGCTTGTCGCAGCGTAGTATCCATGGATGAGGTGGCGGGAAAGCTCATCACCCATCGGCTCCCTGCCCGCAGGAATGCCCTTGTAACCGCGCAACTCGCCACCGAACTGCGGAGCAAATTTCGGAGCGCCATCGGGCGGGTTGAGACGGCTTGGCATCGGCAGCTTCGTGGGATCATGCATGTCCCAGTATTTCTTCGGCGCGACGAACGGCAGATGAGGCTTGAGGAATCCGACGGCGAGAAAGAAGGGCTCGCCGCTTGCCTTTGCAGCCTCGATCCTCCGGACCGCTTCGCGGGCGATGATGCCATCGGCATAAGCTTCATCTGCCACATCGGCCGACTCGGTGGCGGCACCCCGAACTTGTCTTGCCTGGGGATCAGGCCCGGAAGGAGCCTTGTTTTCGGGTCTTTGATAAGTGGCGGCCTTGGCGCGGAAGTGCGGCACGGTCCATGAAGCGGCATCCTCGGTATTGCCATGACCGAGGTGGAAGATTTTACCAAGGGCTTCGGTCCGATAGCCCTGCTGTTTGAAATACTGAGCAAGGGTGACCGCGTCGGGACGAGCCTTGCGGAATGGGGTCCCCAAGTCATAGATCCCGAGAGTCTGCGGCCGCAGCCCGGTCATGAGCGCATGGCGCGAAGGCGCGCAGATCGCCTGATTGCAATAGGCCCTTTCAAAGCGCAGCCCCCGACGGGCGAGGGTGTCGAGATGCGGCGTGATGGCAAAGGAATCGCCATAACAACCCAGCACCGGCTTGAGATCATCCACACAGATGAGAAGGACATTGGGTTTCTCCGCCGCGGATGAAGCAAAGGGCGAAATCGAGAACAGGATGGCCAGCGCACGGGTGATCATAAGATTTGGCGGCACAGGATTCTCTTCCCTCCCCAAGCCATCACGAACCAATCTCCTGCCTCGCAAGTCGTCAAGGTTCCAGTTTTCCGAAGGGAACCCCAAAAGCAAAGGGGTCCAAAAGGGGTCGGTCCCAAAGGGGTCAGTCCCGAAAATCGAGCGTTTATCGCCCCAAAGGGAAGCGGTCAGTCCCGAAAATCGAGCGTTCAGGCAATCGCCCCATCTTCGAAAACTCCGTTTGACGAATCCCTGCCGCCATGGTTCGGAAACGCCAATCGGAAAAAGGCCCATCCCATGAATCGATTCACCCATCGCTGCCGTTCCTAACATCCTCTGCTCCTTGACCTCTGATCTTCCAGCAGCGCTTGGCGATTGGTTCTCCCGCACCCGTGGGGAGGTTCAGGAATTTCAGCGTCGCGCTTGGCAGGCATCGCGGGAGGGAAAATCCGGTCTCATTCACGCCCCTACCGGCTTCGGCAAAACCCTCGCCGCATGGCTCGGGCCGCTCGATGCCGCCTTGCGCGAACTCCCTCACGACAAGCCCGCGCCCTGCCGCGTGCTTTGGATCACCCCCCTGCGCGCTCTTGCGGGCGATACGCTCAAGGCCCTCGATGAACCCCTCCGCGCTCTCAAGCTCCCCTGGGAATGCGCCGCACGCACGGGCGACACCTCTTCCCACCGCCGTGCGAAACTGCGTGAGAAACTCCCCTTCGCCCTCGTGACCACTCCGGAGAGCCTCTCCCTGATGCTCAGTCAGCCGGATTTCCGCGACCGCATCGCTTCGCTTCACACCGTCGTCGTGGATGAATGGCATGAACTGTTAGGCACCAAGCGAGGGGTGCAGGCGGAGTTATGCCTTGCCCGCCTGCGGCGCTGGCTTCCCAGCCTGAGGATCTGGGGGCTTTCCGCCACTTTGGGAAACCTCGATGAAGCCCGCGAGGCACTTCTCGGCGCGGCAGCGGGGGAATCGATCACCCTGAGCGCATCAGCTCGCAAGGACCTCGAAATCGAAACGCTGATCCCGCAGGAAATCGATCGCTTCCCCTGGTCCGGCCACATCGGCACCAGCATGGTTCCCGCCGTGGCCCGGAGGATCCGCGAGGCGGCGTCCACCCTCCTTTTCACCAACACGCGATCGCAAACGGAAATCTGGTTTCAGGAACTCCGCACTGCCCTGCCTGAAATGGCGGAAAGCCTGGCGATGCATCACGGCTCGCTCGATCGCGCCGAACGCGGCCGCGTGGAAGACGGACTCAAGGATGGTTCGCTGCGCTGTGTCGTCTGCACATCCTCGCTGGATCTTGGCGTGGACTTTGCACCGGTGGATCAGGTCATCCAGATCGGCAGCCCCAAGGGCATCGCCCGCCTCGCCCAGCGCGCAGGTCGATCCGGCCACCGCCCCGGAGCCCCCAGCCGCATCATCGGTGTGCCCACGCATGCACTCGAACTCGTCGAATTCGCCGCCGCACGCGATGGCTGGCAGCAAGGGGAAATCGAGTCCCGGCCACCGCTTTCCCGACCTCTCGATGTTCTCGTCCAACACACCCTGACCTGCCTTCTTGGCCAGCCGGATCACCCTGCGGACTTGTACGAGGAATATCGTAGCACCCGCGCCTTTGCCGGGCTCACTCCGGAGGAATGGGAATGGCTCACCGGTTTCATCACTTCCGGTGGCAAAGCCCTTCAGGCCTACCCGCGATACCGCAAGGCGCGGCTGGCCGAGGACGGGCGCATGCATTTCGATGACCCCTCGGCCGCCCGGCTCCACCGTCTGGCGATCGGCACCATCACCAGTGATCCCGCCATCGCCATCCGTCTCGGCTCGGGAAAGACCTTGGGAACGGTCGAAGAAGGCTTCATCAGCCGCATCCGCCCCGGACAGGTCTTCGTTTTCGCCGGTCGGCAATTGGAGCTGGTGAGATTTCACAAACTCACCGCCACCGTCCGCCTCGCCACAAAAAAACAGCGCGGTCAGATCGCCGTGTGGAATGGCAGCAAGATGCCCCTCTCGAACGAACTCGCCGGAGCCATTTCGCGCCGACTTCATCACTGCCCGTCCCCCGCTCCCGAACACGAGGCCGTCCGCCCCATCCTCGCCATCCAGCAAAGCTGGTCGAAATTGCCCGGTCGCCACGCGCTGGTCGTCGAGTTCACCCGCACCCGTGAGGGCGAGCACCTCTTTCTCTACCCCATGGCCGGACGCCTCGTGCACGAAGGCCTCGCCACCCTCGCCGCAGCACGCCTCGCCGCGATCAGCGGAGAATCCATCGATGTCACCCAGAACGACTACGGCTTCTCCCTCATCGCCCGCCGTGGCCTCCATCTGTCCGAAAAACTCATCCGCCAACTCCTCGATCCCACCAATCTGTTAGATGATCTTTTCGCGGCCATGAACACGGCGGAAATGGCCCGTCGGCAGTTTCGGGAAATCGCCCGGGTGGCCGGTCTCATCGTCCCCGATTTCCCCGGGAGCCGCCGCCCCATGAAAGACGTGCAGGTTTCCTCGTCGCTGCTGTTTGATGTCTTCGAGCGATACGATCCCGACAACCTTCTCATCGACCAATCCCGCCGCGAAATCCTCGAACGGCAGTTGGAGTGGACCCGCCTGAAGGCAACCCTCGATGAAATCTCCCGACGCCCGCTTCACCTTGTGGAAACCGCGCATCTCACTCCGCTGGCTTTCCCGCTTTGGGCAGACCGACTTTCCGTCCATCTCCCCGCCGCGGACGCCGCCACCCGGCTGGAAGCGATGCTGGCCGAGCTGGATGCCGTGCTCTGAATGAGATTCATTTCTCCGCCGCCGCAAGCCGGGATTGACAAGCCCCCGGGGCTCATCTTCACACTCCCGACCATGGGCCATCCGATGCCCATCACGACCATGAAAAAGTTGCTCCTTGCCACCCTCCTCGCCACCACCCCCTTCGTTTTTGCGGAGGATCAGGTCATCGAATACCCAGCCGATGAGCCGATCTTCTCCATCACCTTCCCGGAGAAATGGACTGTCTCCACCGAGGATGATTCCGTTTCCGCCTCCTCGCCGGACGAGGAAGTGAACATGGAACTTCTCGCCCTCGATGCCGAGGCCGCCGATGAGGCGCTGAAAATCGCCAAGGAAACCCTGGCCGAGCAATTCGAAGGCATCCAGTGGAACGGCGAACCCGAAACCGGTGAACTCAATGGCATGAAGGCCTCTTTCCTCAATGCCAAGGTGAAGATCGAAGACATCGAATTCGCCGTGAACTGCGCGATCTTCGCCCCCGAAGATGCCGATACCTTCTTCATGCTCTTCAACATGATCCCCATGACTTCTCTTGAGAAACACGGGGAGGACGTCGGCAAGATCCTCAATTCCGTCAAGGCCGAGTGATCGCCCCGGTCCGCTCCCATGGACTCATCTGAAGGATCCCCTTCCTCAAACCCTCACCGGCGCCCGGGAACCGCGGCGCTGGTGGGGGGAATTCTTTTGCTCATCGGCTGGCTCATCGGCTCGGCCGTGTGGTTCTTTCTTTCGATGATGGGCGGACTGATGGCGAACGATTCCGGCGCGGTTTCCGAGGGCACCCACAGCGGTCTGCTGCTCGGCCTCGTCATCGGCCAGATCCTCACCACCCTCGCCGGCATCCTCGGCAGCACCGGGCTCTTCTGGCCCGCCAGGCGGAAATGGCTGATGCTTTCCGGCGTCGGGATGCTAGTGGCCGGTATCGCCATTCAGGTGATCGCATTCCAGAATTTCGCCGCCGCCGCTGCGGCTGCTTGAGGGCTGATTTCCCCTCGGCCACGATCGTCTTCCGGACTTCCGGACTTGGGCTTTGACCCGGGGCACGCATGCGACATGATTCCCGCATGAAACGACGTGATTTCCTCGCCGCCAGCGCGATGACCCTCGCCGCCGCATCCGTTGCATCCGCCGCACCCGCCGATGGCGGTGCCGACCGGACCATGGCGGTCTTCACCAAGTTCCTCGAAAAAGTCCCGGCCGATGAACTGGGACGCCGACTTGCCGAACTCGGGATTCGCGCGATCGAGGCACCCATCCGCCGCGGCGGTCACATCGAACCCCACGAAGCTCCCGACAAGCTTCCGGCATTCGTCGATGCCTTGAAAAAACACGACGTGGAAGTCGCCATCCTGACCTCGGACATCGGCAAAGCAGACCCCGCCGCCGAGGCCCTGCTGAAAACCGCGGCCAAGCTCGGCATCCATCGATACCGTCTCACCCACTACCGCTACGATCTGAAGAAATCCATCCCCGCCCAACTCGCCGAGATCCGCGCGAGATTGGTCGACCTCGCTGCGATGAACCGCGCGATCGGCGTGCAGGGCCAATATCAAAATCACCGCGGTGCCGACTTCGTCGGTGCCCCGATCTGGGATATCCTCGGGGCCTTGGAGGGCATCGATGTCGCTGAAATCGGCCTCGCCTTCGATTTCGCCCACGCCACCGTCGAAGGAGCCAATGCCTGGGAACTCAACCTCCGCCGCGCCGCCCCGCAAATCGCAGCCGTCTATTTCAAGGACTACCGACTCGATGGCCGAACCTGGAACGCCTGCCCGCTCGGCGAGGGCGCAGTGAACCCGAAATCCGGCTCGCTCATGAAAAGCCTGCTGCCCGCCACCACTCCGATTTCCATCCACATCGAATACATCGGCGGCGATGGCGAAGCCCGTGTGAAGGCCACGCTCGATGCGATGAAAAAGGACCTCACCACCCTGCGGGGATGGCTTCAGGATCGCTGAACTTGGCAAAATCCCGGCGCATCCCTTTTTCGGTCGATTTGCCCGAATCGGAATGATACTCCGAGCTATGTCATTGCAGCGCGCGATTCTCCTTCTCTTGCTCGGCTCCACCCTGCTTGCCCGAGGCAGCAGCGATACCTTCGCCACCGCCACGGATCTCAGCTCGCAGAGCCTGCCCTACTTCACCTTCGTTCCCAGCGGTGGCAGCGCCGAGCCCGGCGAACCCGCCCACGCCGGCAGCCCCGCAGCCGCCTCGCGCTGGTTCCGCTGGCTTGCCCCCGCAAGCTCACCCGTGAGATTCCAGGAATATCTCAATGGCAACGCCTCTCGCATCGCGATTTACACAGGAAACGCGGTGAACGCCCTCACGCTCGTTGCCCAAGGCACGAAGTCAGTCGATTTTCCAGCGAGTGCCAATACCATCTATCATCTCGCCATCGATAGCCCCGGCGGCGATGTCATCGGCCTCGAAACTTTTCCCGTGGGCGGCGCGGACCAGCGCGTCGATGCCGAAATCATCCCTTCCGATCTGCCTCGGAAAATCCAGGGAAACAACCTCTTCGCCTCCGCGGAAACCAGTGAAGTAGACTGGCACCCGACCATTCATCCCACCGCCTCCGTTTGGTGGAAATGGACCGCCGGTTTCTCCGGCGCGGTGGTGATCGATGCCCGACGCAGCAACTTCGAGCCGCGCATCACCGTCTATCAGTCCTTGGGCGGAGGTCAGAACATCCGCGTCGGCTCGGGATTCAACTCCACCGCCTTCCTTGTCGAAGAAGGCGAGGAATACTTCATGAGTTTCGATAACTCAACCTATGGCCCGGGACGGATCGAATTCTGGATGGAATCCGTGCCCGACGGCCGCCCGCCGAATGATGATGTCGCCAACGCCACCGACCTCGGAAACGCCTCGCAAATCTGCGATGGCGGCTGGATTTTCCAAGCCACCGGCCAAGCGGGCGTGGCGGGCGAGGACGGCGGATTTCCGGAGTTCGGGTTTTTCGGCAGCCGCACGATCTGGTGGAAATGGACCTGCCCGGCCAATGGTTACTATCGGTTTTCCCAGTACGGCAGCACCGGCGGTGCACGGATCAGCCTCTTTGCCGGTGCCCCGACCATGGCAAACTTTGCCGGCTTCTCCGACACCCACGAAGGCGTCCGCCTCCTCGCCACGGCTGGCACCGTCTATTGGATCCAGATTTACGATTCCTTCTTTTCCGCCAGCCGGGTCGAACTCAACATCCACCACGCCACTCAGGAACCGCAGTATTTCAAGGAGCTCGACCGCCTCGGCTATTTCCGAATGAAAGGGGCCATGCGGGAACCGGAAGCCGATGCCGATGGCGACGGCTTCGCCAACGAAATCGAACTCGCCTGCGGAGCGAATCCCGAGGTCATCGATATCGACGAAGGCAAACTCCCCCGCCTCGTAGCGAACGGAAACATTCGCATACTGAGCTGGAACGAAGACAGCGCCTATACCCAGCCAAGCATCGGCCTGCCCATGGCACTCCGTGGTGAAAGCGCGACCGACCTTGAAGGCCCCTGGGAACCGCAAACCACCCTCGTCGGACCCGTCCCGGGAAACCGTTTCATCCCCCTGCCCTCCGGCGTCCGAGGCTTCGTCAGAGTCCGACTCAAGAACCCCAACTGGGACCCTTGAAGCAAGAGAAACCGTTTGTCGGCAATCAAGGTGGATCAAGGGGTGTTGGTGACGACTTCTTCACCGCTCCCGGACTCTCCAAACCGGTTCGATCCTGAGACTTGCGACTCTTGGGAATCCACTTATCCAAGCATGAACCGACCCAAAGCCCGTTAACGACGAAAAAGGCACCAACCCCTGCCCAAACAAGGATGTGAATGCTAACGGTTAGGGGCGTGGGGTCACCGTACGAGGGAAAAGGCAGGCCAGCAAACAGCCATGTCAATGGCAGCATCAGGAGGATCATGATCAGCGTCCCCATCTCCTCTCCAAACACCAAGAAAATCCATCCATTCCCGACCATGTCGAGGTAACATGCGGTCGTAAGGCATGCATAGGCGCAACCAATCTTTCTGGCTCGGGTCATCTATCAAATGGATGGGGGTCGAAGTCCTCGCACCTCATCAGCAGTGATCCTCGCTCAAGTGACGAAACTGAACATCCAACTACGAACAAAGACAGGACTGCAATAAGCGCCTTCATGACCGTCATCGTTTAGGCCAATCTGGACGGAGAGAAAAGCCCGAATTCAAAAGCCCCGTTACCACCCTCAATGCCATGGCGTAGGGAACGAGCAGCAAGGAGCAAGAAGCAGCCGGGAAAAGACGGAAGATCCCGCAGGGCGGGAACACAAGACACAAGACCAGAGGCCGCTGCGCGGAAGGTCAAAGGTCAAAGGTCAAAGGTCAAAGGTCAGGCGTGGAAGTGCCAAGTGCCAAGTGCCAAGTGCCAATGCTTCGCGCGGAGCACTGATTTCAGCATTTCAGCATTTCAGCATTTCAGCATTTCAGCTTTTCAGCTTTTCAGCTTTTCCGACAGCCATCTCCTTTCGATCATTTCGTTGTTAGATAAAACTCATCAACCTTTCCGTGTTTTCCGAGTATTCCGTGGTTCCCTCTTCAGTAGCGAGGAGCGGGTAGCAAGAAACAGCCAATGCTCGGCTTGAAGCATTCCCCCATCCCATCCATCCTGGTCCGGATTTCTCCCACCGCTTTCCGAGGCATGGCTTTTTCTTTTTCCTTTCCCGCTAACCGCGCTTGCGAAGGATGGGGCCGTTCTTCACGCCATCACCGATCCACTCCGACCTCCCCTTGGAAACCCAGCTCCACCTCGGCGATTGTCTCGATGTCCTGCCGCGCTTGCCGGCGGGGTCGCAGGATGTGGTCGTCACCTCGCCGCCTTACAATCTCGGGATCGATTATCGGAGCTACGATGACACGTCGAGCCGCACCGATTTCCTCGATTGGTGCCGACGCTGGGCTGCCCAGGTCCGTCGGGTGCTGGCCGATGACGGCTCGTTTTTCCTCAACGTCGGGGCCGCCCCCTCGAACCCGCTCCTTCCCCATCAGGTCGTCCTCGCTCTGACCGATGACCTCTTCGTGCTGCAGAACACCTTCCACTGGGTCAAATCCATCACCATCCAGACCCGCAGCGGGGAATCGATCAGCGCGGGGCATTTCAAGCCGATCAATTCGAAGCGCTACGTCAACGACTGCCACGAATACGTCTTCCACCTGACCAAGTCCGGCACCGTCCCGCTCGACCGCCGCGCCGCCGGGGTGCCCTATCAGGACAAATCGAACATCGACCGTTGGGGTCACACCGGCGGCGAGGACCGGCGCTGCCGGGGCAACACCTGGTTCATCCCCTACGACACCATCCAGTCCCGCGATAAGGAACGCCCTCACCCCGCCACCTTCCCCGTGGCCCTCGTGGAACAGTGCGTGCGCCTCCACGGAAAAGGCCGGGAAACCCGCCTGCTCGACCCCTTTCTCGGCATCGGCAGCTCCGCCGTGGCCGCAAAACGCATGGCGCTCGCGGCTTTCACCGGGATCGAACTCGACGACCACTATCTCGCCGTCGCCCGGGAAAGGATCGATTCCCTCCTCTGAACGCCAGCCCCCCCCGCTTTCCCTCTCGCCGAGGGCCTTTTGCTGTGCGACGATTTCGTCACTCCGTGCTGGTTTGCCACGTGACCTTTCCGCACTAATTCAGACGCCACATGCAGAGGATATTGATCGTCGAGGACGAGAGGGACATCGCCGACCTGATCGCTTTCAACCTGGAACGCGCCGGTTATGCGACCTTGAAGGCGCACGATGGCATCCAAGGCGCCTCGCTCGCCATCCATGAGCAGCCGGACCTGGTGATTCTCGACCTCATGCTTCCCGGGAAGGACGGCTATGCGGTTTTCAAGGAACTGCGGCGCGATGCCCGGACCCGGGACACGCCTGTCATCATGCTCACCGCCCGCGCCCAGACGGAGGACCGGATCCAGGGGCTGGAAGCCGGGGCGGACGACTATCTCACCAAGCCCTTTTCGCCCAAGGAACTCCTGCTCCGCGTCTCGGCCATCCTCAAGCGCTCCCAAGCGGCTCCGGGGGCGGTGACGGTCGATCACGGACCCTTTCGTTTCAACAAAAACGAACTGAAGTTCTACCTCGAAGGCGAGCCAATCGATCTCACCTCCACCGAATTCAAGCTGCTCCTTTTCCTCACCGAACGCGCCGGGCATCCGCAGGACCGCAATGACCTGCTGCGGACCGTATGGGGATACAGCGATGAAGTCCACAGCCGGACGCTGGACACCCACATGAAGCGCCTGCGGCAGAAACTCGGCAATCATGCCGCCATGGTTGAAACGGTTAGAGGGATCGGTTACCGTGTGCTCGAAGCCTGATCATGCCCGAGATTTCCGCCACCCTGGCGGCCATTGCCGTCGCGGCGGCAATGTTCGCCGTCTTCGTCCTCGCCCTGCGACTGCGCCGCGCCCGCAGGGAGTTTCAGGAAGAAGTCCGCTCGTGGAAATCCCGCCTGGCCGAGGACCTGAAGCGCGCGCGCCACGAACGGGACGGCCTCCTCAATGCCCTCGCCGAGGCCTTTCTGATGGTCGATGCCAGCGGCAGCATCCGCTTTGCCAACCAGTCCGCCATCCGCATGTTCGGCGGACGGCAGTTGTTGGATCGATCCGTGCCCGAGGTGATGCTCGACCACAACCTTGCCTCGGCAGTGCTCGACTGCCTGCACACCGGGCTGCCGGTGAGTCGCCGCATCGTCCTTCAAAACTCGCCCTCTCCTTCCGAGTCCCGTCCATCGGTGGTCTTCGATCTCGATGCGGCTCCGCTCCCCGACCCTGTCGGCGGAGATCCTTCCATCCGCGTGGTCATCCGTAACGTGAGCGCCGAACACCATACCGAACAGGTGCGCAAGGACTTCGTCGCGAATGCCTCCCACGAACTCCGCACGCCGCTGGCCATCATCAATGGCTATCTGGAGAATCTCATCGATGACGATCTGATCGAGGATCCCGCCATGGCCCGTCGCTTTCTGACGATCATGCGGAAACACACCGAGCGCATCGCCCGGATCGTGGAGGACATGCTGGTCATTTCCCGACTGGAATCCGGAGAAGCCGCGGCCTTGAAGATCGAGCCCTTCCGCATGCGCTCCTGTTTCCAGGACGTGCTTGAGCGGCTCGAATCGGTGATTCAAGGACAGGAGGCCAAGGTCAGCCTTGAGATGCCCGATCCCGAGCTCAACTTCTGCGGCGACCGATTCTACTGGACCCAGGTGCTCTTCAACCTGGTGGAAAACGCCCTGAAACAGAATCCCCGCAAGGGCCTGAACATTTCGCTCGGCTGCCAGCGCAAGGACGATGCCCTGATGCTCTGGGTGGCGGACGATGGCGTGGGCATCCCCAGCCAGGATCTGCCGCACATTTTCCGCCGGTTCTACCGCGTGGAAAAACACCACTCCCAGGACCAGATCAAAGGCACAGGGCTCGGCCTCTCGATCGTGAAACGCGCCGTCGAAGCCCACGGCGGCACCATTCAGGTCAGCTCCACCCCGGGAGAAGACACCCGTTTCACCATCCGCATTCCCGCTCAGGCGGAGGAATCGCTGAAATCGATGGTCGTCCCCGATCCCATGCCGCTCAATGTCCCGGCCTGAGTAAAGCATCGGGAAACTCCCGAGCGCCTAGCCTACGAAAAAAGGGCCGAAAAGGGAACTGCCGATGATGGATGGTGGATGTTAGATGGAGGGATGTCAGATGCTTCGCGCCCCCCCGGCCGTTCGCTCCTCGCTACTGAAGAGGGAACCACGGAATACTTGGAAAACACGGAAAGGTTGATGAGTTTGATCTAACAACGAAATTGACGAAAGAGACGAAAAGGAACAGCCGGAGGTGGATGGCAGATGTTAGATGGTGGATGGCAGATGCTCGGCGCGGAGTATTGGCTGTTTCTCCGGTCTTGAGTCTTGCGTCTTGAAATCTTGCGTCCTCTCCCGGCTGTTCTTTGGCACTTGGCACTTCCACGCAGTGGCCCGGCTGTTTCTCTGGTCTTGTGTCTTGAGTTCCCGCCCTGCGGGATCTTCTGTCTTTCCCCGGCTGTTTCTTGCTCCTCGCTTCTCGCTCCTTGCTACCGTAGAGAGAACCACGGCAAGGATTCCCATCGCGTTTCCCAGGCTCATGCGTCCTTGCGTGGAAAAATCATCGCCTGCCAGAGACAGGAGCGGACCACGGCACGGCTGACCTTGATGCCCGACTGAAGTCTCGCCCAATCGGCTGCTTCGATTTTCGCGAGAGTTTCCTCACCGATCAAGGCCGGGAGCACGGTGGCCGTCCGCAGTCGCCAGGATCGCAAGGCGGAAGAGTATTGCCGCCCCGCGGCCAGTCCCTGCGCCGCCCTTTGCGTCCATTTCGCCACTCCTGTCATCACCGATGCCGGATCTTGCGCATCCACCCCGGGGAGATAGCAGCGGCCTTTTTCCAAATCCGTGGGCACATCGCGCAGGATGTTCACCAACTGCAAGCCACGTCCGAACGCTTCGCCCCATGCCTCCATCCGGCTGGTATCGACCAAAGCAAATCCGCTCCCCAGAGTCAGCCGTCCCATCCGCGTCCAGAACACACCCACACAGCCGGCGACCCGATGGCAGTAGTCCTCCAGCGCGGCATCATCGGGCAGTTGTCCCCCTTCCGGGCCGAAACGTTGGAGGTCCAGTCTTTGGCCGCTGATGATGATGGCGACCACCTCCCTGACCAAGGCCGCTTGATCCGATGGCAGCTCCGCCAAAAGCCGCAGGCAGTCATCGAGTCGCTCTAACAACTCTCTCTCCCCCGTATGTTCCTGCCGCCCGGCGAAGGCAGCAAGCCCGCTGCGCCAAGATTTGTCGCCCGTCTCCAGTTCGGCGGCGAAACCATCCAGACACTCGAGTCGATCCGCCACCGGCACCGCAGCCGTATCCGCCAGCGTGTCACTCGCCCGAGCCAAAAGATATCCCAGACCCACCCCGTCTCTCATCGGACCGGGCAGGGCGCGCAGGGAGAGATCGAAGGACCGGGAAACCTCCCGGCGCAGCCTCGCAAGATCGGGACTCATCTTTCCTCGGGGCGGAATTCCGCAAGTCGCTGCCGGTTCCAGTCCAGCGCCTCCTCATATTCCTCGCTCGCGGGTCGATCCCGGTGCAGCGATTCCCAGATCTTCACCGCCTCGCCAAAGGCCGCTTCCGCCCCATCCTTCTCCCCCGCCGCCTCGCGGGCATGGCCGAGATCGCCTAACAGATAACCGATGGAACGCTTGATCGACTCCGCACGGGAAACGCCGTACGAGGATTCTAGTAGAACGAGCAGCATCTCCAGGGATTTTTCCTCGTGGGCGATCTCGGATTTCCGGTCTCCGGCGAATCCGAGCATGCGGCCCTTTTCCCAGGTCAGCAGGGCGTAGCGGAAACGGGCCAGAGGATCGGCCCCGTCACCAACCACCAGCCCTTCTAACAGGTGCAGTCCCTCGTCATAGCGCCGCAGCGCTTCCTCGGACTCACCGCGATCCCTCAGGATGCCCGCCATGATGCCGTGTTGTGCCGCCAGCCGGGATTTGACCGAGGCACTTTCCGGCCGCTGCGAGAGGATTTCCGTGAGCAGCTTGGTCGCTCCCTTGGACATCGACTCTGCCCGCGACACATCCCCGGCCACCAGCGACGATTCCGCCAGCGCGCCATAACAGCCCGCCAATTCCTCGCGCAGCTTGAGGTCACCCGGATGATCCTCGATGAGTTGCAAGAGCTTTGCCGCCGCCATTTCCCTCAAGCCGCGGGCATCGCCCAACTCGCCCATGCCATCGAGAATCGTCGCCGAGGAAAGATAACAGGCCACCAGTTCGGAGCGCAGCAAGGCCGCCTCCGGCCGCTGGTCGGCAAGGCGGTTCAGCTCCTCGGTGGCCCGATGCAGGTGCTCAAGGGCCGCCACTTCATCGCCCGCGGCGGCGAGGAGTTCGGATTCGCGGAGATCGAGCGTGGCTAACAGATAGGCCACCCGGTCCGCATCCACCTCGGCCTGCGGAACCTTCATCAAGGCCTGCCGGGCGGACTCGAAGGTCTCTCCGGCTCGGGGATCGCCATTCTCCTTGAAAAGAATCGCGAGCAGCAATCGGTCCGTGGCCAATCGCAGATCGAGCGCCGCACCCGGCTCAAGATCATCGGCACTTGCCAGAGCGACTTCGAAACGTTTCGCCGCGAGATCCGGCTCACCCATGGCCAGCGAAATTTCCGCCAAATGAAGCCGCGCCCGGGCCCGCTCATCCCCCAGTCCCTCAAGCCCGTCGGTGCGCTCCAGAAACTGCTCGTAGTAGTCCTCCAGGCGCTGCAGCCGCAGCTTGCGGCCATCGAGCGGCGGCAGGGTCCGATGATCCTCTTCGATCGCCCACGAAAACAGTCGATCGCCCAAATCCCGCGAGGCCTCGATCCTTGCCAGCCAGGTCGCCTCGCCTGCCTGCAGTGCCGCCACCGCCTGCCGTTCGGATTTCCTCGCGCGCCCGAGTTCCTCTGCCGCGCGCTGCTCCTGCTTGACCGCCAGGGCCTCGCTTTTGATCCGACGTTCCCGCTCCTGGGCGAATTGCCCCTTGGCCACATGCCAGAGGAAACCCATCAACACCGCCGCGCCTAACAGCACACCCGCCGCCATGCCCGCACGACCCGCCGCCTTCTGCGCGTGCCGACGCTGGTCGAGTACGGCATCCCGCTGCTCTTCCTCCGCCATTTCCCGTTCCACCGCTTGGAGGCGATGGCGGACTTCCATGGCATTCGCCGGGCGGTCCCCGGGCTCGAGGGCCAGGCAGGTATCGATCACTTCCCGCCAGCGCCTCTCTTTTTCGCCCTCAGCTTCGGTCGGCCATTCGACCATGCGCTGGGACTCGACGGTATTCGCCACTTTCAGCAAGTCCGCCTGCAAACCTTCCCGGTGGGTTTCTCCGGGCGGCGGAGCCACTTGAATGAAGGTGGCATTTGCCCGCGGGAAACGTCCCGTGATCAGGCGAAATGCCAACACACCCCAGGCGTGCACATCCCATCGGTATCCCGCCTCGTGAAGATAAGCTTCCGGCTCGCGCAGTTGTTCAGGGGGCTGATAGAGGATGGCATCGGTGAAATCCATCTGCCCCACCCCCGGCATGTTGCCCAGGCACCAGTCCACCAAAGTCAGGCCGCCTTCCTCATCGAAAAACACGTTGCCGGGCTTGAGATTTCCATGCGCCACCTGGCGGGCATGCATTTCCGCCAAGGCATCGGCCAAGGCCATGACCACATCCCAGGAATCCTCACCCGGGAAATCCGCGAGCCGATGCTGCAAACTCCGCGGACGCGGCACGCCTTCCTCATCGACATCCGCCAGGCAGGGAGTGACCCGCACCGCGGGCTTGGTGCGGTAGTCGGCCTCCAAAATCGGCAGAACTCCATCCGGCCAGCCGCCCTTTTCCAGCCTCGCTGTGGCCTCTTCCAGCAGCGCGCGGTTGATCGCCATGCCATCCAGCAGCTTCACCGCCGTGACCTCCCCATCCTCCCTCACCGCACGAAACACGGCTCCGCAGGGACCTGTTCCCAACAGTTCCCTCTCGCCGAACGCTTCAAGCTGAGGCGCTTTCATCGGCGGCAGACTGACCGATTCCCTCGCTCCCGCCAACTCCTCAATCGCCCGATTGCCCGCTTTCTGCCATCAGCGCCCTCATCCGGCCCTCGATCGCCGCCACCTTGGCCTCCATTTCCACCAAGGGCAGGCCCACCGGGACACCCGGTCGCTGGTGGCCGGTCGCCGTGAGCCAGGCATCCCGTTGCAGGACCATCCGCTGCTTGCACAGTTCCCGCCACGCGGTGCCCATGCCCACGGCAGCGAGCGCCGCATCGATCGATCCCGCCGCCGCCACTTCCTTCCCGCCCAGGTAGGCAATCACGGGGGCCGCCATCATCCAGTGCCCGGCGGCATTCGGATGCACGGCGTCACTCTGCACGCTGAATCCCGGTTCGGTTTCGCGACGTTTCAAAATCGCTTCGGTCATCGCCCCGTTGACATCGATCACCTCCCAACCCTCGCGCCTCTGCTCCACAAGCCATGCCGCATAGCGGGCCAGAACCTCGGTGTAGTAGGCTTTGTCCGGTGCCTTGGTGCCATCGAAATACGGCGGCGTGAGGAAAACGATCTCCGCGCCGCTTTCCTCCACCGCGCGTTTCAGGCGATGCATGCCATCGCGGTATTTGGAAAATCTCTCCTCCGACCACGGCTGTTGGATCCCGCAGTTCATGCCGTAACACGCGAAGACCCGGTCTGGCTCGGTCTTTTCCAGCACCCGCCCGAGCCGTTCATGGAGATCCGGTCGGGGAAAGCTTCCACCGGCATGACCTTCCTCGCTCAATCCCGAAACCGTCTCCGATGACAACCCGAGATTCAGCCAGGTGATCCCCAGCCCCCGACAGGGCCCCGCCTCAGCCCAGGAAATGACGTCGGTCACATAGTCGCCCGCCCAGGTGATCGAATCCCCCAGAAACAAAACACGCTCCCCCTTCGCAGGCAGTTTCGATTCCTCCGCCCATCCGGGAAACACGCCCAGCAGTCCCAGCAGCATCCATTTCCATAGCCTCATGGTCCGTGACCCTGTCGAAGCGATTCTCCCCCGTCAACACTCCGGGAAATGCCACCGCCACTCCCGCATTCACGCCACAAAAGGAATCGCCCGCCATCGAAAGATCGGCCCCATTCGATCCGTTAGATCCGATGATGATCCCGCCAGCGCCAGCGATCGTCCCTTCTCTCCGCTCGCTCCTGCTCGGCTTTGCTTTTGTTTTCATCGCCGCTCCCTCAACCGCGGCCGATGCACCGGAAAAACCCGGAAGCCATTCAAAGCTTTGGGGGAAATCCGGGGAGTTATGGTCACCCACGAGCCGACTGTCGGATTTCTCCATGGCCGGATACCGCCGCGGCGAAGAAAGCTACCGCATCCCGATCGCAGAGATCTCGGTGAAAGACTTCGGAGCGAAAGCCGATGATGGCCATGATGATACCGATGCCTTTCTCCGCGCCATCCATGCAGGAAAAGGAAAGACCATCGTCGTTCCCGCAGGGCGCTATCACATCGATCGCCCGCTGGAGTTTCACCAATCCGGAACCGTCCTCCGCGGTGCCGGATCCACGCAGACCCTCCTGGTCTTTTCCCGGGGACTGGAGGACATCGAACCCCGCCCGCTCAAGAATGATGGCGGAACGGAGACCAGCGATTGGTCATGGCGCGGTGGCTTTGTTCGAGTGGGTTCGGAAATCAAGGGCCCAGCTCGCTTTCCTTCCCATGGCTCACCCCTCACCCAAGGGGCAAAACGCGGGGATCGCGAAATCATCCTTCAGCAAAACGATTTCCGGGTGGGTGACGAACTTGTGCTTCATCTGCGGGACGATGAGCACTCCAGCCTCGTCGATTATCTCTATCGTGGAAAATCCGGTGATACCCGCGGACTGAAGGGATGGACCTGTCGTCAGATCTTCCGCGTCCGCAAGATCGAGGGCATGCGACTCACTCTCGACCGCCCTCTCCGCTTTGATGTCCGGATGGAATGGAGTCCGACTCTCACCCCTTTCACTCCGGAAGTCATGGATGTCGGGATCGAGGGCATCGGCTTCGAGTTTCCAGCGGTCCTCTACCCCGGGCATTTCCGCGAGCGCGGCATGAATCCCCTCACCTTCCTCGCCACCGCCGCCCATTGCTGGGCGCGGGACATTCATGTGCGAAATGGCGACAACGGGCCATTCATCGAAGGTGCCGCCTTCTGCACGCTGGAAAACATCGTGCTTTCGGCAGATGCAGCCCGGATCGACCGCCATGGACACACCGGACACCATGGCATCACGATCATGGGCGACGATTGCCTTTGCAGAGGCTTCGATTTGCAAGCCCGCTTCATCCACGATCTCACCGTCCAGAGCGCCATCGGTTCGGTCTTCGCTTCCGGTCGCGCGCCGGACCTCGCCATCGACCACCATCGCTGGGCGCCGTACGAGAATCTTTTCACCCACATCGATGCCGGTGAAGGCACGCGCCTTTTCGAATCGAGCGGTGGCGGCAACCGCGGCCTGCACACCGCGGCAGGCGCCACCTTCTGGAACATCCGCACCAAGCGCCGACCCGCCTGGCCGTCCCACTTGGGCCCGGATCAGATCCAGGTCGTCGCCGTTGCCCTGAACGCCCCGGAATCGACATCATCGGAGGGCCGATGGTTCGAAAACATCCCCGCCACGGAAATCATCCCGCAAGATCTCCATTCCGCCATGGCTGCCGCGGCGCGTGCCGCAGTGGCCAACGCGGCAACCATCAAGACGGAGCCTTCACCCCCGGATTAGGGGGATGGACGAATCCCACGGCGGGAGTTATGGGAACTCAGGAAGGCTGCTCGATTGCCTGACTTCATCAACACCTTCGAATTCAAAATGATGATCACCAAAACAACGAATCCCCAAGTCACGAAATGGATGATGACCGCCTTGGGCGGTGCCAGCCTGATGATGGCCAGCCCTTCTCAAGCTGCGGTGATCGTCACCTTCGAGCAGGTGGGCAGTGACGTCGTCGCCACCTGGAATGGCACCCTGGATCTGGGGGCAGGCACAGTGTATCCTTGGCTGATTGGGACGGCTGCCAGATCCAGTGCCCAAGAGCTTTTCTCGGGCTTCAACGGAGCTGTTGATCAATGGCGAGACGGCACCGCCACCATCACTTCTCTAGCAACCGCAAGCATCAACCTTCGTACTCCGGTCAATGCGGAATGGGGATTTTCAGGAACCGACTTCACTCTCGGTGAGGGCATGAAGGCTCCGGGGTTGACGATGGTCGATTTCGGAAGCGGGTCCACCTACACCCTGACATGGAGCAATACCACCCTCTCCGCGATCGGTGCGGCTTCCTTCAACAACACGCTCGCATGGACCTCGGGAGGTGGCGACACCATCAGCTACACCACGGTCCCTGAGCCCGGCGGTGCGCTTCTGTTAGGTGTCTTGGGAATGATGGGCTTTTTCACCCGACGCCGCGCCTGACGATAGCAACGGCACTGATGCCTTGCGCTGGTCCCGGAGGGTGCCCAAGTCCAAGGCCAAGCCACCGGGACGCACCCGATCCACCGAAACAAAAAAACCCGCTGCCCTTCGCAGGACAGCGGGTGAATTTTTTCGGGAGCAACCCAACTTACTTGCCGGCGCGGCGGGCTTCCTCGCGCTTCTTCGCCGCGGCGATGACTTCTTCCGCAACGTTTTTCGGGCAGGGAGCGTAGTGGCTGAACTCCATGGAGAACTGGCCACGACCGGAAGTCATGGTGCGCAGGTCACCGATGTAGCCGAACATTGCCGAAAGCGGAGCCTCGGCCTTGACGCGGACACCACCGGGGGTGGGCTCCTGGCCTTGGATCATGCCGCGGCGGCGGTTGAGGTCGCCGATGACGTCACCGATCTTCTCCTCAGGCGAGAAGACATCGAGCTTCATCATGGGCTCAAGCAGTTGCGGCGCGGCCTTGGCCATGGTTTGACGATAGGCGGCCTTGGCGGCGATTTCGAAGGCGATGGACGAGGAGTCCACGGCGTGGAAACCACCATCGGTCAGCGTCACCTTGAAGTCGAGGCAGGGGTAGCCCGCCAGCGGGCCCTTATCGATGGAGGTCTTGAAGCCTTTTTCCACCGCTGGGATGTATTCCTTCGGCACGTTGCCACCGACGACAGCCGACTCGAACACGAAACCGGTGCCGGCTTCGGCAGGCTCGATGGTGTAGTCGATCTTCGCATACTGACCCGAACCACCGGACTGCTTCTTGTGCGTGTAGCTGTCGGAGACGGCCTTGGTGATGGTTTCGCGGTAGGCCACCTGCGGGGCGCCGACTTCCACCTCGACCTTGTGGGTCCGCTTGAGGATGTCGATCTTGATGTCCAGGTGAAGCTCACCCATGCCCTTGAGGATCATTTCGTTGGTTTCCTCATCGGTCTCCACGCGGAAGGAGGGGTCCTCCTGGACCATCTTGCCGATGGCGTTGCTGAGCTTCTCGGCGTTGGCCTTGTCCTTGGCGGCGACGGCGATGGAGATGACGGGATCCGGGAAGACCATCGGCTCGAGGGTCGCCGGGTTCTTCTCGTCACAGAGGGTGTGACCGGTCTGCACGTTCTTGAGACCGACGATGGCAATGATGTCACCGGCGCGGGCGGTATCGATTTCATTGCGGTCGTTGGCGTGCATTTCCACCATCCGGCTGATCCGCTCGGTCTTGCCGGTGAAGGAGTTCAGCACGGTGTCACCCTTCTTGATCGTGCCCGAGTAGATCCGGGTGAAGGTGAGGGCACCGAACTTGTCGTCCATGATCTTGAAGGCAAGACCGCGGAAAGGAGCATTCGGGTCGGACTCGGCGAACTTGCCGGTCTCGTTGCCTTCCTCGTCCACTTCAGGAAGCGGCTTCACTTCGAGCGGGCTCGGCAGGTAGTCGACGACAGCGTCGAGAATCAGTTGCAGACCTTTGTTTTTGAAGCTCGACCCGCAGTAGGTCGGGAAGAAAGCCAGGTCGATGGTGCCCTTGCGGATGCACTTCTTGAGGGTTTCCACGTCCGGCTCGGTGCCTTCGAGGTAGGCCTCCATGACTTCGTCGATCTGCTCCACGGCCTTTTCGACCAGTTCCGCGCGATACTGCTCGGCCTTCTCGACCATGTCGGCGGGGATGTCGGTGACGGTGAAATTCTCCGGCTGACCGCTTTCATCCCAGACGTAGGCCTTCATCGAGAGGAGATCGACGACGCCCTTGAAATCACTCTCCGTGCCGATCGGCAGGACCATCACCAGCGGGTGGGCGCCGAGGACTTTTTTCACCTGCTCGACCACCCGGTAGAAGTCGGCGCCGATGCGGTCCAGCTTGTTGACGTAAATGATCCGCGAGACCTTCGAGTCGTTCGCGTAGCGCCAGTTGGTTTCGGATTGGGGCTCAACGCCACCGGATCCACAGAAAACGCCGATACCGCCGTCGAGGACCTTCAACGAACGATAGACCTCGATGGTGAAGTCCACGTGACCCGGGGTGTCGATCACGTTGAATTGGCAGTCTTTCCAGAAACAGGTGGTGGCGGCGGACTGGATGGTGATGCCGCGCTCGGCCTCCTGCTCCATGAAGTCCATGGTGGATGCGCCGTCGTGGACCTCGCCGATCTTGTGGATCTTTCCGGTAAGCTTGAGAATGCGCTCGGTGGTCGTGGTCTTGCCGGCATCGACGTGGGCGAAGATGCCGATATTGCGATATTTGCTGAGGTCCGTCATGGCGTCCGTAGGTGTTGGGGAATCGAGCAGGTCCGCTCGCGAGTGCGCGGGTTTAGCGGGTTGCGAGGATTTGGCAACCCCGAAGCCGGGGAAAATCGGCGATCCACGGGGATGGCAGAAATCCGGATTGGCAGGCAGGGCCCGGGTTGACAATTTCCGTCATGCTCCAAACCGGAATTCTCAATCCCGCCCTGCTCCACCTCCTGGCCCGGATCCGCCACACCAATACCTTGGTCATCGCCGACTGGGCCTTCCCCTCCTGGCCGCAGGTGGAGACCGTCGATCTGGCCCTCACCGCAGGGATTCCGACGATTCCCGACCTCCTGAAACTCCTCGAACCGAACTTCAAGGTCGGCCGGATCTGGCAGGCCGAGGAATTCGTCAGCAGCAATTCCGCCGAAACCATCGCCCGCTTCGATGCCCGTTTCGCCGCCCTCCAGGGCTCCCCGGAAATCCACCGCCTCCCCCACCTGACCTTCAAGACCCTCGTCCCCGCCGCCATCGGCCTCGTCCGCACCGGTGACAACACCCCCTACGGAAACGTCATTCTCGAATCCGTCTGATGCGCACCGCCGTCACCCTCTGCCGCGTCCCGGAGGCCGCTGCCGGGCCCTTCGTCTTCCATGACCACCTGGAAACCGGCTTCGCCAAGGCCGCCGGGCATGGCTTCGATGCCGTCGAACTCTTCCTCACCGGCCCGGATCAGGTCGGCACCGCGGAAATCCTCGATCTCGCCCGGCACCACCACCTCGGCATCGCGGCCGTCGGCACCGGTGCCGGCATGGTTCGGCACGGGCTTTCCCTCACGGATCCGGATCCCGGACGACGTGCCGCCGCCAGCGATTTCATCCTCGGGATGATCGATTTCGCTGCCGCCCTCGGTGCCCCCACCATCCTCGGGTCCATGCAGGGCCGTCACAGCGGCGGGACCGATCGAGCACGGGCCCTCGATCACCTCGCCGAGGCTTTGAAGCGCTTCGATGCCGCCGCCGCAGGCCACGGCCAGCGTTTCATCTACGAACCGCTGAACCGCTACGAGACGAACCTTTTCAACCAGCTCGCTCCGGCCGCCGCATTCCTGGAGGGAAATGACCTCCACCACACCCGCCTGCTCGCCGACCTCTTCCACCTCGCCATCGAAGAAAAAGACATCGCCGCCGCCCTCCGCGCTTCCGCGAGATGGATCGGCCACGTCCATTGGGCGGACTCGAATCGACATGCCATCGGCTTCGGCCATACCGATCCCGCCCCCATCGCCGCCGCACTTCGCGAAACAAGCTACGCCGGCTACCTTTCCGCCGAAGTCCTCCCCCTCCCGGACTCCGATGCCGCCGCAGCCACCACGCTTTCTTCCATCCGCCTCCATTTCCCATGAAAACACGCCCTCTCGGCAAAACCGGCCTCGACCTGCCCATCCTCTCCTTCGGCGCTTCCTCCCTCGGCGCGGAATTCCGTTCGATCACGCTCGATGAAGCCATGCGCTCCACCCGCACGGCGCTCGATCTCGGCATGAACTTCATCGATACCTCCCCCTTCTACGGCCGCGGCATGTCGGAAATCATGCTCGGCCTCGGCCTGCGTGACATTCCCCGCGAATCGTATTCGCTCTGCACCAAACTCGGCCGCTACTCCGACGTGCATTTCGATTTCTCCGCCCGCCGCGTCGAGGAGTCCGTCCACATTTCCCTGCAGCGCCTCAAAACCGATCACCTCGACGTGCTCCTCCTGCATGATGTCGAGTTCGTCCCCCTCGCCCAGATCTGGGAGGAAACCCTCCCCGCCCTCCTCAAAATCAAGGAACAGGGCAAGGCCCGCTTCGTCGGCTTCTCCTGCTACCCGCTCAAGACCTTCCACACCGTCCTCGATCACATCGAGGATCACATCGACTGCATCCTCGCCTACAACCGCTACACCCTCCAGAACACCACGCTGGAAACCGACCTCCTCCCGCGCTTGAAGGAAAAAGGCATCGGCGTCATCGGTGCCGGCCCATTCTCCGCCCGCCTGCTGACCAATGCCGAGCTGCCGGTCTGGTTGAAAGAGCCGGAAAACGTCAAGGATGCCGCCCGCCGCGCCGCCAAACTCTGCGCCGACCGCGGAGTGGACATCGCCAAGCTCGCACTCCAGTTCGCCTGCGCCCATCCCGACATCACCACCTCCGTCGCCGGCTCGGCCAATCCCGACAACATCCGCAAATGGGCCGAATGGCTCGCCGAACCCATCGACGAAACCCTCCTCGCCGAAGTCCTCGCGATCTTCGCGCCCGTCCAAGACATCGGCCACATCGAGGGCCTTCCGGAAAACAACTGATCCCGAATCCTGAGTTAGGAACAACGAAAGAGGCGAAATCGCCGAAAACTTCATTGCAGAAGCCGGGGTCCATCTCACGTCCCATCCTGCAGGCGTTCCGCGCGATCGCCACCCTGCCTTGAATTTCGCAGAGTTTCGTCCATTTCGTTGTTTCCTCATTTCCTTCAACTCCGACCCCTTCCCGACCATGCCCGCCGCCATCGAATTCACCGAGCCCCAGCGCATCACCCTCATCGATCTCCCCGACGCCCCCGCACCCGGCCCTGGCGAGGCGGTCGTGCGCACCCACCGCATGGGCATCTGTGGCACCGACCTCTCCTGCTACCTCGGGAAATTCCCCTTCTTCGCCTACCCCCGCACCCCCGGCCATGAACTCGGCCTCGAAGTCGTCGCCGTCGGCCCCGATGTCACCCACGTGAAACCCGGCGACCGCTGCTCGCTCGAACCTTACGTCAACGACCCCGACAGCGCCGTTTCCCGCAAGGGCCACCCAAACTGCTGCCCCGGCGTCCAGGTCATCGGCGTCCACAACAACGGCGGCCTGCGCCAGGGCACCTTCACCGTCCCCGCCCGCAAGCTCCACCCCGGAAACGACCTCTCCTACGACCAACTCGCCCTCGTCGAAACCCTCGCCATCGGCTACCACGCCGTCCAACGCGTGGCCCCCGCCGCCGGCGAAACCATCCTCGTCATCGGCGCCGGTCCCATCGGCCTCGCCTGCCTCGAATTCCTCCGCCTCATCCCGGAGATCCGCGTCCTGGTCATGGACATGGTCCAGGGCCGGCTCGACTTCTGCCGCGAGTCCCTCGGCATCGATGGCATCCTCGCCGATGGCTCGCAACGCAACCAACTCGAAGCCATCACCGGCGGAGCCATGGCCGATGCCATCATCGATGCCACCGGCAGCCCGAAATCGATGTCCACCTGTTTCGAATACGCCGCCTTCGCCGGTCGCGTGGCTTACGTCGGCATCACCACCTCCGATCTCCAATTCCCCCACGCCCCCGTCTTCCATCGCCGCGAACTCACCCTCCTCGCTTCGCGAAATGCCATGCCGGCCGACTTCACCCATATCATCGGCCTCATCCGCGATGGCCGGATCGATACCGACAAGTGGATCACCCACCGCCTCACCTTCGACCAAGTCCCCACCGACTTCGCCCGCTTCACCGACCCCGCCACCGGCGCGATCAAGGCGGTGATTGAGGTGAGATAACCAAGTATGGTTGGGCTCAAAAAGCCTCACACGTCGAGCAAACCCGGGGCCTGGGATCCTTTGCCGAAGGGGCCCAACTGACGCTTGACCACCCCTTCCCTCTCATCCGGACCTTTTGCTCAGGGTCCAATACAAAGTCTATTCTTCGCCACTTTCAAAGAGCAGTCTGTCGGTCGCATGGGTAACCCACTCCCCACGATCGAACATCTGCACATCCAACTTCAACTCCCCTCCATCCGGTTTCTCAACGGGACACACCAAAAGACGGAAACGGACTTCCTGATTCTTCGGGTCGAGCTTGATATCACCCGATCCGTTGCGATTGAAATCCTTGCTGATGATATCTCCCGGAGAACCGAAAGAGCCATCACCTTCGACATCCACGAAGACAAGCTCATCATTCGAATCATAAAGTTCGACCCGCGATGGCGACGATGCGACGACCCGGAGATCCGCCACCCGCGCAAACGAGTCCCGGTATTGCAGGAGATGATAGAAAGGAATCAGGTAAAAGGGATTTTCGAGATACTCCGAAGCATCGGTGACCGCGATCGAAACCCCGCTTTCCGCCGGACCGGATTCCCATTGAGCCACTTGGGCTTGGCCCTCGTCGGGCGTCCAGATGATTTCCACCGCTGCGGCATCGGTCCCCGCTGCGGCAGCAAGATCGATTGAGTAGAAATCCCCCGCCTCAACCGTGACATCGCGCTTCAACTCATCCGCTCCACCATCCTTGGCAACATCCACGCGGACCCCGAATGGGACCTCTTCGCCAAATCCAAGCCCCTTGCCCCGAAATTGCAGGCTTCCGGAAACCTCGCCGCCGGAGGGATTGCTCAAGGTGAACAATCCTCTCGCTGGCAGGCCCTTCAAGGGCACCATGACGGAGCGCAAGGGTTGCAGGTCCGCCAGAACCGTTTCCTCAGGCAGCGAAGAACCGGCATCCGGCAAGGGCGCATCCAGGACAGGACCCAGACCTTTTTTCACTTCATCGGGCATCCTCTCGGATTCCAGCAACTCACGGGCCTCGGCAAGATCCGCCTTCGCCCGGTTGCGTTGGCCGATCCGTGCGTGAATCTCAGCCAAGGTCCGCAAAGCCCCGGGGAGACGGGTGAAAACATCGAAAGATTCAAGCAAGCGAATCAACTCCCGCTGAATCACCAGCGCATCCTCATATCTCCCGAGCGCGAGCAACAACCTCGCATAGATTTCATAAAGCTCGATTTCACGTTGCTTCAATCCTCCCTCACGGGCCGTCCGGAGAAGATCGACAAGTTCCGACTCGACCCCATCGGTCAGGCCCACACTGACACGATGCCGACACCATTCCCGATCGACGTAAAACCTCATGTCCGCAGAATGCCCTTCCTTGCGTCGAAGGCTTTCAAGAATTTCCCAACCCTTCTCCGCTTGGCCATTGAGGAAATGCACGTCCGCCATCATCAATGCCACCCGATCGGCATAAAGCGGAGCGCTGTAATCTTCGGAAAGAAACAATTCCCGAATCTCTCCCAAAGCACCGGGAACCTTTTCCCGATTGGTGCCGAGAATAAACTCCAAATGAAGAGCCCGGGCCTCAGCCATCCGGACATCATACAATCCCCTGCCCTCTTCGAGATTGAAACGGGAAAGCGCGCGACAGGTCTGAAGTTCCAAGCGGGGAAGGTCGAGGAAGCGATAACCCTCCGCCGTGAGCCATTTCGCCTTCCGCCAATGTCCGGTCACGTCGGTCATCACGAGGGCGGAGTCTGTCAATTCACTCCGCTGTTGATGCCATTTGAAGGTCATCATCGCCCTCTCGGCAGCAAGGGCGGCACCCTCCATCCCGGACCGCCATTTCCCCTCGACCAGGTCCTGTCCCGATTCCGCGAGGAGGAAGCGGAAATTTTTGATCATCACACGCTGATTGGGACCCAGCTTCCGCTTCGTCACCGGAGGAAAGGCCGGATCCACCGGGCCTCCACTGGACATCTTGGAAACGTCGAGGGCCACTCCCTTTTCGATTTGACGATGTCTCTCATAGTCGATGACTGCCCGCGCCTCGCCGTAGTTTCCAGCTTCAAAGCACACCTCGTGCATCAGTGTCACCCAGCGCTCATACCAATAGCTCCGGCCTTGGTTCCGGCAATACTGATAAGACCATCGGATCAGCGCCTGTTTCCATTCGGCATCCTCGTGCCCAAGTCCCCTCGGGCCCATGGCCTCCTCAAAGAGGGCCGCAAGAAAATCATAACGAGCCGTCGCCCCCGATTTCTCGAAGAATCCCGGAGCCTCGGCTTCAAGGAAATCGATCGCCTTTTCGACGCCATCCCTCCGGTAGGTAGCCACAACCTGCTCACCTAAGGCAATGGCGGACTCGTTCCGAGGCGCGTTGCCGAAGCTGGATTCATCGGCGGAAACAGAAGACCATGTGGCAATGATCCCGAAGGCGAGAAGAATGATGGGTTTCATGGCAGAAGAGGAGTGCTGGCATTGGGGAAGCCGCTTCGGAACAACTTTTTCGCCTGTTCGATCTCCCAGCGGGTCATTCCGTGCCGACTGCGGAGAATGAAAAGTACTTCCTCATCGACACTGCTGCCCTCGAGCGTGGCCGATTTCAGCAAACAGGCGTAACCCCGGATGTAGTGCTCGCGAGTATTTCCCATGGGAGAGTCCGGATGCAGCAGGATGCGACCCGCGTAAAGACTCGCGGCATTGCAGTAATCGAGATAAGGCTGCGCGAGTTCGAGACATTTCTTGTAGTCCCGATCCAACCCAAGACCGCCCTCGAAATAGATTTCGAAAAGTCGGTGAAGAGAGACATGGCTGTTGCCGCCGCCAAATCCATCGGACAAATACTTCTCGTGAAAATACGCCGACTTCGACCAGTCCAAATCTCGATAGGTATAACCCATAGCATGATAATGGAGTTCCCCAAGATATTGAGTGGCTTCACCATGGCCGACACGATCCGCCCCAAGCAGAAGTTGATACCAATCCTCGCCTTCCTTTCGCGTCTTGGGGTCGCGCTGTTGCAATCGGGAAAGCTTCATCATGGCTTCACCGGAGTTTCTTCCGACCGCCTTTCGATACCACTCCGCAGCCTCCAGGCGGAGTTTGGCGTTGCCTTTTGAACCACCCTGATACAACGCCAAATCCCCCAGAATGACCATGGCCTTCGCGTGGTTCTTCTCGGCGGCGTGCAGCAGATACTTGCGAGCCAACTCTGGCTTCTTGCCATCCTCTGGCCCGAATTCACCCCGATAGTACAGGCCAAGAAAAAATGCCGCCATTCCCAGATCTTCTTCATCCGCAAGCTTGTGCAGTTTCTCTAAACCCTCTTTGCGATTCTTCGGCACACCCTCGCCAAGAAGAGCACGTGCCGCAAGACCGGCTTCGGCGGTCTTCGATCCCATGGCTGCTGCTTTGTGAATCAATTCCATCCCACGCTCGGGATCGCGGGGGCCCGCCCAACCCGCGAAGAGATCCTCGCCGAGCCGCAGCGTGCCCATCGCATCCCCTCCCGCTGCAGCCTTTTCTAACAATTCCCGAACCGGCTTGTCGTTGCGCGGCATCCCCACTCCCCAGGCATGGCAATCCGCAAGTCCCCCATGGGCTCTCGGTATTCCAGCCTTCGATCCACGGCGGAATGTCTCCAGAATGAACGCCTGGTCCATGACGTCCACCTCACCACTCAACTGCCTGGTTGCGAGTTCAACGTCTGCTTCAAGGTCTGCCGTCGATGCCGCCGGTCGGGCAGATAGAACACCAGGATCGACCGCAGAGGCCTGGAGGGACATGAAAACCCCGAGGACAAACACAAGCTTCATGCACAAGCTCGTGCCGCCTCATCCGATCCCTGTCAAGCATCCGGGACGCTAGCGCGAGGGCAGAACCTGCAACAACAAGAAAACAGAAGTAATTTTTTTCCGGGAAAACCTCACCCAACAGCAGTTATTATACATTTCGATCACGGGAATGCCTTAATCTTATAAGCAGAGACGGGCACCCGAACGAGATATGTCTATTTCCCAAATCCTGCCCGTGGCAAACCACATGGAAGGATTCATTTCCTACAATCTTTCACTCAAACAAGGTTCATGCATTTGACCCCATTGAACAGGCCCCTACCACCGACTCCTCATTCCTGATCCAGTTCCCACACCGGAAATGGATCCGCGAAGGAGGTCGCCCAGTGGCGGGGGTCGATGCTTCTCTCACCCTCCGTCAGCAAAGCCGCATCGAGCATCGCCGTGAGCGCGGCACGATCCATGCCAGTGCCGATAAGAACGATCTCCTGTCGGCAGTCGCCATAGGGCTCGCGCCAGACCCGATCGATGCCGGATCGGTCCTGCGGCCAGAATTCACGGGGAACAGCCATCCAGAATCGCCCCGCGCACTGATGCCGCGATACCGCGCCCGCCCGTGACCAGAAGCCCGCCATGCGCGGTCGGGTCGCCAGCCAGAAGATCCCCTTGGAACGAATCACTCCGGGCTATTCCTGCTGGAAGAGATCGAATAGGCGCTGCGGATGGAAGGGAATCCGGCTTTCATAAACAAAGTTGGAAATCCCATACTCCTCGGTCTCCGGCGTGTGCTCGATCAAGGAATCCAGCCAGCCCGGGTGCTTCTCCGCCCGATCCAGATCGAACAATCCGGTGCCCATCACCGCATCCAAGCTCACCTCGGCATTCACCGTCTCATGAATCACCGCCTGCGGATTCAGGGCGCGGATCATGCCGTGCAGTTGTCGCAATTCCGCTTCATCCACCAGGTCACATTTGTTGAGGAGAATCACATCCGCGAACTCGATCTGGTCGTTGAGCAAATCGACAATCGTCCGTTCGTCGCCCTCCCCCATCGACTCACCCCGCTCCCGCAGTTTTTCCACGGTCTTGAAATCCCGCAGGAAATTGCAGGCATCCACCACCGTCACCATGGTGTCAATCTCAGCCACATCCGCCAGCGACTTGCCGTCCTCATCTTCAAAGGTGAAGGTCTCGGCCACCGGCATCGGCTCGGAAACGCCGGTCGATTCGATCAGCAGATGATCAAAGCGACCCTCCCGGGCGAGTTTTCCCACTTCTAACAGGAGATCTTCGCGCAGGGTGCAGCAGATGCAGCCGTTGCTCATTTCCACCATCTTTTCCTCGGTATGGGAGAGCGCGGCATCGCCGTTGCGGACCAGTTCCGCATCGATGTTCACCTCGCTCATGTCATTGACGATCACCGCCACCCTTCGTCCTTCGCGGTTGCGGAGGATGTGGTTGAGCAGAGTGGTTTTGCCCGCACCAAGAAAGCCGGAGAGGACCGTGACAGGGAGTTTACGTTTTTTCGTTTTCATCGTTTTGTTCAAGATATGCCTTCGCTTCCGCCTCCACCGGGCCATGTCCCGAGCTTCATGGGTTTCTCAGGAAATCCGCCTTATCGTCCGGGGCCATGGGTCGGGAAACTCCTCTCCTCGAAGCCATGCCTCCACTTCGTCATCTGTGCACAAGGCACCGCGCAGCGCTTTCTCAAAGTCCTCACGTGCCTGCCGCAGCCCGATCAAAGACAACTCTTGATGGCGATCACCAAACACCGGATGGGCATCGCGCAATCGTTCGGCCAGGATCTCCAGCTCTTCGGGCAGCAATCGCCCGTCCCGATTCGCAGCGATCTCCGCCCGCCAGATCCCGGTCATCTCCAGCGCCACCTGGCTGCCGGACTGTTGCCATAACAGGACTTGTCCCGGCCTCGATGCCATCCAAAGGAAACCCTTCGCCCGGTAAAGCCCGGTGCCCAGCTTGCGACGACAAACCTCGTACAAGCGCTGCGGATGAAAGGGTCGCTGTTCCCGGAACACGGTGCACTCCACCCCGGACAGTGTCACATCCCGGTCGGGCAGCCCGAGCTTGCGCGCCCGACTCGCCATCACCGATTTCCGCGGTGCCGGAATCCCCTCCAATTGCCCGGGCAGCAGCCCTCCATGAGAGGAAAAGGCGATCGCCACCCCCGGCCGCAGGGCACGGAGGATCCGCAGTTGGTGATCGAGCACTTCGCGCGGCTGGGTATCCGTTTTCGTCAGGACGATCACGCTCGCAAACGCAAGCTGCTCGGCCAGGACTCCTGCCGCATGCGCCAACGCCGGATCATGAGTCTCCGCCCCATCCGCCAGCAGGGCACCATCGGCGAAATCACGATGCAGGTTCAGGGCATCCACCGTGACGATGAAATGTCTCAGGAAAAACCGCGCATCTCCCGCAGGGGCCTTCACCAAAGGCCATGGCCGTGCCACCCCGGTGCTTTCTAACAACACCACCGGCGGGGCCGGATCCAGCTCCGCTGCCTCACGCAAGACCCGGCCGAGGGACTCCGCCAGATGCTCCCGCGCATGCACGCCGTGCAGAGCAGCCATCCGGCCTTCAAGCCGACCCGCCTCAGGATCCGCACCTTCATCGGCCAGCAGCTCGGCATCGATCCCTGCCTCGCTCAAGTCATGGACGATCCACACCGCGTCCTGCAGATCCGCCTCGCGCTTCCAGCGCCGCAGCAGGGTCGTTTTCCCGGACCCCAGGAAACCGCACAGGACCATTACTGGAATAAGCTCACTCATCTCAGACAGGAATCCCGTTTCCGGTTTGTTCCCCATTCATTCCCCTGCTCGATCCCCATGTTCGTGGATTTCCACCCACTCAGCCCTGAAATCGTTTCGCCCGCTCCAGTTGCCCGGGATCCGCGCGGAATGCCCGCAACCACTTCATCGCCGCCATCGGTGGCAGCCATGGCTTCGATCTCGGCAATCTTTTGAATTCGCGAAAACAAATCGCCCTGTATCTCGCGCCATGCAGTGCACTGATCGCCGCCTCATGGGAAATCCACCAATCGAGAAAGGGCTGCATCCGCTCCCACTGGACCAGCGGACTGAGATTCACGAGGCGATCCTTGTCCCACTGACCCGGCACCGGCGGAGCTTCGCCGTGCCAGCCGAAACATCGATCCATGGTCCGGATGAATACCACCCCACCCCTGTCTCCATACCAACCCGCGCAGGCCCCATGCAGTTCGATCCGTCCCCCTTGCCACTCCTTGCCATAACAACTCGTTCCCTGAAGCCCCTCGGACTTCCGTTTCTCCATGCCCAGTCGAACCAGTTGGTTTCCGGAAGAATGCACCACATCCTTCCCCCAGAAATACATCTGCTGCCGCAAACCGGCCGTCACATCGCGGACCAGACCGCCCATGCGCGTCGCCGTTGCGGCCGATTTCACTGAAGTTCCCGTCACGCCCGCACTCTGACAGCGTCGCCCATTTTTGCAAGTCTTTTGCATTTGCATTCCGTATGCGTCGTGATTTTCCCTCCTCCGTCCTTGTCGTTCCCTCCCCCCTGCCCTATCTCTGCCGCGCACCGGGCGCCTGTAGCTCAGTTGGATAGAGCATCCGCCTTCTAAGCGGACGGTCGCTGGTTCGAATCCAGCCGGGCGCGCCATCTCTTTCTTTTTGGGGCTTTTCCCCCTATCGGGCCAACGCGAGCCGCATCGATCCCACCCGGATCACCCCGCTCGATCCCTTCCCCGGGAAATGACCTGCCGACTTGGTATGGCCTCTGCTCTAGCGAGTATGAAATTTCCGCAAATTGCTCATACTTGTGGAAATCCCAATCCCCGCCAAAGCATTATGAAACTTCCCCACATCCTCCGAGCCACCGCCCTGGCCTGCATCGCCACCGGGTCCACCGCCCTCGCCGAACCTCTGAAGATCGCCTATTCCGACTGGCCCGGTTGGGTCGCCTGGGAAATCGGCATCCAAAAAGGCTGGTTCAAGGAAGAGGGCGTCGAAGTCGATTTCCAGTGGTTCGACTACGTGCCATCGATGGACGCCTACGTCGCGGGCAAGGTCGATGCCGTTTGCATGACCAATGGCGATGCCCTCGTCACAGGAGCCACCGGCAAGCCCTCGGTCGGCATCATCATCAACGATTTCTCGAACGGCAATGACATGATCGTCGCCGCTCCCGGCATCGAATCGATCAAGGACCTCAAGGGCAAAAAGGTCGGTCTCGAGGAAGGCTTCGTTTCCCACCTGCTGCTCCTCACCGGCCTCGAAAAGAACGGCATGGCCGCGGAGGATGTCACCATCGTCAACACGCCCACCAACGAAACGCCCCAGGTCTTCGCATCGAAGGCCGTCGATGCCATCGGCGCCTGGCAGCCCAGCTCCGGCCAGGCCCTCAAAGCTCTGCCGGGTTCCAAGCCCGTCTTCACCTCGGCCGATGCCCCCGGCATCATTTACGACCTGCTCTATGTCTCCCCGGAAAGCCTTGAGAAAAACAAGGAGGAATGGGCCAAGGTGGTGAAGGTCTGGTACCGCATTGCCGAATTCATCCGCGACGAGGAGAACACCGATGAGGCCCTCAAAATCCTTTCCACCCGGGTGAAAATCACGCCTGAGGAATACGAACCCTTCCTCAAGGGCACCTACATCCTCACGCTCGAAGAAGCCCTCAAGCGTTGGGAAAAAGGCGAGGGTCTCGGCAATGTTTATGGCTCCTCGAAGGTGGTCGATGAATTCAACCTCAAGTTCGAGGTCTATGAGGAAAGCCAGGATCCGGAGAAGTATCTCGATCCCTCCCTCACCCTTGGTCTCGCCGAGGAGGAGTGATCGACGGCATCCGACGATGATCTAACAACCGTCCGGCCCGTGCCGGACGGTACAACCCAACACGCATTCATCCACCATGGCGCGCCCCGGCATTCTCAGGGACTGGTTCCTGATCCGTAGTGACCTCCCGCAGTCCCGGGCGCTTGCCCTCACTCTCATTTCCTTCCTCCTGCCCCTCGCTCTCTGGTGCTTCGTTTCCTACGTGCCCTGGATCTGGCATCCGGATGTGAAAATCGAGATCTCGGCCGAACGCGAGGGCGTCACCACGGTCTTCACCGCCGGCGACCATGTGAGCAAGGGCTTCTTCCCGGAGTTTGAGAAGGCCGTGCGCGATGAGAATGCCGCCGTCATCGCCGCCCGCACCGCAGGCACGCCCGAAACCGGTGCACGCCGGAAGAACCAGAAGCTTCTCCGCCAAATCTCACCGGTCGCCGTTGCCAATGGCTGGCTCGATTATCGCGACACTCAGAACGACGCCGCCCTTTATCATATCTGGCGAGATCTTGCCACCGGCGCAAAGGTTTCAAAGGAGCCGAAGATCACCGCCGAGAACCTTGAGATCATCCGCAGCAACTGGACGATGCTTTCCGCGCTCTCCGCCGATTTCGAATTCAAGAAACTGCCCGAAGAACCGCTGCTCAAACTGGTCCCGCAAGGCAAGCCCGCCAACCCGGTCTATCTGCCGGAACCGGATGATGTCCTCCGCACCGGCATTCGCGATTTCACCGCCTCCGCGCCGGAGGGTGAACTCACCATGAAGCAACGTTATCAGGCTTCCTTGCGGGTCATCCTCCTCGGTTTCTTCTGGGCCTGCGTGATCGGCATCCCGCTCGGCATCCTCTGCGGGGTCTTCGATTTCTTTTCCAAACTCATCGAGCCCTTCGTCGATTTCTTCCGCTACATGCCCGCGCCCACTTTCAGCACCCTGCTCGTGGCCGTGCTGATGGCTGGTGAAGCCCCGAAGATCGCCCTCGTCTTCATCGGCACGGTCTTCCAGATGGTGCTGGTGATTTCCAAAACCACCCGCTTGCTCGATCCCTCGCTGTTAGAGGCCGCACAGACGCTCGGCGCGAAACCCCGGCAACTTCTCAAGAACGTGGTCATCCCCGGCATCCTGCCGAATCTCTACAATGACCTCCGCATCCTCCTCGGCTGGGCCTGGACTTGGTTGGTCATCGCCGAATTGATCGGGATGAAGAGCGGCCTCACCGAGTTCATCGAAACCCAAGGCCGCTTCCGCAACTTCGATCGGGTCTTTCCCGTGATCATCCTCATCGGCGTCACCGGCTTTGTCACCGATCAGTTCCTCTCCTGGCTCCACGGACTCCTGTTCCCCTGGGCAGGGAAATCCGGACGCCTATCCCGCGGCATCTTCAGTGTGATCACCTGGCCCTTCCGGATGATTGCCGAAGGGGCGCGCGAAAGAATCGCCGCCACCGAAGCCACCTCCTCCGACCGCTCCCGCCCTCACTAAGCCATGAGCAGCACGATCACTCTTCCCAGTTACCTCGAACAAACTCCGGAAGTCGCCGCCCGCTTCGCCCGACTTCGCGAACGCCCGGTCGCGCTGGAGGTGAAAGGCCTCACCAAACATTTCGATACCCCACGCGGTCGAGTCACCGCCCTCAATGATGTCTCTTTCACCGTTCACAAACGCGAATTGATGTGTGTGATCGGCCCCTCCGGTTGCGGCAAGTCCACGCTGGTCCGCATCCTCGCCGGACTGGAAACCGCCAGTTCCGGAGATGTCCTGGTTGCCGGCAGTCCTGTTTCCGGACCGGGACCGGATCGCGGCATGGTCTTCCAAGGCTACACTTTGTTCCCCTGGTTGTCGGTGAAGGAAAATGTGATGTTCGGTCCGAAGATGGCCGGGAAATCCAGCTACTCGGCGGAGACGGAAGCCCGCGAATGGATTTCCCTCGTCGGCCTCTCGCGCTTCGAAAATGCCTATCCGCACCAACTCTCCGGCGGCATGAAACAACGGGTGGCCATCGCCCGCGCCCTCGCCAACCAACCGCGCGTGCTGTTCATGGACGAACCCTTCGGCGCGCTCGATGCCCAGACGCGCTGCAACATGCAGTCCTATCTCCTGGAGATCTGGAAGAACGTGGATATCACGATTGTTTTCATCACCCACGACCTCGATGAGGCGGTTTATCTTTCCGATCGCATCCTCGTGCTCGATGCCAACCCCGGCCGCGTGCATGAGATCGTCGAAGTCCCCGTCCCCCGCCCGCGCTCGGAATCGCAGTTGTTCGATCCCTCCTTCATGGCCACGCGCAAGCATATCGATGAAATCATGCATCCCCCCGGCCAGGAGCAAAAGGATACGCCCGTGATGCGCCTCGCGGTTTCCGATCCGGACGTGGTTTGAGTGATCTAACAAAAAAACGCCCCACCTAAGACTTCTCACTTCATACTTTTCCCACCAATCATATGAAATTTGATTCCATCCCCGCTCTCCGCGATTCGCTCAAACAACAGGGTGTGAAATACTGCGTCGGTGCCTACGTGGACATCCACGGCGTGCCGAAGGGCAAGTTTGTTCCCATCGATCACTTCGAAGACTTCGCCGCAGGCTCCGAACTCTACACCGGCTACGCGCTCGATGGCCTCGGTCAAAGGCCGAATGACGATGAAATCAATTCGCTGCCCGACCTCTCGCGCGGCTGCATCCTGCCATGGAACAAGGAGGTCGCATGGTTCCCGGCCGACAACACCTTCAAAGGCGAGCCTTATGAGGTCTCGACCCGCGTCGCCCTGAAAAAACAACTCGCCGCCGCCGCCGAGATGGGTTTCGGCATGAACCTCGGGATCGAGTGCGAGTTGTATGTCGTCAAACACAGCCCCGGCGGCCCTCTCGAAATCCCCAATCCGGATGACGACCTCGTGAAGGCATGTTATGATGTGAAGCGGTTCCTCGACCGCTACACTTGGCTCGACAAGGTCTCCACCGCCATCAACGACCTCGGCTGGGATCTCTATTCCCTCGACCACGAGGATGCGAATTCGCAATTCGAGTTCGACTTCAAATATGCCGACGCCCTGACGATGTGCGACCGCTACATCTTCTTCCGCCTGATGGCAAAGCACTACGCTGCCGAGGAAGGACTGCTCGCCACCTTCATGCCCAAGCCCTTCGCCAACCGGACCGGCAGTGGCGCGCATTTCAACATGTCGCTCTACGACCTCGCCAGCGGATCGAACCTCTTCAAACGCGACCACGCCGATGACCCACGCGGGCTTGGTATCAGCGAACTGGGTTATCAATTCATCGCCGGCATTCTCAAACACGGCCCGGCGCTCTGCGCAGCCTTCGCCCCCACGGTGAACTCCTACAAGCGATTGGTGAGAAAAGGGCTGATGTCCTATTACTCCTGGGCTCCGGTGTTCAATTCCTACGGCCGCAACAACCGCACCAACTCGGTACGCGTGCCGATGGCCGGTGGACGCTGCGAATCCCGCAATGCCGATGCCGCCTGCAATCCCTACCTCGCCGCCACGCTCGTACTCGCCGCCGGACTCGAAGGCATTCGCGAGAATCTCGATCCCGGCCCGGCCCAGGAGGACAACCTTTACGAACTGAGCCCCGCCGAATTCGCCGCGCGCGGGATTTCCGAACTGCCACGCACGCTCGATGAAGCCGTCGCCGCTTTCGCAGCAGATCCATTCGTCGAGAAAACCCTCGGCAAGGAGTTGCGGGATGAATTCATCACCTACAAATCCGAGGAGTGGCGTCAGTATCACCAGCGCGTGAGCCAGTGGGAAATCGATACCTATGCCCGACTGTTCTAAGCCATGAAACCGGTCCTGCTGGAGCACCTGCCATGGCCTGAGATCGCCGAGCTACGGAACCGCAATGGCGGGCTCCTGCTGCTGCCCCTCGGCGCCACCGAACAGCACGGCCCGCACCTGCCCGTGGCGATGGACACGCTGCTCGCGGAAGCCGTCTGCCATGCCGCCTCCGCCCGCACCGGTGTGCCGGTGCTGCCAGCGCTTCGTTTCACCACCTCCCAAGGGCACACGACGAAATGGCCGGGCACCTTTTCGCTGCGCCACGAAACCTTCGTCCACACCCTCACCGACATCGCCGCATGGGCCGCCGCCAGCGGATGGAAGCGGCTGCTATTCATCAATGCCCATTTCGGCAACGATGCCCCGGCGCGGGTCGCGGTGGACCTACTGCGGCTTTCGTACTTGGGGAAAATGCAGGTCGGCCTGCTGCATGTGTTCAAACTCACCGATTCGATCTGGTCCGAATACACCGCCGACGCCGCCGACCTCCATGCGAACCAGGCGGAGACCTCGCTGATGCTGCATCTGCATCCGGACCTCGTCCGCATGGATGCCCTGTCCACGGCCGATGATCCCGATCGCACCGCCGGCACGGTGTTTTCCCATCCGGTGGCTCAAACCAGCCTCAATGGAGTGACCGGCCATCCATCCCGCGCCACAGCAGAACAAGGAAAGCGGCTTTTCGAGGAAATGGTGGCGGCCCTCACCGCCCTCACCCGTCAAGCCATCACCGAAGAAGCTCCGTTGCCTGCGGAGCATTGGTCCGATCTCCCGTCCGTGCCCCATGTCTAATGATCCCATCCATCACGGCGGCTGCCTCTGCGGTGCGATCCGCTATGAGGTGCACGGGCATGCACTGCAAACCAGCCTTTGCCATTGTGAAGACTGCCGACGTGCCAGCGGCGCGCCTGCGGTGGCATGGACCTTTTTTCGACCGAATGCCCTCCGATGGCTCCAAGGCCATCCTCGCGAAGTTTGTTTTGCGGAACGAATCCGCTTGTTCTGCGGCGATTGTGGCAGCCCGCTCGTTTTCATCGATCCGTCTTTGCCCGAGTTCACCGAGGTCAACACCAGCTCGCTCGATTATCCCGAGGAATTTCCGCCAGGCGATCAATGCTGGATGGCCGACGCGATGCCATGGATGGACAGGCTGGAGAAGCTTCCACGCTTTGAACACACCTCACCGCTTCCCGATACTGAATGATGGCTGAGGCCCCGCATGAGATCCGCTTTCAGGAAATCCCCGCCGGTGAATTCCGCATGGGCGGATCGGATGACGACAAATTCGTCAGTGCCGTGGAACTGCCCGTCCGCCAGGTCCGCGTCGCCGCGTTTTCCATCAGCGTGCATCCGGTAACGATCTATCAGTGGAACCAACACCGCGGAGATTCCATCGATGGGCATCCCGATTGGCCGGTCACGCGGGTGTCATTCGATGAAGCACAGGCATTCGCCGCATCATTGAACGCCCGACTGCCCAGTGAAGCCGAATGGGAATATGCCTGCCGTGCGGGTTCGGATCGGATCTTTCCTCAGGGCGGAAACCTTCATCCGGAAGATGCCAATTTTCTCTACGATGAATCCGGCGATCCCGTCGGACGCGGCGGGCTTTCTCCTGTGGGATCTCATCCGGCAAATGCCTTCGGGCTTCACGACATGATTGGCAATGTCTGCGAATGGACCGCCGATCTCTGGCACCCCCACTATCAAAATGCCCCTGCCGACAGCTCTCCGTGGCTCGATGACGGTCATTTATCCCGTCGCGTCATCCGTGGCGGCGGTTGGGACCATTTGCCGCGCCTGCTTCGCGCCTCGTGGCGGGACTGGGCTCCCGAATCGGCCCGCTGGGACAATCTCGGCTTCCGCCTCGCTCGTGATATCTCCCGATGAAACTCCGACTTTTCAAAACGCTCTGGGGACATGAGGGCGGTCTCACCGCCGCCATCAGGGAAATGCGCGAAGCGGGCTTCACCGGCATCGAAGGACCGGTCCCAGCGGACGAGTCGGAACGCGAGGCCTTCTTCAACGAGCTTTCCGGCACGCCATGGATCGCCGAAGTGACCACTTGCACACCTCCTGGTCTCTATCTTCCCCGTCCCCATGCCTCCCCCGCCGATCACCTTGCTTCGCTGACAGAAAGCGTGATGAAATCCCTGCCCGGCAATCCCGAGTTCATCACCACCATGGCCGGATCGGATTCGTGGGATGATGATGAAACATTACGATTTCTCCGCGCTGTACTCGATCTGGAACAAGCCATCGGCATCGCCATTTCGGTGGAAACCCACCGCGGTCGTCCGACTTTCCACCCGTGGCGAACCAAACGCTGGCTCGATGCCTTGCCCGATCTTCGCCTCACCTGCGATTTCTCCCATTGGTGCGTGGTGACGGAGCGGCTTTTGTTAGATGAGGAACCCGCCATCCTCGAAACCTGCGCTCGCCATGCCTGGCATGTGCACGGCCGCGTCGGCTACGCCCAGGGCCCACAGGTGCCCGATCCCCGCGCGCCGGAATACGAAAACGAACTCACCGCCCACGAAGGCTGGTGGGATGCGATCTGGCGGTCGATGCAAGAACGCGGATTCTCCAGCAGCACCTTCACCGCCGAAAGCGGGCCGGATGGATATCTTCATCTCGAACCCTTCACTCGAAAGCCCGTCGCTGATCTCTGGGAAATCAACCGCTGGCTCGGCCAACGCCAGCTCACACGCCTCCAAGCACCATGAACACCCTCGCCGAGTCCATTCTCGCCGCCGCCGAACTTCCCCGCGAGCGCTCCGAATCCTTGCCCGCAGGGGCCTATCGCGATCCATCCTTCGCCGAGTTTGAGAAACGCGAAATCTTCGCCAAGGAATGGATCTCGCTTTGCCATATCTCCCAATTGAAGAAGCCGGGCGACTTCGTGCGGGTCGATCTTGCAGACGAACCGCTGCTCGTCATCCGCGGCAAGGACGATGCGATCCGCGTCCTCTCCCGTACCTGCCGACACCGCGGCATGGATGTGATGCCCACTGGCTTCGGCCATCCGGATGAGGGAAATCGACGGGTGGTCCTCTGCCCGTATCATCTCTGGAGTTATGATTTGACCGGCAAACTCGTCGGCGCCCCGGAAATGCAGCAGGCCGAGGGCTTTGATCGATCGGAGGTCTGCCTTCATGCCTTCCGTTCCGCGATCTGGAATGGTTTTGTCTTTGTCGATCTATCAGGTCAGGCCCCGCCGCTTGCGGAACGACTGACTGATCTGGAATCGAGATTCCTTGGCAAATGGGACATGGCCAGCGCGGAGATGGTTTGGTCCGCGCATTGGGACTGCGCATTCAACTGGAAGGTGCTCGTTGAAAATTTCATGGAGTGTTATCATCATCTCGGTGCCCACCGCAAAACCCTGGAACCCTTCCTTCCCGCCAAGGGCTGCTGGACCGAGCCGGAAAACCCGGTGTTCTCCGCCATGCATCTGCCGCTCAAGGCATCGATGCAGGAGGAAATCCGCGCAGCCGGTCACGCGGAAACACCCTTCCCGGTTTTCCCCGGCTTGGGCCTGGAGGATTGTGTCGAGTGGTCGATCTATCTGATTTATCCGAACGGACTCTTCTTCCACGCGCCGGATCGATTCTACTGGTATCGCATCCTCCCCACCGGACCCGAAAGCTCCAGCCTCGTCACCACACTCTTCGTTCACCCCTCGGCCATGGAAGCTCCCGGCTATCAGGAAACCCTCGAACGCGAGATCCAGGCAGGCATCGATTTCCACATGGAAGACATGGAAATGTGCACCGCCACTCAACGCGGCCTCGCCTCGGCCGGATACGCCCCGGGTCGGCTCAGCCACCTCGAGGAAACGATCTGGCAACTCCAGCGCTGGATTGCAGGCAGAATCAAGCGCTCCCAAGCCGGCTAAGCCACCCAGAGAAAATCACCGTGACTTCAGGTGCAGGTGGAGGATGCGACGCGCCTCCTCGATGCCCTCCGGGTGGGAGTGCGATCCGTGTCCCGACGGCACGACCTTTTCGGAGGTCGCCGAATCCAGATGCGCACTCCAGTAAGACACGATGCCATCGCTCGAATTCGGCGTATCACCCCGGCCACGATCCCCCACCACCGTGTGATGCGGAACTCGCGATGTGATGGGAATCTGGTTCACCGCCAGAACAAATGGGCTCTTCGGAGATAGCGTGCCGATGCTGTTAGGGGCCGATTGCAGAATCAGGGCGGACTGGTCCGCAGTCGCGAGTGACAGGGCGGTGCTGCGGAGATCGGAAAGCGTCGAAGGCATTCGAATGAACTTCGCGAACAGTCGAGTCACAGGATTGATCGCCAGGTTCGAACCCCGATGGGGAGCGGAAAAGAAGACAACCCGATCGATTTCACGGCGGGAACGGAAAATCAAAGTTTCCTCAAGGAGCTTGCGACTTGCCCCACTCACTTTCGTTTCCTCGGGGGACTTCCCGAATGCCTTGACCCAAAGACGATCGCCGGCATCGGTGACCATCAGTCGACTGATCACTCCCCCCATGCTGTGCCCCATGACAATCATGCCCTGATGGTCGGGGAAATCCCGCTTCACTTCGTCCAGCTCCCTCCTGAGCAATGCTGCCGAGTAATGATAAGGGTAGCCACTCGGATAGCTGAACAACCAAAACTGATAGTTTCTGCGGATGAGCGGGTCTTCGATCAGTTGGAAATACAAGGGAGCGAAAGTCGCCGGAGTGCTATCGAGACCATGAACCAGCAGCACCGGAATCTTTTGGGGATCATAAGGCTGGGTGAAATTGAGATTGGCTGTGTTGTCGTACTTCGAGGGATTGAGCAGACGGGCCATGCCGAGCTTGTCGATGCGGGATTTCGACAAGGCCACCAGCATTGCCGCACCGTAATCCGCCGCCAATCGGGCGCGCCGACCCTGGATCATGACGGTTTCGGACTCGAAGGGATCGATGAGCTCGATCTCCGCCCGCTGACCACGGACACGAACCACAGCCGTCACGTTTCGCACCGGGATGTTTTTACGCAATTCCGACCTGCCGATGCCATCGTATCCACTTGCCGCCACCATGGGCGCGCCAAGACCCCGGATCACGCCCCGCGGGTCGCCAAAGTCACTTCGGATTTTCAAGCTGTCCACCGCCGTCAGTTGCCCGATGCCCGTGGGCACACCCGCGGGGGCCTTGCCTGAGACCCGATAGGAGACACCGCCGGATTCCAGCCTTACAGGCGCCACCCACGGGTTGACGCCATCCTCCGAAAGCCGCTCGATCAATCGGCCCACGAGAAAACGGTAGCGCCATTCCGCCGATTCATCCCCACGGACCGCCGCCTCCTGAACCGCAGCGATCTGACCGATCAAATCCCCAGGCCCTTGGTTGGCACTGACTCCCTCCGGAACCTCAGGCCGAAGGGTGGAGATCGAAACCGGAGCCGTGCATGACACCGCCGCCAGAACGAGAGGCAGAGTGGCAATCCGACCCCACCAGGGCGATTTCAAAAACAACTTCACGGCATGAAACAAACGGAAAGCACCCCTCACTCGCAAGACCCATCTGCGCCCGAGCAACCGGGGACGGCTACGATTTCGACTTCGAAAATCGCCGCCCGGCCCCGCGAATCAGGGAAGGAATGCCCGACCCGGTATGATTTTTTCATTTTTTCTTCATACTGGCCTTGTGCCTGCTTTGATCTCCCGGCCATGCCAAAGGACGACGCGAACGACGGACTGAAGCGCTTTACGGTTTCGATGTCCGATGAAACCTATCAAGCGCTCGATCGCCTTGTCCAACAGAGGGGTTTCCACAATCGCTCCCAAGCGGTATCCGAAATGGTCCTGCAGCACGCCGCCCAGCACCTCGGACGGGTGGGGACGGAGGTCATGGCTGGAACGCTCACGCTGGTTTACGACGAATCCAAAAGCGCCCTGCTCCGGGATCTCGCACGCATCTTTCGCGAACACCTTGCCGAGGTCATTTCATCGCAGCACGTCTTGCTTGAGGACGACCACATTCTGGAAGTCATCCTCATGCAGGGACCTGCCGACACGCTTCGGGAGATCACCAACAAGTTGATCACCTGTAAAGGAGTGAAAACCGCGAATCTCACCCTCACGCCCCACCTCCTTCCACCCCTCCACGCCAAACGGACCACACGGACCCCATGAGCCTTCTCTATTCCAGAACCCTCCACGGCGCCGGCATGTGGTCGGCGGTCATTTCACGTCACAAACGTCTCCGCCTGACCGACATCGATGGCGGTGCCAACGTCGCCATGATGCTCTACAACGCCCACGAGCGGACCGAGCGATACAACATGCCGGACACCCTCAAGGGCCAACATATCTTTCACCTCCGCTCTCCCTATGCCCTGCATTCGGACATGGGTCGGCTTCTTGCCTCGATCACTTCCGACAGCCTCGGATGGCATGACACCGTGACCGGACATTCCGATGCCGATCTTGTCCTGAAAAAATACGGACCACTCGATTTCCAGACTGCCCGCAACGACTGGCATCGGAATTCACGTGATTGTTTTCTGATCGAACTCGCCAAGTGGGGCCTCGGGAAAAAGGATCTCATCCCGAACCTGAACTTCTTTTCGAAAATCGTGCCCGACGAAGCGGGACGTCTGAGCTTTGTGACCGAACACTCCCCTCCTGGTTCCCACGTCGAACTCCGCTTCGAAATGGACACCTTGGTCGTGATGAACACCTGCCAGCACCCCCTCGATCCCGATCCGGAATACCGACACCGCCACCTGCTCCTGGAGGTCTTCCAGGGTGATCCCGCAGCCCCCGGCGATCCCACCCTATCCATCCGCCCGGAAAACCAGAGAGCTTGGGAAAACAATCAAACCTATCACCTCCTCCGCTTCTGAGATGAAAGACAGCACCCTCGATCCCGCCACCGCCAGCTTTCGCGAGATCGTCCCCGCGGGCGATTGGTGGATCCATGAAATCAAAAAAGGGCAGACCTTCCGTATCGTCGATCTCGAAGGAAACCAGGCCGCCGACACCTTGTTTTTCAGCGCCGCGGATCCCACGGAGCGATACAGTGCGGACCGCACGATCCAGGAGCAGGCCGCCCTCTATCTCACCGCAGGCACCCGGCTGATGAGCACCGGAGGAAACGTCTTGCTTGAAATCACCGCCGACACCTGCGGCCGTCACGACACGCTGGGCGGAGCTTGTTCCCGCGAAAGCAACACCATGCGATACGCCCACGACAAAGAATGCATGCACGCCTGCCGTGACAGTTTCATCCGCGGCGCCCAGGAATGGCAAATCGAACTCACCAAGCGCGACCTCACTTGCAACATCAATTTCTTCATGAACGTCCCGGTCACCCCTGCCGGTGAGCTTCGCTTTGCCGATGGAATTTCGGCTCCGGGAAGATATGTCGAGATGGTCGCTCACATGGACGTCATCTGCCTGATTTCAAATTGTCCCCAGTTGAACAATCCCTGCAACGGCTGGAACCCCACGCCGATCGAAGTTCTTATCTTTGACTGAACCCGCCCTCCCCTCCTCCCGTGTCCACCGCTTCCCAAGGCCTCAAGGCCACCATCCTGATCGCCAACCGCGGTGAAATCGCCGCCCGATCCATCCGCACCTTCCAGTCCCTCGGCTGCCGAAGCGTCGCAGTCTATTCGGACCCGGATTACGGGGCTCCTCATGTCGATCTCGCCGATGAAGCCCATCGACTCGGACCGGGGCCGGTTTCAGAGAGTTATCTGCTCAAGGAAAAACTTCTCCAGATCGCCATCGACTCCGGTGCTTCCGCGGTTTTCCCCGGATACGGTCTTCTCAGCGAAAACACCGACTTCGCCCGCATGTGCGAGGATGCCGGCATCCGCTGGCTCGGCCCCACCCCGGAACAAATCATCGCCTTCGGACTCAAACACGAGGCAAGGCGACTGGCGGGCGAAGCAGGCGTGCCCCTCGTCCCGGGAACGGAGCTGTTAGAAAATGCCGAAGCCGCCGTGTTCGCTGCCGAGAAGATCGGTTATCCAGTGATGCTGAAGAGCACTGCCGGTGGAGGTGGGATCGGCATGAAAGTGTGCCACGATGCCGATGAATTGAAGCGGGAGTTCGATTCGGTCGTCCGCATGGGTGAGCGCAGCTTCGGTTCGGGCGGAGTGTTCATCGAACGTTTCATCGAACGGGGTCGACATGTCGAAGTGCAAATCTTCGGAGACGGCAAAGGCCGCGTGCTCGCTCTCGGCGAACGCGATTGCTCGGTTCAAAGGCGCAATCAGAAGGTCTTCGAAGAGACTCCCGCACCCGCTCTCAGTAATGAGACCCGATACGCCCTTCACGCCGCAGCCGTGAAGCTTGCAAAAAGTGTTCAATACCGCTCGGCGGGGACCGTGGAGTTCATTTACGATGCCGATCGTGGCGACTTCTTTTTTCTCGAAGTCAACACCCGCCTCCAGGTCGAACACGGAGTCACCGAGATGGTGACCGGCATCGACCTTGTCGAGTGGATGGCCCGCCTTGCGCTCGATCCCACATGGGAGCTCCCCGGCAAGTCACCTGAACCCCGCGGTCATGCCATTCAAGCCCGGGTTTACGCTGAGGATCCGAACCATAACTTCAGGCCCAGCAGTGGCATGCTGACCGAGGCTGTTTTTCCTGCCTGGACCCGTTGCGATGGCTGGGTCACGGCAGGCACGGAGGTCAGTCCGTTTTATGATCCGCTGCTTTGCAAGGTCATGGTCCACGCCGATACCCGCGAGGAGGCCGTGAAGAAACTTGCCCGGGCCTTGGATGAGTCGAGACTCTCGGGATTTGAATCCAATCTGCGCTATCTTCGGGGGATTTGCTCATGGCACCCATTTGTCAGGGGAGGAGTCGCCATGCGCGACATGGCTGGTTTCAACTACCAACCGACTACCATCGATGTCATCTCTGCGGGAACCATGACAAGCGTTCAGGACTGGCCCGGACGAACCGGTTACTGGGAAGTGGGGGTTCCGCCGTCCGGCCCCTTCGACTCCCTCTCGCTGCGCTTGGCCAATCTTCTCGTCGGCAATCAGGAAGGTACCCCAGGTCTGGAAATCACCATGACCGGTCCCACCCTCCGCTTCAATTGCCCCACCACCATCGCCATCGTGGGTGCGGCGGCAGCGATGACCCTCAACGGCGAGCCGATGTCGGCGAACCAGGCCGTCCCGATCAAAGCCGGCGATACTTTGAAGATCGGGCGTTTCGAAGCCGAGGGTGCCCGCGCTTATCTTGCCGTCTCAGGAGGTATCGATTCGCCCCATTATCTCGGCAGTGCATCCACGTTCACTCTCGGAAAATTCGGCGGCCCTTTTGGCAGAGCCCTCCTTCCCGGCGATGTGCTCGGCCTATCGGCTCTTGCCCCCACGGATCCTTCACCTCGTGTCGCCCGGATTCCTCTCACCCATCATTGGAAAATCGGTGTTCTTTACGGCCCTCACGGCGCACCGGATTTCTTTACGCCTGAAGATATCGATACGTTTTTCGCCACGTCCTGGGAAGTCCACTACAACTCCGCACGCACCGGCGTTCGCTTGATCGGACCGAAACCCAAATGGGCACGTCAGGACGGTGGCGAAGCAGGTCTTCATCCATCGAACATCCACGACAATGCCTATGCCATCGGCGCGGTCGATTTCACAGGAGACATGCCGGTGATTCTCGGTCCCGACGGGCCGAGCCTTGGGGGCTTCGTCTGCCCCTGCGTGGTCGTCGATGCCGAGTTATGGAAACTCGGACAGCTCCGGCCCGGCGACCGGATCACCTTTGTTCCTGTCCACGAGGACTGGGCGGTCCGACAGCAGGACGCCTTGAGAAGTTTCATCCAAGGGAGTTTGGGCACGCTGCCTGAACCTGAAGCCACCACACTCCAGCACTCGTCCGCCATCCTTCATGATTCCGGTGAAGGCGATGAAAGGGTGGTGGTCCGCCGTGCCGGTGATCACTACGTTCTGATCGAATTCGGACCCGCACAACTTGACCTTCGCCTGCGTTTCAAGGTCCACGTGGTTTACGAGTGGATGAAGGAACAAAACTGGGCCGGCATCATCGACCTCACCCCTGGCATCCGCTCGCTGCAGGTTCATTTTGATCCCTCCCTTATCGGACGGAATGACCTCTGGGAAAAAATCATCAATGGCATTTCCCACTTGCCGGCTCTCGAAAAAATCGAGGTCCCGACACGCATCGTCCACCTGCCGCTCAGTTGGGACGACCCGAGCACACGCGAAGCCATCCAGCGCTACATGCAGAGCGTGCGCCCCGATGCCCCCTGGTGCCCCAGCAATCTTGAATTCATTCGTCGGATCAATGGACTTCAAAGCATCGATTCCGTTCGAGAGAAATTCTTCAATGCCTCCTACCTTGTGATGGGTCTCGGTGACGTCTATCTTGGCGCCCCTGTGGCGACACCTCTCGACCCCCGTCATCGGATGGTGACCACGAAATACAATCCCGCCCGGACATGGACTCCGGAAAATGCCGTTGGCATCGGCGGAGCCTACCTCTGCATCTATGGCATGGAGGGACCCGGGGGGTATCAGTTCACCGGTCGGACCATTCCGGTCTGGAATCGCTGGCGGATCACCCCGGATTTCCAACAGCCCTGGTTGCTTCGCTTCTTCGACCAACTCCGCTTTCACCCGGTCAGCGCCGAAGATCTCACGCGACTCCGTGAGGATGTTCCGCTGGGTCGGCATCGGTTGCGCATTGAGGAAACCACTTTCCGTTTCTCCGACTATCAGCAATTCCTTGCGGATCACGCCGATGAAATCGAAGCATTCCGTCAGTCCCAGCAGGCAGCATTCCAAGAAGAACGGCGGCGTTGGGAGGAGGCGGGAATCTCCATGGAGGAGCTCAGTGAAACCGTGGTCGTCAGCGATGAAATCGAAATCCCGGACGGGTGTTTTGCGATGGAAAGTCCGGTCTCGGGGAGTGTTTGGAAAGTCAACACGACTGCCTTGTCCCACGCCGCAGATGGCGACGCGCTGCTCATTCTCGAGGCCATGAAAATGGAGATCCCGCTTGAATCGGAAGGCCGCATCGAAGTGGTCGAAGTCCTCGTATCCGAGGGCGCAAGCGTCCGCGCGGGCCAACCTCTGGTGATTGTGAGAAACCTAGCCCCAGCATCAACATGACCCTTTCCGATGTCAGGAAATTCTATGCCACCGGCGCGGGACCGACCGCCCTCATGGCAGATCTCATCAAGCGGATCGAAGAATGGAACGATCCCGCTCTCTTCCTTCATTTGCCGAAGGCCGAGGATCTGATGGCGCTTGCCGAATCGGTTGCCGCGATGCCCCGCCATCTTCCTCTCTGGGGTGTGCCTTTTGTGGTCAAAGACAACATTGATGTCGCAGGCTGGCCGACCACGGCCGCATGCCCCGATTTCTCGCATGTTCCTGAGGTCGATGCTGCCGTCGTCAGACTTCTGCGTGAGGCAGGTGCCATGCCGATCGGAAAAGTCAACCTCGACCAATTCGCCACCGGCCTCGTAGGCACCCGCTCACCTTATGGGATTCCCAGAAACGCGGTTGCTCCTGGCTATCTCCCCGGAGGGTCGAGTTCCGGCAGCGCCTCATCCGTTGCCGCCGGAATTGCCGTTTTCTCTCTCGGAACGGATACCGCCGGGTCCGGCCGGGTGCCCGCTGCCTTTCAAGAACTGATCGGTTGGAAGCCCACACGCGGCCTGCTCAGCACCCGCGGCGTCCTTCCCGCCTGCCGCTCGCTCGATTGCATCTCGGTATTCACCCGAAATCCGGCCGATGCTGCGGAGATCATGGCCTGCGTCGCGAAATACGATCCGTGCGACCCCTTCGCAAGATCCGTCGTTTCCACCTCGGCCATTCCTACAAGTTTCCGCTTTGGTGTCCCCATCTGCCTCGATTTCCAAAATGATCCCGACACTCCGGCATTGTATGAGGCAGCCATCCAGAAGATGAAATCCATGGGCGGCACTCCGGTAGAGATCGACCTCGGACCCTTCACCGAAGCCGCGGAACTTCTCTATGAAGGCCCGTGGGTTGCGGAAAGGTGGGCTGCCCTCGGAGATTTTGTCGAGGCCCACCCCGCTTCGGTCTTTCCCGTCACGCGAAAGATCCTTGAATCTTCGAAAGGCTGGGATGCGGCCGCCACCTTCAAGGCACAGTATCGGCTCCGCGAACTTGCCAGACAGGTCGAACCCTTGTGGAAGACAATGGATTTTCTCCTCCTTCCCACGACTCCGTGTCTCTACACCGTCGAAGAGAATCTCGCCGATCCCTTCGTCACCAACCGCGTTCTCGGCAGATACACGAATTTCATGAATCTTCTCGATCTGGCCGCCGTGGCCCTTCCGGCCGGAAGGGCGAGAGACGGCGTGGCTCCATGGGGTGTCACCCTCTGCGCCCCGGCGGGATCGGATGCGGCCTTGTTGTCTTTTGCCTCACTCTGGCAGGGCGACGCACCTCTGCCCGTTCCCGAGACAAGCATTTCCCTGGTGGTCTGTGGTGCCCACATGGAAGGGCTTGCATTGCATCATCACCTCACAGAAAGGGGAGCCAGATTCCGCCAGAGGACAACCACCTCGCCAAACTATCGACTCTATGCGATGCCAGGAGATGAGAACATTCCGCCACGGCCAGCGCTTGTCCGGGACAAGTCCGGCGGATGCATCGAAGTCGAAGTCTGGGAACTCGATGTCCAAGGCTTCGGCAGCTTTGTCGCAGGCATTCCTGGACCTCTAGGTATGGGCAAGGTTCAGCTCGCCGATGGATCGGAATTGCCGGGATTCATCGCCGAGCCCCGGGCCATCGAAGGCGCGGAGGAAATCACTCACTTCGGAGCCTGGAGAAAGTGGCTCGCAAGCACTCTGGGAGGTAAAAAGTAAATCAACGGAATCTCCCGAAAACCCTGAGTTCGTGAAGAATCATCGGCTCACCGGCTCGGGTTCGGCGAATCCTCACATATCTCGCAAGCGTGCCTTCTTTTACCGAAAGACGCACCAGGGAAGGCTTCGAAACTTCGAACAAACTGTTTTCAGGAGTCACGCGGACTTCATGGACTCCATTTACCCTTATCTCGACCCGCAATCGTTTCACCTGCCCCGGGGCCGGGTCCTGACCTGCCAGTGCATTGGTCGCCATGACCGGAGAAGCACCGGATGAGACCGCATCCTTCAGATACTGGGTGACGTCCACCTCAGCGGCATCGGTGCCATAGGTCGCCTTCAGGATTTCAAGCTTAGGGCGCCCACCTTCATGGGGAACATCGATCAGCAAACTCGGCTCGGAATCAGCCTCTTCAGCCAACTCCACCACCACTGACTCCCCGACATCACCCAATACCTCCAGATGAGTTATCTCCGCCACCTGCCCCAGATCAATCCGTCCTGAGGGTGTTCGATCATCCGGCTGCGCTTCATTGCCTTCCATGGTCCCACTGGATCGAGATCGCCAAGCAGTGGCAGGATCTCCATCAACCGCCGCAAAAGGCCAAGCCGAACCTCCCTGCGGTCCGGGATCCGGGAAAGAAGAACCTCGGAACGCCTTCCACTGGGCGATGTTCTGCACCGGCGAATCCTCGGCCACCTTCAACACAAAGACGGTATGCAGGGGATTCCAGCTCTCGCCGTCCGGCAGAGTGATTCTTACGCCCTCTGCATCCTGCTCCAAACCGGCAGTCTTGCGATTCGACAACAGCAGGGCACCAGAAAACCTCCGACCATCGACAGGGGGCGGCAGCTTTACGGTTCTCTCACCCCCAGTCGGCGGCGTCAGGATATGGATGTATTCCCGACTGTCATCGGTTGACCGGGTCGCCACACCACCCCACTTCAGATCCGGAATCCTTGTTCCTTGCGCTGTCGGCCAAGAGAGACTGGCGTAGGTGGTTTTGATCGAAGGGGCGATCGGCTTCATCCATGCGGCCATTTGATCCATCACCTCGGCCACTCCCGTCTCCCATCCACCACCGGCATAGTTTCCCGCTGCCCACTGGATTCCGCTACCTTCGTGATTCGCACCCGCTTGGAGAACCGAGTATCGAAACATATCTTCCGCACTGAAATAAGTTGCCCTCTCACCCGCCGGTTTGCTGGCCCACCAAGCCGGCGTGAAGATCGTGCCCACCGGCATGCGCCAGGCCGGCCAGGCATTGCCGTCGCGATTGGCAAACTCACCCCAATGCGCGTATTCCTTGCATCCGATATCGAGAGAGTAAACCGTTCCATACCAATTCTGCTCCATCACCAAATCCGGCTGAAGTGATTTCACGGTCCGTCTGAGGCGGGGATAGTCAATCACCCTCCAGCTGTCGCCCGCAGCGCTGCCTTCATCGGAAAAAATCCCGATGATATCGTCGCCGTAGCGCACAATCAGCTCACGATACAAATCGTTGGTGAAATCATTCCACTTCTTGCGGTCAAACTTCGACCAGTCGGGATCCGTTCCATTCGGCCCGCCCCATCCGGTTTTGATCTGATCCTCCAGATTCAGGTCATGCCCGTCCCGCGGGTGGGTGTAGAGCATTACAGGGATCCCTTTGGCCTTGCAGGCCTGAATCACATCTCCCAGCACGTCGCGTTCGCAACGATGCCCGTCGAGCCCCCATTTCTTCATCGTCTCACTTGGGAACAGCGGGTTGATGTTGTAATGCCATGCCGTGAGAATGACATACTCCACCCCCCATCGCGAAAGATCACTGGCAAATCCTTCCGCATCGAAAGCACGGGCAAACTCGTCAAAGCTCTGGGGGACCCCGCCCTCTTTGTCGATGGTGAAGCGCTTATCCGGCGAGCCGCCCCAAACATAGTGGACAAAGAAGCCATATTTCGATTTCAGAAACCGAGTCATCCCATCGTTCTCTGCTGCTGATGCAGGCAGAGCGAAGAGACCAAGGGCAGCAATCCAGGAGAGGCAGGATTTCATCAGATTGGGAATGGTTTGGGACACGAGGCGAATCGCAGGCGTGAATCATTCACGATCGAGGCGAACGACCGTGTGCACGGGATTCCAGAATTCATCGTCGGGAAGGGTCAAAACATAGCCCGCCCTGCCAAGTTCGAGTTTCACTGCCTTTCCCGAAGGCATCATCGTTGCCGCCCTGAATCGGGCGCCATTCGCAGGCATTCCGACAAGAAGAGACCGTCCTTCATGAGGATTGAGAACATGGAGATAGGTGATTCGGCGATCCACCGAGTCTGTGGCCACCCCCCAATCCACCGCCCTCACTCCCCAGCCGATGTTCTTGAGTGCGGCCCCCTTCTGGGTCGGATAGGCCGTGCTGGCCAGAGTCCCTTTGATCGAGCTCGCCACGGGTTTGAGGTAGGATGCGAATTTTCCCATCGTTTCCGCCACCCCTGGCTCCCAACCCCCTCCGGGATAGGGTCCGGCAGCCCACTGCATCCCGCCTCCCAAGGTATTGGTGCCGGCTTGTAGAACCGTGTATCGAAACATGTCCTCGGCCGAATACACCACGGTATTCTCCGTCGCAGGCTTGGCTGCCCACCACGTGGTTGCAAAAACCGAGGCCACGGGCAAATCCCAGCCCGGCCAGGCACCGCCGTCACGATTCTCAAACTGCTGCCAGTGATGATACTCTTTCACCCCGACATCACAGGAATAGATGGTTCCGTAATAGTTTTGCTGCAGGACCAAATGTGGAGCGCGTGATTTGATGGTTTCCCGCAGGCGAGGATAATCAACCACCCGGTAACTGTCCCCGGCGGAACTCCCTTCATCGAGAAAAAGCCCGATGATGCCTTTGCCATAGCGGTCGACCAATTCGGCATAGAGATCGTTGGTGAAGTCATTCCATTTTTGAAAATCAAACTGGGACCAATCCGGATCACCGGGATTTTTCCCGGAATTGGCACCCCATCCCGTTCGAACGCGATCTTCTCCCCGCAGATCGTGTCCATCCCGGGGATGGGTGTAGAGAACCACGGGAATGCCCCTCTCCCTGCAAGCATTGATGACATCTCTGAGGACATCACGCTTGCAGGCATGGCCGGGCATACCCCACTTCTTCATCGTCTCACTCGGAAACAGCGGATTGATGTTCGCGTGCCATGCGGTGAAGATGACATATTCGACTCCCCAAGCCTCCATATCCCGGGCAAACCCCGTGGCATCAAAAGCATCGGCAAGAGCATCGAAACTCTCAGGAGCCCGACCCTCCCGATCCAGAGTCAGGCCACCGCCGCCAGCCCATACGTAGTGGACGAAGAACCCATACTTCTTCGAGAGGAAGTCCGCCATGCCGGCTGCGTGTCTCTCTTCCCCCGATACAGGCGCAATCGATGTCGCCAACAGCGCAAGCATCGCAAACGAACACCGGAAGAGTCGTCTCAGGCGATTGAAGAAAATGAGGCGGAGCACGGAAAAACCCAAACCGTGCCCCGCCCCTGACTTGCCTCCTCCAGGGGCAAGAAATCGAAAGCGGATGGCGAGAGATTTAAAGGGAGCAGTCACTTGTTATTTACGATTTCAATCTCGGTATCTCTTTCGAATAGTTCATGATTTGAACAACCGATTTGATCCCCGATTCCCATGCGATTCAGCCACGAATTCTCTACCCCTGGAAACATCAGATCAGGGATCTCCGTGGATCACCGCCAATGAACGAGAGGCGACCCGCAAGTTGAAAGATCAGGGCCCTCATTGCCATGGATTCAGACCGATATTCCATGGATTTTTCTCAAGCCGGCATTCTTTTGACTTGCCCGGAGTGATTTCTCTATTCTGGAAGGGGGATCGAAATCATGGGCGAGTTCGTGCCTTCGGTGGTGACGATGACGGATTGCCCGCCATTCACGAATGCCACGGCTTCGGCCTGAAAAAGATGGTGGGGACCCAGCCATTTCATCGGCGATGCAAAGGCCTCCGCCCAGGATTGGGCAGGCTTTCTTTCGATGAGAAAGACTCCCCGATAAGTGAGCACGGCGGCCTTTATGCCATCGGGGGAAAAATCCATCGAAGTCGGCTGATTCCCAAATGGCCGGATGGGAGCACCCGCGGGAGCTTCGGGTCGCGTCGCTTCACCGAGATAGGTCATGACCCCGCCATCCCCCGTGAGGGACATGCGATAAAGCCGCGGCACGGGGTCGCGTTTGGTGAGAAGATAAAGATCATCACCCTGAACCGCCATCGACTCACAATCTCGCGGGCCATCGGGATAAGTCACGATGAGTTCCCTCGAAATCATCGCCTTCCCCGCAACTTTCCCTTCCCCCTCGGGCAACTCCGGCTCTTCCAGCAGATAGATCGTCAATTGACTGCGCTGCGCGGCATTGTCACCGATATCTCCGATGAGAAGCCAGGAACGCCCTCCATGTTGCCATGTGGCCAGTTCCTCCCAGTCGCGGTTTTCCGCACCATCGACCTTCATGGTCCCGCGGGCACGACCTTGGCGATCGATCAGGTGCAACTGCGCTGGAAATCCGCTGTCATTGATCATCCAGAGAAAATCCGGATTTGCCGGTGATAGCGCCACACCGCTGGCCTCGCGCAGGGCGCCATCGCGGATCACCACCGCGCCCTGATCCCCGGTCAATTCCGCGCAGGATGCCAACCATGGGATCATCCCCAGAAAAGCGAAAGGAGATGCTTTCATTCCCACATGGGGTCGGGTTGTTCATCGAGTGGCTTGCCGATGCTGCGAGCCACTTCCACCGGGAGAAAGAGGAATTCATTTTGGGATTTCACTCCCGGGTCGAGCTTGAAACGCACCGTCTGGCGCTGCCATCGATTTTTCACCTTGAGACTCATGTCCACCCAGACATCGAGCCTGCCATCGGTTTCCGGCATCACTTTCAGCAGGCCGGGAATGGCATATCTCGCCCGGACTTTTCCGGCTTGCTCCGGGTGTCGGCGAAAGGGCGCGGAACGTCCCAACTCCGACTCGGGAAACCATTCATCCCGCCCGGTCTTGGCCGTCCGGGTGCGGATGCGGTGAACCACGAGCAGTTCATGTTTTCCTTCATCGCCCACCGCTTCCACCCGCCAACGGAAAGGTCCGTCAAAGGTTGCCATCCCGCCGCCCACGACCATCGCGGTGACCATGACCGACCCACTCCGCGTCCCCTCAGGCCGAAATCCCAAGGTCACCTCCGCGCCAGCCACTTTCATGGCTCCTCCCTGGAGATAAGTGTGCTTTTCCCCCTTGAGCGCCACACAGGAGGACCCGCATACGGCCATCATCATCACCAAAATTCCGTGCATCATTCGTTTCATGATTCTTTGCTCCCTTGTTTCTGAACCAGCCCCTTGGCCAGCGCTTCCGCCATCGGAACCGGCACCGCCTCACAGACATTCCTCCAGCCTTCGAAATTCCATCGATTCGGAAATCCCGCACATTGCGACGGCTTGACCTCATGGATCCGGCAACCGCCGTTTTCGAGCATCACGCATTCATGATTCTCTTTTTCCAGCAGCGACAAGCCTTTGCGATCAGTCCGCAGCCGGGTGAAGCATTGAATGAAATCCTCCTCGGTCATCGCCAGATAGGCGGCGATCCGGGGAATCTCCTCCTCCCCCAAACGCACATCCCCCGGCCAGCGGCAGCAGGCGGTGCATCGACGGCAAACATAGTAGATGTCGGGGTCCAACCAGACCTTGTCGTTGTCGGGACTGCCAAATCCGGGATTCATCCGTTTGCGGCGAGGTTCGACTGCCCGGCGGCATCGTAATACTGCTTCACCAGAGCGAGGAAAGCCCGCCATTTTTTCCCGGGCCGACCGTTATCGAGGAGGAAATGAGGGCAGTTCTTGTGCGGATCGCTCAGACCGCGACGGGGCCAATGCTGGTGAGGCACCACATTGGAAAGCGGGATGCTCTTGGTGTGCATGAGATAGGCGGTGAGCCGCGCCGTTCGGTCGATCGTCGTCCGCAGATCGCTGCCGCGATGTTCACACATTTCGATGCCGATGGAGTAGCGGTTTCCCGGTCCGTCGAAGTCGGCATGCTCGCCTTGCTCGTTGGTCGGCATGTGTTGGATGGCCACGCGATCATCAATGGTGAAATGCCAGATCAGATAGCCGATCCGGTTTCCCCCCGGCCGCTTGGTCGCCCGCAAGGCGCCACGCTTCAGAGCAAGGGAATGGCGGTAGGCATCGGCACTGAAATTCTGGGTCGAGTGGATGGTGATGTAGCGCGGCGTCATCGGCCTCACGACTTTCCGTCCGTGGGTTCCCTTGGGGACGAGGTCGATCTTCAGGTTCGCCGACCGCCGCAGACCTTCCACGCCGCCGCCCACGGATGAAACCGGCTGCATCGTCGTCGGTCGATTTCCCCAAACGGGAACAATGGTGTCGGAATACCCGGTTGGCGGCCCCAGTTGCGTGCATTGTGACATGACGACCAAAGCAAGGGCCAAGGGTGGGAGAGGGATCAACCAGCGCATTTCGGTGAATTCGTATCACAAGCCCGTCAAAGGAAAAGCGGCAAGTCCGGGCAACCGCGTCCAAGGGTGAAAATCCACCCCGGTGGCTTTTTCATGATTCCCGCGGCGCTCCATTTCCGCTTTCTCCTTGGCCGTGCCCCGCATGGAGCCCGATCCCTGGCTGCTCCCCGCCGCCAGCCAAGCCGATTTCGCCCAACGCCTCGCCGCCATCCGGCCCGGTCAAGGGACAGTCGTGTTCGATCATGCCGAGCCCGCCGCGCGCGCCTGGCTCGTCGCCCTCATTCTCCGCCAACCTTTCGAGCGGGTCTGGCTCCTCGATCCCTCACCCAAATCCCGGGACCGCCTCGCCGCGGAACTCCGGCTCTGGAACATCCGGACCCGCATCCTGCCCGAGCCGCCTGTGGCCTTGCTCGACGACGAGAGCGCCGATCCCGAAAGCGAGGCAGCGCGAATCGACACGCTCGACTGGCTTCACCGCTCCAAGCAGGCCGTCGTCATCGCCGGCACCGCGGTCTTTGAGCAGCCCGCGCCTTCACCCGATGCCCTCGGCTCGCGTCGTCTCCGTCTGGAAACCCAGACCCGGCTTGACCCGGCCGATCTTGTCACCCGCCTTTGCGCCGAAGGATTCGAACGCGTGCCGCTCGTTCAGGGTCGCGGACAACTCGCCGTCCGCGGTGGCATCCTCGACCTTTTCCCCTGGCACCATCCGTGCCCGCTGCGCGTCGAGTTTTTCGATACCGAAATCGAATCCATCCGCGAGTTCGACGTCGATTCCCAGATCTCCACCCGAAAGCTCGGCAATGTGGAGTTTGCCCTCAGTGATCCGGAAATCGATTCCCGGGTGGGCGCCTACCGCCGCCCCGGGGATTTGGTGATCGCTCTTGTCGATGACTCGGATGCCCCTGCCGCCGATGTCATCATCACCGCCGGCGCCATCGGCCATCACGGTGAGGAAGATTTCTCCACCGCCTGTTTCGCGCATCCCTTCGGGCGCTTCGAAGCCGGGGACTTCATCCTGGAGGAAAATCGCCGCGAAAGGTTCCTGCGCCAGCTTGCCGATTGGCATGCGGAGTCGTGGCACACGGCGATTGTCTTCGGAAATCAGGGGGAATTCACCCGTTTCATCGAACTTCTTCCCGCCGGCACGGAAGACCGCTTCGTGCCATTGATCGGTGAGTTGATGGAATCCTTCACCGTTCCTGCCGCAAAGATCGCCATCATTTCCTCATCCGAACTTTTCGGCCGCTATCGTTCGATCACCCCCCGCCGCGAAAACCAGACCCGGGCGGTGGCAGCACGCGCCTCCCTTGAGGAAATCCAGGAAGGCGACCTCGTCGTGCATTCGGAGTATGGCATCGGCCGCTTCACCGGCATCCGCCAGGACCCCGAGGATGCGGAGCAACTGGTGATTGAATATCGCGATGGTGCCACCCTCGCCGTGCCCATCGATCAATCCCACCTCATCGGCCGCTACGTCGGCCTCGGCGGGCGCGATCCGGAGTTGTCGAAACTCGGTGGCACCGCATGGAAGAACGTGCGTCGTCAGGCGGAAGAATCCATCCTCGATTACGCCGCCCGACTGCTCCGACTCCAAGCCGAGCGACAACTCGGACAAGGTTTCGCCCATCCGCCCGACTCGCGCTGGATGTGGGAGTTCGAACAATCCTTCCATTTCACCGAAACCCCCGATCAACTCCGCGCGATCGATCAGGCAAAGCGCGACATGGAATCGCCCAAACCCATGGACCGCCTGGTCTGCGGAGATGTTGGCTTTGGCAAAACCGAAGTCGCCATCCGCGCCGCCTTCAAGGCTGTCACCGGCGGAAAACAGGTCGCCCTCCTCTGCCCCACCACCGTCCTCGCCGAACAACACTGGCGCACTTTCCGCGAGAGGATGTCGGACTACCCCATCCGCATCGACCTCCTCAACCGCTTCCGCACCGCCGCGGAGTCCAGAGCCACCATCGAAGCTCTCGCCGAGGGATCGGTCGATATCATCATCGGCACCCACCGACTTCTTTCCGAAGACATCGCGTTCAAGGATCTCGGTCTTGCGATCATCGATGAAGAGCAACGCTTCGGCGTCAAACACAAGGAACGTTTCAAGGAAATGTTCCGCCAGATCGACGTCCTCACGCTCTCCGCCACACCCATCCCGCGCACGCTCTACATGGCTCTCATGGGCGCGCGCGACATGTCCACCATCGACACCCCACCGCCGAATCGCGTCCCCGTCCACACCTCCGTGACGCCCTATGACGAGCGCATCATCCGCGATGCCATCCGTCGTGAACTCGCCCGTGGCGGCCAGGTTTTCTTCCTGCACAACCGCGTGAAATCCATTGAGGTCGTCCGCAAACGCCTCACCGAACTTGTCCCCGAAGCCCGCATCCTCGTCGGCCACGGGCAGATGGAAAAGGACGAGCTTGAGATCGTCATGCGCCGCTTCGTCCAGCACGAAGCCGACATCCTGCTCGCCACCACCATCATTGAAACAGGCATCGATATCCCGAATGCCAACACCATCCTCATCGACCGCGCCGACCGTTTCGGCCTCGCCGATCTCTATCAGCTCCGCGGCCGTGTCGGTCGCGCAGGCGAGCAGGCCTACGCCATCCTCCTCCTGCCGCGCGATGCCGTCACCGCCGGTGATGCCCGCAAACGCATCCATGCGATCAAGCAATACACCGCCCTCGGTTCCGGTTTCCGCATCGCCATGCGCGACCTGGAAATCCGCGGCGCAGGAAATCTGTTAGGCACAAAACAATCCGGCCAGATCGCGGCCATCGGGTTCGATCTTTACTGCCAGCTCCTCCGTCAGTCGATCGACCGTCTCCATGGCAAACAGGCCATCCACCGCAACGACTCCTCATTCAAGGCGGACTTCCTCGTTCACCGCGAATCGGCCTGGCTGAAATCCCCCTCGCCCGACCAGCTTCCCGCTTATCTTCCCGCCGCTTGGCTCGATGACACCCAACTCCGCGTCGCCTCCCACCGCGAAATCGCCGAGGTGCGTGATGAAAGCGAACTCGATGCCCTGGCCCGCCGTTGGACGGATCGGTTCGGCCAACTGCCTCCTCCGGTGAAACATCTCCTCACCCTCACCCGCATCCGCCTCATCGCCGCGCGTTGCGGAGCCGCCTCGGTAGAAATCCAAGGTCAACGCCTCATGATCCATCGCAATGGCGACTACATCCTTCTCGAAGGCAAACGTTTCCCCCGCCTCACCGCCACCCGACCCGAAGCCAAATTGACCGAGACCGTCAAACTCCTTCGTTCGATCTGAACGGGAGTTAAAACACCGCAGTTCCCGACGCCACCCCGCTTTCACCCACATCCCGCCTCCTCACTGAGGTCCGCGGACCGAGTGGGCGAGAGGGGAAATGATCCCGGTATCAAGCCGGTAGATCCAACTGTGAATCGCGAGATCCTGGCCCCGTTCCCAGGCATCTTCCACGACCGTCGTCCGTGCGACGTTTTCGGCGTTGGCGATGACGTTCAACTCACAGAGCCGGTCCACGGCCTGGGCATGACTCATTGCGGAAAGCTCATCCTCGCTGCGCCTGGCGATGTTGCGGATGTGGCGCAGCCAGTTGTCGATGATCCCATGGCGCTGGTTTTCCAAAGCCGCCTTGACCCCCCCGCAACCGTAGTGACCGCAGACGATCACGTGCTTCACCTTGAGCACATCCACCGCGAATTGGAGCACGGAGAGCAGGTTGAAATCCGTCTCCACCACCACATTCGCCACGTTGCGGTGCACGAAGACCTCGCCGGGATCCAGCCCGGTGATCTGGTTGGCGGGCACACGGCTGTCCGAACAACCGATCCACAGGTATTCCGGCGACTGCTGATTGGCCAGGCGACTGAAAAACTCCGGATCCTCCGCCACGCGCGCGGCCGCCCAGTGCTGGTTGGCCTCCAAAAGGACCTTCAATGTCTGCATGGACGAAATTCCAATTCGGAAATCGTCAAGCGGCAATCCCCAATCTTCAATCCCGCCCGTGGCCGACCTCTTCGCCAGCACTTCCGATTCCCCCCGCCTCCCGGAACCCGATTCCGGTGCCCCTCTGGCCGCGCGCATGCGTCCCCGGAATCTCGATGAAATCGCCGGCCAACATCACATTCTCGCTCAGGGAAAACTCCTCCGACGCGCCATCGAGTCGGATCGTTTCACCTCGCTCATCTTCTACGGCCCACCCGGCACCGGGAAAACCACCCTCGCCTCGGTGATCGCCCGCAGCACCGGCTCACGCTTCGAGTCGCTCAATGGCGTCGAATCCAACGTCGCGGAAATCCGCGCCAAGATCGACCAAGCCCGCACCATGCGCGACCTGCGCGGGCAATCGACCATCCTGTTCATCGATGAGATCCATCGTTTCAACAAAGCCCAACAGGACGTCCTTCTGCCTCACATCGAACGCGGCACGGTCCGCTTCATCGGTGCCACCACCCACAACCCCTACTTCTACGTCAATTCCCCGCTGGTCTCCCGCTCGCAGATCTTCCAGCTCGAGTCAGTTTCCACGGACGACCTGATCCCCGTCCTCGAACGAGCCCTCGCGGAAAGCGGACGCGGGCTCGGCCATCTCGAGGTTCTCCCAGCTCCCGAAGCCCTCCGCCATCTTGCCGAAATGTCGGATGGCGATGTCCGCAAAGCCCTGACCGCTCTCGAACTCGCTGTCCTGACCACACCTCCCGGCGACGATGGCCGCATTCACCTCACGCTCGAAGTCGCCGAGGAAAGCATTCAGAAAAAAGCCATCGCTTACGATGCCGATGGCGATGCTCACTACGATACCGCATCCGCCTTCATCAAATCCATCCGCGGCTCCGATCCCGATGCCGCACTCTATTGGCTGGCGAAGATGCTACACGCTGGCGAGGACCCCAGATTCATCGCCCGCCGCCTGGTGATTTCCGCCAGCGAAGACATCGGTTTGGCGGATTCCAATGCCTTGCGCGTCGCCATCGCCGCGCAGCAGGCCTTTGAATTCATCGGCATGCCGGAAGGGCGAATTCCCCTCGCCCATGCCACCGTTTATCTCGCCACCGCGCCGAAATCGAACAGCGCCTACGCCGCTTTGGGCCTCGCGATGCAGGACATCGAAAAAGGCCGGACTCTTGCCGTGCCCGAGCATCTGCGCACCCGCACCCGGAAAAAACTCGCCGCCGGCAGCGGCGCCACCGATGAGCAGTTGCGATATCTCTACGCCCACGACTACGAGGGCGGATATGTCCCGCAGGCTTATCTGCCGGAAGGACGAAGATATTACACACCCACCGACCACGGCATGGAAAAACGCATCCGTGAGCGCATCGAACACTGGCAGGCGCAATTCCAGCCGCCTCCCTGATTTCACCAACCCACCTCGCGGAACCTCGCCGGCGCGGCCTTGGTGATGCTTTCGATCACCAATCGATAGTTCCCACTGCGCCCATCTGCAGCCGTGGCGGAGAAACCTTCCGTTGACCAATAATCGCCATCGGCTCCCCCACCATCCGCCTCTTTGAACCAGCGCACGCTGCGACCCAGGATCACCGTGGTCTCCCAAGCCTGCGGGCGGGTCAAACCGGTCAACTCATCATTCACCAAATCCTCATAACTCACCAGCGGCGGATCGGTGAGGACCGGCATGGGTTTCGGCGAACCATAAATCACCAGTCGCTCAAAGGGACGCGAAGGGTCCTTGTAGGAAAGCCGATAGGAACCATCGGCCGCCACATCCATCTGCGGCGCTCCCCATTTCGCGTCCAGACCCGGAGCACGCAGGATGGGCACGCTCGCCGCGGCCAGTGAACTGGCGGGCTGCAAGGCCATGTTCCGATTTCCCACCTCCCGATCCCAGGCTGCGGCACCACCGCCACCACAGGAAGAAAGGATTAGGGCCAGGGTGGCCACAGCGGGGGCAAGCAACAGGCGGGAAACGGAAGGTGCACTCATGACTGCACGACTCTCTGACGGATTTCCCCGAGTCCGTCGATCCCGCATTCCACCAAATCTCCCGGCTCCAGATAGCGCGGCGGCTTCATCCCCATGGCCACGCCCGCCGGAGTCCCCGTGGCAATGACATCGCCGGGAAGCAGGCTCATGAAGCGGCTGATGTAGGAAATGATGAAGGCCACACCGAACATCATGTCGCCTGTCCAACCGTTCTGACGCGTCTCGCCATTCACCTTGCACCACAGCCGCAAGGCCTGCGGGTCCGGCACGGCCGATGCAGGCGTGAGCCACGGGCCCATGGGAGCAAAGCTGTCACAGCTCTTGCCCTTCATCCACTGACCTCCCATTTCCTTCTGATAGACCCGCTCCGAGTAGTCGCAGAAGACCGAATACCCCGCCACGCAGCCCAAGGCCTCCGCCTCGGTGATGCGGCTGGAGACCGTTCTGCCGATGACCACCGCCAGCTCCACCTCGTAGTCGAGATGCCGTGAATCCACCGGTCGGATGACATCGTCCGTAGGCCCGCTCCATGCCGTGCTCGCCTTCATGAAAAGCACCGGCTCGGTCGGGATGCCTTCACCGAATTCCTTGGCGTGATCGAGATAGTTCTTCCCCACACAAACGATCTTGGATGGACGGTCCACCGGCGGCCCCACACGGACATCGGCCGGGATGAGATCCCCATCCGGGCACCCATCCGCCACCCAGGCCTCCAAAGCCTCCATTCCGCCCATGGCGAAAAAGGCTTCATCGTAGTCGTTGAACTGACCGCTGGCATCCACCCGACGGCCATCCTCAAGGATCACACCCGGTTCCTCACGCCCTGCTTCGCCAAATCGAATCAATTTCATGTCCGCCTTCTACCCATTCCCCCGCCTTTTCACAAGCCGCGCATCGCAGGAATCTCCATGATCACAGCGGCGGAGAAAATCACAAGCCACGCCGAAGTTTCCGCCTTGGAATCGATTGGGAGAAAGCCTATCCTGCCCCTCCAACACCCACCCAGCCATGAACTGTCCAGCCTGCGATGCGGTCGTTTACAGCCGCCGATCCGAAAAATGCGGCGTTTGCGGTGAAGCCCTGCCGTCTGAATTCCTGTTCACCGAAGAACAGCGCGCGATCATCGAGTCCGAAATCGAATCCATGGAGCGCAGCCACCATGAATTTGAAGCAAAGATGGATGCGATCAGCGATCACGACCGCTTCGCCTGAGACATCCGTTCACAGCCCGCGAATCACCATTCTCACGGCCTGCGCCGCGCGGTGGAATGCCGCCATTTCCACCTCATTCAAGGCCGGCTGAAGAACCCGCTCGATGCCATTTTTGCCCACCACCACCGGCAGGCTCAGGCAGACTTCGTTTTCGTCCAGATAGCCATCGATCCTCACACTCAACGGCATGGTCCGGCGCTCGTCCATGAGGATGGACTCGACCACATAGGCAGCCGCGAGACCGATCGCATAGCAGGTATTGCCCTTTTTCCGAAAGACCTCGACCCCCAATCCCTTCGCCCGTTCGCACAAAGCCCGGCGTTCGGGATTGTCCTCGATCCTTTCTCCCCCCGCCTGCGCCACACTCATCGCCGGAAATTGATGTTCGCCATGCTCGCCGAGGATGTAGGCCCGCAAATCATCCGGATGCACGGCGGTCTCCTGGGAAAGCAGTTCGCGGAAACGGATGGAATCCACCAGCGTCCCCGTTCCCATCACCCGAGTCGGCGGAAATCCGGTCAACTCCAGCGCCAGCCAGGTCAACGCGTCCACCGGATTGCTGACCATCACGACCTTGGCGTCGGGCGCGATGCTGGCCAGCGGCGGCAACAATTCCCTCATCAGGTTGGCATTGCCCGTCGCGAGTTCGTTGCGACTTTTCATATCCGCGGGCGTCCTTACCGAAGCACACACCACCACCACCTCGCTCCCAGCCGCATCGGCAAGATCCCCGGCCCTGACTTTCACCGGCACTTGGAGAAAAGCCTGTCCATGCATCAAATCGAGAGCCTCACCCTCCGCCTTCACCCGGTCCCTGCCCACCAGCACGATCTCCCGCGCCACCCGCCGCAGCATCAGCGTGTAGGCCAGGACCATGCCCACCGCACCGGGGCCGAGGATTGTCACCTTGTTTGAGTTCATCGCATCAAGCTTCACAAAAGGCACCGGATCGGCAGGCCAGCCCACCCACCCGGATCCTCCCTGAGCCTCTGTGGCCGGGGGATGAAGTCGATGAAAATGATAACATCGGAACTTTCCTCAACATTGTCCTCCATTTCCGATCAATCCCGGTTAAATCCCCCGCGTGGCCAGCTACCTCATCTCCATCGCCGCCCTCCGTCGCAATACCGCCATCCTCCGGGATGTCCGGCACGCCGCGGGATGCCATCTCGTTCTCGCACTCAAGGGTTTTTCCTGCTGGAAAGCCTTTCCCTTCATTCGCGAGGATCTCGACGGCTGCTGCGCCTCGGGACTTTGGGAGGCAAGACTGGCACAGGAGCATTTCGGCAAGGCCGTGGTCACTTACTCTCCGGCTTATCAGGAAGAGGAAACATCTCGATTTCAATTCCCTCACCCAGTGGTTCCGCTTCCGCGAGAAGGTCATGGCCCATCCCCGCTACCAATCCGGGGAACTCCATTGCGGACTCCGCATCAACCCCCAGCACTCCACCGGCTCCACGCCCCTCTACGACCCCTGCGTCGCCGGATCGCGGCTGGGCATCACTGCGGATCAGTTGGAAGGCGTGGATCTCAGCGGGCTCAGCGGACTGCATTTCCATACCCTCTGCGAGCAGAATTCCGATGACCTCGAAAGCACCCTCGATGCGGTTCATCAACGCTTCGGCCATCTACTAGGTTCACCGCAGTTCACCTACCTCAATATGGGTGGCGGCCACTGGATCACCAAACCATTCTACGACCGCGATCGCCTGGTGCGCCTCGTCCGTGAAACCCGGGAGCGATACGGCGTCGAGGTCTGGCTGGAGCCAGGTGAAGCCGTCGCCATCCACACCGGGGTTTTGCGCGCGCGGGTCATCGATGTCTTCGAATCCGCCGGACACCGCCTCGCCATCCTCGATGTCTCGGGTACCGCCCACATGCCGGACGTCCTGGAAATGCCGTATCGACCGGACGTCTATCTGGTGGAAGCGGACAACGCCAATCCCAGCGGTCCCGCAGTGGTGATTGAGGCTGAGTCCTATCACCCCGCCGCCGAATCCGGCGAGCACCTTTACCGCCTCGGCGGGCCCACCTGTCTCGCCGGAGACGTCATTGGCGACTACGCCTTTCCCCGCCCGCTGGCTCCCGGTGACCTGCTGGTCTTCGATGACATGGCCCACTACACCATGGTCAAGACCACCACTTTCAACGGCGTGCCGCATCCGGACATCGTCCTGCAACATGAAGACGGAACGCTCGAAACGATCCGGGAATTCACTTATGAAGACTTCCGCGACCGGCTCTCGTGAGAGACGCGGAAAATGACTCGAAATAGTTCCCGATTTCCCTCCGTATGTCCGGGTCATGATGCGCCCGCGAACCTTCCTTGCCCTGCTGTCCCTCCCGCTGTCCTGCCCGGCCGCGGAAGACGCCTCGCCAGGCAGCTTCGCCCGCGCCCGGGTCGTTCTCGAAACCCATTGCCTTTCCTGCCACTGCCCGGAGAAAACGAAAGGTGGCCTGCTCCTCACCACCCTGCCCCGATTCATCGAAGGCGGCGACTCCGGAGCTGCGATCGAGAAGGGAAAACCCGAGGAATCCCTCCTGCTCCAGCGGGTCTGCCTGGATGAGGATGACGACGAACTGATGCCGCCCAAAGGCGGACCTCTTTCCACCGAGGAAATCGATGCTCTGCGGCAATGGATTTCCGACGGTGCCCCATGGCCGGAAGGAATCACACTTTCGCCGCGTCCGAAAACCGCCCTGCCTGAAGCGGATGCCGCGCCCGACCCTGAGATCGAGGGCCTCGATGCCTACCCGCGCCAAGTGACGCTCGAAAGTGCGGCGGACTTCCACCGCGTGGTCATCATCGCCCGCTTCAAGGATGCCGCCACTCATGACATCACACGTCAGGCAAAGCTAACTCTGGCGGATCCCTCCCTCGCCTCCCTTTCCGATTCCACACTTCGCCCGCTCAAGGATGGCAGCACCACCTTGAAAATCGAATACCGCGGCCTGAGCACGGAGGTGCAGGTTGCCGTGAAAGATGCCACCAAGCCCCGTCCGATTTCCTTCCAGCTCGATGTCATGCCCGTGCTGACCTCGGCCGGCTGCAATACCGGCTCCTGCCATGGATCGGCCCGCGGTCAGGACGGCTTCCATCTCACGCTCTATGGCTTCGATCCCCAAGGCGACCATTTCCGCCTGACCCGCGAAGCCCCGGGACGCCGCATCAATCTCGCCCTGCCCGAAGAATCCCTCCTCTTGACGAAAGCCGTGGGCACGGTTCCCCACACGGGAGGAAAGCTGTTCGAAAAAGACAGCGCGAACTACCAGACCCTCCTCGCCTGGATCCGCGCGGGTGCGGAATACGATGCCGGCGAAATCCCCCAGCCCACCGGCATCACCGTCGAGCCCCCGCAGATGGTCATGAAAGGCCCGGACCTCGAAATCCCTCTCACCGTTCGCGCCACGTATTCGGATGGCACGGATCGCGATGTCTCCACCCTTTCGTCCTATTCGACATCGAATGACAACTCGGTCGCCATCGGCCATCTCAACGGCATTTCCGTCTCAAAAAACCGCGGTGAAGCCTTCCTTCTCGCCCGTTTCCACACCTTCACCGAAGGCGCCCAGGCCATCGTCATTCCGAAAGATCTCGACTACCAACGTCCGCAAATTCCCGCCTTCAACGAAATCGACACCCACGTTCACGAGAAGCTTCACAAGCTCCGCATCATTCCCTCCGAACTCTGCTCGGACGAGGTTTTCATCCGTCGGGTCTTCGTGGATATCATCGGCCGACTTCCCACCATCGAGGATCGCGAACGCTTCCTCGCCGATACGGCCCCGGACAAACGCGTGAAGCTCATCGATGATCTGATTTCCCGCAAGGAGTTCACCGAAATCTGGGTGATGAAATGGGCGGAACTCTTGCAGATCCGCACTTTCAACCAAGGCCCCAACCAGGTGTCCTACAAGGCTGCCCTCGGATACTACGGCTGGTTGCGCGATCGCATCGCCGCCAATACGCCCTTCAATGAAGTCATCCGCGAACTTCTCGCGGCGGAAGGCGGGACCTTCGACAACCCGCCCACAAACTTCTTCCAGATCGAGCAGGACGTGCTGAAGCTCACTGAGAATGTCGCACAAGTCTTCATGGGCACGCGCATCCAGTGCGCCCAGTGCCACAATCATCCCTTCGACCGCTGGACCATGGACGACTACTATGGCTTTGCCTCCTTCTTCGCGCAGGTGAAACGCAAACCCGCCGAAGACCCGCGGGAGCGCGTGGTCTTCGATGGCGGCGGCGAGGTGCAACACCCGGTGACCAAGCAGAACGCCAAACCCCGCTTCCTCGGCACCGCCACGCCCGATGATTTCAAGGGCCGCTCGCGCCGCGAAGCCATGGCCGATTGGCTTTCCTCGCCGGAAAATCCCTGGTTCGCGCGGAACGTCGCCAACATCACCTGGGCCCACTTCTTCGGCATCGGCATCACCCATCCCGTCGATGACGTCCGCATCTCCAATCCCCCCAGCAATCCCGAACTGCTCGATGCACTGGCGGCGGAGTTCATCAAATCGAAATACGATCTCCGTCAACTCGTCCGGCTGATCTGCAATTCCCGCACCTATCAGCTCTCCAGCCAGCCCAATGAAACGAATGCCGAAGACCGCACCCATTTCTCCCGCGCCCATGTCCGCCGCCTGCGGGCGGAGGTGCTGTTAGATTGCATTTCGCAGGTCACCGAAACGCCGAACAAGTTCAAAGGCCTGCCGCTCGGATCATCGGCCGTGCAGATCGCCGATGGCAATACCACCGACTATTTCCTCACCACCTTCGGCCGGGCCACCCGGGCCACGGTGTGCTCCTGCGAGGTGAAGATGGAGCCGAACCTCTCGCAAGCCCTGCACCTCCTCAATGGCGATGCAACCCACCAGCGCATCCTCCGTTCCCAGGTCGTCAGTTCCCTGCTCGAAAAGAAACAGGCCCCGGCGGACATCATCCGACATCTTTTCCTGCGGACCCTCGGCCGCGAACCGACGGCCAAGGAAAAGGGCGATCTCGATCCGGTCATCACCGCCGCGAAAGACCCCAAGCAACTCCGCGAAACCCTCGATGACATCTTCTGGGCGCTGCTGAACTCAAAGGAGTTCTACTTCAATCATTGAGGCAATTTCGCCCCACCCAGATCAGGAAAAAACAAGTCCCCGGACCTTGATCGGGGGTGAGCCAAGGTCCGGGGACTTTTGTCGGCTGGAGAGCCGGACCCATCGATGGGGAAAATCATCAGG